>NZ_JBIVXV010000008.1:0-264528 GCF_044769385.1 Streptomyces sp. NPDC090445 | reverse complement strand
GGTTACATTCCGAACCCGGAAGCTAAGCCTTTCAGCGCCGATGGTACTGCAGGGGGGACCCTGTGGGAGAGTAGGACGCCGCCGAACAATCATTGCGGGAAGCCCCGCACCAAACCCCTCTCGGGGGGTTCGGTGCGGGGCTTTTCTGCGTTTACCAGCCGCTATAGAGGTTTTTGTATCAGTTGGGCAGGCAGTCGGTCAGGCGGCGCGCTCGCTGAAGGCGACATGGGTCTCGTCCGACTCGATGGAGAGGTCGAGCTTGGAATCGAGGGCGCGGGCCAAGGCGTGAAGGAGGCCGAGCTCAGGTGTGACGGCTCCTCCCTCGATGCGTTCGATCTCCGCGTCGGAGAGGCCGGCCTGCTCTGCGAGCTGGTGCTGAGTCAGCCCGAGGAACGTGCGCCGGTCGTAGACCGCCTGGCCCAGTGCAATGGCGGCGCCCGCTTCGACGTAAGCAGCGGATGCACGATGCTCGTCCGGGATGACCCACCGGGTGTGGTAGCCCTTGCTCACAACTGCT
This sequence comes from Streptomyces sp. NPDC090445, assembly GCF_044769385.1. Taxonomy (NCBI): domain Bacteria; kingdom Bacillati; phylum Actinomycetota; class Actinomycetes; order Kitasatosporales; family Streptomycetaceae; genus Streptomyces; species Streptomyces sp. NPDC090445. The sequence continues at coordinate 264,011 of NZ_JBIVXV010000008.1, read as the reverse complement.
CCTCGAAAGCACGGTGGAACATGTCGACGGCCGGCGCGTGTTCGGACTCGCACTCCTTCTGTTTCCAGAGCGCGCGCTGAACCTGTGACTCTTCCCGCATGCGGGACTTGTTGAAGACGGTCAGCAACACGATACGGCGAGCGGGGGCGAGCCAGTACGAGATGCGCACCGAGTCCGACCCCAGGATGAACCTGAGCTCGCGCACGGCTCCGTCCAGGTGGCGTGAGTACGGCTCGCCGAGGGTGGTGGGGGACTCTGCCAAGCGGTCCGCGTGCCGTTCCACGGCCCTGAAGTGACTCGTGGATAGTGACTCCAGCCAGGCGCGGACCTCCGGCTCAAGTTCCAGCGTCCAGCGTTCGGTCACACGGGCAGGCCAGGACCAGGGAGGCCGGGAACGGGGGTGTGCGGGTCACCCGTCCTCCGGACGGGTGACAGGGGGATGTCAGAGGCGGCCGGAGGCCTTCAGCGACAGGTAGGCGTCGGCCAGGGACGGGGCCAGGGTGTCCGGGGTGGCGTCGACGACGTGGACGCCGTGGCGGGCCAGCTGGTCCGCGGTGCGGCGGCGCTGGGCCTGGGCCTGGGCGGCGGCCGCGGCCTCGTAGACCGCGTCCAACGTGCCGCGGGAGCGGGCCATGTGCGCGATGTGCGGGTCGGCTACCGAGGCCAGCAGGACCGTGTGGCGCTGCGTGAGGCGGGGGAGGAGCGGCAGGAGGCCCTCTTCCACCGGGGCGGCGTCCAGGCTCGTCAGGAGGACGACCAGGGAGCGGCGCGGGGCGTTGCGCAGGACGGTCGAGACGAGGGTGCGGGCGTCGGTTTCGACGAGCTCCGGTTCCAGGGTGGCCATGGCGTTGACGAAGGCCGGCAGGACGTCGCCGGCCGAACGGCCCTGGACCTGGGCGCGGGCGCGGCGGTCGTGGGCCAGCAGGTCCACGCGGTCCCCGGCCCGGGAGGCCAGCGCCGCGAGCAGCAGGGCCGCGTCCATGGCGGAGTCCAGGCGGGGGGCGTCACCGACCCGGCCGGCGGAGGTGCGGCCGGTGTCGAGGCAGATCAGGATGTGCCGGTCGCGTTCCGGACGCCAGGTGCGGATGGCGACCTTGTCCTGGCGGGCGGTGGCCCGCCAGTCGATGGAGCGGGTGTCGTCGCCGGGGACGTAGTCGCGCAGGCTGTCGAACTCGGTGCCCTCGCCGCGGGTCAGCAGGCTCGTACGGCCGTCCATCTCGCGCAGGCGGGCCAGCCGGGACGGCAGGTGCTTGCGGCTGGTGAAGGGCGGCAGGACCCGGACCGTCCAGGGGACCGTGTGGGTGCCCTGGCGGGCGAGCAGGCCGAGCGGGCCGTACGAGCGGATCGTGACGCGGTCCGCGCGCCGGTCGCCGCGGCGGGTCGGCAGCAGGCGGGTCGTCAGACGGCGGCGTTCGCCGGGCGGGATGCGCACGGTGTGCCGGGACGCCTGCTGTTCCGTGCCCGGCAGCCAGCTGCTGGGGGGCCAGGCGTCGCGGATGCGGGCGCGCAGGGTGCGCGTACCGGGGTTGGTGACGGTGAGGTGGACCTCCGCCGGGTCGCCGAGGCGGACCGAGGTGTCGCCGGAGCGGGCGAGGGCCAGGCGGCGGACCGGGGCCGCGAGGGCGTAGTCGACCGCACAGGCCACGGCGAGGGGCGCGTTGACCGCGAGGATGCCCGCCCAGCTCGGTTCGAGGATGCCGACGGGGACGCTGCCGAGTGCCGCGAGCAGGGCGGCGCGTCCGGTGAGGGCGGCCATCAGCGGGGAACGGGGACGTGGGACAGGATCGCGGTGAGGACGGCATCGGCGGTGACGCCCTCCATCTCGGCCTCCGGGCGCAGCTGGACGCGGTGGCGCAGCGTCGGCAGGGCCAGGGCCTTGACGTCGTCGGGGGTGACGTAGTCGCGGCCCGTCAGCCAGGCCCAGGCGCGGGCGGTGGCCAGCAGGGCGGTCGCGCCGCGCGGGGAGACGCCGAGGCTGAGGGAGGGCGACTCGCGGGTGGCGCGGCAGATGTCGACGACGTACCCGGCGATCTCGGGGGAGACGGCGACGGCGGCGACCGCGTCGCGGGCGGCCTCCAGCTGGGCGGCTCCGGCGACCGGGCGGATGCCGGCGGCCTGCAGGTCGCGCGGGTTGAAGCCGGCGGCGTGCCGGGTCAGGACGCCGATCTCCTCCTCGCGGGAGGGGAGGGGGACGTTCAGCTTGAGCAGGAAGCGGTCCAGCTGGGCTTCCGGGAGGGGGTACGTGCCCTCGTACTCGACCGGGTTCATGGTGGCGGCGACCAGGAACGGGTCGGGCAGGCGGCGCGGGGTCCCGTCGACGGTGACCTGGCGCTCCTCCATGGCCTCCAGGAGGGCGGACTGGGTCTTGGGCGGGGTGCGGTTGATCTCGTCGGCGAGGAGGAGGTTCGTGAAGACCGGGCCGTTCTGGAACGAGAACGCGGCGGTCCGGGTGTCGTAGACGAGCGAGCCGGTGACGTCGCTGGGCATCAGGTCCGGGGTGAACTGGACGCGCTTGGTGTCCAGGTCCAGGGAGGCGGCCAGGGCCCGTACCAGGAGGGTCTTGGCGACGCCGGGGACGCCTTCGAGGAGGACGTGGCCGCGGCACAGCAGGGCCACGACGAGACCGGTGACGGCCGAGTCCTGGCCGACGACGGCCTTCCCGATCTCGGTGCGGATCGCTTCCAGGGAGGAGCGGGCGCTGTCCGTGGTGGCCGTCATGAGGTGCGGACCTCTCTTTCGAGGGCGTCGAGGTGGTCGGCGAGCGCGACGAGGGCCGCGTCGCCGGCAGGGGCGGTGCCGAAGAGGAGGGCGGTCAGGTCCCGGCCGGCAGGCTCCGCGACGCGGGCGGCGACGGCGGGGACGAGGACCGCGGGATCGTGGGTGTGGGCGGACGGTACGCCGACCAGCGCGGCGAGGCGTTCGCGGGTGGCGGCGCGCAGCACGACGGCGGCGCGGTCGCGGGCGGCGGTCTTGCGGTAGAGGCGGGCACGGCCCTCGGTGGCCTCGGAGGCGCGGATGGCGACGGGCAGCCGCTCGGTGACGAGCGGGCCGAGGCGGCGGGCGCGCCAGAGGGCGGCGACGGCGGCGGCGATGAAGAGCTGCAGCAGGGCCCAGTTCCAGCCGGCCGGGATCAGTTCGAGGAAGGACTTCTCCTCGGTGTCGCCGTCCTGGAGCTCGGCCAGGGACGGCAGGTACCAGACCAGGTCGGGGCGGGTGCCGAGGAGCTGCAGGGCGAGGGAGGCGTTGCCCTCGCGGGCGAGGTCCTCGTTGAGCAGGACGCGCTCGGAGCCGAGGACGACGGTGTCGCCGCCGGTGGTGCCGGCGGGCAGGACGAGGACGGTGGGGTGGCCGCCGCTGGGGTAGCAGGCGGTGGCCCCGGGTGCGGTGGTGCTGTAGCGGCGGCCGTCGCCGGTGTCGGCCGGGCCGGCGGTGGCCGCGGCGGTGAGGGCGCAGCCGGGGGCGAGGGTGCGCTCGTGGGCCTTCCCGGCGGTGTGGACGGCGGGGGCCAGGTCGGCCAGGGCGGTCGCGCCGGGGGTGAGGAGGACGGTGCGGCCGCCGGAGAGGTCGATGGCGGAGCGGACGGTGCGGCGCTGGTGGCCGCCCAGCAGGTCCGGGTCGGTGACCAGGAGGGTGGTGCCGGGGCCGGCGGCTTCGGCGGCCTCGTCGGCGGTGGTGACGACGCGGGTGGTGACGCCGCGGGCACGGAGGAGTTCGGCGACGGCCCGGCTGCCCTCGCGGTCGGGGGAGCGGGGGTCGAGGCGGCCGTGGTGGGTGCCGGAGGAGAGGGCGGCGAGGGTGATGGCCGCGGTGAGGAGGACGGCCAGGGCGATCAGGTAGCCGCGGGCGCGGCGCCACACGGCCGCGGGGGTGGCGCCGGAGGCGGTGGTGGGCCGGGGCGCGGGGGTGCCGGGGGCGGCGGGTGTGTCAGGGGTGCCTGCGCCGGGTGCGCCGGGTGTGCCGGGTATGCCGGGTATGCCGGGGGTGTTTGCGGCGGGAGTGCCGGGCGGGGCCGCTGACGGGGTCGGGGAGGGGGCGGTCATGCCGGGGATCCCGTCAGGAGCGGCTTCGTACGGGCCAGGGTGAGGTCGAGGGTGCGCAGGCGGGCGTAGGTGCCGGCGTCGGCGGTGCGGCCGCCGTAGGTGACGTCGTCGAAGGTGCGGGCGGCGGCGTGCAGGTCGGCGGCGTGGCCGGGGAGGGCGCGGGCGGCCTCGGCGGCGGCCTCGTCGGCGGTGCGGCCGGGGCGGGGGTCGAGGAGGGTGCGTTCTTCGAGGGAGCGGACGATGGCGCGCATGCGTTCCCGGACGGCGTCGTTCCAGCGGCCCGCGGCGGCGTGGGCGTCGGCGGCGGTGCGGTGGTCCTCGGCGCTCGCGGGGCCGTCGTCGAAGAGGGCGGCCCCGCCGGTGGCGGTGCGGCGGGGGGTGCCGAGCCGCCACCACAGGGCGGCGAGGGCGAGGACGGCGAAGACGGCGATGGCGACCAGGCCGAGGGTGCCGCCCGGGGTGGCGCTCCCGGCCCGGTCGAAGAGGTCGCCGACCCACTCCCAGAAGCGGTCCAGGGCGCGCTGGAGCAGCCCCGGGTCGTCCTGGTGGTAGAGCTGCCTGGACAGCTCGCGTTCGGCCGCCTCGCGGGCGGGCTCGCGCGGTGTCGTCACCGGTGGTGTCGGCTGCCCCGACAGGAGCGCCGTGGTGCGTGTGATGAGGTCCCCCCTGGCCGTCATCGTCCGGTCAGCCTCCGGTGAGCGGGGCCGTCGGTTCCGTGCCGTAGTGCTCCAGGCCGGCGGCCCGGGCGAGCTCCAGGTCGAGGGCCTCGCGGCGGATGCGCTGGTCGACGTAGAGCAGGACGGTCACGCCGGACTGCATGGGCAGCGTGACGGTCTGGGCGATGACCGAGGCGACGCCGAGGATGACGAGGAAGGTCCAGTCGTCGAGGAGGGTGCCGTCCGCGAAGCCGCTGAACCCGCTGCCGGAGAGGGCGGCGCCCAGGAAGAGCATCGGGTAGATGATCACGGCGGAGACGAAGCCGGTGATCAGCGCGGTGAGGGCTGTGATGCCGAAGATGCGCCACCAGGAGCCGCGGACCAGCTTGGAGGAGCGCCGCAGGGCGGTGGGGATGCTGCTCTTCTCCAGCATCAGCGCGGGCGAGGCCAGGCTGAACTTGATCGCCAGCCAGATCAGCAGCGGGAAGGCGACCAGGACGCCGAGGAGGGCGAGGCCGACGCTGCGGGCGAGGACGGCGGGCAGGAGCAGCACGGCGACCACGACGGCCGCGCCGATGCCCAGCAGCAGGGTCAGCCCGACCAGGTGCGGCAGCCGCGGGCGGGCGTCGCGCCAGGCCTCGGCGACGGTGGAGCTGCGGCCGAGCACGGCCCGGCTGACGATCATCGTGAGCAGGGCGGTGGCCAGGATGCCGCCGATGAACTGGACGAAGAGGCTGGCGCTGCTGGACAGCAGGCTGGCGCCCATGGCGTCGAGGAACGCGGCCGGTCCGGCCTCGGGGTCCGGGGTGGGCAGGTCGGCCAGCGCGTACTTCTTCAGCAGCAGGTCGACGACCTGCACGATCGTCGCCACGACGAGGGAGACCGACAGGACCGAGCGCCACTGGCCGCGCATGGTGGCGACGGCGCCGTCGAGGATCTCGCCCATGTCGAGGGGGCGCAGCGGGATGGTGCCCGGCTTGGCGGCCGGGGGCTTGCCCCAGTGGCCGGGGCCGCCGGGATAGCCGTACTGGCCGCCGTACGGGGCCTGACCGGCGCCGGCGGGGCCCGCGGAGCCCGCGGGGTCCGCGGACGAGGCCCAGCTGCGCGGCGGGGCGGGCTGCCGGGGGACCGGGGCGGGGGCGGGCTGGGTCGGCTGGGGTGCGCCGGGGCTCTGCCACTCGCCGGGCGGCGGCTGCTCGGCGGACCACTTCTGGCCGCCCGCAGGGGGCCGGGCCGCGGTGTCGCCGTGCTGCGGGCCCTCGCCCTGCTGGTGACCGCCGGGTGCGCCAGGCCGCTCACCGTCGGACGGGGAGGGTCCGGGCACAGCCCGGCCCGGAGAGTCGTTCATCGTCGCTCCTTCACGTGCACCTGGTGGGGCGGGGGCGCTGGTCGGCTGCCATCGTGCCACGTGGGAACGGCGTGCGGACCGGCCGTCCCCCCGATCTGCGCCGGTCCGCCTTCAATTGTCGCCCCAGTCCGGGGCAGACTGGTCGGTGTGCTCCCCACGCAGGTTCGAGGGTCGATTTCCAGCCTTTTTGGCTGTGGGACAGCTCACCGCCGGGTAACGATTGGCTAATGGGATGATGTCAAGCATGAAGGGACGCGTCCTTGTCGTCGACGACGACACCGCACTGGCCGAGATGCTCGGCATCGTGCTGCGTGGAGAAGGTTTTGAGCCGTCGTTCGTAGCGGACGGTGACAAGGCACTGGCTGCCTTCCGGGAGGCGAAGCCGGACCTGGTGCTGCTGGACCTCATGCTGCCCGGGAGGGACGGCATAGAGGTATGCCGGCTGATCCGGGCCGAGTCCGGTGTGCCGATCGTCATGCTCACCGCGAAGAGCGACACGGTGGACGTGGTCGTGGGCCTGGAATCCGGGGCCGACGACTACATCGTCAAGCCGTTCAAGCCGAAGGAGCTGGTGGCCCGCATCCGGGCCCGCCTGCGCCGGTCGGAGGAGCCCGCCCCCGAGCAGCTCACCATCGGCGACCTGGTCATCGACGTGGCCGGGCACTCCGTCAAGCGGGACGGCACCTCCATCGCGCTGACCCCGCTGGAGTTCGACCTGCTGGTCGCCCTCGCCCGCAAGCCCTGGCAGGTCTTCACCCGCGAGGTGCTGCTGGAGCAGGTGTGGGGCTACCGGCACGCCGCGGACACCCGCCTGGTCAACGTGCATGTGCAGCGACTGCGCTCCAAGGTCGAGAAGGACCCGGAGCGCCCCGAGATCGTCGTGACGGTGCGTGGTGTCGGCTACAAGGCAGGACCGAGCTGACGTGAAGCCCGGCAGGCCGCGGGGCGGCTCCCGCTGGGGGGCCCTGCGGGCCGGCCGGCTGCTCCAGGACGGAGCGCCCGGCGGGCCCGTGCTGCGGTTGTTCGTACGACTGGTGCGCCGGCCGCTGCTGCCGGCTGTCCGGCTGTGGCGGCGCAACATCCAGCTGAGGGTGGTCGCCGCGACGATGCTGATGTCGCTGGCCGTGGTGCTGGCGCTCGGCTTCGTCGTGATCGCGCAGGTGAGCGAGGGCCTCCTCAAGGCCAAGGAGGAGGCCGCGCAGAGCCAGGCCGCGGGCGGTTTCGCGGTCGCGCAGGAGAAGGCCAACACGCCCGCGACCGTGGACGGGCCCGACGTCACCGACAACAAGGTGGGCCGGGACGCCAGCACCTGGATGAACTCGCTGGTCAAACAGCTCGCCAGTGGCGGCCAGACCGCGTTCGAGGTGGTCGCCCTCGGCGCCGGCACGGGCAACGGCTCGGGGACCGGGACGGGTCCGGCCGCGGGCACGGGCACGCAGCCGGGCGGGTCCGGCGCGTCCGGCGTCAAGGGGGCCCGCGCCTCCGGCAACGTCGACCCGACCGCGAGCATCCCGCCGCGGCTGCGCAAGGCCGTCAATCAGGCCACCGGCACGTTCAAGACGTTCTCGCAGATCAAGTACACGGACGGGGCGGGGGACAAATCACCCGAGCCCGCGCTCGTCGTGGGCAAGCGGCTCACCGACATCAACGGGGACCCGTACGACCTGTACTACCTCTTCCCGCTGACGCAGGAGGAGGAGTCCCTCAACCTGGTCAAGTCGACGATCGCCACCGCCGGGCTGTTCGTCGTCGTGCTGCTCAGCGCCATCGCCTGGCTCGTCGTACGGCAGATCGTGACCCCGGTGCGGATGGCCGCGGGCATCGCCGAGCGGCTGTCGGCCGGACGGCTGCAGGAGCGGATGAAGGTCACCGGCGAGGACGACATCGCGCGCCTCGGCGAGGCGTTCAACAAGATGGCGCAAAACCTCCAGGTCAAGATCCAGCAGATGGAGGACCTGTCGCGGATGCAGCGCCGGTTCGTCTCCGACGTGTCGCACGAGCTGCGCACCCCGCTGACGACCGTCCGCATGGCCGCCGATGTCATCCACGACGCCCGGGTCGATTTCGACCCGGTGACCGCCCGCTCCGCCGAGCTGCTCGCCGGGCAGCTGGACCGCTTCGAGTCGCTGCTGGCCGACCTCCTGGAGATCAGCCGGTTCGACGCGGGCGCCGCGGCCCTGGAGGCCGAGCCCGTCGACCTGCGCGACGTGGTCCACCGGGTCGTCGAGGGCGCCGAGCCGCTCGCCGAGCACAAGGGCACCCGGATCCGGGTCCTCGGCGACACCCAGCCGGTGATCGCCGAGGCCGACGCCCGGCGCGTCGAGCGGGTGCTGCGCAACCTCGTCGTCAACGCCGTGGAGCACGGCGAGGGCCGTGACGTGGTGGTCCGGCTCGCGTCCGCGGGCGGAGCCGTCGCCATCGCCGTACGCGACTACGGCGTCGGCCTCAAGCCCGGCGAGGCCACCCGGGTCTTCAACCGCTTCTGGCGGGCGGACCCGGCGCGGGCCCGCACCACCGGCGGCACCGGCCTCGGCCTGTCCATCGCCGTCGAGGACGCCCGGCTGCACGGCGGCTGGCTCCAGGCCTGGGGCGAGCCGGGCGGCGGCTCCCAGTTCCGGCTGACCCTGCCGCGGACCGCCGACGAGCCGCTGCGGGGCTCCCCGATCCCGCTGGAGCCCGAGGACTCGCGGGCCAACCGGGCCAAGGCCGCCGCCGACGCGGCAGCCGCCGCCTCCGGCACCGCCGGCGGCGGGCCGCAGTCCGGTTCCGGCACGGGCCCGTCCGGCTCCGGGCCGCAGGGCTCCGCAGGCAACCGGGCCCAGGCCCCGGCCCGGCCCGACATCGCGGCGATCCCGCCGCGCTCCGCGGTCGCCGGGGCCGTGCCGGTGCCCGCCGACCCGACCGCCCTGCCGGGGAACGGGGCCCGTGTCGTGGCCCGGCCGGCCGACCAGGCAGCACAGGAGGATGGAGCAGGTGGACGCTGAGCCCGTACGCGCAGCCAGGGTCGGCCGCGGGGCGGCGCCACGGGCGGCCGCCCGGGCGCGGGCACGCGCGGCCGCGGGCTGCGCCGCCGGCGCGGCCGCGCTGCTGCTCGCCGGCTGCGCCTCGATGCCCGACAGTGGCGAGATCCGCGAGGTGCGGGCCTCGCAGGGCGTCGACTCGCAGGTGCGGGTGTTCGGCGTGCCGCCGGCCGACAAGGCGAGCCCGACGGACATCGTCGACGGCTTCCTGGAGGCCATGACCAGCGACGACCCGCAGCTGCAGACCGCCCGCAAGTACCTCACCGAGGAGGCGGCGAAGAGCTGGAAGCCCGGCGCGGCCGTCACCGTCCTCTCCGGGGGCATCGACCGGTTCTCCGTCCAGGGCGAGAAGGACCCGGCCGGCCCCCGCTTCAAGACGACCGGCACGATGCTCGCCACGGTGGACGAGCGCAGCGCGTACCAGCCGGCCCCGACGGGCGGCCGCTACGAGGAGTTCCTGCAGCTGGTGCAGGAGAACAAGCAGTGGCGGATCGCGACGCCGCCGAAGAGCCTGGTGCTCAGCGAGTCCGACTTCCAGCGCATCTACATGCCCGTCAACAAGTACTACTTCGCCGGCGGCACGCTCGTCGCCGACCCGGTGTACGTACGCCAGCGCAACGACCCCGACTCGCGGATGGACCCCACGACGCAGACGGTGCAGTCGCTGCTGGCCGGCCCGTCCAAGTGGCTGGGCCCGGTGGCCACTTCGAGCTTCCCGCCCGGCACGGAACTGCGGGAGGGCACCAAGTCCCTCGCGTACGACGGGCAGAACACCCTGAAGGTGCCGCTGAACAAGGCGGCCAACGACGTGGCGCAGCCGCAGTGCCAGAAGATGGCCACTCAACTGCTGTTCACCGTCAGGGACCTGACGGCGTCCCGGCTGGACCGGGTCGAGGTGCTGCGTGTGGACGGCTCCTCGCTGTGCTCGGTCACCGAGGCGGGCGCGGCGGGCATCGCGCACCGGGTGCCGAGCCCCGACCACCAGTACTACGTCGACGCCGACCACCGGCTCGTGCGGATGAAGCTCGACGCGAACAGCGAGGACCAGCTGTACCGGCCGGAGCCGGTGCCGGGGCCGCTGAACCCGCCCGGCGCCCCCGCCTTCAAGGTCGGCTCCGCGGCCGTCAGCTACGACGAGAAGCGCGCGGCGGTGGTCTCGGAGGACGGGCGCGGGCTGCACCTGGTGAGCCTGACGACGGCCGGCCCGATGCCGCAGCCGGTGTTCACCGGCAAGAGCGCCAAGCCGAACGGGCTGTCCACGCCGAGCTGGGACGCGGCGGGCGACCTGTGGGTCGCCGACCAGGACCCGCAGAACGCGGCGCTGTACCGGGTGCCCGCGGGCGCCACCGCCGCGCAGAAGATAGACGTGGCGGGGCTGGGCGACGGACGGATCACCGCGCTGAAGGCGTCCCCGGACGGGGTGCGGATCGCGCTGCTGGTGCAGAAGGACAACCGCAAGCGCCTGTACATCGGGCGGATCGAGCGGCCCGAGGGCGGCCGCGCCGACCAGCCGGGCGCGGTGTCGGTGCGCGAGCTGCGCCCGGCCGCGCCGCAGATGGCGGACGTGACGGCGATGAGCTGGGCGCCGCGGGGCCGGCTGCTGGTGGTGGGCCGGGAGAACGGCGGGGTCGTGCAGGCCCGGTACATGCTCGCGGACGGGTCGATGGTCGCGGCGAGCCTGCCCGGGGCGGCGGGGCTGGTCGCGGTCGCGGCGACGGAGGACGAGCGCAAGCCCGTCGTGGCCGCCTCGGACGAGGACGGCATCGTGTGGCTGCCGCCGGGGGCGCAGTGGCGCACGGTGGCGGCGGGCGGCCGCGTGCCGGTGTACCCGGGCTGACCGCGCTGCAGCGGCGGCTGACCGCAGCGAACGGCAGGAACCCCGGCTGGGCCTCGGCCCGGCCGGGGTTCCCCTTTTCCACAGGCGTGGCGGGCCGTCGGGGCGGCCGGGCAGAGTAAGGGGATGCGGGGGTGGTGGCAGGAGCTCGCCGGCCTGGTGCTGCCGGGGGCCTGCGCCGGCTGCGGGGAGCCGCGCGCGGTGCTGTGCGCTGCCTGCGGGCGGGCCCTGGACGGGGGCGCTGCGGGCCCGGTGCGGCCCTCCAGGGGGCCGCGGGGGCTGCCCCCGGTCTACGGGGCCGCGGTGTACGAGGGCGCCGTACGGGCGGTCGTGCTCGCGCACAAGGAACGCGGGGCGCTGGCGCTGGCCGGGCCGCTCGGGGCGGCCCTGGCGGCGGCGGTGGCCGCGGCCGCGGCCGCGGCGGGCGCGGCAGGCGGCGGGGCGGCCGGGCCGGGGGAGGCCGGACCGGGAGCGGTGGGGCCCGGGGCGGCGGTGGTTCTGGTGCCCGTGCCCTCGGCGCCCCGGCAGGTACGGGCGCGCGGGCACGATCCGGTGCGCAGGATCGCGCTGGCGGCCGCGGGGCGGCTGCGGAGGGCCGGTGTTCCCGCGCGGGTGGCGTCCGTATTGCGCCAGGTGCGGCCGGTGGCCGACCAGGCGGGTCTGGGGGCGCGGGAGCGGCGGGCGAACCTCGCCGGGGCGCTGGCGGTGTACCGGGGCGGGGCGCGGTCGGCGGCCGGGGCCCGGATCGTGCTGGTGGACGACGTGATCACGACCGGGGCCACGCTCGCGGAGGCGGCGCGGGCGCTGGGGGCGGCCGGGGCCGGGCCGGTGGCGGGGGCGGCCGTGGTGGCGGCTCCGCCCGGTTCTTTCGTACGAATCCGGTCGTCTACCCGGACAGAGCAACATTCCTGTGAATAGATTTGGAACTGATGGGGAAGGCGCATCGTTGCAGGTAACAAGAGGGACTGAACACCTGAACGGAGGTACGTTCCGGTAGCGGGTGCCGACAACCGGCATGGAGAGATATGTTCGGTTGTAAGGAACTGGCGACCCTGGGGCTCGCATCGGATCGCACGTTTCGCAGTTGCTGAATCTTCGTGTCAGAGACTGTCTCTCGACTCCGAAGTCGGTGGGGTGTAGATCTTGCCGATGGGGGAGGAGGAGGTGAAAGTCGCCAAGTCCGAGGCTCCGGTGAACACCGGAGCCTGGTGCGAAAGGGAGACGCTTCGCCTTGTGGAGGCGGGGCTATCCGGGAACGGAGTTCTGCGTGGACATCGTCGTCAAGGGCCGCAAGACCGAGGTGCCCGAGCGGTTCCGCAAGCACGTTGCGGAGAAGCTCAACATGGACAAGATCCAGAAGTATGACGGCAAGGTCATCAGCATGGATGTCGAGGTGTCCAAGGAGCACAACCCGCGGCAGGCCGACCGTTCCGACCGTGTCGAGATCACCCTGCGTTCGCGCGGGCCGGTGATCCGAGCCGAGGCCGCAGCGGCCGACCCGTACGCGGCGCTGGATCTGGCGCAGGAAAAGCTTGAGGCCCGACTGCGCAGGCAGCACGACAAGCGCGCCACCCGCCGCGGCAGCGGCAGGCTTTCGGCGGCCGAGGTCGCCGACGCGGTGCCGGACGCCGCGACCCTCAACGGGCACGGCATGCCGGTCTCCGCCGAGGAAGCGGACGCGATTCCCACGACCCGGATCGGGTCTCTGGAGGTACAGGGCGAAGGACCGCTCCTCGTCCGCGAGAAGACGCACTCGGCGTCCCCCATGTCGCTCGACCAGGCTCTGTACGAGATGGAGCTGGTCGGCCACGACTTCTATCTGTTCGTCGATTCCGAGACGAAGATGCCGAGCGTCGTCTACCGGCGTCACGGCTACGACTACGGCGTGATCCACCTCAACTCCGACCAGGCGTCCAGCACCGATGAAGCCGGTCCGGGAGGTGCGGGCGGAGCGCTGGGCGGCTGACGCCGCGTCGGGTTTCCGTGCGGTGCCCCTGCCGGACGCGACGTGTCCGGCAGGGGCATCCCTGTGACCGGATATGCGCCAGGCGTCCGCCCGGAGGCCCCCGGCGGGCGGCGCGGGCATGGAATCATGGCGGGCAGTCAACCGGCGGGTGCGTCCGCCGGGTTGGCCGGGGCAGCTCGGCACATGCAGGGGGAGGAACGATGGCGGACGGTTTCGAGCCGGTGCGCGAGGACGAGGGCGGTGGCGAGCCGATCCGGGTGCTCGTCGTCGACGACCACGCCCTGTTCCGGCGCGGGCTGGAGATCGTCCTCGCGCAGGAGGAGGACATCCAGGTCGTCGGCGAGGCCGGGGACGGCGCGGAGGCGGTGGACAAGGCGGCCGACCTGCTGCCGGACATCGTGCTGATGGACGTGCGGATGCCCCGGCGCGGCGGGATCGAGGCGTGCACGTCGATCAAGGAGGTGGCCCCCTCCGCGAAAATCATCATGCTGACGATCAGCGATGAGGAGGCGGACCTCTACGACGCGATCAAGGCGGGCGCCACCGGATACCTGCTGAAGGAGATCTCCACCGACGAGGTGGCCACGGCCATCCGCGCAGTGGCCGACGGGCAGTCGCAGATCAGCCCCTCGATGGCGTCGAAACTCCTCACCGAGTTCAAATCCATGATCCAGCGGACGGACGAGCGCCGGCTGGTGCCCGCGCCCCGGCTCACCGACCGCGAGGTGGAAGTGCTCAAGCTCGTCGCGACCGGGATGAACAACCGGGACATCGCCAAGGAGCTGTTCATTTCCGAGAACACGGTGAAGAACCACGTCCGCAACATCCTGGAGAAGCTGCAGCTGCACTCCAGGATGGAGGCCGTGGTCTACGCGATGCGGGAGAAGATCCTGGAGATCCGCTAGGGCTCCGGCCGGCAGGCCTTTTCAGGCCGGAGCCCAGGACCTCCGGTGCCAGGACCTCCGGCGCCAGGAGCTCCGGCGCCAGGAGCTCCGGTGTTCAGAGGGCCGCCAGCTCGGCGGTGACCGCCGCCGCCTCCTGCGGGGTCTGCGCGCGCTCCACCCGTACGTCGTCGCAGCCGACCCACTCGGCCGCCTCGCGCAGCGCCGCGGCCATCGCCGGGGCCGCCTTCGGCGAGGTCAGGGACAGCTGCCGGGCCACCAGGGTGCGGCCCTCGCGGGCCGGGTCCACCCGCCCCTGGAGCCGGCCGCCGGCCAGCAGCGGCATCGCGAAGTAGCCGTGCACGCGCTGCGGCTTGGGTACGTACGCCTCCAGCTTGTGGCTGAAGCCGAAGATCCGCTCGGTCCGCGGGCGGTCCCAGACCAGGGAGTCGAAGGGGGAGAGCAGGGTCGTGCGGTGCCGGCCGCGCGGGGGAGCAGCCAGTGCCTCCGGGGCGGCCCAGGCGGGCTTGGTCCAGCCCTCGACCGCCACCGGCACCAGGCCGGAGTCGGCGATCACCGCGTCGAACTGCTCGCCCTTGATCCGGTGGTAGTCCGCGATGTCCGCGCGGGTGCCCACCCCCAGGGACTTCCCGGCCAGGCCGACCAGGCGGCGCAGGCACTCGGCGTCGTCCAGGTCGTCGTGCAGCAGTTCGTCCGGCACCGCCCGCTCGGCCAGGTCGTAGACCCGCTTCCAGCCGCGCCGCTCGGTGCAGACCACGTCACCGGCGTCGAGCAGCCACTCCACCGCGATCTTGGTCTCGGACCAGTCCCACCACGGGCCGCCGTTCTTGGCGCCGCCCAGCTCGGTGGAGGTGAGCGGGCCGTCGGCCCGCAGCCGGTCCAGGACCAGCGCGCAGGACCCCTCGCGGTCCTTCATCCGGTGCCAGCGGTAGCCGTGCTCCCGCCGGGCGCGGCGCCGGAAGGCGAAGTGCGGCCACTCCTCGATCGGCAGGATGCAGGCCGCGTGCGACCAGTACTCGAAGGCGTGACCGTCCGACCAGTACGCCTCCTCGACCGCCCCGCGGCCCACCGCGCCGAGGCGCGCGTACGGGATCAGCTCGTGCGAGCGGGCCAGGACGGAGATGGTGTCCAGCTGGACGGCGCCCAGGTGGCGCAGCACCCCGCGCACCCCTCCGCGCCGGTCCGGGGCCCCGAGGAACCCCTGCGCGCGCAGCGCGATGCGGCGTGCTTCGTCGGCGGACAGCCGGACCATGGTCGTCATGACCGCACCCTAGAGGACGCCACTGACAACGGAACCGGCGATCCCGATGCGCCCGTGGTGGCCACGGGGCGGGGTGGACGGGGCCGGGCGTCGGCCCGCCCGCCCGCGTCAGCCCGCCCGTGCACGGCTCAGGAACCCGCGGGCCGGTGGGGGCTGGTCGCGCAGTTCCCCGCGCCCCTGCGGGGCGCGGTACGGCACCGGGCTTCACTGAGCCCGCTCAGGCCCCGGCACTGACAGCGGGTCCCTGCTCCGGTGCAGGGAGGTACGGCAGCCGGGACGGCAGCCCCAGGTCGGAGGGGAGAAGGGCGCCGACCCAGCAGTCGCGCAGGGTGCCGCGGTGCTCCATGCCCGCCCGCTGTACGCCCTCGACGGTGAAGCCGGCCTTCTCGGCGACGGCCCGGGAGGCGGTGTTGCCGACGCCGGCCCGCCAGATCAGCCGGACGCAGCCGGCCTCGGTGAAGGCCCAGCGGGCCAGCGCCCGCACCGCCTCGGTGGTGTGGCCGCGGCCGCGGTGGCCGGGGGCGGCCCAGAAGCCGATCTCGTGCGCGTGGCTGCCGCGGGGGACCACGGCCGTGCAGGCCACGAGGGGGCCCTCGGTGCCGTCCGGCCCGGCGAGCCGTACCGCGAAGTTGAACTCGGTGTCGTCGCGCCAGCCGTTCACCGTGGTCTGCAGGACGAAGGCCTCCGCGTCGGCCCGCCGGTAGGGGACGGGAACGGGGATCCAGCGCTGGATCTCCGGGTCCTGGCAGGCGGCCAGCACCTCGTCGACGTCCTCGGGGCGGTGGGGGCGCAGGATCAGTCGTTCGGTGGCCAGGGCGGTGGGTTCCATGACCGAATTCTGCTGGCGGGGCCCGGGCAGGGCGACCAGTTTTCGCGCAGGGCGGCACTTTCGCCGCCCCCCGTACGTTCTCATTCCGGGCGCATGCCGCCCCGCGGCCATGGCGGACCTCCCGACGTGACCGTGTCCTCGCTTACGATGGCCGGTGCGGTGGGGCCCACCCTCCGTGCCCGCGTACGAACCAGTGCCAGGCCCGACCGGCAAGGAGACAAACCTCGGTGTCCGTCTTCAACAAGCTCATGCGTGCAGGCGAAGGCAAGATCCTGCGCAAACTGCACCGCATTGCGGACCAGGTCAACTCCATCGAAGAGGACTTCGTCAACCTCTCCGACGCCGAGTTGCGGGCGCTCACGGACGAGTACAAGCAGCGGTACCAGGACGGCGAGAGCCTCGACGACATGCTGCCGGAGGCCTTCGCGACCGTCCGCGAGGCCGCCAAGCGCGTCCTGGGCCAGCGGCACTACGACGTCCAGCTGATGGGCGGCGCCGCGCTGCACCTGGGGTACGTGGCGGAGATGAAGACCGGTGAGGGCAAGACCCTCGTCGGCACGCTCCCGGCGTACCTGAACGCGCTGTCCGGCAAGGGCGTGCACCTGATCACGGTGAACGACTACCTGGCCGAGCGCGACTCCGAGATGATGGGCCGCGTCCACAAGTTCCTGGGCCTGAACGTCGGCTGCATCCTGGCCAACATGACGCCGGCGCAGCGCCGCGAGCAGTACGGCTGCGACATCACCTACGGCACGAACAACGAGTTCGGCTTCGACTACCTGCGCGACAACATGGCGTGGTCGCAGGACGAGCTGGTGCAGCGCGGGCACAACTTCGCCGTGGTCGACGAGGTCGACTCCATCCTGATCGACGAGGCCCGTACCCCGCTGATCATCTCCGGCCCGGCCGACCAGGCCACGAAGTGGTACGGCGACTTCGCCAAGCTGGTCACCCGCCTGACCAGGGGCGAGCCGGGCAACCCGCTGAAGGGCATCGAGGAGACCGGCGACTACGAGGTCGACGAGAAGAAGCGCACCGTCGGCATCCACGAGGCCGGTGTCTCCAAGGTCGAGGACTGGCTCGGCATCGACAACCTCTACGAGTCGGTGAACACGCCGCTCGTCGGCTACCTGAACAACGCCATCAAGGCGAAGGAACTGTTCAAGAAGGACAAGGACTACGTCGTCATCGACGGCGAAGTCATGATCGTCGACGAGCACACCGGCCGTATCCTCGCCGGCCGCCGCTACAACGAGGGCATGCACCAGGCGATCGAGGCGAAGGAAGGGGTGGACATCAAGGACGAGAACCAGACCCTCGCCACGATCACCCTGCAGAACTTCTTCCGCCTCTACAGCAAGCTCTCCGGCATGACCGGTACGGCCATGACCGAGGCCGCCGAGTTCCACCAGATCTACAAGCTGGGCGTCGTCCCCATCCCGACGAACCGTCCCATGCAGCGCAAGGACCAGGCGGACCTGATCTACCGCACCGAGGTCGCCAAGTTCGCGGCCGTGGTCGACGACATCGCGGAGAAGCACGAGAAGGGCCAGCCGATCCTCGTCGGCACCACCTCGGTCGAGAAGTCCGAGTACCTCTCGCGCCAGCTGTCCAAGCGCGGCATCCCGCACGAGGTCCTCAACGCCAAGCACCACGAGCGCGAGGCCGTGATCGTCGCCCAGGCGGGCCGTCGCGGCGCCGTGACGGTCGCCACGAACATGGCCGGCCGCGGTACCGACATCAAGCTCGGCGGCAACCCGGACGACCTCGCCGAGGCCGAGCTGCGCCAGCAGGGCCTGGACCCCGAAGAGCACATCGAGGAGTGGGCGCACGCCCTGCCCTCCGCGATGCAGCGCGCGGAGGCGGCCGTGAAGGCCGAGTTCGAGGAGGTCAAGGCGCTCGGCGGGCTGTACGTGCTGGGCACCGAGCGGCACGAGTCGCGCCGTATCGACAACCAGCTGCGCGGCCGCTCCGGCCGTCAGGGCGACCCGGGCGAGTCCCGCTTCTACCTGTCGCTGGGCGACGACCTGATGCGCCTGTTCAAGGCGCAGATGGTCGAGCGCGTGATGTCGATGGCGAACGTGCCGGACGACGTGCCGATCGAGAACAAGATGGTGACGCGCGCGATCGCGTCCGCCCAGTCGCAGGTCGAGACCCAGAACTTCGAGACGCGCAAGAACGTCCTGAAGTACGACGAGGTCCTCAACAGCCAGCGCGAGGTCATCTACGGCGAGCGCCGCCGCGTCCTGGAGGGCGAGGACCTGCACGAGCAGGTGCGCTACTTCATGGACGACACCATCGACGCGTACATCGCGGCCGAGACGGTCGAGGGCTTCGCCGAGGAGTGGGACCTGGACCGGCTGTGGGGCGCGTTCAAGCAGCTCTACCCGCTCAAGGTCACGGTCGACGAGCTGGAGGACGCGGCGGGCGACCGCGCCGGCATCACCTCCGAGTTCATCGCGGAGTCGGTCAAGGACGACATCTACGAGCAGTACCAGGACCGCGAGAAGGCGCTCGGCTCCGACATCATGCGCGAGCTGGAGCGGCGCGTGGTGCTGTCGGTGCTGGACCGCAAGTGGCGCGAGCACCTGTACGAGATGGACTACCTCCAGGAGGGCATCGGCCTGCGCGCGATGGCCCAGAAGGACCCGCTGGTCGAGTACCAGCGCGAGGGCTTCGACATGTTCAACGCCATGATGGAGGGCATCAAGGAGGAGTCCGTCGGCTACCTGTTCAACCTGGAGGTCCAGGTCGAGCAGCAGGTCGAGGAGGTCCCGGTGCAGGAGGCCGCCCCGGCGGTGGCCCCCGGCCCGCGCCCGGAGATCCGCGCCAAGGGCCTGGACGCCCCGCAGCGCCCGGACCGGCTGCACTTCTCCGCCCCCACGGTGGACGGCGAGGGCGGCGTGGTCGAGGGCGACTTCGAGGCCGAGGAGGGCGACGGGATGACCCGCGCCGAGCGCCGCAAGGCGCAGAAGGCCGCCGGCGGCCGCCGCCGCAAGAAGTAAGCCGCCGCAGCAGCAGAGGCACCCCGCCGGGGGCCGGACACCGACTGGGTGTCCGGCCCCCGGCGGCGTTTCCGGCGCCCGTCCTGTGCGGAGTGTCGAACTTCGCCCCGCGGTTTTGTACACAAACAGTCGTTGAGGGACGGGGCGTTTGTGGTGCTTAACTGCCGTCATGGAAAAGCGAGTTGAGCGCCGCCGGGAGCGGCCCCAGTTCGAGCTGCGCTGCGGCGGGCTGCACATCGTGATCGAACGCGTCCCCGTCTGGCTGGTCGCGCTGGTGGCCACGGCCACCGGTACCGGGGCTGCCTGGTGGACCGGCCTCTAGGCCGCCCGGCCGGCCCTGCCCCGCCCTGCGCGTCCTGCCCGCCCGGCCCGCCCTGCCCGTCCTGCCCGTCCTGCCCGTCCCGCTTCGGCGGGGGCGGGGTCAGGGGAGCGGGCCTTGGATCTCGACGGCTGCGCAGCGCCAGCGCAGGTCGGGGCCCTGCTCCAGGCGGAAGGCCATCGCCGAGATGCGGTCGCCCGTGGCGATGCGGGCGAACGCCTCGATCACGCCCGGACCCGGGTGGAAGCGCCCGCAGCGGCGCAGTACGGGGCGCAGGCGGCTGCGCAGCGGGCCGACCGGGGCCAGGCCCACCAACTGCTCGTAGGCAGGGCCGACGGTGAGGCCGAGCAGGCAGTGGACGGGGCGCTGGCCGCTGATCACCGCCAGCAGGCGCTCGGCGAACCAGTCGTGGGGCCCGCGGGAGCTCCGCGGGCGGGCCTCCCGCGGTCCGGGCCGGCGCTGGTCGCGCCGCCCCGGCGGCCGGGCGCTGCTCCCGGCCGCCCCGGCTACCCCGACCGTCCTGGCTGCCCCGACCGTCCTGGCCGTCTTCGCCGCCGCGTCGGGCCCCGCCGTCCCGGCCGGCCCCGCCTGCCCGGTGGCCCTCGCCGGCTCGGTGGTCCTCATCGTCCCGGCCGGGCTCGTCGTCCCTGTGGCCCCGGTCGCCCCGGCCGTCCTGGAGGCCCTCGTCGGCTCGGTGGGCCTTGTCGCCGAGGTCGGGCTCGTCGTTCCTGCGGGCCCGGCCGGCACGGTCGTCCCGGCCGTCCTGGGGGGCCTCGGTGTGTCGGTGGTCCTCGTCGGGCCGGTCGGCCTTGTCGGTCCCGTGGTCCTGGTGGGGCCGGTGGTCTTCGTCGGTCGGGTGGTCCCGGTCGTGGTCCTCGTGGTCCTGCTGGTCCTGGTGGTCATGCGGTCGTCCCCCACGTGCGGCCCCGGCGGTACCGGGCGGTAACTTCGTTGGGGATCTTCTACGGCCGACCGACACGCTCCGCAACGGAGCCGGGGCGGTCCGGCCGGACTCGTGCCGCTTCACCTATCCGGGTGGCCCGCGCCCCGTACGGCCGCCGTGCGGGGACTGCGGGGTGCGCCGCCGTGGACGCGCTCCGGCGCGGCCCGCGCAGCTCGAAGGGGGACCGGGGCTGTCACCGCGCGCAGTCTTCCGCCGCCGCTGTGCCACCGTCGTATCCTGAGGGCGTTCCCGACTACCGAAAGCAGCCGGCCATGCGCGTGTACGTCCCCCTGACCCTCCCCGGGCTCGCCGAGGTGCACCAGGCGGGTGAGCTGGGCGGTGCTCCCCTGCGCGCGTACGCCGTCACGCCGGGCCTGCGCGAGTGGTACGTGTCGGACGACATCGAGGAGCTGGAGTACGCCGCCCTCGGCCGGGCCGCGACCGCCTCCCTGCGGATGCTCGCCGAGGACCCCGGCGCCCCCCGCAAGCGCGTCGTCGTCGCCTTCGATGTGGCCGACAAGGCCGTCACCGCCGTCCCCGGCATCGACGAGGCCTCCCTCGGGCAGGTCGCCGTCGCCGGCCCGGTCCGGCTGGCCGCGGCCGGCGCCGTGCACGTGGACGCCGACGACGCGGTCAAGGACGTCGAGGCGGCCGCTGCGGCCGTCGGGGCCGCCGACGCGGGGGACGGCGACGCCCGGTTCACCGTCGACGGCGCCGACGACCACGAGCTGCTGTGGTTCGGCGTGCAGGAGATCCCCGGGCTGCTGGCATGAGCACGACTTCGGGGGCCCGCCACATCGTCTGGGACTGGAACGGCACGCTGCTCCACGACATCGACGCCGTGATCACGGCGACGAACGCCTCCTTCGCCGAGCTCGGCTTCGCGCCGATCACGCTGGAGCGCTACCGTGAGCTCTACGTCGTACCGGTGCCCAGGTTCTACGAGCGGCTCATGGGCCGGCTGCCCACCGACGCCGAGTGGGCCGTCATGGACGAGGCGTTCCACCGCCACTACTGGGCCGCCGCCGAGGACGCCGGGCTCACCGAAGGGGCCCGGGATCTGCTCCGCGACTGGCAGGCCGACGGGTCCACCCAGTCCCTGCTGTCGCTGGCGCCCCACGACCGGCTCGTGCCGCTGGTGCAGACGTACGGGATCGAGCGGCACTTCCTGCGCGTCGACGGCCGCACCGGCCCCTCGCACAGCTCCAAGGCGGGCCACCTGGTCCGGCACATGGCGGCCCTGGAGGCCGGCGGGGTGACCGCCGGGCGCACGGTCCTCATCGGGGACGCGGTCGACGACGCCGCGGCCGCCGCACACGTGGGCGCGCGGGCCGTCCTCTACACGGGAGGTTCGCACAGCCGCCGCAGTCTGGAATCGGCCGGTGTGCCGGTCGTGGACAGCCTGGCAGAGGCCGTAGCCACTGCTCGCGAGCTGGCCGAATAGGCACTGGCACGCGCGGTGGTCCACGTCACTGCGCACATCGTCAAACTTCCGGACTTGCTTTTGTACAGATTCGGACCGTGACGCGGTGGGGGGAGGGCGAGATAGCCTGGTACCCGTGATCAGCGCGATAGTCCGCGGGGGCACTGACGCCCCCGGCCTGCGCCCGGCGCACGACCGTGCCCGGGCCTTCGCTGGTCCCCGCTGCCGGGACGCCTGGCCGATTCTGGCCGTATCCCTCCCGGTCGGCTCTCACGACGACATAGCGTCGGTTCCGGACGGACTACCCGCTGCGCGGCGCTACGTCATACCTTCCTTCACCTACGTCACGCAATGGCGCGCGACAGGAGCCAGAGGACATGCAGACCAAGCTGGACGAAGCAAAGGCCGAGCTGCTCGCGCGGGCGGCCCGGGTAGCTGAGCACAGCCCGGCCGGGGGACTCCTTCCGACCGGTGCCGAGCAGAAAGAGCGGCCCGACCGGGACACGACGCTCGCCTATCTCCAGCGCTACTACCTGCACACCGCCCCCGAGGACATCGTCGACCGGGACCCCGTCGACGTGTTCGGGGCGGCGCTGTCGCACTACCGGCTCGCCGAGAACCGGCCGCAGGGCACCGCGAACGTCCGCGTGCACACCCCGACCGTCGAGGAGAACGGCTGGACCTCCAGCCACTCCGTCGTCGAGGTCGTCACCGACGACATGCCCTTCCTCGTGGACTCCGTGACCAACGAGCTGTCCCGCCAGGGCCGCGGCATCCACGTCGTGATCCACCCGCAGGTCGTCGTCCGCCGCGACGTCGCCGGCAAGCTGATCGAGATCCTCGGCCCCGACTGCGACGCGCACGGCCCGAAGACCGCGCGCCCCCACGACTCCCTCGTCGAGTCCTGGATCCACGTCGAGATCGACCGCGAGACCGACCGCGCCGACCTCAAGCAGATCACCGCCGACCTGCTGCGCGTCCTGTCCGACGTCCGCGAGGCCGTCGAGGACTGGGAGAAGATGCGCGACGCCGCGCTGCGCATCGCCGACGGGCTCGCCGACGAGCCGACCGCCGCCGACCTCCACGAGTACGAGCTCGAAGAGGCCCGCGAGCTGCTGCGCTGGCTCTCCGACGACCACTTCACCTTCCTCGGCTACCGCGAGTACAACCTCGTCGACGGCGACGCCCTCGCCGCCGTGCCCGGCACCGGCCTCGGCATCCTGCGCTCCGACCCGCACCACAGCGGCAAGGACGACGCCCACGCCGTCTCCCCGTCCTTCAACCGGCTGCCGGCCGACGCCCGCGCCAAGGCCCGCGAGCACCGCCTGCTGGTGCTGACCAAGGCCAACAGCCGCGCCACCGTCCACCGGCCCTCGTACCTCGACTACATCGGCGTGAAGAAGTTCGACGCCGACGGCAACGTCATCGGCGAGCGCCGCTTCCTCGGCCTGTTCTCCTCCGCCGCGTACACCGAGTCCGTGCGCCGCGTCCCGGTCATCCGCCGCAAGGTCGCCGAGGTGCTGGAGGCCGCCGGCTTCTCGCCGAGCAGCCACGACGGCCGCGACCTGCTCCAGATCCTGGAGACCTACCCGCGCGACGAGCTGTTCCAGACCCCCGTCGACAAGCTCTGCGAGATCGCCACCTCCGTCCTGTACCTGCAGGAGCGCCGCCGGCTGCGGCTGTACCTGCGCCAGGACGAGTACGGCCGCTACTACTCGGCCCTCGTCTACCTGCCGCGCGACCGGTTCACCACCGGCGTCCGGCTGCGCCTGATGGACATCCTCAAGGAGGAGCTCGGCGGCACCAGCGTCGACTTCACCGCCTGGAACACCGAGTCGATCCTCTCCCGCATCCACTTCGTCGTCCGCGTCCCGCAGGGCACCGAGCTGCCCGCGCTGACCGACGCCGACGTCGAGCGGGTCGAGGGCCGCCTGGTCGAGGCCGCCCGCTCCTGGTCCGACGGCTTCGGCGAGGCACTGGTCGCCGAGCTCGGCGAGGAGCACGCCGCCGAACTGCTGCGCAAGTACAGCAGCTCCTTCCCCGAGGGCTACAAGGCCGACCACACCCCGCGCATGGCGGTCTCCGACCTGATCCACCTGGAGCGGCTCTCCGCCAGCGACAGCGAGTTCGCGCTGTCCCTGTACGAGCCGGTCGGCGCCGGCCCCGGCGAGCGCCGGTTCAAGATCTACCGCGCCGGTGAGCAGGTCTCCCTGTCCGCGGTCCTGCCGGTGCTGCAGCGCCTCGGCGTCGAGGTCACCGACGAGCGCCCGTACGAGCTGCGCCGCAGCGACCGCACCAGCGCCTGGATCTACGACTTCGGCCTGCGCATGCCCGTCGCCGGCAACGGCGACAACTACCTCGGCGACGACGCCCGCGAGCGCTTCCAGGAGGCCTTCGCCGCCGTGTGGCGGGGCGACGCCGAGAACGACAACTTCAACACCCTGGTCCTGAGCGCCAAGCTCACCTGGCGGCAGGCCGTCATCCTGCGCGCGTACGCCAAGTACCTGCGCCAGGCCGGCTCCACCTTCAGCCAGGACTACATGGAGGACACCCTCCGCAACAACGTCCACATCACCCGGCTGCTGATCTCGCTGTTCGAGGCGCGGATGTCGCCCGGCCGCCAGTCCGCCGGCACCGAGCTGATCGACGCGATGCTGGAGGAGCTGGACGGTGCCCTGGACCAGGTCGCCTCGCTCGACGAGGACCGGATCCTGCGGTCCTTCCTCACGCTGATCAAGGCGACCCTGCGGACCAACTTCTTCCAGCTCAACCCCCAGGGCGAGCAGCACTCCTACGTGTCGATGAAGTTCGACCCGCAGGCCATCCCGGAGCTGCCGGCGCCCCGCCCGGCCTTCGAGATCTGGGTGTACTCGCCGCGCGTCGAGGGCGTCCACCTGCGCTTCGGCAAGGTCGCCCGAGGCGGCCTGCGCTGGTCCGACCGCCGCGAGGACTTCCGCACGGAGATCCTCGGCCTGGTCAAGGCGCAGATGGTCAAGAACACCGTCATCGTGCCGGTCGGCGCCAAGGGCGGCTTCGTCGCCAAGAACCTGCCGGACCCGTCGGTGGACCGCGACGCCTGGCTCGCCGAGGGCGTCGCCGCGTACAAGATCTTCATCTCGGCGCTGCTCGACATCACCGACAACATGGTCGGCGGCGAGGTCGTGCCGCCCAAGGGCGTGGTCCGCCACGACGAGGACGACACCTACCTCGTCGTCGCCGCCGACAAGGGCACCGCGACCTTCTCCGACATCGCCAACGGCGTTGCGGAGTCGTACGGCTTCTGGCTGGGCGACGCCTTCGCCTCGGGCGGCTCGGCCGGCTACGACCACAAGGGCATGGGCATCACCGCCCGCGGCGCCTGGGAGTCCGTCAAGCGGCACTTCCGCGAGCTCGGCCACGACACCCAGACCGAGGACTTCACCGTCGTCGGCGTCGGCGACATGTCCGGCGACGTCTTCGGCAACGGCATGCTGCTCTCCGAGCACATCCGCCTGGTCGCCGCCTTCGACCACCGGCACATCTTCATCGACCCGACCCCGGACGCGGCCGTCTCGTACGCCGAGCGCCGGCGCCTGTTCGAGCTGCCGCGCTCCTCGTGGGCGGACTACAACACGGAGCTGCTGTCCGCGGGCGGCGGCATCCACCCGCGCAGCGCGAAGTCCATCCCGGTCAACGCCCACATCCGCGAGGCCCTCGGCATCGAGGCCGGCGTCACCAAGATGACCCCGGCCGAGCTGATGCAGGCCGTCCTGCACGCCCCCGTGGACCTGCTGTGGAACGGCGGCATCGGCACGTACGTCAAGGCCACCGCCGAGACGCATTCCGAGGTCGGCGACAAGGCCAACGACGCCATCCGCGTCAACGGCGCGGACGTCCGGGCCAAGGTCATCGGCGAGGGCGGCAACCTGGGCCTGACCCAGCTCGGCCGCATCGAGTTCGCCCGGACCGGCGCCGGCGGCGAGGGCGGCAAGGTCAACACCGACGCCATCGACAACAGCGCGGGCGTGGACACCTCCGACCACGAGGTGAACATCAAGATCCTGCTGAACGCGGTCGTCGCCGACGGCGACATGACCGTCAAGCAGCGCAACGCCCTGCTGGCGGAGATGACCGACGAGGTCGGCCGGCTCGTCCTGCGCAACAACTACGCGCAGAACACCGCCCTGGCCAACGGCGTCGCCCAGGCCCACAGCCTGCTCCACGCCCAGCAGCGCTTCGTGCGCCGCCTGGAGCAGGCCGGACAGCTCAACCGCGACCTGGAGTTCCTGCCCAGCGACCGGCAGATCCGCGAGCTGCTCGGCGGCGGCACCGGCCTGACCCAGCCGGAGCTGGCCGTCCTGCTGGCCTACACGAAGATCACGGTGGCGGACGAGCTCATCGCCACCGAGCTGCCGGACGACCCGTACCTGCGCCGCCTGCTGGACGCGTACTTCCCGGCCGCGCTGCGCGCGAAGTTCCCGGAGCAGATCGCCTCCCACGCCCTGCGCCGCGAGATCATCACGACGCTGCTGGTCAACGACACCGTCAACAGCGGCGGTTCGACCTTCCTGCACCGGCTCCGCGAGGAGACCGGCGCCTCCACCGAGGAGATCGTGCGGGCGCAGCTCTCGGCCCGCGAGATCTTCGGCCTGAGTGAGGTGTGGGACGCGGTCGAGGCCCTCGACAACAAGGTCGCGGCCGACGTCCAGACCCGGGTGCGCCTGCACTCCCGGCGCCTGGTCGAGCGCGGTACCCGCTGGCTGCTGAACAACCGGCCGCAGCCGCTCCAGATCACCGAGACCATCGAGCTGTTCGCCGAGCGGGTCGCCCAGGTCTGGGCCGAGCTGCCGAAGCTGGTGCGCGGCGCGGACCTGGAGTGGTACACGCTGGTCATGGACGAGCTGACCGGCGAGGGCGTGCCGGAGGAGCTGGCGGCGAAGGTCGCCGGGTTCTCCTCGGCCTTCCCGACGCTCGACATCGTCGCGATCTCGGACCGCACCGGCGTGGACCCGCTGGGCGTCGCCGAGGTGTACTACGACCTGGCCGACCGCCTGGACATCACCCAGCTGATGGACCGGATCATCGACCTGCCGCGGGCCGACCGCTGGCAGTCCATGGCCCGCGCCTCCATCCGCGAGGACCTGTTCGCGGCGCACGCGGCGCTGACCGCCGACGTGCTGGCGGCCGGCGAGACCGGTGCGACGCCCGAGGAGCGGTTCAAGGCCTGGGAGGACAAGAACGCGGCGATCATCGCCCGCGCCCGGACCACCCTGGACGAGATCCGCGGCTCGGACGACTTCGACCTCGCGAACCTGTCGGTCGCGATGCGGACGATGCGGTCGCTGCTGCGCGCGCACAGCTGAGACCGGAAGCTGACGACCCTTCGGGGCCGTGAGTGAACGAGCGGCCCGGAACCACGAGTTCCGGGCCGCTCGTCGTGTATTCCGGCACCGGCCGCGAGGTCGGGCCGCGATCATCACGACACGGGGAGCAGGACAGCAGTGCACATCGAACGACACCAGGTGGGCGAGGCCGCGATCGCCGCGGCCCGCGAGGACTTCGTCAACCGGATCGGCTCCATGGTCCGGTCCATGTCCCGCGCCGACCGCATGGCCACGTACGAATGGCAGACGATCTCCGAGGAGTTGCTCGACTACCTCGGCGCGCTCTCCGTGGAAAGGCCGCGTCTGGACACCCCCGAGGCACAGGCGGTCCTGAAGGACGCCGCGGAAGCCGCCGCGGGCGCCGTCTCGTACGCCGCCTACTACGCGTACGACTCCTTCCACGTCTTCCTCGACTACGTGAACTTCGGCATGAGCTACGACCGGGACGGTGACCCGGCCGACCGGGAGTCCATCAGCCTGCACGAGTGGCTCGACGCCTTCTGCCTGGCCGTCATCGGCGGCGACACCGGGCGGCACGGCGAGGCCTTCCACTTCGCCCGCCAGGAAGACCAGGCGCAGTACCCGGGCCGGCCCGCGACCGAACTGGTCGGCGGCTTCATGGCGTACGTCTGCGGCGACCTGAACGACGACGACCAGGACTTCCCGCCGTCGCAGGAGCAGAAGCTCGCCGCCATCGACGCCGGGCTCGCCCGGATCGCCGCCCGCGCCCTGGAGACCGGCGACCCGCTGCTCGACCAGCCGGACACCACCGGCCTGCGGGTCCTGCGCGCCCTGACCGCCGGCGACCGGGAGGCGTACGGGACAGAGCTCGTCCGGCTGCTGCGCCGTCACGCCGAGCAGCCCGGGGCCTGGGTCCGGAGCCAGCCGCGCACCCTGCTGCCGCTCGTCCCCATCGCGCTGGCCGCCCTCGGCCACCGCGACCACGGCTGGTGGCCGCCGGCCGACTCCGACTACCTGCCGTACGCGCTGCTCACCGGCTTCGCGAAGCCCGGGCCGCGGGCCGGCGCTTTCGGCCGCGACCGGCGCCCCGACGCGGTCGCGGAGCTGGCGGGCGGGCGGACCGTGGAGTTCGAGCGGCCCCTCGCCCCGCAGCCGCTGACCCCGGAGGGCGAGGCGGGCTTCGAGGAGAGCACCCGCAAGGCCTTCACACCGCAGGACGGACCGGAGCTGTCCTCCTGGCGCCTGGCCAGCGCCCTGCGGTACCAGGAGATCCTCTTCAAGACCCGCGCCACGCACGGCCCCGACGTCACCGACACCCAGCTGCGGGGGCTGCACCTGGCCTCGGCACTGGGCGCCGCGCTCTTTCGGACCACGCTGGCGGAGCCGGGCACGGAAGCCGCGGTCACCATCGAGGGACGCACCCTGGCCTACCCCTCTTACAGCGGCCACCGGGCCGGGCTCACCGAGTGGCTCACGGCGACGCACCTCGCCCTGATCACGGGGGTGCGCGAGGACCTCGCCCCGCTCGTGCTGGCCGGGCCGTCCCGGCTCGGGGAGGGCGCCCCCGCCTACTCGGCGTACTGCCGGGCCCTGCACGCCTACCTGCGCGGCGAGGGCGTCGAGGAAGCCGTGGAGCAGGCCGTCGCGGCCCGGCAGAACACCGCGGCGGGCGCTTTCCTGCCGCCCCCGGTCGTGCTGCTGTCGCAGTTGGTGGAGGGTGACGAGGAGAGCTTCAACCTCGCGCTCCTCGACGCCCTGGAGGCCCACCGTGACCACTGCGCGGTCGCCGACCGGGCCGAGGACTGCGACGCCGCGCTCGACCTCGGCGCGCTGGCCCTCGCCTGCCACGCCCGCCGGCGCGGCTGGGACATCCGGGTCGCCTCCCCGTACCTGCCGCCGCGCCTCCTGCAGGCGGCCGCGCCGCTGTAGGCCGTGCCGGCCCCGCCCGGCAGCGAAGCCCGGGCGGGGCCGGCCGGCGTCAGCGGCGTCAGCGGCCGCTGTGGGCCTCGTACGCGGCCGTCAGCGGCCGCTGTGGGCCTCGTACGCGGCGCAGACCTCCTCGGCGGGGCCGTCCATCCGCAGGACGCCCGCCTCCAGCCAGATGGCGCGGTCGCAGGTCTCGCGGACCGTGCCGATGCTGTGGCTGACGAGGAAGACGGTGCCGGCCCGGGCGCGCAACTCCTCGATGCGCTTCTGGCTGCGCCGCTGGAAGGCGGCGTCGCCGGTGGCCAGGGCCTCGTCGATCATCAGGACCTCGTGGTCCTTGGCCGCGGCGATGGAGAAGCGCAGCCGGGCGCCCATGCCGGAGGAGTACGTCCGCATGGGCAGGGAGATGAAGTCGCCCTTCTCGTTGATGCCGGAGAAGTCGACGATGTCCTGGTAGCGCTCGTGGACCTGCTGCCGCGACATGCCCATGGCCAGGCCGCCGAGGATGACGTTCCGCTCGCCGGTGAGGTCGTTCATCAGGGCGGCGTTGACGCCGAGCAGCGACGGCTGGCCGTGGGAGTAGACGGTGCCGCGGGCGACGGGCTGGAGTCCGGCGATCGCCTTGAGCAGGGTGGACTTGCCCGAGCCGTTGGAGCCGATCAGGCCGATGGCCTCGCCCCGGTACGAGGTGAAGCTGACGCCCTTCACGGCGTGCACCTCGCGGACGCCCGGGTCGGCCCGGCGGGAGAGCAGCCGGCTGAGGGCGGCGGTGGCGCCGCCCTTGCGGGCTCCGCCGTTCACCTTGTACACGACGTGGACGTCGTCGGCGATGACGGTGGGGACGCGGTCAGCCACGGCCGTACTCCTCTTCTGACTTCCAGAACCAGACGAACCCGCCGACGCCGGCGAGCAGGGCCCAGCCGACGGCGATGGCCCACGCGTGGGGCGGGAGCGCGTCGAAGCTGTCGATGAGGGCGTAGCGCATCAGGTCGATGTAGACGGCCGCCGGGTTGAGCTTCAGGACGAGGGCGGCCCAGTGCGACAGGTTGCCCTGCTGGAGCATCTGCTCGATGGACCACATGACGCCCGAGGCGTACATCCAGGTGCGCAGCACGAACGGCATCAGCTGGCTGACGTCCGGGGTCCTGGCGCCGATCCGGGCCATCACCAGGGCGCAGCCGGCGCAGAAGACGGCCGTCAGCGCCAGGACGGGCACGGCCAGCAGCCAGGCCGGGCGGGGCGTCTGGCCGAAGGCGAGCAGCAGGACGACGAGCGCGCCCATGGTCACCAGCAGCTGCTGGAACAGCTGGAGGACGGAGGCCAGCGGCAGGCTGGCGCGGGGGAAGTGCAGGGCGCGGACCAGGCCCAGGTTGGCGTGGACGGCGCGGGTGCCGGTGTTGATCGAGCTGCCGATGAAGTCCCAGACGAAGACGCCGGTCAGCAGGAACGGCAGGTAGTCGGGCACGCCGTGACCGGCGTTCATGACGATGCCGAAGACGAAGTAGTAGACGGCCGCGTTGAGCACGGGGGTGGCCAGGTGCCAGACCTGGCCCAGCTTCGCGGTGCTGTACGTGGCCTGCATCCGGGCGGTGGCGTACGCGGTGACGAAGTGGCGGCGGCCCCAGAGCCGGCGCACGTACTCCGGCAGCGGGGGGCGGGCGCCGCTGACCGTCAGGCCGTGGGCGGCGGCCAGCTCCGCGGGGCTCGCGGCGGCCTGGGCGGCCGGGGCGGGTGAGGTCACGGTCACGGGGGTCGCTTTCGACGGGGCCAGAACGTGAGAGACAACGGGACGGATCCGTATCGTCGCTACGGCGAGGTTAGGGCGCGCTCCGACGGAACGCAACCGTATCGTCGTGACGGGGTGGTGCCAGCCTGCCCGGCTATGCTCTGTCCATGACCACGGACCCCGCCGCCGCCCCGCCCGCCCCGGCCCCCGCCCGCCGCGCCCCCGCCGGGGCCGCCGTCCTGCGCGAGGACGTGACCAGGGCGATCCGCGCCGCGGTGCTGGAGGAGCTGGCCGCGGTCGGGTTCTCGCGCATGTCGATCGAGGGCATCGCGCGGCGCGCCGGAGTCGGCAAGACGGCGGTCTACCGGCGCTGGAAGTCCAAGCTCCACCTGGTCCTGGACCTGGTGCAGGCCTTCGCGGTGGACGGCCTGCCCGTCCCCGCCACGGGCTCGCTCTACGGCGACGTACGCGCCCTGCTGGAGGTCATGTCACACGTGCTGCGCCACCCGGTGGCCTCCGCGGTGATCCCCGACCTGCTCGTCGAGGCGGCCCGCAACCCGGAGATCGCCGACGCGGTGCGCGGCGCCCTGCTCGACGGGGAGCGGCGGATGGCCGAGGGCATCGTGTCCGAGGCCGTCGCGCGCGGCGAGCTGGCGCCGGGCACGGATCCCGGCCGGGCGCTGGACCTCGCGATCGGGCCGCTGTACTGGCGGCAGGTGGTCATCCGCGACGAGGTCCCGGCCGGCTACCTCGACGAGCTGGCCGCCTCGGTGGTGGCGGGCCTGGGCGCCACGGCACCCGGTCGGCCCTGACCGCAGGCGGCGGCCACGGCTGCCGCCACCGCTGCCGCCACCGCTGCCGCCGCGCCGGGCGATCGCCGTCGGGGGCTACTTGACGGCGCCGGCCATCACCCCCGTCGTGAACTGCCGCTGGAACGCGAAGAACACGATCAGCGGCACCACCATCGACAGGAACGCGCCGGGCGCGAGGATGTCGATGTTGTTGCCGAACTGCCGTACCTGCTGCTGGAGGGCGACCGTGATCGGCGGGTGCGAGGAGTCCGCGAAGACCAGCGCGATCAGCATGTCGTTCCACACCCACAGGAACTGGAAGATGCCCAGCGAGGCGATCGCCGGCCCGGCCAGCGGCAGCACCACCCGGGCGAACAGCCGCAGTTCGCCGGCCCCGTCCAGCCGGGCCGCCTCCAGCAGCTCCCGCGGGATCTGCGCGAAGAAGTTGCGCAGCAGGAACACCGCGAACGGCAGCCCGAACGCCGTGTGGAACAGCACCACCCCCGCGGTCGTCTCGAACAGGCCGACGGCCCCGAAGAGTTCGGAGACCGGGATCAGGGCCACCTGCACGGGGACGACGAGCAGGGCGACGACGACGAGGAACAGCCAGTCCCGGCCCGGGAACTCCAGCCAGGCGAAGGCGTATCCGGCGAACGAGCCCAGCACCAGCACCAGCAGGGTCGCGGGCACGGTGATGGCCACCGTGCTCAGCAGCGAGCCGGTGATCGCGTCATTGGCGAGCAGCCGCTCGTAGTTCCCGGTCGTCAGCCGGGCCGGCGCGGTCAGGGCCTGCCACCAGCCGCCGCGGTTCAGGTCGCCCGGGTCGAGGAAGGAGGAGACCAGCAGGCCGATGGCGGGCAGCAGCCAGAACAGGGCCGCGCAGACGAGGAAGACGCGGACGGCCCCGCCGGCCAGGCGGGAGGCTGCGGTGTGCGCGAAGCTCATCGGCGGGCCTCCCGGCGCATGCGGCGGATGTTGTAGAGCATGACCGGCACCACCAGCACCAGCAGCAGCACCGCGATGGCGCTGCCCAGCCCCGCGTCGGCGTCCGTGCCGAAGGAGGTCCGGTACAGCTGCAGGGCCAGGACGTTGGCGTCGTCCTGGACCGAGCCCGGCGCGATCACGAACACCAGGTCGAAGATCTTCATCACGTTGATCACGAGGGTGACCAGGACCACCGCCAGCACCGGCGCCAGCAGCGGGACGGTGATCCGGCGGAACACCTGCCACTCGTTCGCCCCGTCCACCCGCGCCGCCTCCAGCAGCTCCCGCGGCACGGAGGCCAGCCCCGCCGCGATCAGCACCATCGCGAACCCGGCCCACATCCACACGTACGCCCCGATGATCGCCGGGGTGACCAGCGACGGGCCCAGCCAGTCCACCCCCGCGTACGCCTCCCGGAAGTTCGACGCGGGCAGCCGCAGCAGCGCCCCGTCGGCCTTCGCGGACATGCCGAACGTGCCGTCCGCGCGGGTCGTCGCCGACTCCACCACCCGGCCGTCCTTGACCGCCTCGATCCGCATCCCGGCGAAGCCGGACTCCGCCGGGTCGACCGCGTTGGTCCGGCCGCCGCCGCCCCGGGTGAAGTCCTGCCAGGCCGTCCCCGTGACCCGGCCCGGCTCCGCCCCGGCGGGACGGGCCGTACGGGTCCCCTCGGGCAGCGCCCCGGGGGCGACGCCGACCAGCGGGAGCAGCACCGGCGTGCCAGCCCGGACCGGCTCGCGGGTGACGTAGCCGCCCGCGTCGGCGCCCTGCCCGGGGGCGAGCGGCGAGTCCCGGCCCGGGCGGGCCTTCGGGAACGCCGAGGCCGGCGCGAAGGTGTCGTGCACCGCGACCAGCACCGCGTTGGCGGCGCCCCGGTCGGGGTCGTGGTCGTAGACCAGCCGGAAGATGATCCCGGCCGCCAGCATCGAGATCGCCATCGGCATGAAGACCAGCAGCTTGAACGCGGTGCCCCAGCGCACCCGCTCGGTCAGCACCGCGAAGACCAGGCCGAGGGCCGTCGCGGCGGCCGGCGCGACCACGACCCACACCGCCGTGTTCTCCACGGCCGTGCGGATGGCGTCGTCGCGCAGGATCTCCGCGTAGTTGTCCCCGCCGACGAAGCGGTCGCCGGAGCGGTCGAAGAGGCTGCGGTAGACGGAGTAGCCGATCGGGTGCACGACGAGCGCCCCGAGCAGCACCAGCGCCGGGAGGAGGAACGCCGCCGCGACGAGGCGGCGGTGCCGGGCCTGCCCGGACCGCGAGGACGGGGCGGCCCGGCGCGCGGCTGTGCGCGCGGCCGCCCCCGTACCGGCCGAGGGCGTCACGGGGATCAGTTCCCGTACGCCTTGGCCGCCTCCGCCTCCAGTCTGTTCTGCGTGCCCGCCACGTCCGACGGGTTCGCCAGGAAGTCCTGCAGGGCCTTCCACTCGCCCGCGCCCGGGGTCCCGCCGAAGGCCGCCGGGGCCTGGTCCGACATGTCGAAGCGGAAGTCGTCGCCCGCCGCGATCAGCGCGTCGGCGATGCCCCGCTGGATGTCGTTCGGGTACGCGGACAGGCTCACCGCCTTGTTCGGGGACAGGAAGCCGCCCTCGCGGGCCTGGATCTCCGCCGCGTCCGGGGAGGCCAGGAACGTCAGCAGCGCCTGCGCGCCCTTCGACGGCTTCAGCGCGACCGCCACGTCACCGCCCGACACCACCGGCGGCTTGCCGCCGACCGCCGGGAACGGGAACACCAGGGCGTCCTTGCCGATCTTCGCGTCGGTCTGGGCGATGTTCACCGCCACGAAGTCGCCCTCGAAGACCATCGCGGCCGCCGGCCGGTCCCCGCCGGAGAACACCTGCGTCACCGACTTCGGGAACTCGGTGGCCAGCGCCCCGCTCGGCCCGCCCGCCAGGAAGTCCTTGCGGCCCCACAGCTCGGCGAGGGTGGTCAGCGCCTGCCCGACGCTCGGGTCCGTCCACTTGATCTCGTGCCGGGCGAGCCGGTCGTACTTCTCCGGGCCCGCCTGCGACAGGTAGACGTTCTCGAACCAGTCCGTCAGCGTCCAGCCGTCCGCGCCGGCCACCGACAGCGCCGGGGTACCGGACGCCGACAGCGTGTCCGCGACGGTCAGCAGCTCCTTCCACGTCTTCGCGGGCTGCACCCCGGCCGCCTCGAAGGCCTTCGCGTCGTACCAGATCAGCGACTTGTTGGCGGCCTTGTAGTACACCCCGTACTGGGTGCCGTCGACCGCGCCCAGCTTCTTCCAGCCGTCCGAGTAGTTCGCGTCGAGCTGGGCCTTCGCCTCCGGGCCGACCGGCTGCACCCACTTGTTCTTCACCGCCGCGGCCAGCGCCCCGACCTGCGGCAGCAGCGCCACGTCCGGCGGCTGCCCGCCCGCGATCTTCGTGCCGAGGAAGGTGACGATCGGGTCCTGGGCCGGCACGAAGGTGACCGCGGCGCCCGTCCGCTTCTCGAACTCCTTCAGCACCTTCTCGAAGTTCGCCTGCTCCGGGCCCGTCCACACCGCCGAGACCTGCAGCTTCTCCCCGTCCAGCCGCGGTAACTGCACCCGCGGCGCGGCCGAGGCCGTCGCCCCCGGCGGCGGATCCGCCTTCGAGCCCCCGCCGCCCCCGCACCCGCTCAGGACGAGGGCGCCCGCGGCGGCCAGGACCGCCCAGGCACGGCTGCTGCTTCTACGGTTCTTCGTGCGGCTCGTTCCCTGCCTGAGCATGGTTCGCCCCCGATTCCCGTGGTGTGACCTGTTCCACAGGTCTACGCCGAGCCGGGCACCCCCGCAATACCGCGTCACGCCCCCGCGGGAGCCCCGCGGGAGCCCCGCGGGAGCCCCGCGGGAGCCGCACGGGAGCCCCGCGGGGACCTCGACGCGGCCTCGACGCGGACCCGCCGGGGCGCCGCGGGCGGGGTCAGGGGGCGGCCGGGAACAGCACCGGCACCGCCGAGACCAGGTGCGACGCCCGGTCCAGGGCACTGGCCAGCAGGGCCAGGTCGGTCGGGCCGTTGCCGAGCTCGCGCACCGGGCGGCGGGCCGGAGGATCACCCATCCGCTCCCACTCCACCGGGACCACCGTCGGCCGCTGGGTGGCCGTCCGGGGTATCCGGCCGGTCACCCGGCCGCCCTGGAACGGGACCGTCCGCCCGTCGGCGAAGCGGAGCAGGCCGCGGCCCGGGACCGGCCGGTCCGGCGCGTCGAGCTCCACCCGCAGCGGATTGCTCCGGACGAGCTCGGTATCGGCCGTACGGTCCGGGCGGGCGGTCGCGGCCACCAGGTGCACGCCGAGCCGCTCCCCGTCCCGGGCCACCGCCTCCAGGACGCGGACCACCGACCCGGCGGCGGGCCGGCCCGCACTGCCCAGGCCCGGCGCGACCAGCGCGTCGAAGTCGTCCACCAGCACCACCAGGCGGGGCAGCGGGCTCGGCCCGGCCGCCGGGTCCGTGCGCACGGCGGCGGCGCGCAGCCGCAGCGTCCCCGTACGCGACGGATCCACGTCGCCGCCGCCCCCCTGCTCGGCGCCGACCTGCTCGGCCGCGGACGGCCGGCGCGGCGACACCACCCGGTCGGACAGCTCCCGGCGGGCGTGCCACTCCGCGAACGGGACCCCGTCCAGCAGCTCGGCACGCCGCTTCAGCTCCGCGCCCAGGGCCTGCGCGAACTCCCGCATCCGCACCGGGTCGGCGGCGACCAGGTGCGCGGAGACGTGCGGCAGGTCGGCCGCGGGCAGCAGCCCGTCACCGCGCTCCCCGCCCGCCCCGTCGAGCAGGACCAGGGCCAGCCGGTCGGGCCGCGCCCCGGCGGACAGCGACGCCGCGACCGAGCGGAGCAGCTCGGTACGGCCGCTCCCGGCCGGGCCCTCGACCAGCAGGTGCGGCCCGTCCTGGACCAGTTCGGCCCCGACCGGGCCGCCGCGGCCGCCGCCGAGCACGAACGCGACGAGCCCGCCGACGCCCTGGCCCTGCTCGGTCGCCTCGGCCCAGCGGGCCATCAGCGACGCCGGGGTGGCCCGGGCCAGGCCCAGCTCGTCCAGGAGCCGCGCGGACTGCGGGAGCGCGGCGGCCGCCGACTGCTGCGGCGGGGCTCCGGCGGTTCCGGCGCGCAGCGGGGCCAGCGCCCGCGCGAACCGCTCCGCCCAGGCCGCGGAGACGGCGTCGGCGGTGGCGGTGGTGCCGGGCGGGCAGGGTGTGCCGCCGGCGACGGCGAAGGTCCGTACGGTGGTGGCCACGTCGCCGCTGAGCACGGCGGCGGCGCCGCAGTCCCGGAAGGCGGCGGCGGCCGCGCAGGCGGCCTCGTAGGTGTCGGAGAGCGGGGAGGCCGGGGTCGCGGCCGGCGTCTCGGCCAGCACCAGGACGTGGATCCCGGCGGCCGCCCCGTGCGAGGCGAGCCGGCCGGTCAGGTCCCGGACCGCGGAGGTGCCGGGGTCCCCGTCCACGACGAGCAGGGTGTACGGCCCCTCGTACGCGGCCGCCGTCTCGCGGACGGCACGGGCGTCGGCGGTCGCCCAGTTCACGCCGAGGGGGCCCTCGTCGAGGCGGCGCGTCAGCTCGGCGGTGCGGGCCGCCGCCTGGTCGCGGTCGTACGCGAGGAGCAGCCGGCAGTCCTGGCCGTGCGCGGGCCGTACGTGCGGCAGCCAGCCGAGCCAGCCCCACTCCTCGCGCCGCTGCGCCACGGGACGGGCCCGGTCGCTGCTGATGAGCACGATCTCCAGCTGCGCGGGCGCGTGCAGCGCGGCGAGCTGGGCCACAACCGACCGGGCCACCCCGGACAGCCGGGCGCGCGGGCCGGCGAGGCCGAGCGCGCCGACGTCCTGGAACGCGACCCGGCTCCCGGCCCCCAGGCCGACGTCGAGGCGGCCGCGCGGCCGGGACCACAGCCGCGGGGCGGGCGCGAGGGCCGCCAGCAGCAGGGCGGCGGGGTCGTCGGCGTCCGGCACGGCAGCCGCGGCCGCCGGAGCCGTTGCGGACTCGGCGGGATCCTCCCCGCCCCGCATCCACCGCCGCGCCCACGCCCCGAACCCGCCCCGCCACCCGCCGACCGGAGCGGGAGTCCCGGACCACACCGGGCCGGAGCCCGCCGGACCGCTCCCGGGGCGGTCCGCGGGGCCGGTGGCGTACGGGTCGCCGGCGGACCGCGCCGGACCGGAGCCGGCCGGGGCCGCCGTGCCGGGAGACGCGGGGGCGGGGGCGGAGGCGCCGGAGCGTGCGCCGCCGGAGCCCGCCGGGGCGGCACCTGCGGGGGCGCTGAAGGACGGTGCGGTGGTGGGGCGCGGTGGGGCGCCGGCGGGCCGCGGCGGGGTGGCGGCGCCGGGGTGTGCCGGGCCGGAGCCGGCCGGGGCGGTGGCGCCGGGCTCCGCCGGGCCCGTGGCTCCGGCAGGGCCGGTCGGCGGCGGGTCTCCCGGGCCGGGGCGGGCTCCGGTGGCCGCGGGCCGTGCGGGTCCGGGGGAGCCGGGGTGGGCGGCGGTGCCGGCCGGGCGGCCGGGGTGCGCCGGGCCCGCGCCCGCGGGGGCGCCGGCGGGCCGCGCCGGGCCGGAACCCGCAGGGCCGGACGGGGCGTGCGTGCGGGGCGCGGGTGCAGGAGGGCCGGACGGGGTGTCAGCGGCCGGGGCCGGGAGGCAGAGGTGGCCCTCGCGGTCCGGGATGACCGGGAGGGGTGCCGGGGACGAGACGGCCAGGCGGAGGACGGACTCGCCTATCCGGAGCAGCGCGCCCGGCGCCAGCGGCACGGGCCGGGCGCCCACCTCCGCGCCGTCCACGGTCGTGCCGTTCGTCGAGTTCAGGTCGGCGACGGCCACCCGCCCGTCCGCGGCCACGGTCACTGCGCAGTGCAGCCGGGACACGTCCGGGTCGTCCAGCGGGACGTCCGCGTCGGCCGAGCGGCCGATCCGGACCGCGCCCGGGTGCAGCAGGTGCACGCCGCCCGCGTCGGGGCCCGCGACCACGTGCAGCTGGGCGCCCTCGGCCGCGTCCGGTACCGCGTCCGGCACGGGGGCGTGCAGTCCCAGCACCGCCCCGTCGACGAGCGGCGGCTCCCCGAGCACCTGCCGCTGCGGGTCGAGGCGCTCCGTACCGGCGTACAGCACGACCGTGCGGGCGGTGGTGCCCCCGGCGGCGGCCGGGGGAGTGTCGGGCCCGCCGACGGTCGCCGCCAGCCCGGAGGCCACCGCGGCCAGCGCGGTCCCGGCGGGCGCGGTGACGAGCACGTCACACCCGGCGGGCACGGTCTGGTGGCCGCTGCGCGACCCGAGGACGGTCAGCCGGATCTGCATCGCCGTCAGCGATCCCTTCTGCGCGGTGCGCGGTTCGTGCGCCCGGCAGGGGACGACGGCAGCCCCGCGGCTGCCCCGAAACCCCCACCCGGCGGGGGCTCCCGTCCCCGCCGTTCCGTACGGGTGCATCCTCGCACCTGTCGCGGACAACACGCCCGGTTCTCATCAAGAAATGATCTTGAATGATCGCACCCCCGGGGACGCCGTGGGGAAAGCCGGGGAAAAACGCCTCAGGCATACCCCTCAAACGTCACCCTTCGCACATATGTACGGCAACCAACCTCCGGTACCCCGCGTCTTCCGTGAGGACACCCCCTAGAGTTGGGCCGGAAACCGAACCCGGAAATCGACCCCGGAACACGAACCACCGGCGGGACCCACCGCAGGACGACACAGGGAGCGCGAGACGTGCGGCCAGTCGGCAGCAAGTACCTGCTCGAGGAGCCGCTCGGGCGCGGCGCCACGGGCACCGTCTGGCGTGCCCGCCAGCGTGAGGCCGCAGGGGCGGAGGCGGCCGTCGCCGGCCAGCCCGGCGAGACCGTGGCCATCAAGGTCCTCAAGGAGGAACTGGCCCAGGACCCGGACATCGTCATGCGCTTCCTGCGGGAGCGCTCGGTCCTGCTGCGCCTGACCCACCCCAACATCGTCCGCACCCGCGACCTCGT
Source organism: Streptomyces sp. NPDC090445 (assembly GCF_044769385.1). Taxonomy (NCBI): domain Bacteria; kingdom Bacillati; phylum Actinomycetota; class Actinomycetes; order Kitasatosporales; family Streptomycetaceae; genus Streptomyces; species Streptomyces sp. NPDC090445. The sequence goes on along the minus strand of NZ_JBIVXV010000008.1, from coordinate 224,789 downwards.
CGTCGAGGGCGACCTCCTCGCGCTCGTCATGGACCTGATCAACGGCCCGGACCTGCACCGGTACATCCGCGAGAACGGCCCCTTCACCCCGGTCGCCGCCGCCCTGCTCACCGCGCAGATCGCGGACGCGCTCGCCGCCAGCCACGCCGACGGCATCGTCCACCGCGACCTGAAGCCGGCCAACGTGCTCCTCGACGAGAGCGACGGCCGGATGCGGCCGATGCTCACCGACTTCGGCATCGCCCGCCTCGCCGACTCCCCGGGCCTGACCCGCACCCACGAGTTCGTCGGCACCCCCGCCTACGTCGCCCCCGAATCCGCCGAGGGCCGCCCGCAGACCTCCGCCGTCGACATCTACGGCGCCGGCATCCTGCTCTACGAACTCGTCACCGGACGCCCGCCGTTCGCCGGCTCCACCGCCCTCGAAGTGCTCCAGCGGCACCTCAACGAGGACCCGCAGCGCCCGCCGACCCTGCCCGAGCCGCTCTGGATCGTCATCGAGCGCTGCCTGCGCAAGGAGCCGACCGAGCGCCCCAGCGCCGAGAACCTGGCCCGCGGCCTGCGCGTGGTCGCCGCCGGCATCGGCGTGCACAGCGCCCCGAACGAGGTCGAGGCCGCGCTCGGCGTCGGCGCCCTGCTCGCCCCGGACCCCTCGCCCGCGCCCGTCCCCGAGACCCCGGGCGCCGCGGGCGGCGCGGACCCCACGCAGGTGCTGCCCGCCCGCCCGGCCGCCGCGCCGGCCGGTGCGTACGACCCGAACGCCATGACCAGCGTGCTCCCGCCGGTCGGCGCCGACGACGCCACCTCCGTCCTGCCGGCCGCCGGCGCCCCCGGGATCCCGGACGCCGCCGCGACCTCCGTCATGCCGCCCGTGGAGCGCCCGGACCAGCCGCACCCGTGGCAGATGCAGATGCGGGCCGCGCGCGAGCGCAACGAGCAGACGCAGATGCACTACCTCGACCCGAGCGAGGACCCGCTGCGCCGCCGCCCCCAGCGGCAGGCACCCCCGCCGCCGCAGCAGCGCCCCCAGCAGCCCCCGCAGCCGCAGCAGCCCCCGCAGTACCGCCAGGGACCGCCGCCGCCGCAGCAGCAGTACCCGCCGCAGCCGCAGCGCCCGCAGCCGCCCCAGTACCAGCAGGCCCCGCAGCAGCCGTACTACCCGCAGCCGCAGCAGGCGCCGCCGCCGCCCCAGCAGTACCGGCAGCCCCAGCAGCAGCCCGCGTACCAGCCGCCGCAGCCCCCGCCGGCCCCGGCCCGGCAGGCGCCCCCGCAGGCCCCGCCGCAGCCGCGCGCCCCGCGGGAGCCCCGCGAGCCGCGCCGGCGCAGCGCCAACCCCATCAAGATCCCGGGCCTCGGCTGCCTCAAGGGCTGCCTGGTCATGATCCTGGTGTTCTTCGTGGCGGGCTGGCTGGTCTGGGAGCTCACCCCGCTCCAGGAGTGGATCGGCACCGGCAAGGGCTGGTGGGACCAGGTGTGGAGCTGGGGCACCGGAATCGTCGACTGGGTCTCGGCCCTCGGCGAGGCCACGGGCTCCGGCGGCGGCAGCGGCACCACGCCCTGAACGGGGACCGCACGGCCTGAACGAGGCCCGCACGGTGCCGACTTCGTAGATTTGTCGACATCCGGGACGTGATTTTGCCCGTAGAAGTGAAGGTCGCCGCGTTCCGGGGCGACCTTCACCCTTGCGGCCGCGTAGCTTTGGGGCGTACGCCAGCCGCTGAGGGAGCAGTCGTGGCACGGAAAATCGGCAGCCGGTACACCGCACACCAGATCCTGGGGCGCGGCAGCGCGGGCACGGTGTGGCTCGGCGAGGGGCCGGACGGGCCCGTCGCCGTCAAACTCCTGCGCGAGGACCTCGCGTCCGACCAGGAACTGGTCGGACGCTTCGTCCAGGAGCGCAGCGCACTGCTCGGCCTGGACCACCCGCACATCGTCTCCGTCCGCGACCTCGTCGTCGACGGCAACGACCTGGCCCTGGTCATGGACCTGGTGCGCGGTACGGACCTGCGCACGCGCCTGGACCGGGAGCGGCGGCTCGCCCCCGAGGCGGCCGTCGCGATCGTCGCCGACGTCGCGGACGCGCTCGCCGCGGCCCACGCCGCCGGCGTCGTGCACCGCGACGTCAAGCCCGAGAACGTGCTGCTCGACATGCAGGGCCCGCTCGGGCCGGGCGGCTCGCACCCCGCGCTGCTGACCGACTTCGGCGTGGCCAAGCTGATCGACTCGCCGAAGCGGGCCGCATCGGGGGCCGCCGGGGGGCGCACGTCGGCCCCGGCGACCCGGATCATCGGCACACCCGACTACCTGGCCCCGGAGATCGTGGAGGGCCTCCCGCCACGGGCGGCCGTGGACATATACGCCCTGGCCACCGTGCTGTACGAGCTGCTGGCCGGGTTCACCCCGTTCGGCGGCGGCCATCCTGGCGCGGTGCTGCGCCGCCACGTGACGGAGACCGTCGTCCCGCTGCCCGGGATCCCCGACGAGCTGTGGCAGCTGGTCGTGCAGTGCCTGGCCAAGGCCCCGGCCTCACGGCTGCGCGCCTCGGAGCTGTCGGCCCGGCTGCGGGACCTGCTGCCCCTGCTGGCGGGCATGCCGCCGCTGGACGTGGACGAGCCCGACGACGCGGAGCCGGAGCAGCCCGAGGCCCGGGAGGCCCCCGGGCAGCCCGAGCCGGTCCGGCGCCGCGGGGCGGTCCCGCTCGTGCCGGGCACCGCGACCGACTCCAACCGGGACACCCACACCTCGATGCGGGTGCCGGCGCCGGACGAGCTGGCCGGGGGCGCACTGGGCACCGCCCGCGTGCCCCGCCCGGCCGGAGGCCACCGGCCCGGCTCGGCCCGGCACCGGGCGGGCGCGATCCGCAGGCGCCGCCTGGCGCTGTCGGCCGCCGCGGTGGGGCTGGTGGCCGCGCTCGGGATCGGCGGCTGGCTGGCCGCCTCCGGCGACGAGCCGCCCCGCCCCCCGACGAAGCACTCGGCCCCCCCGAAGCGCTGACCGCCACCCGCGGCCGCGGCACACCGCTGCGCGGAGCCTTTCCCCAGCCCCGCCCCTTCCCGAAACCGGGCTCCGCCCGGACCCGTTGCGCTCAAACGCCGCGCGGGCTGGATTATCCAGCCTCGCCGGCGTTTGAGGCGCTGGGGGTCTGGGGGCGGAGCCCACAGTTTCGGGAAGGGGTGGGGTGGGGTGGGGTGGGGTGGGGAAACGGCTCCGCGTAGCGGAAGCAGCAGTGCTACGCCGCGACGAGTTCCGGGTGCCAGCGGCGGGCCACGGCGGGGTGGGCCCGGACCCATCCCTTCAGCTCGTTGCGCCCGTACTCCGCGTGCAGCGGGTTCGACGCGTCGTGCAGCACACCCGGGGCGTGCCTCAGGTATTCGCCCGGCACCGTGTCGATGACGGCGTCCAGCCTCGGGTTGTAGAAGAACGGCACCGAGAACCGTTCCACCGCGCCCGGCGGGCTGACCACCCGGTGGTCGGTGGCGGTCAGGTAGCCCTCCGTGGCGATCTCCAGCAGCTCGCCCAGGTTGACCACGAATGCGCCCGGCATCGGCGGCACGTTGACGTACCCGCCGTCCTTGACGACCTGCAGGCCGCCCACGGAGTCCTGGAGCAGCAGGGTCAGGAACCCGTAGTCCTTGTGGGCTCCGACGCCCTGATCGGCGCCGGACGGCGCGGATCCGGGGTAGCGGATCAGCTTCGTGTGCAGGTGCGGCCGGTCGGCGAAGGCTTCGTCGAAGAAGCCGTGCGGTGCGCCGATCGAGGTCAGCAGCTCCTGCAGGAGCCGGTGGGCGACCGCGGCCAGCCGGCTCTGCCAGTCCAGTACGACCGTGCGCAGTTCCGGCAGGGCGGCCGGCCACTGGTTCGGGCCCTCCAGCCACAGGTACGCCGGGTCGCCCGGCTCCAGGACCGGTGCCGGGCGCTCCGCGCCGACGTCCAGCTGGTCCCGCCAGTCGGAGGCCCCGCCGGTCAGCTCGTGGCCGATCCGGGTGTAGCCGCGGAAGTGCGGCGAGTTCAGGTTGCTGACGGCGAGCCTGTCGGCCTCCGGCAGGGCGAAGAATGCCCTGGTCACGTCGAGTATGCGAGCGCTCTCCGCTTCGGTGATGCCGTGCCCGGTGAGGTGCAGGAAGCCCGTGTCGCGGGCTGCGGCGTGCAGTGCCTTCAGGAAGTCGGCCCGCTGGGCGGGATCGTCGGCCTGGGAGAGATCGATGACGGGGAGGGAGTGCGCGGACGGCATGACGGCTCCATTTCGGATGTCACGGGGTCCTGTTCCCCAGAGGTGTCGGGGCAGCGGAGGGGGAGGACCTCCGGCAGGGGTGGCGCCGGGGCCGCGTGAGCCGCGTACAGGACCAAGTCGGATCGGGATTGATCAGGCTTGAGAACGGTCCGGCGGCTGACAGCTCGTCGTCGTGACACGCATGTGGTCCACATGGCGGCGCTTGACGAGGAGGAGAGTCATACCGTGAGCGTACGCCCGTATTGCCCATCATCAGAACGGGTGAACCGGACTGCCCGGCCTGTGCCGCCCGCGGACCGGCTACGCTGGACCCGTGGCAGTCGTCGATGTATCCGAAGAGCTGAAGTCCCTCTCCTCGACCATGGGGTCGATCGAGGCCGTCCTGGACCTCGACAAGCTGAGGGCAGACATTGCCGTGCTCGAGGAGCAGGCAGCGGCCCCGTCCCTGTGGGACGACCCGGAGGCTGCCCAGAAGATCACGAGCCGGCTCTCCCACCTCCAGGCCGAGGTCCGCAAGGCCGAGACGCTGCGGGGCCGCATCGACGACCTCGCCGTTCTCTTCGAGCTGGCCGAGGAGATGGACGACGCGGACACCCGCGCCGAGGCGGAGGTCGAGCTGACCGCCGTCCGCAAGGCGCTGGAGGAGATGGAGGTCCGCACCCTCCTGTCCGGTGAGTACGACGAGCGCGAGGCGCTGGTCAACATCCGGGCCGAGGCCGGCGGCGTGGACGCCTCCGACTTCGCCGAGCGCCTGCAGCGCATGTACCTGCGCTGGGCCGAGCGCCACGGCTACTCCACGGAGATCTACGAGACCTCGTACGCGGAAGAGGCCGGCATCAAGTCGACCACCTTCGTCGTCAAGTCCCCGTACGCCTACGGCACCCTCTCCGTCGAGCAGGGCACGCACCGCCTGGTGCGCATCTCGCCCTTCGACAACCAGGGCCGCCGCCAGACCTCCTTCGCGGGCGTCGAGGTGCTGCCGGTCGTCGAGCAGTCCGACCACGTGGAGATCGACGAGTCCGAGCTGCGCGTGGACGTCTACCGCGCCTCCGGCCCCGGCGGCCAGGGCGTCAACACGACCGACTCGGCGGTGCGCATCACGCACATCCCGACCGGCATCGTGGTGTCCTGCCAGAACGAGCGGTCGCAGATCCAGAACAAGGCGAGCGCGATGAACGTCCTCCAGGCGAAGCTCCTGGAGCGCCAGCGCCAGGAGGAGCGCGCCAAGATGGACGCCCTCAAGGGCGACGGCGGCAGCTCCTGGGGCAACCAGATGCGCTCCTACGTCCTGCACCCGTACCAGATGGTCAAGGACCTGCGGACGGAGTTCGAGGTCGGCAACCCGCAGTCGGTGCTGGACGGTGAGATCGACGGCTTCCTGGAGGCCGGCATCCGCTGGCGCAAGCAGCAGGAGCAGGGTCAGGACGCCTGATCGGCCTGAAGATCGGTACGTGACGCGACGCGGGCGGGGCCCGGACACCTTCGGGTGTCCGGGCCCCGCCGCGTTCGGCTTCCGATGCGGTACCGCGCCCCGTAAGAGGGAGGCGCGGGGAACTGCGCGACCGGCCCCCACCGGCCCGCGGTGTCATGACCGTCATGACCGGATCAGGCGGAGCGCCTAGGCCGTCTGCTGGGCCACCAGGGCCAAGGCTGCCGCGACCAGGACCACCAGGAGCGCGATGAGCGCCATGGGGTTCAGGCCTGCGAAGGGGCCCTCCTGCCGGAGGCGCTCCCGGTTCGCCCGGCACACCGGGCAGCGGCCCTGACTGACGGGCGCGGCGCAGTTCGCGCACACGAGCCGGTCAAATGTCATGCGCTCTCCTCCTCTCGTCCCCTTGAACAACGCGTGCGGGAACGCTGCCGTTCCCCCTACCACTGTGCCAGCTCCGGCGACATTCGGCGCGGCCCGTCCGGGCAATCGCGAACGCTGCCCTCCCCGACCAGGGGATATATCGGGCAACTATGAGCGGCGGGTCCCCACCCGGTGCCCGTTCGCGTATGGTCTCGCACACCTACTCCCGGCGACCGTGGTGCACCCGTGATCCGATTCGACAACGTCTCCAAGTCCTACCCGAAGCAGAACCGCCCCGCACTCAGAGATGTCTCCCTGGAGATCGCGAAGGGCGAGTTCGTCTTCCTGGTCGGCTCCTCCGGCTCCGGCAAGTCCACTTTCCTGCGGCTGATCCTCCGCGAGGAGCGGGCCAGCCACGGCCAGGTCCACGTCCTGGGCAAGGACCTCGCCAAGCTCTCCAACTGGAAGGTCCCGCAGATGCGGCGCCAGCTGGGGACCGTCTTCCAGGACTTCCGCCTGCTGCCCAACAAGACGGTGGCGGAGAACGTCGCCTTCGCGCAGGAGGTCATCGGCAAGCCGCGCGGCGAGATCCGCAAGGCCGTCCCACAGGTCCTGGAGCTGGTGGGCCTCGGCGGCAAGGAGGGCCGCATGCCCGGCGAGCTCTCCGGCGGTGAGCAGCAGCGCGTGGCCATCGCCCGCGCCTTCGTCAACCGCCCCTCCCTGCTGATCGCGGACGAGCCCACCGGCAACCTCGACCCGCAGACCTCCGTCGGGATCATGAAGCTGCTCGACCGGATCAACCGCACCGGCACCACCGTCATCATGGCCACGCACGACCAGCAGATCGTGGACCAGATGCGCAAGCGCGTCATCGAACTCGAACAGGGCCGTCTCGTACGCGACCAGTCGCGCGGCGTCTACGGCTACCAGCACTGAAAGGGCCCACCCAGACGTCATGCGCGCCCAGTTCGTCATGTCGGAGATCGGCGTCGGTCTCCGCCGCAATCTCACCATGACCTTCGCGGTCATCATCTCCGTGGCCTTGTCGCTGGCCCTCTTCGGCGGCTCCCTGCTCATGCGCGACCAGGTCAGCCAGATGAAGGGCTACTGGTACGACAAGGTCAACGTCTCGATCTACCTGTGCAACAAGAGCGACGCGGAGAACAGCGAGACCGGGAGCAAGGCCTGCGCCAAGGGCGCGGTCACCCCCGAGCAGAAGCAGCAGATCGAGACCGATCTGAAGAAGATGGACCTCGTCCAGACGGTCCACTACGAGTCCGCCGACGAGGCCTACAAGCACTACAAGGAGCGCTTCGGGCACACCGCGCTCGCCTCGGTGGTCACCCCCGACCAGATGCCCGAGTCCTTCCGCGTGAAGCTGGAACAGCCGGAGAAGTACCAGGTCATCACCACCGCGTTCGCCGGCCGCGACGGTGTGCAGTCGGTGGAGGACCAGCACCGCGAGCTGGACAACCTCTTCCAGATGCTCAACTACCTCAACTGGGCCGCCCTCGGCATCATGCTGATCATGCTGATCGTGGCCCTGCTGCTGATCGTCAACACGGTGCGCGTCTCGGCCTTCAGCCGTCGGCGGGAGACCGGGATCATGCGGCTGGTCGGCGCCTCCAGCTTCTACATCCAGGTGCCGTTCATCATGGAGGCCGCGTTCGCCGGCCTCATCGGCGCCGTGTTCGCCTGCCTCATGCTCGGCGCCGGCCAGTACTTCGTCATCGACCACGGGGCCGCGCTGCGCGCCAAGATGGAGCTGATCAACTTCATCGGCTGGGACTCCGTCCTGACGAAGCTGCCGCTGGTGCTCGCCATCGGCGTGTTGATGCCCTCCCTGGCGGCCTTCCTGGCTTTGCGCAAGTACCTGAAGGTGTGACAAGCGCCCCGTGTGAGCTCCGCCCAACCCGGAGTGCCCGTACGGACCTTGTCCTAGACTCGGCGCCATGCAGGGTCTGCCCGCCTTCTGTCTTCGGCCCCGCGACCACCGTCGCGGGGCCGCTTTGACGCTGGCCTTCGCCGCGGCCGTTACCGCCGCCGCGGGCCTGGGCTGCTGGGACGGCGCCGGCGCCGCGAGCCGTGCCGACGCCGGGTTAACGGCCGCCGACACCGCCCCTCCCGCCCCCGGACCGTCCGGCCCGCCCGCCGGCACCGCCGACCGGGAGGCCGTCGCCCGCGCCGCCGCCGAGGCCGTCGCCGAGGGCAAGTCCGGCAAGAAGGCCGCCCAGGAAGTGGTCAGCCGCAGCGGCGACCGCTGGGGCGTCGTCTACGACCAGGGCGAGTACGCCGCCCTCGCCGACGACCTCGACGGCCGCTGGACCGGCGTCGGCCTGTGGCCCGAGCGCCGCGCCGACGGCCGCATCGAGATCGACAAGGTCCAGCCCGGCAGCCCCGCCGCCCGCGCCGGCCTGCGCGCCGGGGACCGGCTGCTCGACGTCGACGGCCGCATCGTCACCGGCCTGCGCGTCTCCGAGGTCGTCGCCCTCCTGCGCGGCGAGGCCGGCAGCCCCGTGGTCGTCCGCTACGGCCGCGACGGCGCCCCGGACCTCACCGAGACCCTCCGCCGCGAGCAGCTGCGCACCGAGCCCGTGACCGTACGGGAACTGCCCGGCGGGATCACCGTCATCAAGGTCGCCTCCTTCAGCCGCGGCTCCGGCGACCGCGTCAAGGCCGCCGTCCGCGCCGCCCCGCCCGGCGCCGGCGTCATGCTCGACCTGCGCGGCAACCCGGGCGGGCTCGTCACCGAGGCCGTCACCGCCGCCTCCGCGTTCCTCGACGGGGGCCTCGTCGCCACGTACGACGTCCGCGGTGACGAGCGCGCCCTGTACGCCGCCCCCGGCGGGGACACCGCCCGGCCCCTGGTCGCCCTCGTCGACGGCGGCACCATGAGCGCGGCGGAACTCGTCACGGGCGCCCTCCAGGACCGCGGCCGGGCCGTCGCCGTCGGCACCCGGACCTTTGGCAAGGGCTCGGTGCAGATGCCGACGCAGCTCCCCGGCGGCTCGGTCGCCGAGCTGACCGTGGGCACGTACCGCACCCCGGCGGGGCGCAGTCTCGACGGCAAGGGCATCACCCCGGACCTGGCGGCGGGCACAGCCGTCGAGGAGCGGGCCCGCGCGGTATTGGGTGGCCTCGGGGCGGGGTCGTAGTGCGAAAATGACCGCACTATGGCAAAGGAAAAAGGGCGCAAGCTGATCGCCCAGAACAAGAAGGCGCGGCACGACTACACGATCCTCGACACCTACGAGTGCGGCATCGTGCTCACGGGCACCGAGGTCAAGTCGCTGCGCCAGGGCCGGGCCTCGCTCGTCGACGGCTTCGTGTCGGTGGAGGGCCGCGAGGCCTGGATGTACAACGTGCACGTGCCGGAGTACAGCCAGGGCACCTGGACCAACCACAGCGCCCGGCGCAAGCGGAAGCTCCTCATGCACCGCGAGGAGATCGACAAGCTGGAGTCGAAGGCGCAGGAGACCGGCCACACGGTCGTGCCCCTGTCCCTGTACTTCAAGGACGGCCGGGCCAAGGTCGAGATCGCCCTGGCGAAGGGCAAGAAGGAGTACGACAAGCGGCAGACGCTCCGCGAGAAGCAGGACACGCGCGAGACGAGCCGCGCCATCGCGGCGGCCCGCCGCCGCCAGCGCGGCGAGCGTTAATCTCCTGGCACCCGACGGTCCACGTCGCGTACCATGGACTCAGCACCACCCCAAGGGGCGGTTGCTGTTTGAAAAATCAACATGGGGATGATCGGTTTCGACAGCGGATGTCGATGTAGGGGAAGCGAGCCGAGGAAGCGGCAATGATCTCGCTAACCACATGTCGCAAAAAAATAATCGCCAACTCCAAGAGCGATAACTCCCGCTTCGCCCTCGCTGCCTGATAGCAGTGAGCTGAAGCCTCTGTGAGGAGCGTCAGCCCGGAAGTGGTCCCGGTCCGGATCCTGGCGTCGACTAGGGATCTAAACCTCTAGCCCCGGTCACGGGGGCCTGAGGGAAATCAAACAGTGACTGAGCCCGTCGGAGACTTGTCCGTGTGATCTCCGGGGCTGAGAAACGCGCAGCGGACTGCGCTCGGAGAAGCCCTCCTTCTGCACCGTTGGACGCGGGTTCGATTCCCGCCATCTCCACTCATCCCATGTGGGCGAAGGCCCCGCCGTCTCCGGACTGCGGGGCCTTTGTCATGGCTGATGGCTGTCGGCCGTGATGACCTCGATTCGGCAGCGAGGCTTCTGAACACCTCGTTCGATGCGTGCGTCTGCGGTCAGCAGGGGGATGCCCAGCGCCTCGGCGAGAGCGACGTAGGTGGCGTCGTGAGCGGAGAGATTGGCGTACAGCTTTCGGATCCGGGGGAGCAGAACGCCTGTCTCGTGCCGCTGCATGCGCAGCCCCTGGTAGGTCTTGAAGTGCTCGTCGAGGCTCTTGGGGTCGATCTTGGCGCCGCGTGCCAGGCCCAGAAGGGCGGAAGCGATCTCGGTGTCCAGCAGGTAGGGAGCGGCGAGAGTGTCTTCCTCACCGATACGCCGGCGGGCGGCGGCGCCCCGGGAGCCCCCGTCGGTGAGGAACAGGACCAGGGCGGACGAGTCCACAACGATCAACGGCCGGCCCTGCCCGCGTCGATGGCGCCGAGGACGTCCTGGATGTCGATGTCCTCGGTGGCGTAGCGCTCGGCGCGGTCGGCCATCTCGGCGAGCGTGGGCTGGGCGGCATCGCGGGTGACGAGGCCGAGCAGGTACGTCTGAAGGGACTGCCCGGCCTCGGCGGCGCGAACCTTTATGCGGCGGGCGACGTCGTCGGGGACTTCTCGGATCGTGAATGCCGTCATGACTGCATTTTATCGTCAACGCAGTCATTCTGCAGTCTGCGGTACCTCGCGTCCCGTTCCGGCAGCTTTCGGATGTCCTTGGCGAGTGCGAGTGCCTCGCGGCCCGAGGCGAGCCGGATCCAGACGTACGCCTTGTCGGCGTCCACGCCGGCCCAGCCGGAGCCGACCTGGACGATCCGGCCGCTGACCTGCATCGGCAGCTCCCGGCCGCGCCGCTCGGGCGGTACATGGGTCACGCCGGTGACGAGGTCGCCGACGGAGTAGGGGGCGCGGCGGGACGACGCCATGGTCACCGTCCTTCCTGTGCGTCGCCGGTGCGGTCGTGCCGGATCGCCTGCCCGCGGGCCTGCCACTGTCGGACGAAACGGGTTCAGGCCCTTCTCGGCTCGGGCGAGAGTGGCGGCCGAGAGGGCGTCGGCGGGGACGGGCGGGTGGGGGACGGACTGGTCGGTCCTGCTGGTCATGGCTGCGTACCTGCCTCTCGTCTGCGCCTGGTGGCGTTCCTGCGCGGGCAGCAGGCCGCGGCAGCGTCCATGACCGGCGACCGGCGGACGGCGCTGGCCCGGCTTCGGGAGACCGAGACCGCCCTGTCCCGGGCGGACGACCGCCGAGACGCGGTCGGGGGCTACGACCAGGCGGCCTTCCACTTCCACGAGGCCCACGTCATGTGGTGGCTCGGGGACCGCGAAGGCTCGGTCCACGCCCTGCGCCGCTCCAACCACGCCCGCTCCCCCCAGGAGCGGCAGGGGCGGCTGCACGCCCTGGGGGTGATCGCGGACCGCCAGATGCAGATGCGACACACCGAGGCCGCCGCGCAGACGTGGACGGAGTTCCTGGACCTCCACACCACCTTGTCGTCCACCCGGGGGGACGAGCACCTGAAGACCCTGCGGAAGGGGATGGCCGGCTACCGGCGCGTGCCCGGTGTCGCGGACCTCCTCGCCCGCGCCGCGGACGTCGCCCAGCGCAAGGCCGCCTGATGTGTGCATCCCTGTGGGCGAAGATCCCGCAGCCGATCGGTCGCGGGGCCTTCGTCATGCTGCGGTGGGGTCAGTCGGAGTAGTGGTAGCGCGCCTTGACGATCTTCACTTCCTTGTCGTCGGCGCGGTAGACGAGGCGGTGCTCGTCGTCGATCCTGCGCGACCAGTATCCCGTCAGGTCACCCTTGAGTGGTTCGGGCTTGCCGATGCCCGCGAAGGGAGATCGCTGGATCTCGCCGATGAGGCGGGTGATCCGCCTGGCCATCTTCCTGTCCGCGCCGAGCCAGAACAGGAAATCCTCCCAGGCGGCCGGGTCGAAGTGGACGCTCCTCACTCGTCACCGGCCAATGCCTGGAGTTCCTCCATGGTCTTGGTGACTGCCGCCGCGCCTTCCCGGTCGCGGGCGACGGCTTCCATGAGTCGACGGGCGTTCGCCGGCGAGCGCAGGAGGTAGACGGTCTCCTGCCAGGAGTCGTAGTCCTCGGCGGACATGAGAACCGCATCCCCGCTCTTGGAGCTGATGCGCACCGGGGTGTGGTCGTTGTTGACGCGCTCGATGAGCGGAAACAGGGTCTTGCGGGCTTCGCTGGCGCTTATGGGCATTTTCCGCACCCCAATCGTGCCGGGTACCGCAGGAGTGGTACCCGGAAATGGTACTGACCTTGTACCGCATCACGGTACAGGATGGCGGCGTATGGCGGTTGCCCCGAGGGTCAGGGCCAGGAGGGCGGCTGCGGTCGGGAGGGCGTAGGGCGCGGTCGTGCCCCAGTGGTCGACCAGCCAGCCTGCGGTGGCCGAGCCGGCGGCGATGCCCGCGAGGATCGCGGTGACGGCCAGGGTCATGCCCTCGTTGAGGCGGGCCGGCGGGGTCGCGGCGTGGACGCGGGACATCGCGGTGACCATGGTCGGGGCGGTGGCCATGCCCGCCAGGAGGAGGGCGCCGCCCAGGAGGAGCAGCGAGCCGGTTGCGGCGGCGGCCCAGGGGAGGGCCATGGCGGCGGTGAGGGCGGCGAGGCAGGCGGGGAGGGTGCGGGGGCGGAGCGTGCCGTAGAGGAGGCCCGCCGCGCAGGAGCCGGCTGCCTGGAGGGCCAGGACCGGGCCGGAGGCGGCGCCGAGGCCGTGGGCGTCGAGGTACGCGATGGAGGTGACCTCCATCGCGCCGAACATCACGCCGAGGGGGAGGAAGAGCGCGAGGAGGGGGCGGAGGGAGCGGAGCGGGGCCCCGCCGCGGGCGGCCCGGGACGGCGGCGGTTCCGTGGAGCGCTGCGAGGTGAAGATCAGCATGCCGGTGAGGAGGAGGACGGCTCCGGTGAGGGTGCCCGCCTCCGGGAACACGGCCGAGCACAGGGCGGCGGCGACCACCGGGCCGAGCATGAAGCACAGCTCGTCGGCGGCCTGCTCGAAGGCCATGGCCGTGTGGTGCGCGGAGCGGGAGTCGCGCAGCAGGTGGGTCCAGCGGGCCCGGGACATGCCGCCGATGTTGGGTGTGGTGGCCGTGGCCGCGTAGCTGGCGAAGAGGGTCCAGGCGGGGGCGCCGGAGCGGATGCACAGGATGAGGGAGAGCGAGCCGAGGACCGCGATCAGCGTGGCCGGGACGGCGATCCGCGCCTGCCCGTACCGGTCGACCAGGCGGGCGGTCCAGGGTGCGACCACGGCGGTGGCCGCGAGGCCGGTGGCCGTGACCGCGCCGGCGAGGGCGTACGAGCCGCGCTGGCCGGCGATCATCATGACCGCGCTGATGCCGAACATGCCCATGGGGAGCCGGGCCAGCAGGTTCCCGGCGGTGAAGGCGCGGGTGCCGGGGAGGGCGAACAGGCGCCGGTACGGGCCCGGGGCGCGGCGGGGAGGGGCCGGCTTCCGGTGGGGGTTCGAGGCGGCCGGGGTCGAGGCGGCCGGGGGCGGGGCGATCACCAGGGTGGCGCCGGTCACGGTCATGCGGGTCGGGGGGCGGGTGGCGGTGTGCGGCATGACATCCAAGATCCGGGCCGGGGGCCGCGGCGTCCAACACCTGTCCCCTGCCGATTCACCGGTTCTGGTTGTTAGTCTCGGCGGGTGAATGCCCGTGACCTGGAACCCCGGCTGCTGCGCGCCTTCCTCGCGGTGGCCGAGGAACTGCACTTCACCCGTGCCGCCGCCCGGCTGTACATCGCCCAGCAGGCCCTCAGCCGCGACGTGCGCCGCCTGGAAGAGGCCTTGGGCGCAGCCCTGTTCGTCCGGACCACCCGTACCGTCGAACTCACCGCCGACGGGGAGCGGCTGCTGGCGCCGGCCCGGCGGGTGCTGGCCGCGTACGAGGAGCTGTCCGCCGCCTTCACCGGCCCCCGCCCGCTGCTGGTCGACCTGAACACCGACGGGCCGAGCACCGCCCGCACCGTGCTGGAGCGGGCCCGCGAACTCGCCCCGGACTGCGAGCTGATGGCCCGCTTCGAGAGCGGGCTGACGCACGCCGCGGCCGAGGTCGCCGCCGGGCGGCTGGACGTGGCGTTCGGGTACGTGGGAGGGCTGGAGCCGGCGCTGCGGGCCCGCCTCGACCACATGCCCGTACGGTACGAGCCGCTCGCCGTGCTGCTGCCCGACGGGCACCCGCTGGCAGCCGGGTCCTGCGATCCGGGCGGCCTGCCGCTGCCCGTCGGCGCGCTCGCCGGGGAGCGGGTGTACGCCGGGGACGGGAATCCGCGGACGCTGGAGTGGACGCGGCTGGCGCGCGAGCTGTTCGAGGGCCGCGGGATCGCGCTGGCGCCGCCCGCGCCCGTGGCCGTGGGCAAGGACGAGTTCCGCCGGGTGATGGCGAAGACCCGCAACCCGGTCCTGGCCACCGTGGACTTCGTCGACATGCCCGGGTGCGTGAAGCGCCCGCTGACCGACCCCGTGCCGCTGTCGCCGCTGTCGATGGTGTGGCGCAAGGGCTTCCGGCACCCCGGCCTCGACGCGCTGCGCCGGGCCGCGGCGCACCTCGCCGCCGGCCGCGGCTGGCTGGACGTCCCCGCCGGCAGCTGGCTGCCGGACGCCGCGCTCACAGGCCTGCCCGGCGGCGGGTGAGTGCAAGGTTTCCCGCCGGTCATCCGGCGGGGACCGGGGCCGAAACGCGCCGTTCCTACCGTCGAACCACGGACCGAGGAACGTGGAGGCGTGTGATGACCGGTACGACCGCACCGCGCAGGGGAGGCCGCTGGATCGAGCGGTGGGACCCGGAGGACGAGGCCTTCTGGAAGGAGTCCGGGGAGCGGATCGCCCGCCGCAACCTGCTGTGGTCCGTGGTCAGCGAGCACATCGGCTTCTCCATCTGGTCCCTGTGGTCGGTGATGGTGCTCTTCATGGGCCCCGAGTACGGGATCGACCCGGCCGGCAAGTTCTTCCTCATCGCGACGGCCACCACCGTGGGCGCCCTCGTCCGCATCCCCTACACCTTCGCCGTCGCCCGGTTCGGCGGCCGGAACTGGACCGTCGTCAGCGCCCTGCTGCTGCTCGCGCCGACCGTGGCCGCGCTGTTCGTCATGGAGCCCGGCACCCCGTACGGGACCTTTCTCGCGGTGGCGGCCCTCACCGGCGTCGGCGGCGGGAACTTCGCCTCCTCGATGACGAACATCAACGCCTTCTTCCCGCTGCGCAAGAAGGGCTGGGCGCTCGGCCTGAACGCGGGCGGCGGCAACATCGGCGTCCCGGTGGTGCAGTTGGCCGCCCTGCTCGTCATCGCCACCGCCGGAGCCGGGCAGCCGAGGCTGCTCCTGGCCGCCTACCTGCCGCTGATCGTGGCCGCGGCCGTGATGGCGCTGCTGCGGATGGACAACCTGGCGCCCGTACGCAACGACGGGGGCGCCGTCCGCGAGGCGGTCCGCGAACGGCACACCTGGATCATGGCGCTGCTGTACGTCGGCAGCTTCGGCTCCTTCATCGGCTACAGCTTCGCCTTCGGGCTGGTGCTGCAGACGCAGTTCGGCCGGACCCCGCTGCAGGCCGCCTCGTTCACCTTCGTCGGACCGCTGCTCGGATCACTGATCCGTCCCGTGGGCGGTGCTCTCGCGGACCGGTTCGGCGGGGCCCGCATCACCCTCGGCGCCTTCGCGGCGATGGCCGCCGCGACCGGCGTGGTCGTCTACGCCTCGCTGCAGGAGTCGCTGGCCCTCTTCCTCGTCGGATTCGTCGGGCTGTTCGTGCTCACCGGGATCGGCAACGGATCCACGTACAAGATGATCCCCGGCATCTTCCAGGCCCAGGCCCTCGCCCGCGGCATGAGCGGCGAGGCCGCAGCCGCCTACGGGCGGCGCCTCTCCGGCGCCTCCATGGGCCTCATCGGGGCCGTGGGCGCGCTCGGCGGACTCGGCATCAACCTGGCCTTCCGGGAGGCCTTCCGGACCTCGGGATCCGGGACCGCCGCCTTCGTCGCCTTCCTCGCCTGCTACGCCGTCTGCTGCACGGTCACCTGGGCGGTATACCTTCGCCGGCCCGCCGACCCGGCCCGGCCGGACGCCGGGGTCGAGGCGAAGCCGCAGCTCACGTCGGTGTAACAGCGATTTACGGCCACGAAATACGACGGAACCGGGCCTGACACGCAGACTTGACAGGCTCGGTGCCCGTCGCGCGACACGTGGTCGCGAACGTGATACCGACCCACTGGGCAAGGCAGGTCACCATGGACGACGACACCCCGACGCGCACCGCCACCGCAACCGCAACCGCCACCGCTCCCGCCGCCGGCGTTGCGGCGGCAGTCACAGCGACAGCTACAGCGACAGCGGTCGCCCCGCTGGCCGGATTCACCGTGGGGGTCACCGCCGCCCGGCGGGCGGACGAGCTGATCGCCCTGCTGCGCCGGCGCGGGGCCACCGTCCTGCACGCCCCCGCACTGCGGATCGTGCCGCTGGCCGACGACAGCGAACTCCTCGCCGCCACACGGGAACTCCTCGCCAGCCCGCCCGACGCGGTCGTCGCCACCACCGCCATCGGCTTCCGCGGCTGGATCGAGGCCGCCGACGGCTGGGGCATCGGCGAGGAACTCCTCGGACGGCTGCGCGCCGCCGAACTCCTCGCCCGCGGGCCGAAGGTGAAGGGCGCCGTCCGCGCCGCCGGGCTCGTCGAGGACTGGTCCCCGGAGTCGGAATCCCTCGCCGAGGTCCTCGACCGGCTGCTCGCCGGCGGGGTCGCCGGGCGGCGCATCGCGATCCAGCTGCACGGCGAACCGCTGCCCGGGTTCGTCGAGGCCCTGCGGGCCGGCGGGGCCGACGTCATCGGCGTACCGGTGTACCGGTGGATGGCCCCCGAGGACCTCGGACCGCTGGACCGGCTGCTGGACGCCGTCGTCTGCGGCGGGGTCGACGCGGTGAGCTTCACCTCCGCCCCGGCGGCCGCCTCGCTGCTGTCCCGCGCCGAGGAGCGGGGGCTCGCGGAACCGGTGCTGGCCGCCCTGCGCGGCAGCGTCCTCGCGGCGTGCGTGGGCCCGGTGACGGCGGTCCCGCTGCAGGCGCACGGCGTGGACACCGTGCAGCCGGAGCGGTTCCGCCTGGGCCCGCTGGTGCAGCTGCTGTGCCGGGAACTGCCCGGCCGGGCCAAGGTGCTGCCGGTCGCCGGACACCGGCTGGAGATCCGCGGCCAGGCCGCGCTCGTGGACGACGGGCTGCGGCCCGTACCGCCGGCCGGGATGGCCCTGCTGCGGGCGCTGGCCCGGCGGCCCGGCTGGGTCGTGGCCCGCGCGGACCTGCTGCGGGCACTGCCGGGGTCGGGCCGCGACGAACACGCCGTGGAGACGGCCATGGCCCGGCTGCGCGGGGCACTGGGGGTGCCGAACCTCATCCAGACCGTGGTCAAGCGGGGCTACCGGCTGGCGCTGGACGCGGGGGTCGACGCCAAGTACGCCGACGCCTGAGCGCTCCGCGGGAGGTGCCGCGACGGTCCGGCCATGGTCCGGCGGTCGTCCGCGGCCCGGTTGTGGCTGATCGCGCAGTTCCCCGCGCCCCTTCGGGGCACTGCCGAACCGCCGTCCACTCGACTCGATCACCAGCGAAGCACGTCAGCACCGAGCCCCTTCTCGGCTCGGTGCTGACGGGGAAACCCCTCCTCGCCCCCGTCCTGCGCGGCCTGGAAGTGGCGCAGCCGGGCCTCCGTGCGACGCCGGCGCTCGACGTATTCACGCAAGGCGCGGTTGACGGTCTCCTTCTTGGTGCGGGCTCCCGAGAGCCGCATCGCCTCGGCCAGCAGCCCGGCGCCCATCGGCCGCAACCCCTGGATGCGGCGGGTGGGGTCGGCTAACGTGCCCGGGTGATCATCGACGGGGTGGGGATGCGGTGTGTCGAGCCCGGCGACGCCGCCGGGCTGGCCGACGTACTGGCGCGCAACCGGGCGTACATGGCGCCCTTCGAGCCGTGGCGGTCCGAGGTGTTCTACACCGAGGCCGGCCAGCGGGCCCGGATCGCGGGCCTGCTCGCCGAACACGACGGCGGGCGCCTCTTCCCGTACGTGCTCGTCGAGACGGCCACGGACACGCCCATCGGGGGGATCAACCTCGGCTCCGTCGCGCTCGGCCCGTTCCGCAGCGGCGGCGTCGGCTACTGGGTCGACCTGGCCTGGGCGGGCCGGGGCGTGGCCACCGCCGCCCTGGAGGAGGTGTGCCGGATCGCCCGCGACGAACTCGGGCTGCACCGGGTGGAGGCGTCGACCCTCGTCGACAACACTGCCTCCCAGCGGGTCCTGGCCAAGGCCGGCTTCGCCCGGATCGGCCTCGCCCCCGGCTACCTGCACATCAACGGCGCCTGGCGCGACCACGTCCTCTTCCAGCGGCTGCTGCACGACGACCCGCCGCCGTAGGACCGGGTCCGCGAACCTCCCCCGCCCGCCCGTACGGGGGGTTCCGCATCGCCCCGGGGCGCGGCACTCTGAAAGCGCGTCCCTGGACAAGAGGCGGTGACGGGCATGTGGTTCGACTCCGGGCGGGTGTGCCTGGACCTGCTGGCCACCTCCGCGGCCCCCGCCGCCGCACGGTCCGCCGGGCCCGCCGCAGGAACCACCGGCGCCGCAGGATCCACCGGCGCCGCCGCCGGGCCCGCCACAGGATCCGGCGGCGCGGCCGACGGGCGGACCGAGGAGCTCCGCGACGGCGACGGGCTGCGGCTGTGGCTCGCCGGCGCCGGGCTCGTCCCCGACCGGACCCCCCTCACCCGCGTCGGCCCCGACTGGGTCGCGGCCTTCCGGACCCTGCGCGCCGACGTCGGCAGCCTCGTCCGCGCCGAGCTCGCCGGCGCCGGCCCCGACGAGGGCGCGCTCGCCCGGGTCAACGCGCTGGCCGCCGGACCACCCCCCGGCCTGTGCGCCGTCCGGGACCAGGAAGGGCACCTCGTACGGGAGCTGTGCGGCGGGGTGGAGTGCGGCGCGCTGCTCGCCGCCGTCGCCCGGGACGCCGTGGAACTCCTCACCGACCCCGGCGACCGGGCCCTGCTGCGCTCCTGCGCGGCGGACGGCTGCACCCGCGTCTACCTGGACACCTCCCGCGGCCACCGGCGCCGCTGGTGCTCCAGCGAGGTGTGCGGCAACCGCGAGCGCGTCGCCCGCCACCGCCGCCGCGCCCTCGCCGCCCGCCCGGCCAGGTGATCCGGGCGGCCGCCGCCGGAACGGGCGTGCGGACCGGGCACGGCTTCGCGTACGGTTGACGGTCGCCCATGCACGTCAGAAGGGGGCCATTGGTGGCCGCGCAGGATGCCGCTGTCGACAGCACGGCGGATTCCGTCCGCGATCGGGAGATCGCGATCGAGCAGAATCATCTGGACCAGGTGTACCGCCGCCTCGAGGAGAAGATCGACGAGGCCGAGTTCCTGATGAACGACGCGGCCAAGCGCGGCCAAGTCGGCACGCCCGGCGCGCTGGCCGAGCGCGACGCGCAGGTCTTCCGGGCGGGGATCCACCTCAACCGGTTGAACAACGAGTTCGAGGACTTCCTCTTCGGCCGCATCGACCTGGTGCTCGGCAAGGACGGCGCGCGCGGTCCGGACGGCGCGTACACCTCCGTCGAGCCCGCCGACGACGCGATCCGCGGGGCCGGCGGGGCCGGCCCGGTCGCCGACATCGCCGAGACCCTCCACATCGGCCGGATCGGCGTCCTCGACGCCGACTACTCCCCGCTGGTCATCGACTGGCGGGCGCCGGCCGCCGCGCCGTTCTACCGGTCCACGCCCAAGGACCCCGGCCGGGTCGTGCGGCGGCGTGTGATCCGCTCCAAGGGCCGCAAGGTCCTCGGCGTCGAGGACGACCTGATGCGCCCCGAGGTCACCGCCTTCCTCGACGGCCGCGAACTGCCCGCCATCGGCGACGGCGCCCTCATGGCCGCCCTCGGCCGGGCCCGTACGCACTCCATGCGCGACATCGTCTCGTCCATCCAGGCCGAGCAGGACCTGGTGATCCGCGCCCCCGCCGCGTCCGTCGCCGAGGTCGCGGGCGGCCCGGGCACCGGCAAGACCGCCGTCGCCCTGCACCGCGCCGCCTACCTGCTGTACCAGGACCGGCGCCGCTACGCCGGCGGCATCCTGATCGTCTCCCCGACCCCGCTGCTCGTCGCGTACACCGAGGGCGTGCTGCCCTCGCTCGGCGAGGAGGGCCAGGTCGCCATCCGGGCACTGGGCTCGCTGGTCGACGGCGCCGAGGCCACCGCGTACGACGAGGCGGCCGTCGCCCGGATCAAGGGCTCCTCCCGGATGCTGAAGGTCCTGCGCAAGGCCGTCCGCGGCGCGCTCGAACTCGGCGACGCCCCGGAGCGGCTGCGCGTGGTGGCCTTCTCCCGCCGCGTGGAGCTGGAGGCCGACGAGCTGAACCGGATCCGGCAGAACGTCCTCGGCGGCACCGCCCCGGTCAACCTGCTGCGCCCGCGCGCCCGCAAGCTGCTCCTCGACGCCCTGTACGCGAAGACGGGCGCGGCCGGCCGGCACAGCGACCCGGAGCTCGCGGCGGAGCTCCGCTCGGCCTTCGACGAGGACGTCGCCACCGAGGACTCGTTCATCGAGTTCCTGAACGCCTGGTGGCCCGAGCTGACCCCGCGCGGCGTGCTCGGCGCGCTCGGCGACGAGCGGCGTCTCGGCCGCTGGTCGCGGCGGGTGCTGACCCCGCGCGAGGTCCGCCGGGCGGCCCGCTCGCTGCGCCGCGTCGGACCGGACGGCAGCGGCCCGCTGTCGGTGCACGACGTGGCGCTGCTGGACGAGCTCCAGCAGCTGCTCGGCGCCCCGGCGCGGCCGAAGCGGAAGCGGGAGGCGGACCCGCTGGACCAGCTGACCGGGCTGCAGGAGCTGATGCCGGTCCGCGAGGAGAGCCAGTGGGAGCGCGCGGAGCGGATCGCGGCGGAGCGCACCGAGTACGCGCACGTGATCGTGGACGAGGCGCAGGACCTGACGCCCATGCAGTGGCGGATGGTCGGGCGCCGCGGCCGGCACGGCACGTGGACGGTGGTCGGCGACCCGGCGCAGTCCTCGTGGATCGACCTGGAGGAGGCGGCCGCCGCCCGCGACGAGGCCCTGGGCAGCCGGCCGCGCCGGCGGTTCACCCTGACGGTGAACTACCGCAACCCGGCCGAGGTCGCCGAGATCGCCGCGCGGGTGCTGAAGCTGGCGATGCCGGGGATGGAGCCGCCGACCGCGGTCCGCTCCACCGGCCTGGAGCCGCGGTTCGCGGCCGCCGACGGCGATCTGGGGGCCGCGGTGCGGGAGGAGACCCGGCGGCTGCTGGAGCAGGTCGACGGCACGGTCGGCGTGGTCGTCTCCATGGAGCGGCGTGAGGAGGCCGCCGGCTGGCTGGCCGACCTCGGCGAGCGGGCGGTCGCGCTGGGCAGCCTGGAGGCCAAGGGCCTGGAGTACGACGCCACGGTGGTCGTCTCCCCGGCGGAGATCGCCGGCGGCACCACCCGCGAGGAGGTCGAGGCGGGCGAGTTCCCGGCGGGCCTGCGCGTGCTGTACGTGGCGCTGACGCGTGCGACGCAGCAGCTGACGGTGATCTCCACCGAGCGGGACGAACCGGACGCGGACGGCCTGCCGTCCCTGCTGCGGCCGTGACGGCGGCTCCGCCGCGGGCCGCCGTCACGGATGGCCCGCGGCCGGACGCGTGGTGGGGCGGGGCGGAGTCCCGCGCGGGGGACCGGTCGCCCGGATCCTTTGTTAGCCTGGGTACGACACCGGCTCGATCCAAGCCCCCGGGCCCAACCTTCGTCGCCTAGAGCGACCACTTGCCGCGAGGCGAGCATGGCGGGTCGGTGTCATGGGTTTGTCACAGGTTGCACCAGGTCCGCGCCTCTCGAAGCCGAGGGGCGCGGACCTTTTGCGTGCCCGCACCTGCTTCCCCGCCACCCCTGTTCATCTCGCATGGTGGAAGAGTCTTTCCGAAATTCGGAGCTGGTTACCTGCTACCGGCCGGTAGGTGGGACGATCGGACAACAGGTCCTGCTGCACCGACGTGCTGCGGGGCCCTGTACGTACACGAAAAACAGGGACAGAAGAGGAAACACGGCCATGGCAACGGCGCCCAGCGTCTCGTACTCGATGACGGTCCGCCTGGAAGTGCCCGCGAGCGGAACCGCGGTCTCCCAGCTCACCACCGCCGTGGAGTCCTCCGGTGGCTCGGTCACCGGCCTCGATGTGACCGCATCCGGCCACGAGAAGCTCCGGATCGACGTCACCATCGCCGCGACCTCGACCGCGCACGCGGACGAGATCGTCGACAAGCTCCGCGGCATCGAGGGCGTCAGCCTCGGCAAGGTCTCCGACCGCACGTTCCTCATGCACCTCGGCGGCAAGATCGAGATGGCGTCCAAGCACCCCATCCGCAACCGCGACGACCTCTCGATGATCTACACCCCGGGCGTGGCCCGCGTGTGCATGGCGATCGCCGAGAACCCCGAGGACGCCCGCCGCCTCACCATCAAGCGCAACTCCGTCGCAGTCGTGACGGACGGCTCCGCCGTGCTGGGCCTCGGCAACATCGGCCCGAAGGCCGCCCTGCCCGTCATGGAGGGCAAGGCCGCCCTCTTCAAGCGGTTCGCCGGCATCGACGCGTGGCCCATCTGCCTGGACACCCAGGACACCGACGCCATCGTCGAGATCGTCAAGGCGATCGCCCCCGGCTTCGCCGGCATCAACCTGGAGGACATCTCCGCGCCGCGCTGCTTCGAGATCGAGGCCCGGCTGCGCGAGGCCCTCGACATCCCCGTCTTCCACGACGACCAGCACGGCACCGCGATCGTCGTACTCGCCGCCCTCACCAACGCACTTCGCGTCGTGGGCAAGGCAGTTGGCGACGTCAAGGTTGTCATGTCGGGCGCCGGCGCGGCCGGCACGGCCATCCTCAAGCTGCTCCTCGCGGCCGGCGTGAAGAACGTCGTGAGCGCCGACATCCACGGCGTCGTGCACGCCGGCCGGCCCGACCTGGTCGACGCCGCCGAGGACTCGCCGCTGCGCTGGATCGCCGACAACACCAACCCCGAGGGCTACACGGGCACGTTGAAGGAGGCCGTCGTCGGCGCCGACGTGTTCATCGGCGTCTCGGCCCCGAACGTGCTGTCCGGCGAGGACGTCGCCGCCATGGCGGAGGGCGCGATCGTGTTCGCGCTCGCGAACCCGGACCCCGAGGTGGACCCGGCGATCGCCCGCCAGACCGCGGCCGTCGTCGCCACCGGCCGCTCCGACTTCCCGAACCAGATCAACAACGTGCTGGTCTTCCCGGGCGTCTTCCGCGGCCTGCTGGACGCCCAGTCCCGCACGGTGAACACCGACATGATGCTGGCCGCCGCGACCGCCCTGGCGGACGTCGTCGGCGCGGACGAGCTGAACGCGAACTACATCATTCCGTCCGTCTTCAACGACAAGGTCGCGGGCGCGGTCGCCGGCGCCGTCCGCAAGGCCGCCACCGCCGTCGCTGTGACGACGCCCACGTCCGCCTGAGCCGGATCCCGGCGCGTCGCGGGATGCGGGCCGGGCGGCCCGCCTCTAGTGTTGCGGGGAATGCCCACGAGGACCGGGACGCCCTTCCCGCCGGTGCGGACGGAGCGTCACCGAGGCGTGACTGTGGCGCTTTTCGTGTGACCCTGGCGGGTGCCGGATTGGCTTTCCCGCCGCTGGTGGGGGCAGGATGCGTAACCGGGCGCGAGGGTCTGACGCTTCAGACCCGGGTCCGGGCACTGTCCGAGGGCCCTGGCAGCATCGGCTTCGATCTCACGCCTCCAAGGCAAGTTGAACACGGGAGTACAACATGAACCGCAGTGAGCTGGTGGCCGCTCTGTCCGAGCGCGCCGAGGTGACCCGCAAGGACGCCGACGCCGTTCTGGCCGCCCTCGCCGAGACCATCGGCGAGGTCGTCGCCAAGGGCGACGAGAAGGTCACCATCCCCGGCTTCCTGACCTTCGAGCGCACCCACCGTGCCGCTCGCACCGCTCGCAACCCGCAGACCGGCGACCCGATCCAGATCCCGGCCGGCTACAGCGTGAAGGTCTCCGCGGGCTCCAAGCTCAAGGAAGCCGCCAAGGGCAAGTAAGTCCCGCCCTTGTGCCGAGGGCCGCACAGGCCCCCGGGACGGCAGGAGTACGCAGCACGTACAAAAGCAGGAGGGCGGCCACCCGGTGGGTGGCCGCCCTTCGGCTTGTCCGCGCCCCGTACGGGGCCCCTGAGGGCCCCTCAGGGGCCCCAGGGGCCACACGGGCCCCGGCGGGAGAGGTCGGACTCAGACGAGGTCGCCGCCGGGGAGCTCGACCTTGGCCCCCAGCTCGACGAGCTTCTCCATGAAGTTCTCGTAGCCGCGGTTGATGAGGTCGATGCCGTGGACCCGCGAGGTGCCCTCGGCCGCCAGCGCCGCGATCAGGTACGAGAACCCGCCGCGCAGGTCGGGGATGACCAGGTCGGCGCCCTGCAGCTTGGTGGGGCCGGAGACGACCGCCGAGTGCAGGAAGTTGCGCTGGCCGAAGCGGCAGGCGGAGCCGCCCAGGCACTCGCGGTACAGCTGGATGTGCGCGCCCATCTGGTTGAGGGCCGAGGTGAACCCGAGGCGGGACTCGTAGACCGTCTCGTGGACGATCGACAGGCCCGTGGCCTGGGTCAGGGCCACCACCAGCGGCTGCTGCCAGTCGGTCTGGAAGCCGGGGTGCACGTCCGTCTCCAGGGCGATCGCCTTGAGCGGGCCGCCCGGGTGCCAGAAGCGGATGCCCTCGTCGTCGATCTCGAAGGCGCCGCCGACCTTCCGGTACGTGTTCAGGAAGGTCATCATCGAGCGCTGCTGGGCGCCGCGCACGTAGATGTTGCCGCCGGTCGCCAGGGCCGCGGAGGCCCACGAGGCGGCCTCCAGGCGGTCCGGGAGCGCCTTGTGGTTGTAGCCGCCGAGGCGGTCGACACCGGTGATCCGGATGGTCCGGTCGGTGTCGACGGAGATGATCGCGCCCATCTTCTGCAGGACGCAGATGAGGTCCTCGATCTCGGGCTCGACCGCGGCGTTGGCCAGCTCGGTGACACCCTCGGCCAGGACGGCCGTCAGCAGCACCTGCTCGGTCGAGCCGACCGAGGGGTACGGCAGGCGGATCTTGCAGCCGCGCAGCCGCTGCGGGGCCTCCAGGTACTGGCCGCCCTCGCGCTTCTCGATGGTCGCGCCGAACTGGCGGAGCACGTCGAAGTGGAAGTCGATCGGCCGGCCGCCGATGTCGCAGCCGCCCAGGCCCGGGATGAAGGCGTGGCCGAGGCGGTGCAGCAGCGGGCCGCAGAAGAGGATCGGGATGCGGGACGAGCCCGCGTGGGCGTCGATGTCGGCGACGTTCGCGCTCTCGACATGCGTCGGGTCGAGCACCAGCTCGCCGGGCTCCTCGCCGGGGCGAACGGTCACCCCGTGGAGCTGGAGCAGGCCGCGGACGACCCGCACGTCGCGGATGTCGGGAACGTTGCGGAGCCGGCTGGGCTCGCTGCCGAGCAGAGCGGCGACCATGGCCTTGGGCACGAGGTTCTTCGCACCGCGGACACGGATCTCGCCCTCGAGCGGGGTACCGCCGTGGACAAGCAGGACATCGTCTGTGCCGGTCATGAATCTCGCGTTCCGGAAGGTGTCCGCCCGGCAGGGCCGGGGGGAGGTGGGCAGGGGCCAGGGAAAAGGGTAAGGGGCACTGCCCCCCGCTTCGTAAGGCCGACGCGGCCGGAAAAGCGTCATGAAACGGCCACAACACCCTCCGTGCCCGCCCGCTGGCGGAGCGTCGCATTCCGCTGGCTTCCGGAACCCGGCCCGGGGCCGGGGTCCGGTGCGCGCTCCTTCCTGCTGCCGTGCGCCCGGGCTGCCGGGACCCGATTGCGGCTCCGGCTCCCCCCGAAGGGCGAATGTGAGGGATCATGTCGGCATGACCGAGGTGTCCTCCCTCACAGGGCGGCTGCTCGTGGCCACCCCCGCCCTCGCGGATCCGAACTTCGACCGCGCGGTGGTGCTGCTGCTCGACCACGACGAGCAGGGCTCGCTCGGCGTGGTCCTCAACCGGCCCACCCCCGTGGTGGTCGGCGACATCCTCCTGCCCTGGGCGGCCCTGGCCGGCGATCCCGGGGTCGTCTTCCAGGGCGGCCCGGTCGGCCTGGACTCGGCGCTCGGCGTGGCGGTCATCCCGGGCGACGAGGGGCCGCTCGGGTGGCGCCGGGTGCACGGGGCGATCGGCCTGGTCGACCTGGAGGCGCCGCCGGAGCTGCTGGCCTCCGCGCTCGGATCGCTGCGGATCTTCGCCGGCTACTCCGGCTGGGGCCCCGGCCAGCTGGAGGAGGAGCTCGGCGAGGGCGCCTGGTACGTCGTGGAGTCGGAGCCGGGCGACATCTCCTTCCCCGACCCGGCCCGGCTGTGGCGGGCGGTGCTGCGCCGGCAGCGCAGCGAGCTCGCGATGGTCGCCACGTACCCCGACGACCCGTCGCTGAACTGACCCGCGCCGGGATCGGTACCCTGGCTTGCATGAGCACTCTTGAGCCCGAGCGCGGGACTGGTACGGGGACCCTCGTAGAGCCGACGCCGCAGGTGTCCCACGGCGACGGCGACCACGAGCGCTTCGCCCACTACGTCCAGAAGGACAAGATCATGGCGAGCGCCCTCGACGGGACCCCCGTCGTGGCGCTCTGCGGCAAGGTGTGGGTGCCGGGCCGGGACCCGAAGAAGTACCCGGTCTGCCCCATGTGCAAGGAAATCTACGACTCCATGGGCTCCGGCGGGGACAAGGACAAGGGCGGCAAGGACAAGTAGCCGCCGCCGGCCGGCACCGTCGGCCGCTGCCGCTGCCGCTGCCGCTGCCGCTGCCGCTGCCGCCCGGCCGCCCGCCTGGCCCCGAGGGGCCGGGACGGGCCCGGAGCGCTCCGCGGAACCGGGGCCCCCGGGATGCGCGCGCATGCGTATCCCGGGGGCCTTCGCGCGTACTAGGGTCGGCTGCGTCACGAGCGCCCCGCGCCCCGTGTGCCGCGCAGGGCGCCCCGCCGCGCCGCCGCGAAGGGCCGCCGCATGGACCTGATCCCCGCACCCCGTACCGCCGACCTGCGCGAGGACGCGCCCCCGTACGTGTTCGGGCCCCGGCCCGTCCTGGACGCCGGAACCGGCACCGAGGGCACGGCCCGCTGGCTGCGCCGCGAACTGGGCGCCGCCACCGGCTGGGACCTGCCGCCGGCGGCCCCGGACGGGGGCGGAGGAGGCCCCGGCGTCGGGACGGGCCCGGGCGGCGAGGCGGCCCCGGGCGGCGGGGCGGACGGCATCCGGCTGCGCCTCGACGAGGGGCTCGCCGCGCACCTGGGGCCCGAGGGCTACTTCCTCACCGTCGGCGCCGCGGGCGCGGACCTCGCCGGCGCCTCCCCGGCCGGCGTCTTCTGGGCCGCCCAGACCCTGCGCCAGCTGCTCGGCCCGGACGCGTACCGGCGGGCCGCGCCGCCCGCCGGCGCCGGGCGGGTGTGGAGCCTGCCCCGGGGGACCGTCGAGGACGGCCCCCGCTTCGGGTGGCGCGGCATGCTGCTGGACGTGGCCCGGCACTTCACGCCGAAGAGCGGCGTCCTGCGCTGGCTGGACCTGCTGGCCGCCCACAAGCTCAACGTGCTGCACCTGCACCTGACGGACGACCAGGGCTGGCGCATCGAGATCAAGCGCCACCCGCGCCTCACCGGGACCGGCGCCTGGCGCCCGCGCAGCCGTCGGGGCCACCGTGCCTCGCCGCTGTGGAACGACACTCCCCACGGCGGCTTCTACACGCAGGACGACATCCGCGAGATCGTCGCCTACGCCGCCGAACGGCACATCCGGGTGGTCCCGGAGATCGACGTGCCGGGCCATTCGCAGGCCGCCATCGCCGCCTACCCCGAACTGGGGAACACCGACGTCGTCGACACCGCCGCGCTGGGCGTGTGGGACGACTGGGGGATCAGCGAGAACGTCCTCGCGCCGACCGAGGCCGTGCTGCGCTTCTACGAGGGCGTGTTCGAGGAGCTGCTGGAGCTGTTCCCCGCGGAGGTCTCCCCGTTCGTGCACGTGGGCGGCGACGAGTGCCCCAAGGCGCAGTGGCGGGCCTCGCCGGCCGCGCAGCAGCGGATCCGCGAGCTGGGCGTGGACGGCGAGGACGGGCTGCAGTCCTGGTTCATCCGGCACTTCGACGGCTGGCTGGCCCGGCGCGGGCGCCGGCTGATCGGCTGGGACGAGATCCTGGACGGCGGGCTCGCACCCGGGGCGGCGGTCTCCTCGTGGCGCGGCTACGCGGGCGGGATCGCCGCCGCCGAGGCCGGACACGACGTCGTGATGTGCCCCGAGCAGCACGTGTACCTGGACCACCGTCAGGCCGCGGGCCCCGACGAGCCGGTACCGATCGGGTACGTCCGCACATCGGAGGACGTGTACCGGTTCGAGCCGGTGCCGCCGAAGCTGTCGGGGGCGGCCGCGCAGCGGGTCCTCGGCGCGCAGGCCAACATGTGGACCGAGGTGACGGAGGACCAGGGCCGCATCGACTACCAGGTGTTCCCGCGGCTCGCGGCGTTCGCGGAGGTGGTGTGGTCGGACCTGCCCGAACCGGGCGAACGGGACCACGCCGGCTTCGAGGCCCGGATGGCCGGACACCGGCGCCGCCTTGACGTGCTGGGCGTCGAGCACCGGCCGCCCGGCGGGCCGTTGCCGTGGCAGCGGCGCCCGGGGGTGCTCGGACGTCCGATCGAAGGGGAGCCGCCGAACGTGTGACCCGGGGCGGCGGACGGGGCGCACGGGCCCGGCTGCCGCCCGCCGCGCGCCCCTGTGCCCGCGGGGTGCGCGGGGCGCGCGCGGGGCCGTACGGGGCCGGTCCGGAGCGGGTTCCCCGGGGCGTTCCGGAGCACCCCAGTGCGCCCCGGGGCGTCTCCGGACCCTTGGGAATTCTCCGGCGATCTCTGGAACTCCTGGGGATTCCGGGGCGTCCTACGTGCTTGGGGGTTGTCGGGAACTCTTGCTCGATCCAGGCTTATGGGGTGCGCACCGGTGTGAAGCGATGCGCACCGGTACGAAACGCCGTGCGGGACTGGATTCGGTTGATTCGCCTGATGCGGGCGAGTCGGTCGATACGGGGGATACGGGGGATACCGGACGGTCGGGAGCTCGAAGGGGCGCCCGGCGGACCCTCGCGCCGGGCGGTGGGGAAGATGTGCCAGAGTTGCCACGTCCCGGCAGTGAGCACGTACCGTACGGCGGACAGGCGTGAGCGCTGTTACCGGGACATCGGGAAGGGGCAGCTGGGTTGACCACGCACGCACCGCACACACCGCAGGCGGCGCAGTCCGTGATGCTGCCGGCCTCGCTCGAGGAGGCCGTGGCGGCACTCGCCGCCATGCCCGCAGCCGTGCCCGTGGCCGGCGGCACCGACCTCATGGCGGCCGTCAATGCCGGGCTGCTGCGGCCGGCCGGCCTGGTGAGCCTCGGCCGGATCAACGAGATCCGCGGCTGGCAGTACCAGGAGGACGGCCACGCCCTGCTCGGCGCGGGCCTCACCCACGCCCGGATGGGCCGCCCCGACTTCGCCGCGCTGATGCCGGGGCTGGCCGCCGCCGCGCGGGCCGCCGGGCCGCCGCAGATCCGCAACGCCGGCACCCTCGGCGGGAACATCGCCAGCGCCGCGCCGACGGGCGACGCACTGCCCGTACTGGCCGCGCTGGAGGCCACCCTCGTCATCGTCGGCCCGATCGGGCAGCGCGAGATCCCGGTGTCGTACCTGCTCGCCGGCCGCGAAATGCTGCGGCCCGGCGAGCTGATCGGCTTCGTGCGGGTGCCGCTGCTGCACGCCCCGCAGGTGTTCCTGAAGGCCACCGGGCGTACGGGCCCGGGCCGCGCCGTGGCGTCCGTGGGGCTCGTACTGGACCCGGCGCGCCGGGGTGTGCGCTGTGCGATCGGCGCGGTCGCCCCGATGCCGCTGCGGCCGCTGGAGGCCGAGCAGTGGGTGGCCTCACTGATCGACTGGGACGGGGAGCGGAGCCTGGCCCCCGAGGCGCTGGAGGCCTTCGGCGACTACGTCGCGGCCGCCTGCGTCCCCGACCAGGGGGAACCGGTTGCTCCCGGTGTACTGCATCTGCGGCGGACGGTGGCCGTACTGGCACGGAGGGCCCTGGGGAGGGCGCTGACCTCATGAGTGAGAACGAGAACGTGAGCGGAACGACGGGGGACACGGGCGGCCAGACCGCCCCGGCATGGGGCTGGCAGCCGGTGCCGCAGAGCGGCGAGTTCAACGACGCCGCCGACGCGACGGCGTTCGTGAGCCTGCCCCCGGGCATGCTGGACGCCCTCGCGAAGGGGGAGCCGCTGGCGGCGCCCGGGCACGGGTACGTCCCGCCGCCGATGATCGTTCCGCTGGGGTCCGCCGGTACGGATCCGTCGGCCACGGGGACGTGGGCGATCCCGGAGCAGTGGCCGGACGCGGGCGGCCACCCGGCCGAGGCGGGCCCGGCGGCTGCGGGTGCGGCGGCCGGTGCGGTCGGCGGGGCCCCGGCGGCCCCGGTCGGCGGGCCGATCCCGGCGTCGATCCCGATCCCGGCGGCGGTCGCGGCGGAGTTCGCCGACGCCGTGCCGGGGCAGGAGCAGGCCGGCCCCCAGGACGGCGAGGACCCCGGCGAGACGGCGGAGTGGCACTTCCCCGACGCGCTGCGGGCGGACGAGCC
Source organism: Streptomyces sp. NPDC090445 (assembly GCF_044769385.1). Classification (NCBI taxonomy): domain Bacteria; kingdom Bacillati; phylum Actinomycetota; class Actinomycetes; order Kitasatosporales; family Streptomycetaceae; genus Streptomyces; species Streptomyces sp. NPDC090445. The sequence goes on along the minus strand of NZ_JBIVXV010000008.1, from coordinate 193,865 downwards.
GGTGACCACCGGCCAGTGGACCCTGCCGGAACTCCACGACCAGAGCGGCGAGTTCCGGACCGGCAGCGGGCCGGCCGGCGACTGGAGCCAGCCCCCGGCGACCCTGCCGGGCGGCGCCCCCGCCCCGTGGGCGACGCACCCGGGCTTCGAGACCCAGCACGGGGACGCACCGCTGGGCCCGGACGCCCCGCTGAGCTCGGGCGTCCTGCCCGACGCGCAGTCGGGCAGCGGCGGCCCGGGCACGTCCGGCGCCGGCCAGCGGCCCCTCGGCGGCCCCGGCGTCGGCGCCCCCGGCCGGCCCCCGCGCGTGCTGGGCGGGCCCGGTGTGGGCACCCCGCTGCCGGAGGGCGAGCCCGCGCACGCCGCCCCGTACGACATCGAGGCCGCGCACGGCCCCGCGGCGGCCGCGGCCGGCCTGCACACGCCCCCGGACGCCTACGCGCGCGCGCACGAGTACGAGCAGCACGACCACGGCCGGCAGCAGGAGCACGGCCAGCACGGCCAGCACGGCCAGCACGGGCAGCACGGGCAAGGCCAGTACGGCCACGTCGGCTACGAGACCGAGACCGAGACCGAGCACGGGCACGGGCACGGCCACGGCCACACGCACGGCCACGGGATCGCGCTCGGGGACGGTCCCGGGCACACGCACGGGCGCGGCATCGCCCTCGCGGACGGGCACGGCCTCGGCCAGTACGAGCAGGCACAGCACGAGCAGGCGCAGCACGCCGCCGTGCACCCCGACGCGCCTGCCGGCATGCCCGCCGAGGCCCCCGGGCGGCACGCGGGCGCCGAGCACGGGATCCACCACGCGGCGCCGGCCGAGGCCCCGGCGGAAGCACAGCCGTCCGGGGCGCAGCCGGCCGGCACGCCGGTGGAGTACGCCCTCGCCGGCGGTCCTGCCGGCCCGGCCGAGCAGGCGGAGGCGAGCGGCCACGGCTTCCCGGCATCCGCCCACGGCGCCGCCCCGGAGCCCCAGCCCGCTCCGGAGCCGCAGTCGCGGCCGCAGCCCGCTCCGGATTCGGGCCCGGCGATGGGCCACGAACACGGCCACGGCCACGGCACGCCGGCGGAGGCCGGACACGAGCCCGGGCAGGAGCCCGGCCAGGCGCCGACCGGGTCGGCGGACGGGCACGGCTTCGCCGAAGCCGCCGCCGGGGCCCCGGGCGGAGCCGCGGGCGGGGTGGTGCCGGGTGCGGACGCCGCGGACCGTGCCGTGTCACCGCCGGACGCGAGCATCGGGGAAGGGATCCCCCTGGCGGGGCCCTCGTACGAGGAAGGGCAGGCGGCCGCCGCGGCCGTCGCCCATCACGAGCACCCGCTGGCTTCGTACGTGCTGCGCGTCAACGGCGCCGACCGGCCGGTCACCGGTGCGTGGATCGGCGAGTCCCTGCTGTACGTGCTGCGTGAGCGCCTCGGCCTGGCCGGCGCCAAGGACGGCTGCTCGCAGGGCGAGTGCGGGGCCTGCGCGGTGCAGGTCGACGGGCGGCTCGTGGCGTCCTGCCTGGTCCCGGCCGCGACGGCCGCGGGCAGCGAGGTCCGGACGGTCGAGGGGCTCGCGACCGGCGGGGAACTCTCCGACGTGCAGCAGGCGTTGTGCAGGTCGGGTGCGGTGCAGTGCGGGTTCTGCGTGCCGGGGATGGCCATGACCATCCACGACCTGCTGGAGGGCAACCACGCCCCCAGCGACCTGGAGACCCGCCAGGCGCTGTGCGGGAACCTGTGCCGCTGCTCCGGCTACAAGGGCGTCCTGGAGGCGGTCCGCGAGGTCGTCGCCGAGCGCGCGGAGGCCGAAGCGACAGGGGCAGGCGCGTCAGGCGCGTCGGGCGTGGCCGACGGCGGCGGCGCGGCCGAAGCTCCGCGCATCCCGCACCAGGCACTGCCCGGCGAGGGCGGGTTCCACCAGAACGGAGGCATGGCGTGAGCGGGCAGGACGCGGCCACGGCCACGACGACGACGACCGTGACGTTCACCACGAGCGTTGCGGCCGGCGCCGCGGGCTCGGCCGGCGGCCCGGCCGAGCCGACGGAACCAGCAGTTCCGCGCGGTATCGGGGCCTCCGTGCCCGCCGCCGACGCGCGCGCCAAGACCGAGGGCACCTTCCCGTACGCCGCCGACCTGTGGGCCGAGGGGTTGCTGTGGGCCGCCGTGCTCCGGTCCCCGCACGCGCACGCCCGCATCCTGTCCATCGACACCTCGGCCGCCCGCGAGATGCCCGGCGTCCGCGCCGTCGTCACGCACGCCGACGTCCCCGGCGCGACCACACACGGCCGCCGGATCGCCGACCGGCCCGTGTTCGCGCACGACGTCGTACGGCACCACGGCGAGCCGATCGCCGCCGTCGCCGCCGACCACCCCGACACGGCGCGCCTCGCGGCCGCCGCCATCACCGTCGAGTACGAGCTCCTCGACGCGGTCACCGACCCCGAGCAGGCCTTCGGCGCCCCGCCCCTGCACCCCGACGGCAACCTGATCCGGCACATCCCGCTCCGCTACGGCGACCCGGAAGCCACGGGCGACGTCGTCGTCGAGGGCCTCTACCGGATCGGCCGGCAGGACCCGGCGCCCATCGGCGCCGAGGCCGGACTCGCCGTCCCCCGCCCCGACGGCGGCGTGGAGCTGTACACCGCCTCCACCGACCCGCACCTCGACCGCGACCTGGCCGCCGCCTGCTTCGGCCTCGAACCGGACCGCGTCCGCGTCGTCGTCACCGGCGTGCCCGGCGCGACCGCCGACCGCGAGGACGCCGCCTTCCAGCTCCCCCTCGGCCTGCTGGCCCTGCGCACGGGCTGCCCGGTCAAGCTGGCCGCCACCCGCGAGGAGTCCTTCCTCGGCCACACCCACCGCCACCCGACGCTGCTCCGCTACCGGCACCACGCCGACGCGGAGGGCCGCCTCGTCAAGGTCGAGGCCCAGATCCTGATGGACGCCGGCGCGTACGCGGACGCCTCCGCCGAGTCCCTCGCGGCGGCCGTGGCGTTCGCCTGCGGCCCGTACGTGGTCCCGCACGCCTTCGTGGAGGGCTGGGCGGTCCGCACGAACAACCCCCCGTCGGGCCACGTGCGCGGCGAGGGCGCCATGCAGGTCTGCGCCGCGTACGAGGGCCAGATGGACAAGCTGGCCGCGGCCCTCGGCATCGACGGCGCGGAACTGCGCATGCGCAACGTCCTGGCCACCGGCGACCTGCTGCCCACCGGCCAGACGGTGACCTGCCCGGCTCCCGTCGCGGAACTCCTCCGTGCGGTCCGCGACTTCGAACTCCCCTCCCTCCCGAAGGACACCCCGGAGGAGGAGTGGCTGCTGCCGGGCGGCCCGGACGGCGCGGGCGAGCCGGGCGCGGTGCGGCGCGGCGTCGGGTACGGCATCGGCATGGTCCACATGCTCGGCGCGGAAGGCGCCGACGAGGTCTCCACGGCCACGGTGAAGGTCGTCAACGGCGTGGCGACGGTGATCTGCGCGGCCGTCGACACCGGCCAGGGCTTCGCCACGCTCGCCCGCCAGATCGTCCAGGAAGTCCTGGGCGTGGACGAGGTGATCACCGCCCCGGTCGACACGGACCAGCCGCCGGCGGGCCCGTCGGCACACGGCCGGCACACGTGGGTGTCGGGCGGCGCGGTGGAGCGCGCGGCGAAGATGGTCCGCACCCAGCTCCTCCAGCCGATGGCCCACAACCTCGGCATGTCCACGGAACTGCTCCAGATCCAGGACGGCCGGATCACGTCCTACGACGGCGCCTTCTCGATGCCGGTGGTCGAGGCGATGATGGGCAAGGAACTCTGGGCCACGGCCCAGTGCCGCCCCCACCCCACGGAGCCGCTGAACGCCGACGGCCAGGGCGACGCGTTCGTCGGCCTCGCCTTCTGTGCGATCCGCGCGGTGGTGGACGTGGACATCGAGCTCGGCACGGTCCGCGTGGTCGAGCTGGCGGTCGCCCAGGACGTCGGCCGGATCCTCAACCCGGCCCAGCTGGCGGCCCGTATCGAGGCGGGCGTCACGCAGGGCGTGGGCGCGGCCCTGACGGAGAACCTCCGCACGGTGTCCGGCCTGGTCCGCCACCCCGACCTGACGGGCTATGCCCTGCCGACGTCGCTGGACGCCCCGTCGGTCCGCATCGTCAAGCTGGTCGAAGAACGCGACGTCGTGGCCCCGTTCGGCGCGAAGGCGGCCAGCGCGGTCCCGGTCGTCACGGCCCCGGCAGCCGTGGCCTCGGCGGTCAGGGCGGCCACCGGCCGCCCCGTGAACCGACTCCCGATCAGGCCCTCCGCGGCGGTGGCGGCCGCCAACTCGTAGCCGTGTGACGCGCATTGCACGTGCAACCCCGAGGTTGGGACTGTCCTTGCCGATCGCTAGAGTGATCGAGTAGGACTGATCCCGCGCGCGCGTGAACGCAAGCGAACGGGGAACGGGGAGCGGCGGTGCCGGCCGCGAACCGAACGGGGAAAACGGGGAAACGGGGAGGCCGCCGTGGCAGAGAACGCGTTGGACTGGGTGCTCGGGGGCGGTGCAGCCAACGAGACAGCGGCGGCGCTTCGCGCACAGGCCCAAGCCCTTGCGGTCGACTACGAGACGCTGTCCGGCTACAAGAAGAAGGTCGACGAGCTTCTGGCGAAGCTGAAGGGCTCGGAGGCGTACGACAAGAAGCTGGCGGACGGCACCCTCCCCGAGGGCACCCTCGGCAAGGGCTTTGCCGAGGCGGAAGCGCTCTTCAAGACGTACAACACGGTCCAGACGCAGCTCGAGAACCTCTCCAAGGGCCTGGCCGCGCAGATCGAGGGACTGGGCATCGCGATCCTCACGTCCGGCAAGGGCTTTGCCGGCGTCGACGAGGAGACGAAGCGCCGTATGCACTCCATCGTCGTCCAGGCGAAGGAGGACTACGTTCGGGAGCGAGACCCGCTCGTGAAGCAGCAGGACGCCCAGCACGGCGCGGCTGGCGAGGCGAACAAGCCGAAGGGCAAGATCTGATGGCGACGAACTTCGAGGGTTTCACCCACCAGCAGCTGCTCGCGATGGTTGCCTCCCTTGACCACACGACGGTGGAGTCCCGTGCCACACTGCTGACCGGGGCGGCCGACACGATCAAGGAGATCGGCAACGCCCTCAAGAACACCAAGGTCACGGGTTGGGAGGGCGAGGCCGCCACTCACTTCGCGGACTGGGCGAGCCAGGCCGGCAGCGCCACGCTGCGACTGGGCGAGCTCAGCGCCGCAGGCGGCAGGTGGATGAGCGAGGCCGCCCAGATCATGCACGAGGTCAAGGTCAACATGCCGGCGTACGACGCGTCGGCGGCCGAGAACCTTAAGACTTCCAAGGAATACCGCAACGACCCGGACGCCCAGAAGATGGGCCAGGAGGCCTGGTCCAAGCTGAGCGGCGACCACAAGAAGGCCGTCGACCAGCTGACGAAGCTGGCCGGGGCGTACGAGCAGTCGTCGACGCAGATCGGCAACACCGAGATCCCGACGTTCCCGCCACCGCCGGCTGATTTCCAGCCGAAGGGCCTGGACGGAAGGCAGGATGCCGACCGCTCTGGAGGTGGATACGGGGGTGCCTCAGGTTCGGCTGGTGCCGCGTTCACGCCGTCGTCGCCGCGTGGCAGTGGCCCGTCCGGCGACTTCGACGGAGGCCCGAGTCGACCGGATGTCAGTCTGCCGCCGACGACCGGGCCTGCGCCGGTGCCGCTGCCGGACAAGGACGTGGACGTGGACCTCGACCATGTCGCAGTCCTACCGGACAAGACTGTCCCGCCGGTCACCAGCCTGCCCAATCTCCCGGCTCCCGGCCCCAACGGTCCCAACCCGGTCGTGCCCATGCCGCCGGTCGGACTCCCGCCCCTTGGCGGGGGGCCGAATCTGCCCGGTGGCGGTGGCCCCATCAGCAAGGTCCCGTCCATCCCCTCTCCGCCGACTTCTGGTGGCAAGCTCGGGGGGCTTCCTCCGCTGCTGCCGCGTGACACCGGCATCGTCGGCGGCCGTCAGGTAACCGCGGGCGGCCCCACGCCGGGTATCCCGCGCGGAACGGTCATCGGCACGGAAGGCCCGATGGGCGGCGGCCGCGCCGGCGGCATGCCCCCCGGCGTGGGTGGCCCTCACGTCGGTACACCGGGCGGTTCCGCGATGGGGCGCCGACTGGCCATGGAGCCGGGCGGTGTTGTCGGTGGGCGCCAGCCTGGCATGATCGGCCGAACCCAGACCGGAGGACAGCCGTTCACGCAGGGCGGTGCGGGTCTTGTCCGCAACGAGGCTGGGGCTGGTTCGGCTCGCGGCGCGGTGGGTCACCCTGGTGCGGGTGCGCACGCTCCGGGTAACCGGCGTGACCAGCAGGCCGGCGAGCGCCCGGACTACCTGGCCGAGGACGAAGAGACCTGGCGGAGCAACGGCCGTGTTGTCCCGCCGGTGATCGACTGAGCAGAACGGATGTTGTACGGGATGCACACGCGTAAGGCGACCGCGGCCCTGGTGGGTCTCCTGCTGGCCGGGGTCGCCGCGACCCCGGCTCATGCGGAGACCATCCGGTCCAGGCAATGGCATCTCGACGCCATGAAGGCCGACGACATTTGGAAAATCAGCACGGGCAAGGGTGTCACCGTTGCTGTCATCGACAGTGGCGTCGACCGCATCCCTGAGCTTGAGGGCCAAGTCCTTCCAGGTAAGGACTTTGCGACGGAATACTCGGGGGACGAGCGCTCGGACTACGACAAGCACGGCACCACCATGGCTGCGCTGATTGCCGGCTCTGGGAAGCATCCGAGCGGCGATGGGGCATTCGGTCTTGCTCCGGGTGCCAAGATTCTGCCGATTCGTGTGCCGCACGAGTTCAACAAGACGAGCCCGATCTGGACTGAGGCGATCCGGTTCGCGGCGGACTCTGAAGCCAAGATCATCAACATCTCCATGGGTGCGGAACAAGATGATCCTGGGCGGCTTGATGCAGTGAAGTACGCTCTGTCCAGGGGGAAGCTGATCTTTGCCTCCGTGGGTAACGACGGCGACACTTTGAACACGGTCATGTACCCCGCGGCGACCCCTGGTGTGGTGGGTGTCGGCGCTGTGGGGCCGGACGGCGTCGCGACCAAGGAGTCGCAGCACGGTCCACAGGTCGACATGTCTGCCCCCGGCATAGACATCCTGACGGCGTGCGCCGGCAAGACCGGACTGTGCAAGAACCATGGCACCAGTGACGCCACTGCTCTGACCTCCGCCTCGGCGGCGCTGCTTTGGTCTGCCCATCCGGAGTGGACCAACAACCAGGTGCTTCGTGTCCTCCTGAACACCGCCGGCAAGGGTGATGACGGCAAGGAGCGCAACGACTACCTGGGCTACGGCATCGTCCGCCCGAAGATCGCGCTGCCTACCCCCGGCGATCCTGGCCCCGCGGATGTCTTCCCGCTGCCGGACCTGGCTGCCGCGGATGCGAAGAACTCGCCTGCCCCGTCGGCCGGTGGTGACGGCAAGAAGCCGCAGTCCGGTGCGTCCGCGCCGCAGGCCGAGGCCAAGGGAAGCGGCGGCAGCAACATGACCTGGATCGCGCTCGGGCTCGGCGCGTGCGTGCTCGTCGGCGGCGCCGTCGTGGCCGTGGTGGTGCGGCGCCGGAGCAGCTGATGCCGAAGGCCGTCCGGGGTGCGCCTGCCCTGGACGGCCTTCGGGGGAAGCCGTGACCGGAATCGAACCGGCGTGACTCGCTTTGCAGGCGATCCCCCCCCCCGTGTCCTTTGGGCGCGGGGCGTTCGCCGTTTCCGAGACCGCATGGGGAAGCCCCGCCCATCCGCCAGGGGGAACGGCAGACAGGCGGGGCCGAGGGCCCGAGGGGCTAGGGACGGTGGTTCCCCAGGGCCCGCAGGGCGGGCATGAAGCGGGGCAGGTAGCCCGGACAGGGGTGCTGCTGCGGGACGGCCCAGGAGTGCCAGCAGGACAGGCACCATCTCACCCGTGAGTGTTCCGGGTCGGGTGTTGGGTCACCGCCACAGCGTGGGCACTCCTGCAAGGCGCCTCCTAGGCCGACAGGTCGAACTCGCCCAGCTTGGCACCGGCGAGGAACGCGGTCCACTCGTCCGCGGTGAAATCGACGGCCCCGCCAGTGACGCTGTTCCGGACGGCGACCACGCCCGGGATGTTGGTGGCCACCTCGACACAGCGGGGGTTGTTGTTCTCGTACTGGCAGGCGCTGGACGTACGGAACTCGAACTCGGTTCCGAGGACTTTGCTCATGATGCTTGATCCCTTCGACGTGATTCCGGGGAAGCGGTCCCCGTACCGTCGTACAACACGTCCCGTGAGGGGCGGGGGTCCGTGGCCCTCTACAGGGGCTCGTCGGGCAGCCGCGTCAAGTCCTCGGGGTGCCCGTACCGCTTGTGGATCAGCATGTCCTCAGCCACTGCCAACAGATCGGCGCGGCTGCGCTGGTCGAGCGATTGCCGCCTGCCCTTTGTCCCGGAGGGAAGCGCACTGGTTGCACGTTGCCGGATCAACGTTGCCGGGCCGCCGTTCAATCAAGCTGCGCAGCTCTCTTGCCTCGGGCTGCGAGAGCGGCCACCAGGGCCACCCATGCGGCGAAGGCAAGCCAGCTGACCAAACCCATGTGGTTGTTCACTCCTGCCTCACCTCACCGGCATGGACGATGAGTTCGCGGCTTCCGGTGTCGGGGCGGATGAACGCCACGGCGACGGGCCGCCGGTTGGCCGGCTTGTCGGCAGGGTTCTCCCATACGGGGTCGTAGGCGGCCAGGACGCCCGACCGGCCCCAGGAGTCGACCACCCTCTGGCCCACGTCGGCAGCGCCGATCACCGTCGTGCCCCCTCAGGGGCACAGGCCATGTGCCAGTAGGCGACGATCGGGTCCCCGTCCGCCCGCCCGAGCATCTCCCGGCGGGCCGGGCGGTCAAGCCGGATGGGCTTCAGGCATGCGGGGCACGTCTCCCGCTTCTTCGTGTACGTCACGTACTCGAAGGTGTCCTTCTGCGGTGGTGCCATCGATGCTCACCGTCTCTCGAAGCGCCGTTGTTCTGCTACTAGACAACTCCTCGGCAGGCGAACGAACTTGCACACTGTGTGTGCGGTCGCGTGCAGGGCGTGTGACCATGAGCGTGGACGTTGCGAACAGAGGGAACGGCCAGGGCCGTTCTCGGGAAGATGGGCCCATGGGCGCGACTGAGCTTCCCCCCGGCGCACACCTGGCCATGCTGCGGAAGGCGCGCGGTCTGTCTCAAGCGCAGTTGGCACGCCAAGCGAACATCTCTGTCTCGCTGCTGTCGAAGATCGAAGTGGGTGATCGAGCTCTCAGTCCGGCCGTTGCGGCAGAGCTGGGCAGGGCCATGGGCCTGACCATGGCGCAGGTGTTCGGGGAGGCGCCTGCTGGGCGGGCGACCGAGGCGAGCCTGTCCGAGCTACGGGACGCGATCAGGGACTACGACCTGCCAGAAGGCCGACGGATCGTGGAGGGCGCGTTCACGGCCGCCATGGATGCTGCGCAGAGACTCCGCGAAGAGGTCAAGGTCGACAAGCTGCTCACGGCGCTCCCCGGGCTGCTCAGGGACGCCACGGAGCACGCGCACGCGACCAACACCCCCCAGGCTTGGATGCGGCTGGCCGACGTCTACAGCTCTGTCTACTGGCTCGCGGCACGGCATCGTTGGATGGACATGGCGGAACTGGCCGTGACGCGCCAGCGGTGGGCGGTGGAACAGAAGGCCAACCCTCTCGGGGTGGCCGTGGCCGCTCGGGACAGGGCGGGCACCTACCTGAACTTCGGGGACGTGGAGCGCGGCCTCACCCTCGTCGACCGGGCCGTCGGGCAGGCACAAGCAAGCCTGTCCGGCGAAGAGAGGGACATCGCCGTCTGCATCCTGAACCTGCGGGGAATGACGCTGGCCGGCCGGCTCCGCGATAAACGGGAAGCCAAGCGAGAAGCCCAGCGGCACATCCGATCGGCGATGGCGATCTCGGACGGCCTGCCCGGCGAGCTGAAGGTGCACGGGCTGACAGTGGGCCCGCAGAACACGTTCACGCACGTCCTGGCAACGAACGTGGATCTCGGCAGACCCCATGACGCGCTTGCCCTCACAGACGATCTCGCGGGTGCCCTGGCTGGGCTTCCCCCCACCCGGGTGGCGCCCACCTACATCAACGCGGCCCGTGCGCAGCTGGACGTAGGGAACTGGGATGCAGCCCTGGACAACCTCACGCTTGCGTTCGGCGCCGCCCCTCAGATGGCACGCATTCACCCCATGGGGCGGGAAGTCCTGCGGGTGCTGGCGTCCCTGCACCGCCGGAGTAACGACAAGCTCACCCGGCTGACTCGCCTGTCCGGGATGAGCCTGTGAACGGCTGCTCTCCGCACCCGAGGGATCAGGCGAAGAGCCCCCGGCAAGCGCGCCAGGGGCTCAAGCTCAAAAGCACCTCGCCCGTCCGCAGCCTCGCGCACGAGAGACCTCGGATTGCGCCCAAAACGGTTGATCCGGGTGCGGTTGCCATGCATATGATCAGCAGCCGACAGGGGGAGATGTGGAGCGTGCAGAGGACCCGCACAGGCGAGTGATGATCCGACTGGCTCTGACCGACACCGGGGCGGGGGTCTGACGATGGGGCGCCTCTGGGACAAGTGGACCGGCACTAAGCACCCTGACATCGGTGTCAGCCCTCTGCCCGCCATGGAGCTCCGGGAAGCGCTGCTCGCGCTCAACGGCCGAAACGTACCGTTCACCGTGCGCCATGCCCTTCCCAAGGAGAAGGCCGACCTGGTGGCGGAGTGCAAGATCCCGAAGGCGAAGCTGACGCTCAAGACCCGCATGCGCCTGGTGCCGGCGAAGCACGAGGTGCTCGTCCTGGAGGAGCGGTGGGAGCCGTCGCACGAATCCGGTCAGCAGTACGGCCGTGGGGGCCACAAGGTGTACCGGCAGTGGGAGTTCCAGCGTGGTGCCGACGGCCGTCGGCGCAAGGTCGAGACGTTGCGCTTCGACACGCGGGACGTGAGAGATCCCCTGCGCACCATGGTCCTCAAGTCGGGATGGACCTGGCGCGGAGTGCTGTTCCGGTACTGACCGGCCGGTCCGGCCGTGTCAGAGGGATCTGCTGGTCGGACCAGCTTCAGAAGCCGTGACCGGAATCGAACCGGCGTTACTCGATTTGCAGTCGAGTCCCTCAACCACTCGGGCACACGGCCTTGTTGGCTTCGGATACGACCGTATGGGGGTCGGGCTCGCCCCGGGAAGGGATTCCCGGGGTGTGCAATGAGGCCGCCATGCTGTGTTCACAGGCCGCGGATTCCGCACCCCCGGCCTAGGTCTTGCGGCTGAGGGAGGTTCCGTCGAACGGACAGGGGCGAAACCGGGGTGTGCCGCTTACGCTGAAGCGATGAGCGCCCTTGAGCCCCGTCTCTCGCAGACCAGTGCGACCCCCGTCCCGCCTCCTGAACAGGGCGGGATTCTCGGGTCTGCGTACCGGACGCTCAGCATCGGGATGATCTCCTGCATCTTCCTGATCGCCTTCGAGGCCACCGCCGTCGGCACCGCCATGCCCGTCGCCGCTCGCGAGCTCGATGGGATCGGGGTCTATGCCTTTGCGTTTTCTGCTTACTTCACCACCAGTCTGTTCGGGATGGTGCTGTCCGGGCAGTGGTGTGACCGGCGCGGGCCGCTGCGGGCGCTGACGGCGGGGATCGGGGCGTTCGCCGCCGGGCTGGTCCTGGCCGGGACCGCGACGGCCATGTGGGTGTTCGTGCTGGGCCGGGCGGTGCAGGGCTTCGGCGGCGGGCTCGTCATCGTCGCCCTGTACGTGGTGGTGAGCCGGGCCTACGAGGAGCGGCTGCGGCCCGCGATCATGGCTGCTTTCGCCGCGAGCTGGGTGGTCCCGTCGATCGTCGGGCCGCTGGCTGCGGGGACGGTGACCGAGCACCTCGGCTGGCGGTGGGTGTTCCTCGGGATTCCGGTGCTGGTGGTGGTGCCGCTCGCGGTCGCGCTGCCCGCGATACGGCGGACCGCGTCCGGGCCGGTCGATCCGGATGCGCCGCCCGTCGCGTTCGACCGGCGCAGGATCCGGCTGGCGTTCGGGATCTCCCTCGGGGCGGGGCTGCTCCAGTACGCCGCCCAGGACCTGCGGTGGTGGTCGCTGCTGCCGGGGGCCGTGGGGGCGGGCCTGCTGGTGCCCGCCGTGCTGGGGCTGCTGCCGCGCGGGACGTACCTGGCGCGGCGCGGGCTGCCGTCGGTGGTCCTGCTGCGCGGGGTCGCGGCGGGCTCGTTCATCGCGGCCGAGAGCTTCGTGCCGCTGATGCTGGTCACGCAGCGGGGGCTGAGCCCGACGCTGGCCGGGTTCTCGCTGGCGCTGGGCGGGCTGACCTGGGCGGGCGGCTCGTGGATCCAGTCCACGGGCCGGGTGGCGCCGTACCGGGAGCGGCTGATGGTGTTCGGGATGGTGCTGGTGGCCTTTGCGATCGCGGCGGCTCCGGCGGTGCTGCTGCCGTGGGTGCCGGTGTGGTCGCTGGCCGTGACCTGGGGCATCGGCTGTCTCGGCATGGGGCTGGTGATCGGTTCGACGAGCGTGCTGCTGCTGAAGCTGTCGGCACCGGAGGAGGCGGGGGCGAACTCCGCCGCGCTGCAGATCTCCGACGCCCTGGCGAACGTGGTGTTGCTGGCCGCGGGCGGGGCCGCGTTCGCCGCGCTGGGCGGGGGCGCGGTGGGGGCCGCCGTCCACGCGGCCGGGGAGACGGCCGGCGCCGCCGCCTCGCATCCCGCGGCCTTCGTCGTCGTCTTCCTGCCGATGGCCGCGGTCGCGCTGGTCGGCGCCTGGGTCGCCACCCGCCTGTACGAGCGCCCGGCCACGGAAATCGGCTGATCGGCCGACGCCGCGTCGCTACGCTGCGTGCATGAACGAGCTGATCATCCGGCTCTCCGCCGCCGAGTGCGCGGAGCTCGCCGACCTCGCCGACGCCACCGGCTCCACGCCCGAGGAGCACGCCGCCGCGGCCGTACGGGAGCACCTGCGCCGGGAGCGCGAGCAGGTCGGCGCTGCGGCGGCCCGGCTGGCCCGGCAGCACGCCCCGCTCCTGAAGCGGCTCGGCGCATGACCGCGGCCCACACCACCACCGCCCCCGTGCGGCACCTCACCCTCGCCGAGGTGCTCGACCTGGCCCGGCACGCCTGCCTGGCCCAGGACCAGCCCGTCGAGCTGCGCGCCCCCGGCCTGCTGGAGTCCGCCGTGCACCGGCCGCGGGCCCGCATGCTTGGGGCGTCGGCGTACACGGACCCGTACGAGCAGGCCGCCGCGCTGCTCCACGGCATCGCGACGAACCATCCCCTGGTCGACGGGAACAAGCGCACCGCCTGGCTCGCGGCCGCGACGTTCCTCGCCGTGAACGGCATCGACCCGGCGGCCGCCGACCAGGACGCCGCGTACGGCCTGGTCGTCGACGTGGCGTCCGGGGCAGAGGCCGAGGTGGCGGTGATCGCTTCCCGGCTGCGGGAGTTGCTGCCGGTGTGACACTCGCCGCACCGCCCGAGGTCACAGGCCTGTCCCTCCGCGAGGGGCGGGCCGGCCCCGGTAGGGTGGCCCGGTTGTCTTTCGAACGACCGCCGCCGAGAGCCCGAACCGGAGACCGTGACTACTACCGCCTCCCACCACCTCTCACCCGCCTTCCCCGGCCGTGCGCCGTGGGGTACCGCCAGCAAACTGCGTGCCTGGCAGCAGGGCGCGCTGGACAAGTACATCCAGACCCAGCCGCGTGACTTCCTCGCCGTCGCCACCCCCGGCGCCGGCAAGACCACCTTCGCGCTGACCCTCGCCTCCTGGCTGCTGCACCACCACGTGGTGCAGCAGGTGACCGTGGTCGCGCCGACCGAGCACCTGAAGAAGCAGTGGGCGGAGGCCGCCGCCCGCATAGGCATCCGGCTGGACCCCGAGTATTCGGCGGGCCCGCTGAGCCGCGAGTACCACGGGGTCGCCGTCACCTATGCCGGTGTCGGCGTCCGCCCGATGCTGCACCGCAACCGCTGCGAGCAGCGCAAGACCCTCGTCATCCTCGACGAGATCCACCACGCCGGCGACTCCCGGTCCTGGGGCGACGCCTGCCTGGAGGCCTTCGACCCGGCGACCCGCCGCCTGGCCCTGACCGGCACCCCGTTCCGGTCCGACACCAACCCGATCCCCTTCGTCACGTACGAGGAGGGCAACGACGGGATCCGCCGCTCGTCCGCGGACTACACGTACGGCTACGGCAACGCGCTCGGCGACGGCGTCGTCCGGCCGGTCATCTTCCTCTCCTACAGCGGCAACATGCGCTGGCGCACCAAGGCCGGCGACGAGATCGCCGCCAGGCTCGGCGAGCCGATGACCAAGGACGCGATCAGCCAGGCCTGGCGGACCGCGCTCGACCCGCGCGGCGACTGGATGCCGAACGTGCTGCGCGCCGCCGACCAGCGGCTGACCGAGGTCCGCAAGGGCATCCCGGACGCGGGCGGCCTCGTCATCGCCGCCGACCAGGACTCGGCCCGGGCGTACGCCAAGCTGATCCGCGAGATCACCGGCACCAAGGCCACCGTCGTGCTCTCCGACGACGCGGGCGCCTCGAAGCACATCGACACCTTCAGCGGGAACACCGACCGGTGGATGGTCGCGGTCCGCATGGTGTCGGAGGGCGTCGACGTGCCCCGCCTCGCGGTGGGCGTGTACGCGACGACGATCTCGACGCCGCTGTTCTTCGCGCAGGCCGTCGGCCGTTTCGTGCGTTCGCGCAGGCGCGGCGAGACCGCCTCCGTGTTCCTTCCGACGATCCCGTACCTGCTCGGCTTCGCCAACGAGATGGAGGTCGAGCGCGACCACGTCCTGGACCGGCCGAAGAAGGCGGGCGAGGACGACGACCCGTACGCCCAGTCCGAGAAGGAGATGGAGGAGGCGAACCGGCAGGAGGACGAGGACACCGGCGAGGACGAGCAGATGTCCTTCGAGGCGCTGGAGTCCGACGCCGTCTTCGACCGGGTGCTGTACGACGGCGCCGAGTTCGGCATGCAGGCGCACCCCGGCAGCGAGGAGGAGCAGGACTACCTCGGCATCCCGGGCCTGCTGGAGCCGGACCAGGTGCAGCTGCTGCTGCAGAAGCGGCAGTCGCGGCAGATCGCGCACAGCCGGCGCAAGCCGGACACGGAGGCCGACCTGCTGGAGCTCCCGGCCGAGCGCCGCCCGGTGGTCTCGCACAAGGAACTGCTGGAGCTGCGCCGGTCGCTGAACACGATGGTGGGCGCGTACGTCCACCAGAGCGGCAAGCCGCACGGGGTGATCCACACCGAGCTGCGCCGGGTGTGCGGCGGGCCGCCGAGCGCGGAGGCGACGGCGGGGCAGCTGCAGGAGCGGATCAAGAAGGTCCAGGAGTGGGCCACCCGCATGCGCTGACGGCGACGACGACGTGCAGGCGCGGTGCAGGCACGGTGCAGGCGACGTGCAGGCGCGGTGCAGGTGCGGTGCAGGCGCCGTGTGGGTGACGTGTCGGGGTGATGTGCAGGGCGGGTCCGCGGTGTGGAGCATCGTACGGGCCCGCCCTGCTTCGGAATTGACGGTTCCGCTGGGCGGGGGCGACCGCCGCCGCCCCCGCGCTCCTCGTGTGACGGCACAGGCGTATTGGGGCGCACGGGAGCGCGAAACGGCGCGTTCCGCGCTCATGAAACGGCATAAAAGGCCCGTCCGCGCCCGGATTCTGGACGAGGACTTCCGCTGAGCGGACCTGCTCGCTACTGTCCCCGCATCGAACGCCCCGTGGCAGCGCCGCCGCGGGAGCGCAGCCGGTGCCATGGCCGCTACCGGCGGCCTCTCCGTGCGTGTCGCCGTGGGACCGGCGCCGCTCCACCCCGAGAGTCACCGCCGCTCACCACGAGGGAGAGGCTTCGTGACCGCGGAAACCTCACAGACTCTCGACCGAGGTCTCAGAGTCCTCAAGCTGCTCGCCGACACCGACCACGGTCTGACCGTCACCG
Organism: Streptomyces sp. NPDC090445; assembly: GCF_044769385.1. Taxonomy (NCBI): domain Bacteria; kingdom Bacillati; phylum Actinomycetota; class Actinomycetes; order Kitasatosporales; family Streptomycetaceae; genus Streptomyces; species Streptomyces sp. NPDC090445. The sequence goes on along the minus strand of NZ_JBIVXV010000008.1, from coordinate 177,914 downwards.
AGCTCTCCAACCGTCTCGGCGTCAACCGCACCGTGGTCTACCGCCTGTTGGCCACCCTGGAGCAGCACGCCCTGGTCCGCCGCGACCTCGGCGGCCGGGCCCGCGTCGGGCTCGGCGTCCTGCGGCTGGGCCGGCAGGTGCACCCGCTGGTGCGCGAGGCGGCGCTGCCCGCGCTGCGCGCCCTCGCCGAGGACATAGGAGCCACCGCGCACCTGACGCTCGTCGACGGGACGGAGGCGCTCGCCGTGGCCGTCGTGGAGCCCACCTGGACCGACTACCACGTGGCCTACCGGGCCGGGTTCCGCCACCCGCTGGACCGCGGGGCCGCCGGCCGGGCCATCCTCGCCTCCCGCCAGGGCACCCTGATCGAGCCCGGGTACACGCTGACCCACGGCGAACTCGAAGCCGGTGCCAGCGGCGCCGCCGCCCCGCTCGTCGGGATCAGCGGGCTGGAGGGCAGCGTCGGCGTGGTCATGCTGTCCGACGCCGTGCCCGAGCGGGTCGGGCCGCGGGTCGTGGACGCCGCCCGCGAGGTCGCCGACGCCCTGCGCTGACCCGCGCCGCAGGCCCCGTACGAAGCCTGCCGCAGGCCGCGTACGGTGCCCCGGGCGGCCGCGTCCCGGCTGCCGGGGCGCGGCCGCGGCCGGGCAGCCCGATAGATTGGCCGTGTGCTCTCTCGCCTCTCACGTCTGTCGCGTCCCGCCGCCCTGGCCGTCTGCGCCGTGCCCGTGCTCGGCCTGTTCGCCGTGGCGGCCTTCGCACCGCTGCCCTTCGTGATCGCCCAGCCGGGGCTCACCGCGGATGTGCTCGGCGCCCACGAGGGCAAGCCGGTCATCGTCATCAGCGGCGCCCCGACCCTGCCGACCAAGGGCCAGCTGCGCATGACCACGATCGAGGCCACCGGGCCGTCGACGACCGTGCGCCTGCCGCAGCTCCTCGACGACTGGTTCGACAGCAGCCGCTCGGTCATGCCCAAGGAGGCCGTCTACCCCTCCGGCGGCAGCGACGAGGAGATCGAGAAGCACAACCTGAAGCAGATGGCCGCATCGCAGGAGGACGCCACCCGGGCCGCCCTCGGCTTCCTGAAGAAGGACCCGAAGGACGTCAAGGTCGACCTCAACCTCGCCGACGTCGGCGGCCCCAGCGCCGGCCTGCTGTTCTCCCTCGGCATCGTCGACAAGCTCGACGGCGACGGCAGCGGCGGCGACCTCACCGGCGGCCGCACCGTCGCCGGCACCGGCACCATCACCGAGGACGGCAAGGTCGGCGCGGTCGGCGGGGTGGCCCTGAAGACGCAGGCCGCCCACCGCGACGGGGCGAGCGTGTTCCTCGTCCCGTCGGCGGAGTGCTCGGACGCGGCGTCCGAGCTGCCCGAGGGGCTGCAGCTGATCCCGGTCAGCTCTTTGTCGGACGCGGTGAACGCGCTGCGCGCGCTGAACCGGGGGGAGCCGGCTCCGTCCTGCTGACCGGCTCCCGCTCCATCGACCGCCAGGACGGGAAGACCAGCGGGGAGAGCGTCGTCAGCAGGTAGGTCCCGCCGAACACCAGCAGCGCCGGGACCGCCCCGAAACCGTCGACGAGCAGGCCCGCGGCGAGCCCGCCCAGCGGCATCGTCAGCTCGCAGCCGGCGGTGGTCACGCCCGCGACCCGGCTGCGCAGCGCGTCGGGGACCTTCTCGTAGATCATGGTGGTCAGGATCGGGTTGAGCACGCCCGCGCCCAGTCCGGACAGGGCCATCGTCACCGCGAGCGGCAGGGTGGTGTCGGTGAAGGCGGCGACGACGTAGCGGGGCGCCCCGCAGAGCAGGAAGGCGGCCGCGAACACCGCCCGGCGCGGGAACCGCTCGCCCCACGCCCCGTACAGCAGGGCGCCGAGCAGTGCGAAGCCGCCGAAGAGGGAGACCAGCAGGCCGATCGCGGTGGCCCCGCCGAGGGCGTCGCGGCCGTGGACGGGCAGCAGCACTGCGGACCAGCCCTGGTCCAGGCCGTTGGTCATCATCACCATCACGGTGACGCCCAGCAGCAACCGCGAACCGGCCAGGAAGGCCCAGCCTTCGGCCAGTTCGGCCCGGTAGCGGGCGAACGAGGCCTTCTCCGGGCGCGGCTGCGGCTCGGCCGCCGGGATGCCCCGGAGAAACACGGCGACCAGCAGGGCGGAGGCCGCGAAGCTGGCCGCGTCCACCAGCAGGGCGGCCTCGGCGCCGACCACCGCGATGAGGACGCCGGCCACCGCGGCCCCGATCATCCTGGCCCCGCGGTGGACCGCGTCGTACAGGCTCGCGGCCCGGGCCACGGTGGTGCCGGCGTGCGCGGCGAGGTCGGGCAGCAGGACGTGGCGGGCGGTCAGGCCCGGGGTGTGCACGAGGCCGCTGACGGCCATCAGCGCGCACAGCATCCAGAACTCCAGCAGGCCCGCGTAGTGCAGCAGCGGGATCGCGCCGACGGCGAGCGCACAGACGGCGTCGGAGGCCGCGGAGACCCGGCGCCGGCCGATCCGGTCGATGACCGGGCCGCCGACGAGGGCCGCGACGATGACGGGCAGGGTGGCGCAGAAGGCGACGACCCCGGCCCGGCCGGCGCTGCCGGTGGTCTGGAGCACGAACCACGGGACAGCGATGAGGGTGAGGGCACTGCCCGCCGTGGAGATGGTGTTGGCGGCGAGGACGGCGGCGAAGGGGCGGCGGCTCATCCGGCGGCCCGGACGTGGCCGTGGGCGGGGCCGGGCTGCAGCAGCCGGTTCCCGGCGTGGACCAGGGCCTCGCCCAGCAGGTTGCGCAGGGCGCGGACCGGGGCGGGGGAGGGGGCGGCCTCGCGGGCCAGGTGCTCGGCGGAGGCCTCGGCGGCCAGCTCGGCGGTACGGGCGGCATGGGCCGGCAGGGCGGTCCCGGCCTGTATGTCGGCAGGGGTGAAGGCGTGCATGGCAGGACTCTCCTTCTGCGTGAGGGAGGCGGTGGAAGGCATGGCTGACCGGCGCGCGACCTGCCGTTTACAGGTGCGCGGTGAGCGGTGCGCGGTTCGGGGAGTGCTGCGTGCTGTGCTGTTGTGCGGGGGTGCTCGGTGGCGGCTACGCGCTGCTGCTGCCGCCGCCGTTGCGGCGCGGGAAGGCGTGGACGTGGAAGCGGACCGTCTCGGACGTCTCGTCCTGCGGCGCGTCGCAGTAGCTGTTGATCAGGTCGTGGACCCGGCGGATGAGGTCGAGGCTCTGCTCGGGGGTCAGGCTCAGGCTGAAGTCGCTGATGTCCGAGCCGCGCCGCCACTCCTGGGACCAGGCGTGGGCGTTGCCGAGCCAGGTGTTCAGCTCCTGCGTGTGGATCGTCGCGATCTCGTGCAGGAAGAGGTCGGCCGCGTCGCGGGTGGTGGGGTCCTCGTCGTACATGAGCTGCTCGTCGAAGACCGTGCCGTCGTGCGCGGCCTTCCACCAGCGCTCGCGGCCCTTGCCGTGCCCCGGCGCGTCCTCGACGAACCCGTGCGCGGCGAGCTGGCGCAGGTGGTAGCTGGTGGCGCCGCTGGACTCGCCGAACCGCTCCGCGAGCTGCGACGCGGTGGCCGGGCCGTCCTGGCGCAGGGCGCCCAGCAGGCGGATGCGCAGGGGGTGGGCGAGGCCCCGCAGGGAGCGGGCGTCGAGGGTGCGGTTCTTGCGTTCCGGGGATTCCGGGGATTCCGGGGCTTCCGGCTTCTCGGGCATGCCTCAACCGTAGGCGTGCAAAGAAACCTGTGCAAGGGTTTCTTTGCAACGCCTTCTTTGGAACTCCTGCCTCCGGATCCGGCCGCCGGCTCAGTGGCTCAGCCCTCCTGCGCCGCCTGCTCCACGAGCGGGATGACCCGCAGCGGCACCGGGTTCTCCATCACGATCGCCGTCGAGGCCCGCACGATCCCGTCGAACCCGACGACCCGGTCGATCACCCGCTGCAGATCGGCGTTGGAGCGCGCCACCAGCCGGCACAGCATGTCGCCGTGCCCGGTCGTCGTGTGCAGCTCCAGCACCTCCGGCACCCCGCTCAGGTGCGCCCGTACGTCCGCGCCCTGGCCCTGCTTGATCTCCAGCGTGGCGAACGCGGTCACCGGATACCCGAGCGCGGCCGGGTCCACCTGCGGCCCGAAACCGCGGATCACCCCGTTCGACTGCAGCCGGTCCAGCCGCGCCTGCACGGTGCCGCGGGCCACCCCGAGCCGGCGCGAGGCCTCCAGGACCCCTATCCGCGGTTCGCGGGCGAGCAGGACGATGAGGCGACCGTCGAGTTCGTCGATTCCCATAGCTGTGGCTCCAGGCTGCTCACGGGTGGTCATACTGCACAGATGTTTCAGCAATGCTGCCGCCGTCCTGGGCAGTATGTACAGCAGAACAGGAAACTATTGCGCAGCTTGTGGATCGGCGGGACTCTGCGCTCATGACTGAGTCTTTGACGAACCTCGAAACCATCCCCCACACCGCGCGTGAGGCCGACCCCTTCCCGGTGAAGGGCATGGACGCGGTCGTCTTCGCCGTCGGCAACGCCAAGCAGGCCGCGCACTACTACTCGACCGCGTTCGGCATGAAGCTGGTGGCCTACTCCGGCCCGGAGAACGGCGTCCGCGAGACGGCGAGCTACGTCCTGACCAACGGCTCCGCCCGCTTCGTCATGACCTCGGTCATCAAGGCGAGCACGGACCACGGCCGCTTCCTCGCCGAGCACGTCGCCGCGCACGGCGACGGCGTCATCGACCTCGCCATCGAGGTCCCGGACGTCCGCGCCGCGTACGCGTACGCCGTCGAGCAGGGCGCCCGCGGCCTCGACGAGCCGTACGAGGTGTCCGACGAGCACGGCACGGTCGTCCTCGCCGCCATCGCCACCTACGGCCAGACCCGCCACACCCTGGTCGAGCGCAAGAACTACACCGGCCCCTACCTGCCCGGCTTCGTCGCCGTCGCCCCGATGGTCGAGCCGCCGGCCAAGCGCACCTTCCAGGCCATCGACCACTGCGTCGGCAACGTCGAGCTCGGCCGGATGGACGAGTGGGTCGGCTTCTACAACAAGGTCATGGGCTTCACGAACATGAAGGAGTTCGTGGGCGACGACATCGCGACCGAGTACTCGGCGCTGATGTCGAAGGTCGTCGCGGACGGCACCCTCAAGGTGAAGTTCCCGATCAACGAGCCGGCGATCGCGAAGAAGAAGTCGCAGATCGACGAGTACCTGGAGTTCTACGGCGGCGCCGGCGTCCAGCACATCGCGCTCGCCTCGAACGACATCGTCGCGACCGTCCGCTCGATGCGGGCCGCGGGCGTGCAGTTCCTCGACACCCCGGACTCGTACTACGACACCCTCGGCGAGTGGGTCGGCGAGACCCGCGTGCCGATCGACACCCTGCGCGAGCTGAAGATCCTCGCCGACCGCGACGAGGACGGCTACCTGCTCCAGATCTTCACCAAGCCGGTGCAGGACCGCCCGACCGTCTTCTTCGAGATCATCGAGCGCCACGGCTCGATGGGCTTCGGCAAGGGCAACTTCAAGGCCCTGTTCGAGGCGATCGAGCGCGAGCAGGAGAAGCGCGGCAACCTCTAGGCTCCGCCGGTGGTCCGGTTGTGACACCGCGGGCCGGTGGGGGCTGGTCGCGCGGTTCCCCACACCCCTGCGGGGCGCGGTCCCGACCCGGTTCCGCACACGGCAGGCCCCCCGCCCTCGGGCGGGGGGCCCGTCCCGCATCCGGGGCCGGGTCAGCCCGCCGCCAGGGCGGTCGGCTTCGGCCGCGCGGGCTCGGGGGCCGGCTCGGGCTCGGGCTTCGCCGGCCCGGGCTTGCCGGGCTCCGCGGGCTCCCGGGGCTCCGCGGGCTCCCGGGGTTCCGCGGGCTCGCGGGGCTCCGCAGGTTCCCGCGGTTCCGCAGTCTTGCCCGGCTCCGCCGGCTTGGCGGGCTCCCGCTTCGGCGCCGGCTTCGGTTTCGGCTTCGGCTTCGGCGATGGCGATGGCGACGGCTTCGGCAGCTCCGGCGGCACCCACGGCACGGCCGGCTGCACGTTCTCCGGCCCGCCCGGCGGCGGCTGGCCGATCGCCTCCAGCGCCTGCGCGGCCAGCGGGCCCCGCACCGGCGAGAACCGCGGGTTCGTCCGCACCGCCTCCTGAAGGTGCCGCCGCGCCGACGCGTGGTCGCCCAGCGCCCACTCGATCACCCCGCGGTGGTAGGCGAAGTCCGCGCTCCGCAGCCCCCGGTCCGCCGCCTTCCGCGCGTACTCCAGCGCCGCCGCGTCATCGCCCAGCCGGTGCAGCGCCCACCCCAGCGCATCGGCCACCTGCACGTTCTTGTGCCGCGCCCACTCCTCCGTCAGCCGCCGCACCGCCGCCCCCGGATCCCCGTGGTCCGCCTCGAACAGGCCCAGCACCACCGACTCGTTCACCCCGCCCCGCCCGTGCGCGGCCGCCGCCCGCAGCAGGTCGAGCGGCGCCTTCGCCTCGTCCCCCCGCCCCAGAGACTCCAGCAGCTCGCCCAGCTCCAGCGCCAGCCCCGGCGACTGCGCCCGCCCCAGCGCCAGCCGGTAGTCCCGTACCGCCTCCCCGCCCCGCCCCAGCCCCGCCAGCGCCCGCGCCCGGCCGCCCAGGGCCTCCGCCTGCGCCGGGTCCGCCCGCAGCGCCCCCTCGTACTGGCGCAGCGCCTCCCCGGACTCGCCCCGCTCCCACAGCAGCTCCCCGCGCCGGTACAGCACGTACGCCTTCTCCGCCGGGGACTTCGCCGCGGCCGCCGCGTGCTCCAGCGCCACCGCGGCGTCCTCGCGCCAGCCGCGGTCCCGGTACACCTGCGAGGTCTTCAGGTACGCCGTCAGCCCGGGCCGGACCCGGGCCAGCCGCTCCACCGCCTTCTCGGCCGCCGGATAGTCCCCCAGCCCGGAGTACGCGTCCACCAGCACCGGGTACGCCGTCCACTGCCGCGGCGCCTGCGCCCGTACGAGCTCGCCCCACTTCCGCCCGGTCCCGTAGTCCCCGCGGGCGTTGGCGAGCGCGCCCATCCCCGTCATCGCGTCGAGGTTGCCCTTCTCCGCCGGGCGGAGCTCCAGCGACCGCTTCAGCGCCTTCTCCGCCTTCGGGTACCAGACCGGGTCCGCGCGGCGCCGCGCCTGCTCCAGGTACGCCGACCCCAGCACCGCCCACGCCGCCTCGTCCCGCGGATGGGCCGCCACCCACTTCTCCCGGTCCGCGATCAGCGCCGACAGGTCCACCACCGACGCCGGCGCCCCCATCCCGACCGCCGTCGCGGCCCGCTCCGTCGGCCCCGGGGGCCGGGCGTCGTCGCCCGCGCGGGCCGGCCGGATCACCAGCGCCCCGGCGATCAGGACCACCGCGACCGCGGCCGCCACGAGCGTCTTGCGGCCGGTGAACGTCACGGGCGGCGCAGCGTCCTGCGCTTCCTTGTCGATACGGTCCATGCGATCACTGTGCGTCAATATGAATGGGCCGCAGCAGTGTCCGAAGCCCGCCGCGGCCGTGTTCACACCGATGGCCCCCGGTGCCACGCTGGGCCCATGGAACTCAAGGACGACGAGCTCACCGCACGGCTGCGCACGCGCCTCCTCGAAGGGCTCCCCGCCGAGGCCCTCCTCACCGACCCCCAGGTGACCGCCTCCTACGCCACCGACATGGCGAACTTCTGCCCCGCCGGCAGCCCCGCGGCCGTGGTCCTGCCCCGCACCGTGGAGCAGGTCCGGCACGTGCTGCGCACCGCCCACGCCCTACGGGTCCCCGTCGTCCCGCAGGGCGCCCGCACCGGACTGTCCGGCGCGGCCAACGCCACGGACGGCTGCATCCTGCTCTCCCTCGTCAGGATGGACCGCATCCTGGAGATCAACACCGTCGACCGGACCGCCGTCGTCGAACCGGGCGTCGTCAACGCCGTGCTCTCGCGGGCCGTCGCCGAACAGGGCCTGTACTACCCGCCCGACCCCTCCAGCTGGGAGCAGTGCACCATCGGCGGCAACATCGGCACCGGCTCCGGCGGCCTGTGCTGCGTCAAGTACGGGGTCACCGCCGAGTACGTGCTCGGCCTCGACGTGGTCCTCGCCGACGGCCGACTCCTGCGCACCGGCCGGCGCACCGCCAAGGGCGTCGCCGGATACGACCTCACCCGGCTCTTCGTCGGCTCCGAGGGCAGCCTCGGCGTCGTCGTCCAGGCCGTCCTCGCCCTGCGCCCGGCCCCGCCCCGGCAGCTCGCGCTGGCCGCCGAGTTCCCGTCCGCCGCGGCCGCCTGCGCCGCCGTCTGCGCCGTCATGGAGGCCGGGCTGACGCCTTCGCTGCTGGAGCTGATGGACCGTACCACCGTGCGCGCCGTCAACGCGCTCGGGAGGATGGGGCTGCCCGAGACCACCGAGGCCCTGCTGCTCGCCGCGTTCGACACCCCGCACGCGCCCGACGACCTCGCGGCCGTCGCCGCCCTGTGCACGGCCGCCGGCGCCACCGCCGTCGTGCCCGCCGACGATGAGGCGGAGTCGGAACTTCTGCTCAAGGCCCGCCGGATGGCGCTGACCGCCCTGGACACCCTGCGCCCGGCCACGATGATCGACGACGTTTGCGTACCGCGCTCGCGCCTCGCCGAGATGATCGACGGGACCGCCCGCATCGCCCGGACCCACGGCCTCGTCGTCGGGGTCTGCGCCCACGCCGGCGACGGCAACACCCACCCCGTCGTCTGCTTCGACCCCGCGGACGAGGAAGAGACGCGGCGGGCGCGCGCCTCCTTCGACGAGATCATGGCCCTCGGGCTGAGCCTGGGCGGGACCATCACCGGGGAGCACGGGGTCGGCGTCCTGAAGAAGGAATGGCTCGCCCGCGAACTCGGACCGGTGGGGCTGGAGGTGCAGCGGGCGGTCAAGCACGCCTTCGACCCGCTGGGCCTGCTCAACCCCGGCAAGCTCTTCTGACCGCTTCCCCCGACCCGGCCCGCGGCGGTGCGGTCCGCGGCCGCCCCGATCGTCCCGGCCGCCCCGGCCGTCCCGCCCGTCCCGCATCACAGGTCACCGTCCGCAGCCTCGTCCGACGGCCACGCATCGCGCATCCACAGGTCGTCGGCCGGGGTCGGGGCGAGCAGCTCGGCCAGCGCGGCGTCCAGGCCCAGCAGCTCGGCCTCGGTGCCGGGCGGGACCACCCGCAGCGTGCGCTCCAGCCACGCCGACACCGAGCCGGCCGGGGCCTGGAGCAGGGCGTCGCCGTCGGGCGAGGTGAGCGCCAGGCAGATCACCGCCCGGTCCTCCGGCTTGGCCGGCCAGATCCGGACGTCCCCGTGCCCGCACGGGCGGAACACCCCCTCGACCAGCAACTCGCGGGCGAAAGTCCAGTTGACCGGGGTGCTGGAACCGGTGTGGAAGGTGATGTGGACGGCGTACGGGTCGTCCGCGAGGTAGACCAGCCGCGCGGGGACCGGGACGCTGCGCTCGGGGGACAGGACGAGCCTGACTTCCAGCTCGCGTTCGACGACGGGGTGCTGCTGCATGGCGGCCTCGCTTCGGTTCGGTGCGCGGGGCCGGGTTGTCGCCCCACACCCGCAGAGAGCGCCGGTGCGCCCGGGTATGACGCGACTTCGCGCACCGGATCGCACTATGGCGTGAATCTTTTGATGGCCGAAAACAACCCTACGGAGGGATGTTCGCCCGAAGGCTTGGATTCTCCCGTTACCGGACCTCCCGGGGGGCGGTTCTTGGCTATGGTCCTCCCTTGCACAAGCCTCAAACCCACGATCGGAGTTGGGGACATGACGGCCTCCCCTGGTGACGGCGAGCACGCCCGCGAGGGCTACTACCCCGATCCGTCCATCCCCGGCTACGTCCGGTACTGGAACGGCCGGTCCTGGGTGCCGGGCACGAGCCGGCCCGCCACCCCGGCCGACCGGGCACCCGTCCCCGTCGACCGGCCCGGCCCGGCGCTCCCGGACGAGACCTCCGTGACCGAGGCACTGCCCGAACCCGAGCCGGAACCCGTCCCCGAGCCGTTGCCGGCAGCGGCGCCGTCGCCGCCGTCGGCCCGCGCCGACGCCTGGCAGGCCGATCCGCTGCGCCAGTCGGGCTTCGGCGGGCCGCACGACCACCGGGTGTCCTGGGGCGGCGGCAGCGACCCCGCCGGCCGGCCCGAGCCGGAACCCGACGCGGGGCACGCCCCCACCCGGCCCGCGGGCGCCGCCCCGGGCCGCGGCCCGCACCCCGAGCCGGAGCCGCCGGCCCGCGGAGCCGGGGCCGGTGCGCGGGGCGCGGGCAGCGGCCCGGACGGCAGCCCCGGCAGCCGCCTGGACGCCCTCTCGGAGCGCCGCCCCGACGGGCGCCCCGACGGGCGGCCGGAGCGCGGGCCGGGAGTCTCCTTCGCCCGCACCCCGGCCGCAGCCGCCGCAGCCGCCGAGCGGCACCCCGCCCAGGGCGTGGGCATCCTGTCGGCCCCCTCCCCGGCCGCCGATGCCGCGCCGTCGGCCCCGGCCACGGCGTGGCCCACCGTCCCCGGGAGCGGCGCCGACTCCGGGATGACCTCCTCGTGGCCCGCGGCGACGGAGCGGCGCGCCCCCGCCGCCCCCCGCCCGGAGTCGCTGCCCGGCGCCCGGCCGTTCCCGGCGGCGGCCGCCCCCCGCGGGGCCGCCGCGTTCCCCGCGGCTCCCGAGGCCCCCGCCCCGCCCGCGCCCCCCGCCTCGCCCGTACCCCCCGTGTCCGCCGTGGCCCCCGCTTCGACCGCGTCCCCGTCCCCGGTGCCCCCGCCCGTCCGGGGCTACCCCGCCGCGGAGGCGCCCGCCCCCGCACCCGCCCCCGCTCCGGCGCGGGCGCAGGCGTCCCGGGCCGTCCACGAGGCCCCCGCCCCGCACGGTGCTCCCGGGCCCCGGCAGGCCCCCGCCCCGGCGGCCCCCGCAGCCCCCGCCCCGGCCCCGGCGCGCACCACCGGCCGGGCCGTCTTCGAGGAGATGGCGGAGCGGGCCGTACGCCCCGCCGGGCCGGCGCGCCGGATCGCGGCCCGCGCCCTGGACACCCTGGTGTTCGGCGCGGTCGCCGCGGCCACCGCCCGGCCCCTCGTCCCCGCGGCCACCGCCCACCTCCAGTCCAAGGTGGACGCGGCCCGCGGCAGCGGCAGGGCCACCACCGTCTGGCTGCTCGACGCGACCATCGCCGGGTACGCGGGCGTGGTCCTGGGCGCCCTCGTGGTCTTCGGACTGCTCTACGAGGTGCTGCCGACCGCCCGTTGGGGCCGGACCGCAGGCAAGAAGCTCCTCGGCGTCCGCGTCCTGTCCACGGCGACGTACCGCCCGCCCGGCTTCGGCGCAGCCCTGTCCCGCTGGCTGGTCGGTGCGTTCCTCGGGCCCGTGGGCGGGCTGTGGTGCCTCGCGGACGGGCCGCGCCGCCGGGGCCCGCACGACAGGGCGGCCGGGACGTACGTGGCCCGCTGACCACCCCTCAGGAGGCATGCCGGGGCGGCCTCCCCCGAACGGACTCCGCCGCGTTGCAGCGTCCGCGGGGCCGGGTTCGACTCGGGGCATGAGCACCGACCAGCCGCCGCCGGAGCAGCCGCCCGAGGACGATCCCTTCCGCAAGAGACCCGAGGGCCCGCCGCCCCCGTCGAACGGAACACCCCCGGGCGGCCCGTACGGCGGCGGGCCCGGCGGCAGCGGCTATCCGCCCCCGCCGCCCCCGTACGGCGGTGGCGACCCCTTCGGCTCGGGCTCCGGCTCCGGCATGCCCGACCCGCTCGCGGGCATGCCGCCGCTCGCCGATTTCGGCAGGCGGCTCGGCGCGCGGATCATCGACGTGATCATTGTCGCGGTGCCGCTGTTCTTCATCTTCGGGCTGGCCGTCGACATCGACTGGTACCGGGCCGAGGGCGACGAGGCCTCCCGCAACGCGCTGACCGCGGGCCTGATCGCCATCGCCGCTTTCGTTCTCTACGACTGGTGGTTCCATCAGAAGAGCGGTCAGACGTTGGGCAAGAAGATGCTGGGCCTGCGCGTCGCGATGCTCAACGACGGAAGCGTCCCGGCGGCGGGCCCCGCCCTGACCCGCGCCGCCATGATCTGGGTGCCCGGGCTGATCTGCTGCTGGCTCAGCCTCTTCTTCTGGTCGATCGCGCTGGTCATCTCCATGCTGGTCGACAAGCCCTACAGGCAGGGCCTGCACGACAAGATCGCCAAAACGGTGGTGGTCAGGACGGCCTGACCGCTCTCTCCGGTGCCCCGGCCGGCCTCAGTGGTGGACGGGTTGTTCGGCAGCGGCCGCCCGGGGTTCGGGCACCCGGGCGGTCGCCGCCGTGTCCTGGCCGGTGCCCTCGGGCGCCGGAAGGGGTGTGACTTCGGTGACAGTGGCGGCCTCCGGCCGGCCGCCGGCGGCGGATCCGGCGCAGGCCGCGTGCCGGCCCCGGCCGCGCGGGGCGGCGGCGGTGAGCGCGACGAGCAGGCCGAGGGCGAGGGCGGCGGTGGTGATGACCGCGACACCCGCTCCGGAGCCGGTCTGCGAGAGCAGGAGCATGGCGATCGTCGAGGCGACGACGGCGGCGGACCCGTAGAGGAACTGGGCGGCAGTCGGGCGCGGCATGGCGGGTTCCGTCCTCAAGGCGGGCGTGGGGGAGTCTGCTCAACGGGGTCGCGCGTCAAGCGACTCCATGTTCAGGGCATGCCCGGACGGAACGGGCCGTAAGCGTGACCTGACCCACGGTGCCCGGTGCACGGGGGGCGCACGGGGTCACGCCCCGTCCCACATCGTGGGACGGGCGCGCCCTTCGTCCCGTATGGCCGCGTAACGTCCGGATAGCGGAACTCCCCGACCGCATAGTGCAGTTGTAAGGAAGAAGTCAAGGTCTGTCTTTTCTTTAGACTCTCCGGTCAAATGTCGTCACTTGAGACGCGCGCCGCGCGGAACCCCCCACTCCTTCGGAGACGTTCCGACCTGTGTCGCGGCCGCGGGAGGGGAACGACATCAAGTGACCAGCAATTCCTACCGCCGGCGTGCGCTGCGCACGGCGGCCATCGGCGTGACCCTGGCCGCCACCGCGGCCTCCGGCGCCTTCTTCGCCACCACCGCCCAGGCCGACAACGGCCCGTGGGGCGCTCCCGCGGGTGCTCCGGCCGTGGACAAGCAGGACCCGACCGCTCCTGCCAAGGAGAAGGTCAAGCACGACCTCGAAGGTCCGTTCAGCAAGCAGCAGGCGCAGGCGCGCGAGGCTGCCCTTGACCAGGTGCTGGCGGGCAAGAAGGGCGTGGAGCAGCGGGGCGCCTCCAAGGTCGTCAAGCTCGACGACAAGAAGTACGTCGAGCTCGGCCGCGAGAAGACCGACAAGATCTTCACGATCCTCGTCGAGTTCGGCGACCAGGTCGACAACCAGACCATGTTCGACCCGGACGGCCCGGAGGGCCCGAAGCCCCCGGTCGTGAAGTTCGGCGGCACCCCCGGCCCGCTGCGCAACCAGATCGCGCAGCCGGACCGCGCCAACAACAACAGCACCGCCTGGCGCAAGGACTTCAGCCGCGAGTACTTCCAGGACCTGTACTTCGGCAAGGGCAACTCGCTGAAGACCTACTACGAGAAGACCTCCTCGGGCCGCTACTCGGTCGAGGGCGAGGTCTCCGACTGGGTCAAGATCCCGTACAACGAGGCCCGTTACGGCTCGAACTTCTGCGGCCAGAGCAACTGCTCCAACGTGTGGGACACCGTCAAGGACGGCGTCACCGCGTGGGTCGAGGCCCAGAAGAAGGCCGGCAAGACCGACGCGCAGATCAAGGCGCAGCTGGCCCAGTACGACCAGTGGGACCGCTACGACTTCGACGGCGACGGCAACTTCAACGAGCCCGACGGCTACATCGACCACTTCCAGATCGTCCACGCGGGCGAGGACGAGTCGGCCGGCGGCGGTGTCCAGGGCAAGGACGCGCTGTGGGCGCACCGCTGGTACGCCTACGGCACCAACGCGGGCAAGACCGGCCCGGAGAACAACAAGGCCGGCGGCACCCAGATCGGCGACACGGGCATCTGGGTCGGCGACTACACGATGCAGCCGGAGAACGGCGGCCTCGGCGTCTTCGCCCACGAGTACGGCCACGACCTCGGCCTGCCGGACCTGTACGACACCTCCGGCGGCGGCGAGAACGGCGTCGGCTTCTGGTCCCTGATGTCCGCCGGCTCCTGGCTCGGCGAGGGCAAGGACTCCATAGGCGACCTCCCGGGCGACATGACCGCCTGGGACAAGCTCCAGCTGGGCTGGCTGAACTACGACACGGCCAAGGCCGCGACGAAGTCCACCCACAAGCTCGGTGTGGCGGAGTACAACACCAAGGACAAGCAGGCGCTGGTCGTCGAGCTGCCGAAGAAGAAGGTCAAGACCGACATCACCACCCCCTCCGAGGGCTCCTCGCAGTGGTGGAGCGGCATGGGTGACGACCTCAAGAACACCCTGACCCGCTCGGTCGACCTGACCGGCAAGAAGTCCGCCGCCCTGTCCCTCAAGGGCTGGTGGGACATCGAGAAGGACTACGACTACCTCTACACCGAGGTGTCCACCGACGGCGGCGCCACCTGGACCGCCCTCGCGGGCACGGCCAACGGCAAGGCCCTCCCGGTCGACGCCGCGGGCGCCCCGGCCCTGACCGACGTCTCCGGCGGCTGGCAGGACCTGAACTTCCCGCTGGACGCCTACGCCGGCAAGAAGTTCGACCTCCGCTTCCGCTACCAGACGGACGGCGGCGCGGGCGGCAAGGGCTTCACGGCCGACGCCGTCACCCTGACCGCCGACGGCTCCGCGCTGTTCACCGACGGCGCCGAGAGCGGCGACAACGGCTGGACCGGCAAGGGCTTCTCCCGCATCGGCGCCGGCTTCACCAAGGAGTACGAGCAGTACTACATCGCGGAGAACCGCCGCTACGTGTCGTACGACTCCACCCTCAAGGTGGGCCCGTACAACTTCGGCTGGGCCAACACCCGCCCGGGCTGGGTCGAGCACTACCCGTACCAGGACGGCCTGCTGATCTGGCTGTGGGACAAGTCCCAGAAGGACAACAACACCAGCCAGCACCCGGGCCAGGGCCTGATCCTGCCGGTCGACGCCAACGCCAAGCCGATGAAGTGGGCGGACGGCACCCTGCTGCGCAACAAGATCCAGCCGTACGACGCCACCTTCAGCGCGTACTCGACGGACGCGTTCACCCTGCACAACAAGGGCGAGTCGCTGTTCCTGAAGCCGAAGCCCGCGAACCTCGTCTTCGACGACCACAAGGGCAAGTACTACTACGACGAGAACCCGACCGGCTCGGTGAAGGTCACTGACACCAACACCAAGATCAAGATCGCGAAGGAGACCTACGACGGTCTCCAGATGACGGTCGAGGTCGGCCCGTCCACCAAGTAATTCGGTAAAACCGCTGGTCACAGCATGATCGGCCGTCGCCCTCTAGCGGGCGGCGGCCGATCGCGTTTAGATGCGGAAGCGACCAGTGTTGACCAGCACTGTTGACATCCGGCTGACGGGGGAGACGCACAGCATGCCTGCAGGAGGTTTCACCAGGCTCCCGAACGGGAGCGTCGTCGTCGCACTGACCCTGCCCAGGCCGGCGGGGAGCAGCGACAGCGGGACAGGGCCCGTACGGGTCCTGGTCCACGCGGCGAACCGGGCCCGCGCCCTGACCAGGCTGCGGAACCTCGGGCTGCGCGCCGTGTACCTGCGCGGCAACACCGAGCCACCCACCCCGGACGAGGTCACGGCCGTCCTGCACCACCCGGACGGCCTGCTGTGGCGGGCCGTCCCGGACGAGGCGGGCGAGCTCTGGCACCCGATACGGGCCCTGCTGCGCGGCGCCTGAGCGGCGGCCGGCGCGGTGGCCGCCGACGCCGGTGGCCGCCGACGCCGGTGGCCCGAGTGGCGCCAGGGCGGCCTGCACGCCCCCTCAGGCGGTCCGGACGACCGGGGTGCCGACCAGACCGACCCCGGCCGCCCGGAGCTCCTCCAGGGCCCGCTCCGTGGTGTGCGGGGCCACCCCCGCGGTGAGGTCGAGCAGGACACGGGTGCGCAGGCCCGCGCGGACGGCGTCCAGGGCCGTGGCCCGGACGCAGTGGTCGGTGGCGATGCCGACGACGTCGACCTCGGTGACGTGCCGCTCGCGCAGCCAGTCGGCGAGCGCGGTGCCGTTCTCGTCGGCGCCCTCGAAGCCGCTGTACGCCGCCTCGTACGCGCCCTTGTCGAACACGGCGGCGACCGCCCCGGAGGCGACGGCGGGCGCGAAGTTCGGGTGGAACCCGACACCCTCGGTGCCGGCCACGCAGTGGGCCGGCCAGGACGTCTCGTAGTCGGGGCCGACCGGGGGCTGCGCGAAGTGGGGGCCCGGGTCGATGTGGTGGTCGCGGGTGGCGACGACATGGCGGTAGCCGGCCGCCGTGGACTGCCCGATGAGCTCGGTGACGGCGGCGGCGACGTCGGCCCCGCCGGCGACCGCGAGGCTGCCGCCTTCGCAGAAGTCGTTCTGGACGTCGACGACGATCAGTGCGCGGTGCATGTCGCATGCCTTTCGGCTTGGCTTGGCTTGGCTGGTGGGTGTGGTGCGTTGTGCGGCGGCCTCTGCGTGGTGGGCTCTTCCCCCACCCCGCCCCTTCCCGAAACCGTGGGCTCCGCCCCCGGCCCCCGCCGCCTCAAACGCCGGCGAGGCTGGATTGTCGGGGCTCCGTCTCCGGCCTCCTGCGCCTCAAGCGCCGGCGGGGCTGAGGATGCGGAGCTCCGCCCCGGACCCCGCGCCTCAAACGTCGGCGAGGCTGGAATTGCCGTGCAGCGGCGCAATCCAGCCCGCGCGGCGTTTGAGCGCACCGGGCGCGCAGCGCCCGGAATCCCAGCCTCGCCGGCGCTTGAGGTGCAGGGTCCGGGGCGGAGCTCTGCATCCTCAGCCCCGCCGGCGTTTGAGGCGGCGGGGGTCCGGGGGCGGGGCCCCGGTTTCGGGAAGGGGCGGGGTGGGGAGAGGCTCCGCGCAGCGGCAGGCGGCCCAGGCGGCCCTGCCGCTGCGAGGTCCCCGCGGTGAGGGCGAGGCCCCGCGCGGTGGGGCGTGGGTGCCCGCGCGGAGGCCCCGGGTGGGGGCGGGCCCGCGGGCCGGCGGTCAGGCGTACTCGGTCGGGATCACGGCATCGCCCCGCGACAGCTGCGTCGCGGAGATCGGCAGCCCGGCGCGGGCCGCACGGTGTCGGTCGCGGGCGGCCTCCAGCGGCTCGCGGGCGACCACCTCGCCGCCCTTGACCAGCTGGACCAGCAGCTGCCGGCCGGCGAGGGCCGCGGGGACCGGGCCGGTCCCGACCACTTCGGCTTCCGCGACGCCGTCCGCGTCGGGGCGGCGGGCGGCCCATTTGCGGCCGCCGATGGAGGTTTTGCCGCCGGTGGCCTTCTTCGCCACCGGCACGAGCGGCGCCTTGGGGTCGGCGGATTCGGCCCGGGCGACGAGCTTGTAGACCATGGAGCAGGTCGGGTGCCCGCTGCCGGTGACGAGCTGGGTGCCGACGCCGTATGCGTCGACGGGGGCGGCGGCGAGCGAGGCGATCGCGTACTCGTCGAGGTCGGAGGTGACCACGATCCGGGTCCCGGTGGCGCCCAGCTCGTCCAGTTGGTGGCGCACCCGGTGTGCGACCAGCAGCAGGTCGCCGGAGTCGATCCGGACGGCTCCCAGCTCGGGGCCGGCGATGTCGACGGCGGCCCGGACGGCCTCTGCCACGTCGTACGTGTCGACCAGCAGGGTGGTGCCGCGGCCCAGGGAGGCCACCTGGGCGGTGAACGCGTCCCGCTCGCTGTCGTGCAGCAGGGTGAAGGCGTGTGCGCTGGTGCCGACGGTGGGGATGCCGTACCGGAATCCGGCCGCCAGGTCCGAGGTGGAGGCGAAGCCGCCGACGTATGCGGCCCGGGAGGCGGCCACGGCGGCCAGTTCGTGGGTGCGGCGCGCCCCCATCTCGATCAGTGGCCGGTCGCCGGCGGCCGAGGCCATCCGGGAGGCGGCGGCCGCGATCGCCGAGTCGTGGTTGAGGATCGACAGGATGACGGTCTCCAGCAGCACGCACTCGGCGAAGCTGCCTTCGACCCGCAGGATCGGCGAGCCGGGGAAGTACACCTCGCCCTCCGGGTAGCCCCAGATGTCACCCGAGAAGCGGTAGGAGGAGAGCCAGTCCAGGGTCCGCATGTCGACGACGGCCCGCTCGCGCAGGAATTCCAGCACGGCGGTGTCGAAGCGGAAGTTCTCCACCGCGTCGAGGACGCGGCCGGTGCCGCCCACCACTCCGTAGCGCCGCCCTTCGGGCAGCCGGCGGGTGAACACCTCGAAGACCGAGCGGCGGTCGGCGGTGCCGTTCGCCAGGGCGGCCTGCAGCATCGTGAGCTCGTAATGGTCCGTGAAGAGCGCTGTCGACGGCACGTCCACCGGCAGGCCCAGGTCCGCAGGGTTCATGTCAGGGATGCTAGCGCACATTTCGTCAGAGTGACGAAATGTGGGTCCCGTTTGTGCGACGGGCCCGTCACAGTGGCAGCATGGGACGGGTGAGTGTTGCTCCCATTGAGATCGAACGCACCGAATCGGCCGAAGAGGCATCCGCGGTCCCCGAACCCGACGTCCCCTGGGTGACTCTGGTGCACAACGACCCGGTCAACCTCATGAGCTACGTGACGTACGTGTTCCAGGCGTACTTCGGCTACTCGAAGGACAAGGCGCACAAGTTGATGCTCGACGTCCACCACAAGGGGCGGGCCGTCGTGTCCAGCGGCACCCGCGAGGAAATGGAGCGCGACGTGCAGGCCATGCACGGCTACGGCCTGTGGGCGACCCTCTCCCAGGACCGGATGTGATGGGGCGGACCACCGGAATGTTCGAAGCCCGCAGGGGCGGCGGAGCCGCCATCGCGCTGGACGAGATCGAGATCTCCATCCTGCGCTCCCTCGCCGTCCAGCTGCTGGAGCTCATCGGCCCCGGCGCACCCGAGCCGGAGGCCGACGCCGACCCGCTGGCCGCCCTCTTCGCCGAGGGTCCCACCGAGCCCCCCTCCGACCCGGCGCTCGCCCGCCTCTTCCCCGACGCCTACGGCCCCGGCCCCGGCTCCCCGCAGGAGGGCGCGGACCCGGAGGAGCTCGCGGCCCACTCGGCCGAGTTCCGCCGGTTCACCGAGAACGACCTGCGCACCCGCAAGCGCCAGGACGCACTGGCCGTCGTCCGCAGCCTGGACGGGCTCACCCCGGGCGACGAGGGGGCGGCGGTGCTGGAGCTCACCGGCGAGCTGCCGCTGCGCTGGCTCGGCGCCCTCAACGACCTGCGGCTGACGATCGCGGCCCGGCTGGACATCACCGAGGACGACGAGAGCGCCGCCCTCTACCGGCTGCCGGACGACGATCCGCGCAAGCCGATGGTGATGGCGTACCTCTGGCTCGGCGGCCTCCAGGAGACACTGATCGAGACGCTCTGAAGATCCTCAGTACATGCTCAAATCGGGATAACGATCAGATCACCGCCATGCCGTGATCTGATCGTTTTCTTGTCTCTTGTCCTGTTTTTATCGGGCACAGTGCCACTTTTACTCCCTTCGGCCGTCCTCGAACCGTGATAGATCTTCACGACTGCCGAAGGGGCGCCACCCATGTCCCCGCCGGCCTGCTTGAACCGGCTGACCGCCGGCGTGCAACTCCATCCGTATCCGGGGGGATCGAGGACCCGATCCGCAGCCAGCAAGGCGCGGGTCGGCATGGAGAAAGGCGCACCAGAACATGACCTCAGCGCAGGTCGAGCAGCACCACACGGCACCCGGCGAGGGAACCGGGGCCGATGGCGGGGAGGGGTACCACCGCACACTCGGCGCCCGCCAGATCCAGATGATCGCGATCGGCGGAGCCATCGGAACCGGCCTCTTCCTGGGCGCCGGCAAGGCGATCTCGAAGGCCGGACCGAGCCTCATCCTGGCCTACGCCATCGCGGGCCTGGCCATCTTCTTCATCATGCGCGCCCTGGGCGAGCTGCTGATGTACCGCCCGGTCTCGGGCTCCTTCTCGGACTACGCCCGCGAGTTCCTCGGCCCGTTCTGGGGATACGCGACCGGCTGGACCTACTGGCTCTTCTGGGTGGTCACCGGTATCACCGAGGTCACCGCGGCGGCCAAATACATGTCGTACTGGACCCACGACAGCTTCCCGCAGTGGGCGTACGCACTGATCTTCACCGTCATCCTCTACGCCGCCAACCTGATCTCCGTGAAGCTCTTCGGCGAGCTGGAGTTCTGGTTCTCCATGGTCAAGGTCACCGCCATCGTCGGCATGATCCTGATCTGCGCCGGCATCCTCACCATCGGCTTCTCCGACGCCGCCGCAGGCGCCTCGTTCTCCAACCTGTGGAACGACCGCGGCTTCTTCCCGAACGGCATCGGCGAGACGCTGATGACGCTCCAGATCGTCGTGTTCGCCTTCCTCGCGGTCGAGCTGGTCGGCGTCACCGCCGGCGAGTCCAAGGACCCCGAGAAGACCCTGCCCAAGGCCATCAACACCGTGCCGTGGCGCATCGCCGTCTTCTACGTCGGCGCCCTCATCATGATCATGTCGGTCATCCCGTGGTCCAACTTCAAGGCGGGCGAGAGCCCGTTCGTGCTGGCCTTCGAGAAGATGGGCCTCGGCATCGGCGCCGCGATCGTCAACTTCGTCGTCCTGACCGCCGCCCTGTCCTCCTGCAACTCCGGCATGTACTCCACCGGCCGCATGCTGCGCGACCTCGCGCTCAACGGCCAGGGCCCGAAGTTCTTCACCAAGCTGACGAAGAACGGCACCCCGCTGGCCGGCACCACCTTCTCCGCCGCCCTGATGCTCGTCGGCGTCTGGATCAACTACGTCGCCCCCGGCAAGGCCTTCGACTACGTCGTCTCCTTCGCCACCATCTCCGGCATGTGGGCCTGGATCATCATCCTCGTCTGCCAGATCCGCTACCGGGCCAAGGTGCGGCGCGGCGAACTGCCCGCCTCCCCGTTCCCGACGCCCGGCGCGCCCTGGACCAGCGGCCTCTCCCTCGCCTTCATCGGCGTGGTCATCGTGATGATGGGCGTCGACGCCGACGCGCGCGTCTCGCTGTACTGCGCCCCGCTCTGGGCGCTGGTCCTCGGCGTCTCCTACCTCGTGCTCAAGCGCCGCAACCCGGCCGGAGCCGCCTTCAACAAGGTCGGCAAGACCAGCGCCTGACCGGCATCTGACCGGCATCTGACCGGCGCCTGACCGGCGCCTGACCGGCGCCCGGACCGCGGCCCACGGGCCGTGTGTCCAGCATGCGGGCCCCCGCGTACCACACCTCGGTACGCGGGGGCCCGTCTGCTTATCCTGTCGCTCATGCTGACCCTCACCCAGGCCCTGTACGACCGGATCGTCGCGCACGCCCGCGCGGACCACCCCGACGAGGCGTGCGGCGTCGTGGCCGGCCCGGCGGGCACCGGCCGCCCCGAGCGGTTCATCCCCATGCTGAACGCGGCCCGCTCGCCCACGTTCTACGAGTTCGACTCCAAGGACCTGCTGAAGCTGTACCGCGACATGGACGACCGCGACGAGGAACCCGTGATCGTCTACCACTCGCACACCGCCACCGAGGCCTACCCCTCGCGCACCGACCTCACCTACGCCAACGAGCCCGGCGCGCACTACGTCCTCGTCTCCACGGCGGACACCGACGGGCTCGGGGAGTTCCAGTTCCGCTCGTACCGCATCGTCGACGGCGTCGTCACCGAGGAAGAGGTCGAGGTCGTCGAGGCCTACTGACCAGGATGTGAGCCGGATACGTCCACGATGCGGGATCACACTCCAAACGCCGGACCGGGAATCGTTAACATGACCGCATGGTTCCTTCCGACGTGAGCATCGAGACGCCCGGCAGACTGCTGCTCGTGGCGCGGCTGCACGTCGACCTGTGCCGCCTCGCCAGCAGCATCTGTCCTGCCGCCTGAGCACCACAGCCCCTCGCGCGGGGGCCTTGAGCCGCGCGCCCTCAACCCCTCCCCGCACCACTTCACACTGGAGCCTGCCATGGCCATCGAGGTCCGCATCCCCACCATCCTCCGCACCTACACCGACGGCGAGAAGGCCGTGAGCGGTGAGGGCAGCACCCTTTCCGAGCTCTTCGCGGACCTGGAGACGCGCCACAAGGGCATCGAGGAGCGCATCGTCGAGGGCGGCAAGCTGCGCCGCTTCGTGAACGTCTACCTCAACGACGAGGACGTCCGCTTCCTGGAGGGCATCGCGACCCCCCTCAAGGACGGCGACAGCGTCACCATCCTCCCCGCGGTGGCCGGCGGCGCCGCCTGATGCGCTACGACTCCCCGCTCGCCGCGGTCGGCAACACGCCGCTCGTCCGGCTGCCCCGGCTGT
Organism: Streptomyces sp. NPDC090445; assembly: GCF_044769385.1. NCBI lineage: Bacteria > Bacillati > Actinomycetota > Actinomycetes > Kitasatosporales > Streptomycetaceae > Streptomyces > Streptomyces sp. NPDC090445. The sequence continues at coordinate 155,614 of NZ_JBIVXV010000008.1, read as the reverse complement.
CGCCCTCCGAGGACGTCCGCATCTGGGCCAAGCTGGAGGACCGGAACCCGACCGGCTCGATCAAGGACCGCCCCGCGCTCCACATGGTCGAGCAGGCCGAGAAGGACGGCCGCCTGTACCCCGGCTGCACGATCCTGGAGCCCACCTCCGGCAACACCGGCATCTCGCTGGCGATGGCCGCGAAGCTCAAGGGCTACCGGATCGTCTGCGTCATGCCGGAGAACACCAGCCAGGAGCGCCGCGACCTTCTCACCATGTGGGGAGCCGAGATCATCTCGTCGCCCGCGGCGGGCGGGTCGAACACCGCGGTCCGGGTGGCCAAGGAACTCGCCGCCGAGCACCCCGACTGGGTGATGCTCTACCAGTACGGCAACCCGGACAACGCCGGCGCCCACTACGCCGGCACCGGCCCGGAGATCCTGCGCGACCTGCCCTCGGTCACCCACTTCGTGGCGGGCCTGGGCACCACCGGCACCCTCATGGGCGTCGGCCGCTACCTGCGCGAGCACAAGCCCGACGTGAAGATCGTCGCCGCGGAGCCGCGCTACGACGACCTCGTCTACGGCCTGCGCAACCTCGACGAGGGCTTCGTCCCCGAGCTGTACGACGCCTCCGTCCTCACCACCCGCTACTCGGTGGGCTCCGCGGACGCGGTCACCCGCACCCGCGAGCTGCTCCAGCAGGAGGGCATCTTCGCCGGCGTCTCCACCGGCGCCGCCCTGCACGCGGCGATCGGCGTGGGCCGCAAGGCCGTCGCCGCCGGCGAGACGGCCGACATCGTGTTCGTCGTCGCCGACGGCGGCTGGAAGTACCTGTCGACCGGCGTCTACACCGCCCCGACGACCGAAGCGGCCATCGAAGCCGTCCAGAACCAGCTCTGGGCCTGACCCCCCGGGCCCGCGCCACCCGCGGGCCCGGCGGGGCCACCGGCCAAGCGGCCGCGGCGAAACCGGCCGCGGTTCGGCAGCGCCCCGCAGGGGCGCGGGGAACGGCGCGACCGGCCACGACGGGCCCGCAGACGATCGCCGGCCCCTCACGGCACCACCCCGCACCACCCGCGGAGCGCATCGGCGCGGCTACCCGGACAGCACGTCCGCCAGGACCGCCGCGTGGCTCGACTCCGGATCGCGGACCGCCGTCAGCAGCGTCACCGGGCCGCGGGCCGCCAGCTCCCGCAGCCGCTTCACCTCCGCCGCCGCCTCCGGGGCCGCCAGCTCCGCCTCGTACCGCTGCCGGAACTCCTCCGGCGTGCCCCCGCCCCCGTGGTACCAGGTGCGCAGCTCCCCGGACGGGGTCACCGCCTTCGGCCACTCGTCCACCGCGGCCGCCGCCTTCGCCAGGCCCCGCGGCCACAGCCGGTCCACCAGCACCCGCACCCCGTCCGCCTCCGGCTCCGGCGGATCGTAGACGCGCCGCACCCGCACCCCGCCCGCCGCCGCTGCCATCAGCCGCCACCTCCGAGTCCCTTGACCTCGTCCCACACCGCGGGGTCCAGCAGCCCCAGCCGGGACCGGAACTCCCACACCCACACCTCCGACGGCCGGTCCGCCTCCAGGTAGCCCACCCGGCCCGGCGTCACCCCGACCGTCCCCGGCGGCAGCGGGATCACCCCGGCCCGCCGGTCGTCGTACTTCCCGCTGATCCACGCCACCCGCGCCCGGTGACCCCGTACGGAAGCCGCCGCCAGCACCAGGCACGACCGCCCGTCCGCCAGCATCCACAGCTCACCCGCCCGCGGCCGCGGCGCCGGACCCGGCCCGTGCGGCGGCGGCGCCCGCCGGTCGATCCCCGGCCGACGCCCCGCGACCAGCACCAACAGCATCACGGCGACCACCGCGAGGGCCGCGGGCCACCAGGACGTATCCATAGTCCGACGGTAGCCGCGCCCGCCGCCCACGGCACGCAACCACCCCCGGACGGCCCCCGACGGCCCCGGCACGCCCGTGCACACCGTCGCTCCCCCGGGTGACACCACAGGTGATTCCCCCCACAACGGCCTGCCGCGGAGGAGCGACCTGACCTTTCGCGCCTTACGCTCGACCCACGCACGGCCCGCATTCCGTCCACGGACCGTCCCGGAGGTTCTCGCTCCATGAAGCTCACCGTCGTCGGCTGCTCGGGGTCGTTCCCGTCCGCGGAATCGGCCTGTTCGAGCTACCTCGTCGAGGCCGACGGCTTCCGGCTGCTCCTCGACATGGGCAACGGCGCCCTCGGCGATCTGCAGCGCCACTGCGGCCTCTACGACCTCGACGCGATCTTCCTCAGCCACCTGCACGCCGACCACTGCATCGACATGTGCGCGTACTTCGTGGCCCGCTACTACCGGCACGAGGGCGGCCGCTGCGGCACCATCCCCGTGTACGGGCCCGAAGGCACCGAGAAGCGCCTCACGACCGCGTACGAGGACGTCCCCGACGAGCGCTCCATGAGCGAGGTCTTCGACTTCCGCACGCTGAAGTCCGGCACCTTCGAGATCGGCCCGTTCCAGGTGCGCACCGAGCGCGTCAGCCACCCGGTCGAGGCGTACGGCATCCGCATCGAGCACGGCGGCCGCTCGATGGCCTACTCCGGCGACACCGGCGTCTGCCCGGAGCTCGCGCAGCTCGCCGACGGCGTGGACCTGTTCCTGTGCGAGGCGTCCTTCACGCACGGCAAGGAGGACATCCCGGACCTCCACCTCAACGGCCGCGAGGCGGGGGAGTACGCGCACGGCGGCCGGGTCGGCCGGCTCGTCCTGACCCACATCCCGCCGTGGACGGATCCCCGGCAGAACCTCTCCGACGCCCGCGCGGTCTACGCCGGCCCGGTCGACCTCGCGCACGCGGGCGCCGTCTACGAGGTCTGACCGCCCCGGCCGCGCGGCCGCCCCCACGTACGGCGAAGCCCCCGCCCTCCCTTCCGGGAGAGCGGGGGCTTCGCGGCGTACGGCGCCGGCGGCGGGGCCTACTTGGCCTCGGCCTTCTGCAGCTCGGCCAGCTCCTCGTCGGACTCGCGGCCCGGCGTCGGCAGGTTGAACTTGGTGATCGCGAACCGGAAGATCGCGTAGTACAGGACCGCGAAGCACAGGCCGACGAGCGCCAGGCCCCACGGGTTGGTCGCGATGCCGAGGTTCAGGACGAAGTCGACCAGGCCGGCGGAGAAGCCGAAGCCGTCCTTCATGCCGAGCGCCCAGGTCAGGGCCATCGAGACACCGGTGAGCACCGCGTGGACCGCGTACAGGACCGGGGCGATGAACATGAACGTGAACTCGATCGGCTCGGTGACACCGGTGACGAAGGAGGTCAGCGCGAGGGAGAACATCATGCCGCCGACGACCTTGCGGCGCTCGGGCCGGGCGCAGTGGACGATCGCGAGGCAGGCCGCGGGCAGGGCGAACATCATGATCGGGAAGAAGCCGGTCATGAACTGGCCGGCGCTCGGGTCGCCGGCGAGGAAGCGGGCGATGTCGCCGCTCTTGCCGTTGTACTCGCCCGCCTGGAACCACGGGAAGGAGTTCAGCAGGTGGTGCATGCCGATCGGGATCAGCGCGCGGTTGGCGACACCGAAGATGCCCGCGCCGACGGCGCCGGAGCCCACGAGCCACTCGCCGAGGTTGTGCAGACCGGTGCCGAGGACGGGCCAGATGAGACCGAAGACGATGCCGATCAGCAGGCCCGCGAAGGCGGAGAGGATCGGGACGAGGCGGCGGCCGCCGAAGAAGCCCGCCCAGTCCGGCAGCTTGGTCCGGTAGAACTTCTGGTAGAGCAGGGCGACGACGATGCCCATGACGACGCCGCCGAGGACGCCCGCGTTGACCGGCGCCTCGACGTTCACGATCTTGCCGTCGACGACCTTGGCGACCTTCGGCAGGTTCGCGTCGGTGAAGGTGGCGAGGACGTTTTTGAAGACCAGGTAGCCGGTGACCGCGGCCAGCGCGGTGGAGCCGTCCGACTTCTTGGCGAAGCCGATCGCGATGCCGACGGCGAACAGCAGGGCCATGTTGCCGAGGATGGCGTCGCCGCCCGCGGCCATGTAGCCGCCGAGCTTCTGGACGAACTCCGGCATCGACTTGCCCGCCAGCATGTCGTCCTGGCCGAAGCGGACCAGGAGCGCGGCGGCGGGCATCACCGCGACGGGCAGCATGAGGCTGCGGCCGATGCGCTGCATGACAGCCATCGCGTCGGCGCCCTTCTTCTTCTCGGCCGCGGGGGCGGCAACCGTGGTCACAACTTCCTCCAGAGGGCAAGGCGCCGCCGGAGGAGCACGGGGGACGGCGACGTCTTCGTTCGGGGGTGACGAGGGCCCGGAAATGGCCCGCGTGGTCTACACCAATGGCGTGGTGTAGACCAGTTGTAGCACGGTGAGGGTTAGATAAGGAACCTTCGATTTTTTGTGGCGTCCACCACATTCTCCGCGGCTCCCCGCAGGACCCCGACCCGACTCCCCGAAGACCGAACCGGAACGCGCCGAAGCCCCCGGATCCGGCCGGACCGCGGGCCACGGGAGCAGCGGGCGGAACCGCCCTTCAGGCCGCGCTACGCCTCGATGTTCTCCCGCTCCATCCGGTCGATCTCCTCGTCCGACTCCCGCCCCATGGTGGGGAGGTCGAACACCGTGATCGCGAACCGGAAGACCGCGTAGTACACCACCGCGAAACCCAGGCCCACCGGGATGATCAGCCACGGCTTCGTCGCCAGACCCCAGTTGATGACGTAGTCGATCAGCCCCGCCGAGAACGTGAACCCGTCCTTCGCCCCCACCGCCCACGTCACCGCCATCGACACACCCGTCAGCAGCGCATGGACCACGTACAACGCCGGCGCCACGAACAGGAACGAGTACTCCAGCGGCTCCGTGATCCCCGTGACGAACGACGTCAGCGCCACCGACAGCATCAGGCCCCCCACCTCCTTGCGCCGCCGCGGCTTCGCACAGTGCGTGATGGCCAGCGCCGCCGCCGGCAGCGCGAACATCATGATCGGGAAGAAGCCCGTCAGGAACAGCCCCGCCTCCGGATCCCCGGCCAGGAACATGTTGATGTCACCGTGCACCGTCGTCCCGTCCGGCTTCGTGTAACTGCCGAACTGGAACCACATCGGCACGTTCAGGAACTGGTGCAGACCGATCACCAGCAGCGCACGGTTCGCCACCCCGAAGATCCCCGCACCCCACGAACCCAGCCCCACCAGCCAGTCCGAGAAGCTCTCCAACGCGCCGCCGACCGGCGGCCAGACCCACAGGCACAGCGCCGCGAACCCGATCGCCACGAACGCCATCACGATCGGCACCAGCCGCCGGCCGTTGAAGAACCCCAGCCAGTCCACCAGCTTCACCCGGTGCAACCGCTGCCAGAACCACGCCGACAGCAGACCCATCACGATCCCGCCGAACACCCCCGGATTCTGGTACGTGAACTCCACGAACGTCTCGTTCGGCCCGATACACCCCGGCCCGATGTCCCGCGTCCCCGGCGGGCACGGATTGGGAAACGCATGCAGCACCCCCCGGTAGACCAGGAACCCCGCCACCGCAGCCAGCGCCGTCGACCCGTCCGCCTTCTTCGCCATCCCGATCGCCACGCCGACACAGAAGAGGAGGGGCAGCCCCAGGTCCGGGTTCAGCAGCGCACCCCCCGCCCCCGCCATCACCCTGGCCACCACCTGCCAGTCCAGGCCCTCCACGCCGAACACGTCCGGCTGCCCCAGCCGGTTGAGGATCCCCGCCGCAGGCAGGACCGCGATCGGCAGCTGCAGACTCCGCCCCATCTTCTGCAGACCCTGGAACAGGGTGTTCCACCCCTGCTGCCGCGGCGCTGCTGCCGCGCTGCTCGCGCTCATCGGCTACCTCCCTGGCGGGCCTGTTTGAGGCAGGTGCGCCCGTGCGGCACACTGGTGTAGACCACTCCGGTGCGGTTCCATGAGCCCGCACCGGAAGGCAGGTTGCCGCTGACCGTCATCATTCGGCACAAGCAACACCCGCGCTCGCGTAGCTGGGCCAACAGTGGGCTACCGTGACAAACCGGAGCGCACTGGCCGGACCAGGGCCGCCGAGACCCGTTCTGCGCAGACCTCAGGGAGAGACACATGGCCACCAAGGCTGAGAAGATCGTCGCCGGGCTCGGCGGCATCGACAACATCGAGGAAGTCGAGGGCTGCATCACCCGCCTGCGCACCGAGGTCGCCGACCCCGCCCTCGTCGACGAAGCCGCCCTGAAGGCCGCCGGCGCCCACGGCGTCGTCAAGATGGGCACCGCCGTCCAGGTCGTCATCGGCACCGACGCCGACCCGATCGCCGCCGAGATCGAAGACATGATGTGACACCCCTCGCCGCGGCCACCCCGCCGCGCCGAGCCCGCCGAGCCCGCTGACCGCCGAGCGCAGTGGGCACGCTGACCGCGCCGAGCAGGCTGACCGCCGAAGACCCCGTCCCCGGAGCACGCCCCGCCCCGCCGACGGGGTCTTCGCGCACCCCCGCACCCACTAGGCTCGGACCCATGTCACGCATCGACGGCCGCACGCCCGAACAGCTCCGCCCGGTCACCATCGAACGCGGATGGAGCAAGCACGCCGAGGGCTCCGTCCTCATCTCCTTCGGTGACACCAAGGTCTTCTGCACCGCCTCCTTCACCGAAGGCGTCCCGCGCTGGCGCAAGGGCAGCGGCGAAGGCTGGGTCACCTCCGAATACTCGATGCTCCCCCGCTCCACCAACACCCGCGGCGACCGCGAATCCGTACGCGGCAAGATCGGCGGCCGCACCCACGAGATCTCCCGCCTCATCGGCCGCTCGCTCCGCGCCGTCATCGACTACAAGGCCCTCGGCGAGAACACCATCGTCCTCGACTGCGACGTCCTCCAGGCCGACGGCGGCACCCGCACCGCCGCCATCACCGGCGCCTACGTCGCCCTCGCCGACGCCGTCGCCTGGGGCCAGCGCAAGAAGCTCATCAAGGCCGGCCGCAAGCCGCTCACCGGCACCGTCGCCGCCGTCAGCGTCGGCATCGTCGACGGCGTCCCCCTCCTCGACCTCTGCTACGAGGAAGACGTCCGCGCCGAAACCGACATGAACGTCGTATGCACCGGCGACGGCCGCTTCGTCGAGGTCCAGGGCACCGCCGAAGGCGAACCCTTCGACCGCAAGGAACTCAACGCCCTCCTCGACCTCGCCGCCGGCGGCTGCGCCGACCTCGAAGCCATCCAGAACAGCGCCCTGGCCCAGGAGCTCTGACCCGCACCGCCCGGGGGCGCGGGCGGCGAGAACCACGCGCCGCACTCCTGCGTCCTTGTGACCAACGGGCGCACGGTGACACAGCCGTGCGCCCGCAGACATACGTACAGCCGTGCATCCGCACATCTGCATATCCGTGTTCGTGAGGGGACCCGCATGAAGCTCCGCATAGCCGCCGTGGCCGTGGCCGCCGCACTGACGCTCCCGGCCCTGACGGCCTGCGACGCGATCTCGACGGCCATGGACTGCGCCAACACGGCCGTGGCCATCACCGACGGCGTCGGCGAGCTCCAGCAGTCCGTCTCCAACGCCGGCAACAGCCCGCAGGACGCCCAGAACGCCCTGAACAAGATCGAGCAGAACCTCAAGAAGATCGGCGACAAGACGGACAACGCCGACCTGAGCAAGGCGATCGACTCGATGAACACCGCGGTCAAGAACGTCCGCGACTCCATCCAGAGCGGCAACAAGGCCCCGGACGTCACCCCCGTCGCCGACGCCGCGAAGGAAATCTCCAAGGTCTGCACCCCGAGCTGACCCCGGGCCGGGCGGGCCGGAGGGGACGGGCGCGGCGCCGCGATAATGGGCGCCATGACCTCGACGCCCTCCGCCCCCCGCCTCGTCCTCGCCACCCGCAACGCGGGCAAGGTGGCCGAGCTGCACCACATCCTGTCCGACGCCGGCCTGCCCCACGAGCTGGTCGGCGCGGACGCGTACCCGAACGTCCCGGACGTCAAGGAAACCGGCGTCACCTTCGCCGAGAACGCCCTCCTCAAGGCCCACGCCCTGGCCCAGGCCACCGGCCTGCCCGCCGTCGCCGACGACTCCGGCCTCTGCGTCGACGTCCTGAACGGCGCCCCCGGCATCTTCTCCGCCCGCTGGGCCGGCACCCACGGCGACGACAAGGCCAACCTGGACCTGCTCCTCGCCCAGCTCTCCGACATCGCCGACGAGCACCGCGGGGCCCACTTCGCCTGCGCCGCGGCCCTCGCCCTCCCGGACGGCACCGAGCGCGTCGTGGAGGGGCGCCTGCAGGGCATCCTGCGCCACAGCCCGGTCGGCACGGGCGGCTTCGGCTACGACCCGATCCTCCAGCCCGAGGGCGACACCCGCACCTGCGCGGAACTGACCCCGGCCGAGAAGAACGCCATATCCCACCGCGGCCAGGCCTTCCGCGCCCTGGCCCCGGTCATCCGCGACCTGCTGGGCTGACCTCCTGGCCCCGGTCATCCGCGACCTGCTGGGCTGACCTCGGGCCGGTACGGCGAAGGCCCGCCAGCGGCGGGCCTTCGCTCTTGTGTGCGGCCGGGGGGACTCGAACCCCCACGGGATTACTCCCACGGCGTTCTAAGCGCCGCTCGGCTGCCTGTTACGACACGGCCGCATCGCGACAAGCATCATCCTAGCGGCCGGGCAAGGTATGTGGGGGCGGTCGGTCGCCGGAGTCAACGGCGGGAGCCTCCCCGGCACCAGGTGTCGGTCACCGCATGGCAGTTGGGGCAGAGCAAGCGGAGGTTTTCGAGCCGGTCGTCGCTCCAGTCGCCGTTGATGTGGTCGACCTCCAAAGTCATGGGGCGGCCCCGCCACTCCGAGGCCACACCGCATCGATTGCAGCATTCCGGGACGCCGACTTCTCTGAGTGCGCGCCGCAGGAGTCGGGTCGGGGTGCGTCGTGTTCCGTCGTGGTGCATGAGGATGTCCGACGCTGGCCTGAGCGGTGTGGGCCCAGGCTTGCCGCGCTGGTGGGCCTGGCCGAGGAAGTGTGCGGTCGAGAGTCCGTCCTCGTGAATCCAGCGCTTGAGGCAGTTCTTCGCACTTCCGGACGCGGCGATCCCCAGCCGCCGCAGCGTCCCTGCCAGTGAGTGCGAGGCGGCGACTGCCTCCCGGATAGCTCCGCTGTCAGGCTTTGTGTGGCGCTCGTATTTGCGACGGCCGAAGTGTGAGATGTCGATGCCGAAGGTGCAGAAACGCCCCACGAGGTAGCTGTCCAGTCGGGCGTACCTCTTCGTGCCGAGGAAGTCGATCACCTCGTCGATGCTTGAGCACCGGGCCGCAGCCTCGGCGAGGATCTCGGGCGTGTAGGACTTGGCAGTAGTCATCGCCGCCTCCTGCCGCGACCGCGGTAAGTGTCCGTGGTGGAGTGGCAGTTCGGGCAGAGGAAGCGCAGGTTCTCGCGGCGGTTGTTGTGCCAGTCGCCGTCGATGTGGTCGATCTCCAGGGGGAGCGGTTCGCCCAGCCACACGGCCTCGATGCCGCAGTCGGCGCACCGCTCCTCGACTCCCGTCTCCAGGAGGGCGCGCCGCAACCGTGTGTTCGGAACGCGACTGGCATGCGGTGAGCGGTCCTCGCGCAGGATCTCGTCAGCCGATCGGCGGCGGCCGTTGTCCCGCATGCGCTCGGTGCGCGTTGGTGGTGCGAAGTGCGACGTGTCGATGCCGAAAGCCCTCACCTTGCTGCTGATGTGGGTGTGGTGGCCGCCGACCGGCGCGAGGCCGAGACGGCGCAGGACCTCGTACATGTTCGTGGACGCGGCCACTGCCTCCGAGAGAACCTCCTTCGTCCACTTCACCCCTTCCCTCTCGAAGTGGGAGATGTCTATCCCGAACTTGCGCATGAGGTCGCGCACGTAGCGGCGGGAGCCGCCGCGCGGGTCCGTCCCCAGCCGCTCCAGCGCCTCGCTCAGCGTCCGCGACGTTCGTGCCGCCTCCGTGAGTCGTTCCCGCGTGTACCGGGTCACCGGCATCGGTCACCCCACCCCTTCGCTTCCGTTCTCGGTCACCGCCCGTGCGTGCGGCCCTCGCATGGAGTAACGGATCGATAGTCGGACGGTTACGGGTGGATGTGTCCGATAAGCGGAGCGGCCCGCACCGTATTGGTGCGGGCCGTTGCGGGGCGGGGCGGGCGTCAGATGCCCAGGTCCTTGATGATCTTGGCGACGTGGCCGGTGGCCTTGACGTTGTAGAGGGCGCGCTCGACCTTGCCCTCCTCGTCCACGATCACCGTGGAGCGGATGACCCCGGTCACCGTCTTGCCGTACAGCTTCTTCTCGCCGTAGGCGCCGTATGCCTCCAGGACCGCCTTGTCCGGGTCGCCGACGAGGGTGACCTTCAGGTGCTCCTTCTCGCGGAACTTCGCCAGCTTCTCCGGCTTGTCCGGCGACACGCCGATGACGTCGTAGCCGGCCCCGGCCAGCATCTCCAGGTTGTCGGTGAAGTCGCAGGCCTGCTTGGTGCAGCCCGGCGTCAGCGCGGCGGGGTAGAAGTACACGATCACCTTGCGGCCTTTGCGGTCGGCGAGCGAGACCTCGTTGCCGTCCGCATCGGGCAGGGTGAAGGCAGGGGCGGTGTCGCCCGGCTGGAGTCGCTCACTCATCTCGACAGTCTCCTCGGGAGGTGGATCGCTACGCCACGAGACTAAGCTGACAGACTGTCCATGGCGGATCACGCCCCCATGCGACCAGACCATGGGCACGACCACGACGACGGAGGCAGCGCGGTGCCGGAAGCCAGGACCCCCGCACAGATCGAGGCGGACATCGTCCGCCGCCGCGAGCAGCTCGCCGAGGCGCTCGACGAGATCGGTGTGCGCCTGCACCCGAAGACGATCGTCGGGGACGCGAAGGCCAAGGTCGTGTCGACGGTCGACCACACGGCGGGGCGGGCGGTCGTCGCGGTGAACCGTTTCGTGACGGACGTGCGGGACGGTCTGCGGGACGAGAACGGTGCGCCGCGCATGGATCGGATCGTGCCGGTCGCGCTGCTGGCCGCGGGTGTGGTCGGGCTGGTCGTGGTGTCGGCTCGCCGCAAGCGCCGGTGACCCTGCGGCGGACAGGCTGCGCGCGGGCGGGTAGTTTCGTGGGGTGAGCGACAACACCACCACCCACGACAAGCTGCCCATCCGCATGCTGCACGACCGCGTGCTCGTGAAGTCCGACTCGCCGGAGGGTGAGCGGCGCTCGGGCGGCGGGATCCTGATCCCGGCGACCGCTGCCATGGGCAAGCGGCTGGCCTGGGCCGAGGTGGTCGCGGTCGGGCAGAACGTGCGCAGTGTGGAGCCGGGCGACCGGGTGCTGTACGACCCCGAGGACCGGGCCGAGGTCGAGGTGCGGGGTGCGACGTACGTGCTGATGCGCGAGCGGGACCTGCATGCGGTGGCGTCGGAGCGGCTGGAGGGGTCGAAGGACTCCACCGGTCTTTACCTCTGATCGCTTCTCTGCCTCTGATCGTCTCCTCTGATCGTTTCCCTTTCTGGTCGTCGGGCCGGTGACCTCGGTCACCGGCCCTTTTGCCGTGCTCACGCTTTGCTACGGTGGAAAAGAACCGCCCCGACGAGACGCGCCGTACCGGGTTGACGACAAGACGACGCACCCCCGTTTCCGTTCTCGTCCCGGAGGTGCCTGTCATGGCCTGGGTTCTTCTTCTCGTTGCCGGTCTGCTCGAGGTCGGCTGGTCGGTCGGCATGAAGTTCACGGACGGGTTCACGCGGCTGTGGCCGAGCGTGTTCACCGGTGCGGGGATCGTCGCCAGCATGGTGCTGCTGTCGTACGCGGCGAAGACCCTGCCGATCGGGACGGCGTACGGGGTGTGGGTGGGTATCGGTGCGGCCGGGGCGGCGGTGCTCGGGATGGCCGTGCTGGGGGAGCCGGTCACCGCGGCCCGGGTGTTCTTCATCGTGCTGTTGCTGGTGGCCGTGGTCGGGTTGAAGGCGACCTCCGGGCACTGACCTGGCCTGGCCTGGCCTGTCGCCGGGTCCTGCGGGTGTCACTCCAGGTATTCGGAGGGCGGGCGGGTGCGGGTGCGGGGGCGCGGGCCTTCGCCCGTGCCGCCGGGGGCGCCGGTGGTGCCGCCGCCCCCGGTTCCGCCGGTGGTGGTGCCGCCGGTGGTCTCGCCCTCTGTGGTCCGGCCGCCGGTGTCCTGCCCGCCTTGCTGCTGCCCCTGGTCCTGCCCTTGGTCTTGGCCTTGGTCCTGTCCCTGGTTCTGCCCCTGGTCCTGGCCTTCGTCCTGGCCCTGGTTCTGCCCGTCCTGCGGCCCGGTCGGCCGGCCGGGGCGCTCCTCCGGCGGGAACGGTGTCCCGGGGGTGGCCTCGCCGGGCTGCTCCGGGGTTTCCGGGGCGAAGGGCGGCGGGGTGGCGGCCGCGCCGGGCTGGAGCTCCAGGTCGAAGTCGACGGGGTCGGTCGCCTCCAGGGCGGTCTTCGTGTATTGGGCCCAGATCCGGGCCGGGTAGCCGCCGCCTCCGATGCGGGCCTGGCCGAGGGCGCCGTACAGGGATTCCGGGGTGCCGGTGTCGGGGTCCTGGCCCATCATGGCCACGACGGTGACCAGGTTGGGGGTGTACGCCGCGAACCAGGCGGCGCGGTCGAGTTCGGCGGTGCCGGTCTTGCCGGCGGCGGGGTGGCCGGCGGCGAGGGCGGCGGTTCCGGTGCCGTTGTCGACGACGCTGATCAGCATGGAGGTGGTGGTGTCGGCGGCTTCGCGGCTGACGGCCTGGCGCGGGGTGCGGTCGGGGAGGGGGACGGTGTCGTCCCCCTTGGTGATCTTCTCCAGGAAGGTGTACGGGGTGTACTGCCCGTGGTCGGCGAGGGTCGCGTACGCCTGGGTCATGTCGAGGACGCTGGCCTGCATGGTGCCGAGGGCCATGGCCGGGGTGGCGGTGAAGTTCGGGGTGTTCTCGGGGATGCCGAGGGCGATCGCGGTGCGCTTGGCCTTGACGGTGCCGACGTCGACGACCATCTGCGCGAAGACGGTGTTGACGGACAGGTCGGTGGCGGTGGTGACGGGGATGAGGCCGTAGCTGATCTGGCCCTCGTTCTCGGGTGCGTAGGGGACGCGGGTGCCGACGACGCGGCGCCTGTTGTCGCCGTTGTAGAGGGTGGCGGGGGTGATCGGGCGGCCGTCCTGGGTGCGGGAGTCGTTCTGGACGGCGGAGGCGAACACGAACGGCTTGAAGGTGGAGGCCACCTGGTAGTCGTGCCGGGTCGCGTTGTTGACGTACTGCTTGGTGTAGTCGATGCCGCCGTACATGGCGACGACCTTGCCGGTGGCCGGGTCGATGGAGGTGCCGCCGGCGCGGACGAAGCGGTCCACGGGGCGCTGTTCGGGGTCGAGTTTGCTGACCATCTGGTCGTCGACGGCGTCGACGAGGTCGTTCTGGTGGCGGCGGTCGATGGTGGTGGTGATGCGGTAGCCGCCTTCGGCGAGGGTGTTCTCGTCGAGGATCTTGTGCTCGGTGATGTAGTCCTTGATGGCTTCGACGAGGTAGCCGCGCTGGCCGGAGAGGCCGGGGGCGGCGCGGACCTTGCCCGGTTCGGGGAAGTGGATGGCGGTGCGCTCGGTCTCGGTGAGCCAGTTCTTCTTGACCATGCCGTCGAGGACGTAGTTCCAGCGGGCGAGGGCGCGGTCGCGGCTGCGGGGGTGGGTGACGACGTCGAAGGTGCTGGGGGAGTTGAGGAGGGTGGCGAGGTAGGCGCCCTCGGCGGTGGTGAGCCTGCCGACGTCCTTGCCGTAGTAGGCCTGGGCGGCCGCCTGGATGCCGTAGGCGTTGCGGCCGAAGTAGCTGGTGTTGAGGTAGCCCTCCAGGATGTAGTCCTTCGACTTCTCGCGGCCGAGTTTGATCGCGATGAAGAACTCCTTGACCTTGCGCTTGATGGTCTGTTCCTGGCCCAGGTAGTAGTTCTTGACGTACTGCTGGGTGATGGTGGAGCCGGATTGTTTGCCCTTGCCGGTGAGGGTGTTCCAGGCGGCGCGGACCATCGCCTTGGGGTCGACGGCGCGCTCGGAGTGGAAGTCCCGGTCCTCGGCGGCGAGTACGGCTTCCTGCACCGTGCGGGGGATCTGGGAGAGCGGGACGTTGACGCGGTCGACCTCGCCGTCGCGGGCGAGTTGGGAGCCGTCGGAGTAGAGGTAGACGTTGGACTGGGCGGTGGCGGCGGCGTTGGCGGGCGGGATGTCGACGAGCAGGTAGCCCGCGATGAGGGCGCCGCCGAGGAGCAGGAGCAGCAGCAGGACGCAGCCCAGGACGACGCGCCAGGTGGGGACGGCGCGCCGCCATCCGGTGCGCTGCCGCTCCGGGTTGGGGGGTGTGTGCTGTCCGGGGGGCCGGCCGGCGGGGTGCGGGGCGGGCCGTCCGCGGGGGGCGTCCGGGTCACGAGGGATCCAGCCAGGGGGCGGTGACTGGTCGCTCATGGCCGGGACTCCTCGAAGCGGTTCGAAATATCCGGATCTGTCAGTACTCCATGCTGTCTACCCGATGGCTGCTCGTAACGCGTCGGACGGGCGTAATTCGGTCGCATGGATCGCTCCTCCGCACTAAGCTCGCGCGTCTTTGGCCGAGGCGGGACGACGTGGGAACGACGCGGGAATTCGGAGGGATACGGTGCGCCAGCGGGCGTCGGGGCGAGCGCGGCTCTATCTGGCCGTCGCCGCCGGGGGGTTGAGGCGGTATGCGACATACGGAACGGCGACGGCGGCGGGGGTGTTCACGAACACCGTCTTCGGCTTCATCCTGGCGTACACGTACGTCGCGCTGTGGGGCGAGCGTCCCGGGCTCGGGGGCTACGACCAGGCGCAGGCGCTGACCTTCGTGTGGGTGAGCCAGGCGATGCTGGCGGCGGCCGCGCTGATCGGGGGCGGCTTCCAGGAGGAGCTCCAGGAGCGGATCCGGACCGGTGACATCGCGGTCGACCTGTACCGGCCGGCGGACCTGCAGATGTGGTGGCTCGCCGCCGACCTGGGGCGGGCCTCGTTCCAGCTGGTGGCGCGGGGTGCGGTGCCGCTGGTGGCCGGGGCGCTGGCCTTCGAGCTGGCGCTGCCCGCGGATCCGCTGCGCTGGCTGCTGTTCCTGGGGTCGGTGCTGCTGGGGCTGGTGGTGAGTTTCGCGCTGCGTTATCTGCTGGGGTTGGCGGCGTTCTGGCTGATGGACGGGTCGGGGGTCAACCTGATGGCCACGGTGGCCTCGATCTTCTTCTCGGGGATGCTGCTGCCGCTGACGGTGTTCCCGGGCGGCTTCGGGGAGTTGGTGCGGCTGCTGCCGTGGTCGGCGATGCTCCAGGTGCCGCTGGACGTGCTGCTGGGCCGGCATGCGGGGGCCGCGGAGGTGGTGCGGGCGCTGGGCTTCCAGGCGGGGTGGGCGTTCGTGCTGCTGGCGGTGGGGCGGATGGTGCAGTCGGCCGCGACGCGGAAGGTGGTGGTCCAGGGTGGCTGATGAGGTTGGGGGCGTTCGGGGCGTTCGGGGCGTTCGGGGGGTTCACGGGGTTCGCGGGATTCGTGGGGGTGGTGGGGGTGGTGGGCTTCCGGAGGTTCGGGGGTTTCCGGGGGCCTGGGGCGGGCGTGCGCTGGAGGGGCTGCGCGGCTACGGGCTGATCGTGGCGATGTGGATCCGGTCGACGATGGCGTACCGGGCGTCGTTCGTGCTGTCGACGGTGGGGAACGCGGCGATCACGCTGCTCGACTTCGTCGCGATCTTCCTGATGTTCTCGCACATCGACGCGCTGGGCGGGTTCACCCTGCCCGAGGTCGCGCTGCTGTACGGGGCCTCGTCGGCCTCGCTCGGCCTCGCCGACCTGCTGCTCGGCACCCTCGAACGGATCGGGCTGCGCATCCGCGACGGCTCGCTCGACACGATGCTGGTGCGGCCGGTGCCGGTGCTCGCCCAGGCCGCGGCGGACCGGTTCGCGCTGCGCCGCCTGGGGCGGGTCGTACAGGGGCTGGGCGTGATGGGCTGGGCGGTGGCGGCCCTGGACGTGGAATGGACGCTCGCCAAGGTCCTGCTGCTGCCCGTGATGGTCGTGGCGGGGGCGGTGATCTTCGGGGCGGTGATGGTGGCCGGGGCGGCGTTCCAGTTCGTCGCCGGGGACGCGGCGGAGGTGCAGAACTCCTTCACGTACGGCGGCACCACGATGCTCCAGTACCCGCCGACCATCTTCGCGAAGGACCTGCTGCGCGGGGTCACCTTCCTCGTGCCGCTCGCCTTCGTCAACTGGCTGCCCGCGCTGTACGTGCTGGGGCGGCCGGACCCGCTGGGGCTGCCGGGGTGGCTGGCGTTCATGAGCCCGGTGGTGGCGCTCGCGGTGTCCGTGCCCGCGTCGCTGGCCTGGCGCGCGGGCCTTCGTACGTATCGGAGCACAGGGAGCTGAGGCGCTGTGGGCAGTGCGGGACATGCAGGACATGCAGGAAATGCAGGAGACGCAGGAGACGCGCGAGATGAAAGAAATGCCGGGAATGCGGGGAACGCGAGCGGGGACGTGCTGATCGAGCTGGACGGGGTCGAGAAGGTCTTCGACGTCCGGCGCCGGGCCGGCCTGGTGCGCAGGGAGAAACGCCAGGTCAGGGCCGTGGACGGGATCAGCTTCCGGGTGGCGCGCGGCGAGGTGGTCGGCTACATCGGGCCCAACGGCGCCGGGAAGTCGACCACGATCAAGATGCTGACGGGCATCCTGACCCCGAGCGGGGGTCGGCTGCGGGTCGCGGGCATCGACCCGGCGCGGGAGCGGATGCGGCTGGCGCACCGGATCGGGGTGGTGTTCGGGCAGCGCACCACGCTGTGGTGGGACCTGCCGCTGAAGGACTCGTACGGGCTGATGCGGCGGCTGTACCGGATTCCGCGGGCCCGCTTCGAGGAGAACCTGGAGCGCTGCGTGGACCGGCTGGACCTGGGCGCGCTGCTGGACGTGCCCGTGCGGCAGCTGTCGCTGGGGCAGCGGATGCGGGGGGACATCGCGGCGGCGCTGCTGCACGATCCGGACGTGCTGTACCTGGACGAGCCGACGATCGGGCTCGATGTGGTGAGCAAGGCGAAGGTACGGGGCTTCCTGCGGCAGCTGAACGCGGAACTCGGTACGACGGTGCTGCTGACCACCCACGACCTCCAGGACATCGAGCAGCTGTGCGAGCGGGTGATGGTCATCGACCACGGTCGCCTGATGTACGACGGGGCGCTGGCCGGGCTGCATGCGGCGGGGTCGGTGGGGGAGAGCGAGCGGATGCTCGTACTGGACCTGGAGCGGGAGCTACCGGCGATCAGTGTGCCGGGGGCTCGGGTGGTCAAGGTGGAGGGGCCGCGGCAGTGGCTGGCGTTCCCGGCAGGGGCCTCGGCGGCGCCGCTGGTGGCGGAGGTGGCGGCGAAGTACCCGCTGTCGGACCTGTCGGTACGGGAGCCGGACATCGAGGACGTGATCGCGCGGATGTACGCGGGGCGGGGCTGAGGGGCGGGCAGTCAGGGCTTTGTAAGGGGTGCGGGCCAGGGACGAATCAGGGGCGGATCAGGGGACAAGACGGGGGTCCGGGCCGTACAACTCCCGCGCCCGGCTGCATAGGCTGGACCCCATGACTGACGAGGGGCCGCAGAAGCCTTTGCAGCCGGTGCCGGAACTGAGGGCGTCGGATGCCGACCGGGAGCGGGTGGTGGAGCGGCTGCGCGACGCCGTCGCCGAGGGCCGGCTCGACATGGAGGAATTCGAGGAGCGGCTGGAGGCGGTGTACACATCGCGCACCTACGCCGAGCTGGAGCCGCTGACCAAGGACCTGCCGGCGCCGGGAGGCGCGCCGGCCGGCGTGCCGTTCCCGGTGGCGGGGGCGGGCGACGACCGTTCCTGGTCGGCGCGGGTCGGCGTCGGGAGGCCCGCGGGGGCGTCCGGCACGGCCGTGGCCGTGATGTCGGGGTTCGAACGCAAGGGCGGCTGGACCGTGCCCCCGCGCTTCGACGCGGTGGCGTTCTGGGGCGGCGGCCAGCTCGACCTGCGTGAGGCGTACTTCTCGGAGCGCGAGGTGGTGATCAACTGCGTCGCCATCATGGGCGGCGTCGAGATCATCGTCCCGCCGGGCGTGGAGCTCGACGTACGGGGCGTCGGGATCATGGGCGGCTTCGACCAGAAGGGCACCGCGGGCCCGCCGGCGCCGGGCGCCCCGCGGGTCGTGGTGACGGGCCTCGCCTTCTGGGGCGGGGTCGAGGTCAAGGTCAAGCCGCCGAAGACGCCCAAGCAGCCCAAGGGCCCGGAGGGCCTGGGCGGCCCGAGTCTCCGCAAGGAGCTCTGAAGGGCGCGGGGCCGGAGGGGCTGGGGGCCTGGGGGCCCGAGGCATCAGGGCATGAGGGCATGAGGGCTCCAGGCACCAGGGGTCCCAGGGCGTGAGGCCTTGAGGCCTTGAGGGCTTCAGGGCTGGCCTCAAGGACGGCGCGCCGGGCGCGCCGGGAACTTCTCGGGCTCGCGGGGAGTCGGATGCTATGCAGACAAAACCGGCGCCCGGGGGAAGGCAGAAGCATGTGAACGACCGCACCGCACCCGAAGGCGACACCCCCGTCGACCCAACCCCGGCCCCCGACTCCGACCCGGCCCGTCCGGGCCCGGGGGCCGGCCCGGACGCCGGCCCGAACGTCGGCCCGGACGCCGGCAGGGGGGCCGGCCCGGACGCCGGCCCGGACGCCGGCCCGGACGCCGGCCCGGACGCCGGCCCGGACGCCGGCCCGGACGCCGGCCCGGACGCCGGCCCGGGGGCAGGCCGGCCGGGCTCGGGGGCCGATTCCGGTCCGGGAACCGGGTCTGACGCCGACCTCGGCGCAGACGCCCCCGCGCCGAGCGCCGTTCCCGGCTCTCGTGCCGGAGCCGGTACCGGCGCCCCTTCCGGCGCCACCCCCGGAAACGACCCTGGAACCACCCCCGGAACCACCCCTGGAGCCACCCCAGGAACCGACCCGGGGCATGGCGCAGACCCTTCGCCGGGAGCCGGCTCCGGGGGCGGCGCCGGAGGGGGCGCCCGCCCAGCGGTCGGCCCGCGGCCCGGAACGGGCTCCGGAACCGGCGCAGGGGCGCGCCCTGGCACGGCACTGGCCGTCGCCGGCGGCAGCGGCAGCGGAGGCAACCCTGGCGGCAGCGCAGGCGACCGGGGCGGCCGCGGAAGCGGCCGGAGCGGCGGCAGGAGCGACCTGGGCCGGGCCCGGGGCGGCGGGCCGGCGGCCCGCACACCCACCCTCAGCGGCTTCGTGTTCAGCGAGGCGGACGAGGAGCGCCGCCGCGGCGTACGCCGGATGAAGGCCACCGCCACCGGCCTGCTGCTCCTGGTCGCGCTGGTGTACGTACTCACCACCTGGGCGGAGCACACCGGCGCCGGCGCCTGGGTCGGCTACGTCCGGGCCGCCGCCGAGGCGGGAATGGTCGGCGCGCTCGCGGACTGGTTCGCGGTGACGGCGCTCTTCCGTCACCCGCTCGGCCTGCCCATCCCGCACACCGCGATCATCCCGACCAAGAAGGATCAGCTGGGCGCCACGCTCGGCGAGTTCGTCGGCGAGAACTTCCTCTCCCCGGACGTGGTCCGCGCCCGCCTGCACGCCCTCGGCATCGGCCGCCGGCTCGGGGCCTGGCTGGCCGAGCCCGCGCACGCCGACCGGGTCACGGCCGAGCTCGCCGCGGCGTTGCGCGGGGCCTTGACCGTACTGCGCGACTCCGACGTCCAGGCCGTCGTCGGGGAGGCCATCACGCGGCGCGCGGAGTCCGCCGAGATCGCGCCGGGCATCGGCAAGACCCTGGAGCGGGTCGTCGCGGACGGCGGCCACCACAGGGTCGTCGACCTGGTGTGCGCCAAGGCGCGCGACTGGCTGGTGACACACGGGGACTCGGTCATGGGTGCCGTCCAGGGCGGTGCGCCGGGCTGGACCCCGCGGTTCGTGGACCGCAAGGTCGGCGAGCGCGTGTACAAGGAGCTGCTGCGCTTCCTCACGGAGATGCGGGACATGCCGCACCACCCGGCGCGCGGGGCGGTGGACCGGTTCCTGACGGACTTTGCGGCCGACCTCCAGGCGGACACGGACACCCGGGCCCGGGTGGAGCGGCTGAAGGGCGAGATCCTGGAGCGGGAGGAGATCCAGGACGTGATCGCCTCCGCGTGGACGGCGATCCGGTCGCTGATCCTGGCGGCTGCGGAGGACGAGCGCAGCGAGCTGCGGCTGCGGGTGCGGGCGTCGCTGCTGTCGCTGGGGGCGAGGCTGGTCACGGACCAGCGGCTGCAGGACAAGGCGGAGGGGTGGATAGAGGGCGCGGTGGTGTACGTGGTGACCACCTACCGGGCCGAGATCACCTCGCTGATCACGGAGACCGTGGCCGGGTGGGACGCGGAGCAGACGACCCGGAAGATCGAGGCCCACATCGGCCGGGACCTCCAGTTCATCCGCATCAACGGCACGGTCGTCGGCGCCTTGGCGGGCCTCCTGATCCACACGACGTCCCGCGCCTTCGGCGCCTGACGCACCGCACCGCATCGCACCGCATCGCACCGCCGCGCCGGCACTGGACGGCCGCGTCTCCCGCCGCCCCCCACCGCCGCGGGGGGCGGCTCGGCCCCCTGCCCCTGCCTCCTGCCCGTGGTCCGGCCGTTGGCGGCGGTGCGCTCGGGACGCAGTCCCGTCCCCGTTCTCGGGTCGGGCCCGGCTGCCACTGCGGCACGTTCGGGGTACTGCTGTCCCGTCGGCGCATTCCGGGCCTGGCGCCCGCCGCATACGGGGACGGCCCACCCCTGCCCTCGGGATGGGCCGCCTGAGGAATCCCCGGAAGGCGGCTCGCTCCTGCCCCCCGGCTACCTCCCGGGTGCCGCCCCGTACCCGCGTGCTCGGCTTCGCCGGCCGCGGGGCGGGGGGCAAGCCCCCGGTCGCGGGGTTCAGCCGCGGTCGGCCACGGCCCAGGCGGTGGTGGCCACGACCGCGGTCGCGCCGAGCACGGCCGGCCATGCCCCGACCTTCTTCGCCAGCGGGTGCGCACCCGCGAAGCCGGCCAGGTACAGCGCCCCGAGCCCGGCCGCCGCGGGGACGCCGCCGCGCTTGTGCCACTCGCGTCCGGCCGCGATCCCGGCCGCGCCCAGGACGACACCGCCCAGCGGGCGCTTCTTGGTCCATCGGGCGACGGCGTAACCGCCGACCAGCCCGGCGGCCGCCACTGCGGAACTCGGTACCCGCGCCATCCCAACTCCCTCGTCAGTTCGTCGATTCCGTGTATCGGTGTGTGCGTCTGCGTGCGCCGTGCAGTCCCAGCTCGGGCTGCGGTGCCCGCGCCCCTGCACGCAGGCCCGTGATCGCACCCGCGCGCACGGCCCGTACACCCGTACGCCAGCGCCCGCCCTACGAGGCTAACGCGGCTGACGCGGCCGCTTCGGCACCCGGCGCGCGGCAGCCAACGCCCCGAGTACGAGCACGGCCCCGCCGATCACCGCATCCGGTACGGCCTCCTGCACGGCACGCGGCAGCAGAGCCACCACACCCAGCACGAGCAGGAAGGCGAGGGCGCACCGGCCGGCTGCCCGAAGCAGTCTGTCCACGGGCTGCTCAACGCTGCGGCCCGGTCCCCCGACACGGAGCCGTGGGAGGGGATTTGTCGCACACTCGCCGGATCCGTGCGATACGCGCCCAGAGATACCGGCCGGGCATACAGTCGCCCTCCCACCCCAATCGGGACGAAGAGAGAGGAGCGGACATCGTGATCTGCTACGGAGGGGCCGTCCTCGATCTCACGGACGAACTGGTCGACGCCTACGCCGAGGTGTTCTCGGCCCCGCCGTGGAACGAGGGTGCGGAAACCATTCGCCGGTTCGCGGCCCGGCTCCACGCCGACAGCCGGCGCCCCGGATTCCGTACGGCGATCGCCCAGTCCGCGGCAGGCGTCGACGGCTTCGCCACGGCCTGGCTCACCCCGGCCGCCTTCCCCTCCGACCGCGGGTACGCCCAGGTCGCCGCACAGCTCGGCCCGGACCGGGTGCGGGACCTCCTCGTGGGTGCGCTGGAGATCGACGAGCTCGCCGTACGCCCGTACGCGCGCGGCCGCGGCACCGGCCGCGCCCTGCTCGCCGAGGTCATCGCCGACGCCCCGGACCGGCGGGCCTGGCTGCTGACCTCCCGCCTGGCGGTGGACACGGTGGCCACGTACCGCCGCCTGGGCTGGCACGAGGTCACCGCCCTGCCGGGCACCCGCAGCACAGCCGTGGTCGTCTTCCTCTCCCCGGACCACCCGGGCCGCTAGAGCACCCGAGCCGGACGACACCGGGTCGGCCGACCCAGGGGTCCGGCTGCCCCGAGCGGGCATACGACGGCCTGATCAAACCGACCGCAGAACCGCGTCCCCGAGCACACGCCACCACCCCCGGCCACACCCACCACACCCCCCGGCACCCCTGCTCCGCAGGCAGCTCAACCTAGCCACCCGCCACCGGATAGACCGCCGGGGGTGTGCCGGCCTTCAGGCGGTAGGGAAGGTGGTTTCCCATGCAGCGTGGCAGGAGAAGCCGGATCGCCGCCAGGGTGATTCGGCGTCCACCGTCTACAGCGGACGATTCTGCTGCTCAAGGCGGAGAATCCCCGTGCTTCAGTGCGGGGAGGCGGAGGTCAACCGCAGGACCTGTACGCCGAACTCCGAACCGCCCGGCTCCTGCGCCGCCCGGCGATCCGCACCGCGGCGGCGGAACTCCTGGCCGGGGTCCGCTCCCCGGCCGAAGCCCGGGCCCGCGAGGCCCTCGCCGCGACGGACCCGGACTTCCCGGGCCCGCTGTGGAACGCCCGCCTCTACACCCCGGACGGCGCCTTCCTGGCCAGCCCGGACGCGTACTGGCCGGACGAAGGCGTGGCCCTGGAGATCGACTCGGCCGAGTACCACTACACCCGCGACGCCTGGCAGGCCACCCTCCGCCGCCGGCTCCGCCTGGAGTCCCACGGCATCCTGGTGATCAGTGCGACCCCGTCGATGATCCGCGACACCCCGCACGAGGTCACGAGGGCCCTCCGCACCCTCCTGACCCTGGCGGCCACCCGCCCCACCCCACCCACAGCCACAGCCCGCGGCCACCAACAGCTGGAGTTCCCCCTCGGGCACTGATCAGGCGGTCCCGGACATCGACAATGGAGGTGTGGAAAAACTCGAGACGACGGCCGGGGTACGCCGGCGCATGAGCCGCCAGAAGAGCCGCAACACCGGGGTCGAGGTCGCCCTGCGAAGGCTGTTGCATGCCGCCGGCCTGCGGTACCGGATCCACCGGCGCCCGGTGAAGGGGGTTCGCCGCGAGGCGGACATCGTGTTCGGCCCCGCCCGCGTCGCGGTGTTCGTCGACGGCTGCTTCTGGCACGGCTGCCCCGAGCATGCGACCTGGCCTCGCAACAACGCCGACTTCTGGCGGACGAAGATCGAAGGCAACCGAAGCAGGGACATCGACACGGACGCCCGTCTCGCGGAGGCGGGCTGGCTGTCCGTACGGATCTGGGAGCACGAGGACCCCATGGAGGCGGCGGAGCGGGTGAAGGCCACTGTGGCGGAGCGCCGCGCGCCGGCCCATGCCTGCGCGCGGACCGACCACGGCGAACGCGTCTGACTCCTCAGGTCACGCAGTGGGCGGTCGGCCGTGGCATTCGGCGTAGGGCTTGGTTGAGGTGCACCAGCAGGGGGCGTTCGGGGACGGGGGCCAAGGGGTGGCCTTGCCTCGGGCGGCCAGGGTCGTCGCGTACTCCGGGAGGAGGGACGGGGAGGCCGGGGAGGTCTTCTCCGACGCCGCGAAGGCCTCGTACGAGGGGACGCTGGCCGTGACGATGCCGAGGTTCGTCGTGCCCGAGGCGGCCAGGGCGCGCAGGGACGCCTCGATCCGGGTCAGGTGCGCCTCGTGCGAGGGGTACTCCGCCGCCAGGGTCGGGTAGCTGGTCAGGAGCTCGGCGAGCTCCCGCTGCGGCCAGTGCAGGATCGCCACCGGGAAGGGCCGGGACAGGGCGGCGCGGCGGTCGCCCAGCTCCGCGCGCAGGCGGGCGATCTCGGCGCGGAGCTCCGCCGGGTCGTCGGAGCCCAGGGCCCAGATGCGCTTCGGGTCGTGCAGCTCGTCCAGCGGGATCGGGCCGGCGTGGCGGGTGTCGGCGACCATGTCCCAGTCGTCGTGCGGGAGCCCGAGCAGGCGGCGTACGCGGTGCCGACCCGTCAGGAGGGCCGTGGTGGCCGGGGTCAGCGGGGCGGCGTCCGAGATGAGGAGGGTGGCCGCCTGGGTGAAGCACTCCTCCGAGTCGGTCAGCTCGTCGTGGGCCTCCAGGGCCTCCGCGATGACCTCCCAGGGCGCCGGGTCGGAGGGGGCCGCGGCGCGGATGCCCTGGATGAGGGCGCGGGCCTCGGGTTCGTGCCCGTACTCCCACAGGTTCGCGGCCTGCAGCGCCTTGACCAGGTGGACGTTGGCCGGCTTGCCGGCCAGGAGTTGGTCGTAGAGCGCGCTCGCCCGTTCTCGTTCGTCGGCCAGTTCGAGGTGGGCCGCGGCCTGGAGCAGCAGCGGCTCCTGGTCCTCGGGGTAGCGGGTCGCCGTGCGGATCAGGCGCTCGGCTTCGGCGATGTGCTCGGCAGGCGTGTCGGGGCGCATGGTTCACACCGTACTGCTGCTGGTCTGTTGGCGGGGGAGGTCTTAAGGTGCGCCCCGTGCGGGATCACGTGCGTGTGGTGGTGCACGGCCGGGGAGCCGGGTCCGGGCGGGCCGGTGTGCGGGGCCTGCTGTGGGTGACGGCCGAACTGGCCGTCACGGTGGGTGTGGTGGTGTTGCTGTTGGTCGTGCACCAGGTGTGGTGGACCAACCGGCTGGCCGCTGCCTCGGCGGAGCGGCAGGTCGCGGCGTTGCAGAGGGGGTGGGCGGGCGGGGGTTGGGGTGGTGAGTCCGGTTCCGGTTCTGGGTCCGGTTCTGGTCTTGGCCCTGGTCCTGGTTCGTCTGGGGGGTCTGCTGGGGAGTCTGCTTCTTCGGGTTCGGGTTCCGGGTTGCCGTTGCCGTTGCCGTCTGGGGCCGGTTCCGGTGGTTCTGCTGGTGAGCCGGGGCCTTCTTCCGCGTACGGGGTGCTGCGGATTCCGCGGCTCGGTGTTGCCGTGCCCATCGCGCAGGGGGTCGACAAGCGGACCGTGCTCGACAAGGGGTACGCCGGCCACTACCCCGGGACCGCCCAGCCCGGCGCCGAGGGAAACTTCGCGCTGGCCGGGCACCGCAACACGCACGGCGAGCCGTTCCGCTACATCAACCGGCTGCGGGCCGGGGACAAGCTGACCGTCGAGGTGCAGGGGCGTACGTTTGCGTACGTCGTGCGCAAGACGTTGGCCGAGACGAGCGAGCGCGACGTCGGGGTGATCGCGCCCGTGCCGCGGAGTACGGTCCGGCCCGAGTACGGGTTCGGCGAGCCTGGCGCGTACATCACGCTCACCACGTGCACGCCGGAGTACTCCTCCAAGTACCGTCTCGTGGTGTGGGGGACGCTCGTGCGGTGACCCGCCGGTCAAGTGGACTGGCTGGCGTGGGCGTTGTCGGTGGGGGCGGTTAGTATCGGGGGAGCGGAAAGGGGGCGGGGTTCAGTGGACGAGCAGGGTGGGAAGCGCTGGGTTTCTTCCCGGGTTTCCTCCTGGGGTGGCTCCTGGGCCGGTTCCCTCGTTGGTGCTGCCGTTTCGCGGCTGGCGCCGCTGCTGCTGGCTGCGGGAGCCCTCTGGCTGTTCGCCGGGGAGAGCGGGCCGGGTGCCGTCGTGGTCGCCCTCGCGGCCACCGCCGCTGCCGTCACCGTAGGGGCTGCAGCGCTGGTGGCGCGGCTCGTACGGCCTGTTCCGCCGCACCGCATACGCACCGCGATCCGTGATCGCGAGCAGCGCACGGCGTTCCTGCCACAGCGTGATCCCGATGCCTCGGGCCGGTCGCGGCCCAGGGCGCCCGGCCGTCTTGCCCTGACGGCCGCGTAGGGGCGCGCAGCTTCACTGGCTTCCCTTTTCTTTCGCTCGTGATTCGATTCGATTCGAGTCGTATCGAGTCGAGTTGTGCTGTGCGTCCCTCGTGGGTCGTCGCGCCGAAACGCATGTCTGTTTTCGACGTTTGACGAGACCCCTCGGAGGGCCCGCGTGTCCGTTTTCACTGATCTTGTTGTCGAGCTGGGTCGGCTCTTGGAGCCGGTGCTGGCCGAATCTGCGACCGCTGCCGCGATCGTGCTGTTCACCGTCCTCGTACGGCTTGCCCTGCACCCGCTGAGCAGGGCTGCCTTCAAGGGCGCCACCCCGGCGGCCGGGTGCCTGCCCGTGCTGCTGCAGCTGCCGGTGTTCTTCCTCATGTACCAGGCCTTCACCTCGTCCGGTGAACTGCTGGACCATCGGCTGCTCGCGGCCCCGCTGAGCGCGCGGTGGGGCGATGCGCTCGGGGCCGGGGGTGTGTTCGGGGCGCAGGGGCTGGTGTTTCTTGCACTGTTCGCGGTCATCGCGGTGGTGGCCGCGTGGAGTGTGGTGCGGGCCCGGCGGACTGCCGTCGGGCTGGTGGGGGTTGGGGCTGCGGCTGCGGCTGCGGCTGGTTCTGGGGTTGGGGTTGGGGGTGGTTCCGGGGCCGGGGCCGTCGAGCTGAGTGCGGAGCAGCAGGAGATGCTGCGGCGGGTGGGTCGCGTGCTGCCGCTGCTGTCGTTCGGGACGCTGATCACCGCCGCCGTGGTGCCGCTGGCCGCCGGGCTGTACCTGGCGACCACCACCGCCTGGTCCGTCGCCGAGCGGGCCTGGCTCCAGTACCGCAAGGAGCGGCTGGAGGCGGTGGGCGGGGCGTAGGGCGCCCTCAAGTCGACGGCCTGGAGGAGGGGCTGGCGTTCCAGTACGTGAACAGGGTCTTGCGGATGGGGCGACGGTCTTGGAGGATCGGCCAATCCTCCGATGGCCGCACCCCATCGTCCGGCCCGGGGCACGCCCATGGGCCGACCACCTTCGACCACGGGAGAATGCCCATGAAGCTGCTGCGTGTCGGACCGATCGGGGCGGAGCGCCCCGCACTGCTCGACCAGGACGGGTCGCTGCGCGACCTGTCCAGACTGATCACGGATGTGGACGGCGCCCTGCTCGCCGACGACTCCGTGCTGTCCCGGGTACGGGAGGCGGCGGCGTCCGGAGAGCTCCTCCCGGCCCTGGAGGCGGAGGGGCTGCGGATTGGCGCGCCGGTCGGCCGTATCGGCAAGATCGTGGGCATCGGGCTGAACTACTTCGGGCACGCCGCCGAGATCGGCGCCGAGCCGCCGGCCGAGCCGATTCTGTTCCTCAAGGCCGCGGACACCGTGGCCGGGCCGGACGACACCGTCCTGATCCCGCGGGGCAGCGTGAAGACGGACTGGGAGGCCGAGTTGGGTGTCGTCGTCGGCAGCACGGCCCGCTACCTGTCCTCCGCCGAGGAGGGACTCGCCCATGTGGGCGGGTACGTGCTGGTGAACGACGTCTCGGAGCGCGAGTTCCAGATCGAGCGCGGCGGTACCTGGGACAAGGGCAAGAACTGCGAGACCTTCACCCCGATCGGCCCGTGGCTGGTGACCGCCGACGAGATCCCGGACCCGCAGGTGCTGGACGTGAGGCTGTGGGTCAACGGGGAGCTCAAGCAGGACGGCAACACCGCCGACCAGATCTTCCCGGTCGGTGAGGTCGTGCGGTACCTGAGCCAGTTCATGACCCTCTACCCAGGCGATGTCATCGTCACCGGCACGCCGGCCGGCGTCGCCATGGGCCGGCCGGAGCCGAAGCCGTATCTGCGGGCCGGCGATGTCGTGGAGCTGGAGATCGAGCGGCTGGGGCGGCAGCGGCAGGTGTTCAAGGGCGCGTAGGGCGCGTTGTGGGTGCCGGTGGGTGCCGGTGGGTGCCGGTGGGTGGGGTGGGATTTGGGACGGAGCCCCGGCCGGGCGCAGCGGGGTGGGCTGTTCAGGGCACCCCGCTGCGTTCGTGCGCTGCTCAGCCCTTGGTCGCCGCGCGGCGGCGGCGTCCGGCGTAGAGCAGGCCCGAACCCGCGCCGAGCGCGGCTGCGCCTGCCCCCGCCGCCACGGCCAGCTGTGCGTTGGCGCCCGTGCTGGCCAGCGGGCCGGAGCTGCCGGGCGCGGTCGCCTTGTTGGCGGTGCCGGTACCGGTGCCGGTGCCGTTTTCGGAGCCGGCGTCCGACGCGGACTTGGTGGTGGAGTCCTTGCCGCCGTTCTTGGTGGTGTTCTCGTCGCCGTCCTTGGCGCCCTTGTTGTCGGCGGCCTTGTCCTTGGCGCGGGCGGCGTGCTGCCCGTTCTTGAGGAACTCGATGCGGTCCGCGGGCGTTCCCTTGAGGGCGGCGAGCGCGGCCTTCTTCAGTTCCGGTCCGGCGCCCTTCACCATCGCCGAGATCAGGACGGCGTTGTCGTCGTCGCGCAGCGTGTGCTGCGTCGTCGTGATGAACGTACGCAGTTCGGCCGGGGTCGGGTTCTTCTCGAGGAGCTTGGTGATCCCCTCCTTCAGGCCCGGCCCGGCGTCCTTCAGCATGCCCTGCAGCGCGACCCGGTCGTCCTCGGCGCGGGCCTTGTGCTGGCCGGTCTGGACGAACTCGCGCACCTCCTCGCGCGTCCCGCTGCTCAGCAGCTTGTTCACCGCCTCGGTGACCGCCTTGCCGGCGCCGGGGAGCATGCGCGTCAGCTCCGCCTTGTCGTCCTCGAAGCGGGCGACGTGCTGCCCGTTCCGCAGGAACTCGGTGAGCGCCTCGCGCGTGTTCACGGCCATGGCGGCGTCGCCGGCCTTCCGCACGGCCGGGCCGCCGGCCTCGGTGATCTGCGCGACCAGCGCGCGGTCGTCCGAGAGCTGCTGCTTGGCCCACTCGACGTCGAGGAACTTCCGCATGTCCTCGGCGCTCCCCTTGAGCGCCTTGTCTGCGGCCTCGCGTACGCCCGGCCCGGTCGCCGGGTCGGCCAGGATCGCCTGGATCGCGGCCCGGTCCTTGGCTGCCTGCGGGCCCTCGCCCGGCTTGCCCTGCTGCTGCCCGTTGTTCACCGGGTCCGTGTCGGGGACGGTCGGAGCCGCCGGCTTGGCGACCGTCACGGCAGCGGATGCTCCGGCGGCGAAAGCCGTCGAGGCCAGCAGGACGGCCGGGGCGATCGCGGCCGTGGCGACGGCCGACGCGATCCGGGACAGCTTCACGAGGCGAGTCCATTCTTCACAAGTGTGATGATCGTCGGAATGTGAAGGATAGGTTGTTCGGCTCGGGAGCAGCGTTCGGTAGTCGTGTTGTGGGCAGGTTGGGACCTAAGTCTCAGAGTTCGACCGTGTCTCAGAGTTCGACCGTTACGCCGTCTCGGGACGAGACGCGAGCAGCCTCCAGTACCGCCAGGCAGTGCGCCGCCTCGTGGGCCGTGACCGGAGCCGGCCCGCCGTTGCGCAGTGCGGACGCCACCGCCGCGTAGTACGCCGGGTAGTTGCCCGGCAGGGTCGGGACCGGGGTGCCACCGCCGGTCAGCGGGGACTCGCCGGAGCCCAGGCGGCCCCACAGGTGCTCGGGCTCCTCACCCCACGGGGTGCCGTCGCCCGGCCGGTGCCCGTCGCGCAGTGCCGCCTCCTGCGGGTCGAGGCCGTACTTCACGTAGCCGGCCCGGGAGCCGAGCACGCGGAAGCGCGGGCCGAGTTGGGCTGTGGTCGCGCTGACGTAGAGGTGCGAGCGGATGTTGTTGGTGTGGGTGATGGCGATGAAGGTGTCGTCGTCGGTCTCGGCGCCCGGGCGGCGCACGTCGGTCTCCGCGTACACGCGCGCGGCCGGGCCGAAGAGGACGAGGGCCTGGTCGACGACATGGCTGCCGAGGTCGTACAGCAGGCCGCCGATCTCCTCCGGCGCGCCGGACTCGCGCCAGCCGCCCTTGAGCTGCGGGCGCCACCGCTCGAAGCGGGACTCGAAGCGCTGGATCTCGCCGAGCTCGCCGGAGGCGAGGAGGCGGCGGAGGGTGAGGAAGTCGTTGTCCCAGCGGCGGTTCTGGAAGACGGAGAGGAACGTTCCGGTCCGGTCGGCGAGCTCGGCGAGTTCGCGGGCCTCGGCGGCGGTCGCGGCGAGCGGCTTGTCCACGACGACCGGGATGCCGGCGTTCAGCGCGGCTGCGGCAAGGGGGACGTGGGTCTTGTTCGGGGACGCGATCACCACCAGGTCCGGGGAGGCCGCGGGAGCCTGGGGGTCCCACAGGGCTTCGGGCGAGGTGGCGATGCGGACGTCCGGGTACGCCTCGCGCGCCTGGGCCTGGCGGCCGGGGTCGGAGGTGACGACGGTGTCGAGGACGAGGCCGTCGGTGGCGGCGACCAGGGGGGCGTGGAAGACGGATCCGGCGAGACCGTAGCCGATGACGGCTACGCGGAGGGGGTGGGTGGGGGAGGGGGTGGAGGTGTTGGTGGGTGTGGGGGTGGGGGTGGAAGAGGGGGGTGTGGGGTTCATGGCGTCCACTTTGGCAACAGTGTTGCTTAAGTGCAAGGACGGTGGACAATGGGCGGGTGGAGTGGGGTAGCAGGGGCAGTCATGGTGGCGGCGGGGGCCGGGTTGGTGCGGGCGGCGTGAATCTGCCGGCGTTGCGCGGGCACAACGATGCCCTCGTGCTGGCCTTGCTGCGCGGAGCCGGAGCCGGAGCCGGAGCCGAGGGCGGGGGCGGGGTCGCGGGGCTGGGGCGGGCTGACCTTGCCGTGCGTACGGGGCTCACCCCGCAGGCCGTCAGCAAGATCACGGCGCGGCTGCGGGCGGAGGGGCTCGTCGCCGAGGCCGGCCGGGGTGCATCCACCGGCGGCAAGCCGCGGACCCTGCTGCGGCTGGTGGCGGAGGCCCGGCACGCCGTCGGCGTACACGCGGACCGCGACGAGCTGCAGGCGGTACGGGTCGACCTGGCGGGCCGGGTCGTGGACCGGTGCAGTGGCCCCCTGGACTTCGGGGCCGGTCCCGATGCGGTGGTGGAGGCGGTCGTACGGGCGGTGGGGCGGGTTTCCGGGGCGTCGGGAGGCCCGTCGCAGTTGCTCGGGGTGGGGGTTGCCGCGCCGGGGCCGCTTGATTGGCGGGCCGGGGTGATGGGGCGGGTGACCGGATATCCGGAGTGGGAGGGATTCCCGCTGCGGCAGGCGGTGGTGGAGGGGCTGGGGCCCGACGCGCCGCCGGTGGTGGTGGACAAGGACACCAATGCGGGGGCTGCGGTTCCCTGGGCGGGTGGGGGGCCGGGTTCGGAGCCGGGTTCGGGTTCGGAGCCGGGGCTCGGGCAGGGCGGGCACGGGGTGGTTGGTTCCGGGACCTCGCTGTATCTGCACCTGGGCAGTGGTCTTGGTGCGGGGCTGCGGCTGGACGGCGAGGTGTACCGCGGGGCGCGCTCGGCGGCGGGGGAGTTCGGGCACCAGGTGCTGAGCCTGGACGGCCCGCCCTGCCGGTGTGGCGGGCGGGGCTGCGCGGAGGTGCTGTGCCTGGCGGCGGTCGCGCGCGGGGACCTGCCGGAGGCGGCCCGGATTCTGGGCGAGGGCGCCGCGAACGTGGTGGCTTTGCTCGACGCCGATCGGGTGTGGCTCGGGGGACGCGTGGTGGATTCCGCCCCGGAGGTGTTCGCGGCGGGAGTCCGCCGGGTCCTGCAGGCGCGCAGCCTCGGCGGCACCGCGCCGGAGGTCGGCGTTGCCGCGGGCGGAGTGGCGGAGGGGGCGGCGGAGCTGGCCCTGGCACCGTTCTTCGGGCGGCGGGGGTGAGTCGGCGGCTGGGGGTTGGGGGGCTGGGGGATGGGGGCTGGCGGGGGCCAGGTCGGGCCGGGGCTGCGGTGAGCGGGATCGCCTTGGTCGGGGGTGTGGCGTGCCGGGGGTTTCCCGGCCGCCCATTGTCCTTCCGGTGCGGGCCGGCCTGTAAAGGGCGCTCCTCCTTCGTCGTCGCGTCGCTGAAGCGATGGCCTTCGGCCACCCTTGACAGACCGACCCGCCCCGGAATGCCAACAGACAGCCGGGAAGCCCCGGAGGAACGGCCAGGGGGACACGATCCAGATGCGGCTCTGTCGGAGACGCGGCGGGTTGGGTGCCGTTGACGGGGGGCGGGCCTTTCGGGGGTGAGGGAGTCGGGCGGTGGCCAGGGCGGGCCGCCGGTGGCCTGGTGGTGGCCCCCGCGAGTGGCCCCCGCGAGTGGCCCCCGCGAGTGGTCCGGGGCCTGGCGCTGTTTGCCGGCGGCCCGGCGGCCCGGCGGCCCGGTGGCCCGGTGGCCCGCCGGCCCGGCGGCCCGGTGGCCCGGGGCCTGGTGGCCCGGTGGCCCGGGGCCTGGTGGCCCGCCGGCCCGCCGGCCCGGGGCCTGGTGGTTAGCCCTGGCTGGGCCGATCAGGCGTAATGCCGGGGTGTGTGGGCGCGGCTGCGGTGGGGGTGTCGCGCGCGCGTGGCAGGGTGCGGGCAGGCCGTGGTGATTGTCGCCTCGTCCGACCGTCAGTCCGTCCGGCGAGCAGCGAAGCGAAGGTCTGCCATGCGGAAGCGAAGGTCTGCCATGCGACTGCGCAAAGCCCTTGCTCTCTCCGTCGTCCTGGTTGCCGTCGCCGCCCCGACCGCGGGCGCCGACATCGGCACCGGTGGTGGCGCGCGGCCCGCGCCTGCGCCCGCGCTGCCGTCCCGGGCGCAGGCGACCTGTGGGGACGGGAAGAGCAGTGCTTTCCCCATCGGGGCCCGGATCCGTGGGGGTCCGGCCGTGTATCGGACCGGTGGCGGGGTGCAGAGCTGGTTCCTGGACCTGACGAACACCACCGGCAGTGAGTGCACCGCCATCCATCCCGTCGTGGTGTTCACGGACGAGGCGCGTGCGCTGCATCCGGAGCATGTGCGGATGGAGTTCGAGGCCCCGGGCGGGACGTTCCCGGTCAGTCTGGAGCGGAGTGATCGGGACGAGATCGTTGCCGTGTTCGATGGGGGGTCGGCGTTTCCCGGGTTTGCCGTGGGGGCTGGTGGCTCGCTGACCGTGCGGGTGTTCTTGGCGTTCGCGTCCGATGCTCCCGCCGGGGACGTGGTGGTCGATGCGGCGCTCGTGCAGCGCCGGGCCGATGACGGCGACTGGGTGGGTGAGGTGGGCGGCTATCGGTTCTCCGTCGAGTCGGGGGACGTTGTCGAGGCGGCCGGGTCCCTCGCGCACACCGGGCCCCGCGATCGGGCGTACGGGGCCGGGGTGGCGGCTGCCGTGGTGGCGGTGGGCGGCGGGTTGGTGGTGGCGGGGCGTCGGCTGCGGCGGGCGGGTGGTTCCGTGCGGTGACGGTGCGCGTCACCGTGTGCGGCGTGGGCTCGGGCGTCGGTGCGGGGCGTTGGGGACACCTGGGTTGCGTACAGTCCGAGGGTGGAAGAACACCGTCCTGGCTCGCCCGTGCGTTCCGGTATTCCGGAGCACGGCCGCATTCCCAAGTACTACGTCGTCAAGGCCCGGGTCGCCGGGCTCCTCGACGATCTCGGCGAAGGCGGGCTGCTGCCCACCGAGCGTGATCTCGCCGAGCGCTACGTGGTGTCCCGGGAGACCGTGCGCCAAGCCCTGCGCGAGCTGCTGCTCGAAGGTCGGATCCGGCGCTCCGGCCGCGGCACGGTCGTGGCCGGGCCCAAGCTGGAGCAGCCGCTGTCGCTGGCGAGTTACACCGAGGGCGTGCGGCGCCAGGGCCGGCGGCCCGGCCGCAATCTGATCGGGCTCGAACAGTTCGCCTGTCCGCCCGATCTGGCTGCCGGGATCGGCGCCGAGCCCGGTGAGGCCGTGTGGCATCTGGAGCGTGTGCTGCTGGCCGATGACGAGCGGGTGGGGTTGGAGAGCACCTACATCCGGGTGGCTCGGGCGCCGCGGCTGGACAGGGACTTCCTGCCGGATTCGTCCTTCTACGGGTATCTGCGTGAGCGGCTCGGGATTGCGTTCGGGGATGCCGACGAGAAGGTGGAGACGGTGCTTGCGACGCCGAGGGAGGCGCTGCTGATCGGTACGCCGCCTGCGCTGCCGATGCTGCTCATCCACCGGTTCTCGCGGGATCAGGACGGGCGGCCGCTGGAGCGGGTGCGTTCGCTGTACCGGGGGGATCGGTTCAGCTTTACGACGCATTTGCGTGCTTAGGGGGGGTGTAGCGGGCGGCCAGGTTGGTCACGGGGTGGTAACGGGTCTGGTCCGATGGACTGGGGGTGTTCACCGGTTCGTCGTCGGCGGGACCCCGGAGGTCCATGCTCCGCACCCACCGTGGTCGGCGTGAGAGTCATAGTCGTCGGAGGCGGCGTGGTCGGCACCATGCACGCCTGGCAAGCAGTCGAACGCGGCCACGAGGTCGTCCACATCGAGCGGGAGGCCGAGGCCCGCGGCGCGTCCCTGCGCAACTTCGGCCAGATCTGGGTCAGCGGGCGGGCCGGGGGCGAGGAGCTCGACACCGCCCTGCGGGCCCGCGAGCTGTGGGAGGAGATCGGCGCCCGGGTGCCCGGCCTGGGCTTCCGGGCCAACGGCTCGCTGACGCCGGTGCGGAACGCGGCCGAGTACGCCGTCGCCGAGGCGGCCGCGGCCCGGCCGGATGCCGCCGCCCGCGGCTACCGGCTGGTCACCGCCCGGGAGGCGCGGGAGATCAACCCCGCGCTGCGCGGCGGCTTCGAAGCCGCCCTCTGGTGCGAGCGGGACGCCGCCGTCGAGCCGCGTACCGCGCAGGTGCATCTGCGGGAGGCGCTGCTGGGGAGCGGGCGGTACACGTGGCTGCCGGGGCGGGAGGTGCGCGAGGTCGTCGGGACCGCGAGCGTCCGGGACGACCACGGTGACGTGCATCGCGGCGATGCCGTGGTGCTGGCCACCGGGGCCTGGCTGTCCGGGCTGGTGCGGGAGTTGGCGCCCGAGCTGCCGGTGCGGCGGGTCCGGCTGCAGATGATGCAGACCGATCCCTTGGGGGAGGTTCTTACGACGTCTGTTGCCGATGGCGACAGTTTTCGGTACTACCCGGCCTACAGGGGGGCTGCTCTTGATGCGCTGAATGCGGCGCAGGCCCAGGATCCGGTGGCGGCCGCGCACAGGATGCAGCTGCTGATGGTCCAGCGCCGGGACGGCGGCCTGACCATCGGCGACACCCACGAGTACGAGCACCCCTTCGCCTTCGACACCGTCGAGGAGCCGTACGAGCACCTGGTGAAGGTCGTCGAGTCCTTCCTGGGGCGCCCGCTGCCGAGGATCCGCCACCGCTGGGCCGGGGTGTACGCGCAGTGCACCGACACCTCGCGGGTCGTCCACCGTGAGCAGGTCCGCGACGGGGTGTGGCTCGTGACCGGGCCCGGCGGGCGGGGGATGACCTGCTCGCCCGCCATCGCCGAGACATCCGCCGACGGGATGGGCTGGTGACCCCCGTGGATCTTGTTGTTCTGGACATGGCCGGTACCACCGTGGCCGACGGCGGCCTCGTCGAGCGGGCCTTCGGGCGCGCCGCCGAACGCCTCGGCGTGGAGCCCGGCTCCGCTGATTTCGAGACCGGGCTCCGGTACGTCCGCGACACCATGGGCGAGTCGAAGATCTCCGTGTTCCGGGCGCTCTTCGGTACGGAGGAGCGTGCCCGGCAGGCCAACTCCGTGTTCGAGGAGGCGTACGCCGAGCTCGTCGACGGCGGCCTCGTCGCGCCGCTGCCCGGTGCCCGCGAGGCCGTCGAGAAGCTGCGTGAGGGCGGGCGGACCGTCGTGCTGACCACCGGCTTCGCACGGGTCACGCAGGACGCCATCCTCGACGCGCTCGGGTGGCAGGGGCTCGCCGACCTCACCCTCTGCCCCGCGGATGCGGGCGGCCGCGGACGGCCCTACCCCGACATGGTGCTGACCGCGTTCCTGCGGACCGGCGCCGTCGACGACGTACGGGACGTCGTGGTTGCCGGCGACACCGCGTACGACATGCTCAGCGGCCGCCGGGCCGGCGCC
This sequence comes from Streptomyces sp. NPDC090445, assembly GCF_044769385.1. NCBI lineage: Bacteria > Bacillati > Actinomycetota > Actinomycetes > Kitasatosporales > Streptomycetaceae > Streptomyces > Streptomyces sp. NPDC090445. The sequence continues at coordinate 119,813 of NZ_JBIVXV010000008.1, read as the reverse complement.
GGGATCGTGGCCGGCGTGCTGACCGGCGCCCACGACCGCGCCGTGCTGACGGAGAACGGCGCCACTCACGTCCTCGGGTCCGTCGCCGAGTTGCCCGGTCTGCTGGAGGGGGCGTGAGCGGCATTCGTTTCGAGTCGGTCAGTGTCGCCTACGGCGGCAGTACCGTTCTGGACCGGCTCGACCTGACCGTGGAGCCGGGCGAGGTCATGGCCCTGCTCGGACCCTCCGGCTCGGGCAAGACCACGGCGCTGCGCGCGGTCGCCGGCTTCGTGCGCCCGGCATCCGGCCGGGTCATGATCGGCGGCCGGGACGTCACCGCACTGCCGCCGTACAAGCGCGGCATCGGCATGGTCGTCCAGCAGTACGCGCTCTTCCCGCACCTGCGGGTCGAGGAGAACGTCGCCTTCGGGCTGAAGGCGCAGAAGACCCCGCGGGCCGAGATCCCCGGCCGGGTCGCCGAGGCCCTGGAGATGACCGGGATGGCCGCCTACGCCAAGCGGCACCCCCGCGAGCTGTCGGGCGGGCAGCAGCAGCGCGTCGCGATCGCCCGCGCCCTCGCCATCCGGCCCGGGGTGCTGCTGCTCGACGAGCCGCTGTCCGCGCTCGACGCCCGGCTGCGCTCCGGGATGCTCGCCGAACTGGCCCGCCTCCACCGCGAACTGCCCGACGTGTCGATGCTGTACGTCACCCACGACCAGGTCGAGGCACTCACCCTCGCCGACCGCATCGCCGTCATGGACCGGTCGCGGCTGCAGGACTGCGGCACCCCGCAGGAGCTGTACCGGTCCCCGCGCACCGAGTTCACCGCCTCCTTCGTCGGCAACGCCAACCTGCTGCCGGTGACGGTCGCCGACTCCGGGGCGGTCTTCGCCGGCCGGAAGCTGCAACTGGACCGCGGGCGCGCGGTGCCGGGCGCGCGGGCGACCCTGTGCCTACGGCCGCACCTGATCGGGCTCGGCGACGCCGGCCCCAACACCCTGAACGGCACCATCACCGAGGTGCAGTGGCGGGGCTCGACGCACCGGCTGTACGTCGACGTGGACGGCCACCGGGTCACCGCGGACCTGCCCGAGCTGCACGAGACCCCGGCGCTCGGGGACCGGGTGACCCTGCACTTCGCGCCGCGGGACGCGGTGCTGCTGGCAGCGGGGGTGGGCGATGGGTGAGACTGCCGCGTCCGCTGCCGCGGGGCGCCGGCTGCCGCGCGGGCTGTGGGCGCTGCCGCCCGTGGCCGTGCTCGCGCCGGCCTTCCTGTACCCCCTCGCGCTGGTCGTCCGGGAGTCCTTCAGCCCCGAGAACGGCGGGGCCTTCGCCGCCTACGGGTCCGTGTTCGCCTCCCGCTCCTTCCGGGAGGCGCTCGGGACCACGGTGTGGCTGGCCGCCGGCGCCACGGTCGGGTGCCTGGTGCTCGGGTTCGTGCTCGCGCTGGTCATCGCCTTCGTTCCGTTTCCGGGGGCGCGGGCCGTCGCCAGGTTCATCGACGTCTTCCTTTCCTTCCCTTCGTTCCTCATCACCCTGGCCCTGCTCTTCATCTACGGGTCGGTCGGGCTCGCCAACGGGCTGTGGAGCGATGTGTTCGGGGTCGCCGAGGGGCCGTTCCGCTTCCTGGCCACCCCGTGGGGCGTACTCCTCGCGGAGATCACGTACTTCACGCCCTTCGTGATGCGCCCGCTGCTCGCCGCCTTCTCGCAGCTCGACACCGCACAGCTGGAGGCGGCCTCCTCGCTCGGCGCGCGGCCCGCCCGGATCGTCCGCCGGGTGATCCTCCCCGAGGCCCTTCCGGCGCTCGCCGCCGGCGGCAGCCTCGTGCTGGTCATGTGCCTCAACGAATTCGGGATCGTCCTGTTCACCGGGGCCAAGGACGTCACCACGCTGCCGATGCTCGTCTACGGCAAGGCGATCCTCGAAGCCGACTACCCGGCCGCCTGCGCCGTGGCCGTCGTCAACGTCGCCGTCTCCGTCGGCCTGTTCGGCCTCTACCGGGTGGTGAGCAAGCGTGCTGGTGCATAGCCGGACCGGCCGCTGGGCCGCCTGGGCCGTCTTCGGCCTCCTCTTCCTGCCCGTCTTCGCGCTGCCGCTGCTCGTCGTGGTGGCCGCGTCCTTCGCCACCCACTGGTCCGGGGCCCTGCCCTCCGGCCCGACCACCGGGAACTACGCCGCCGCCGTGCGCGGCGAATCCCTCCAGGCGCTGACCACCTCGCTCGTCACCGCGCTCGCCGCGAGCCTGCTCGCGCTGACCGTCGGGACCTGGGCCGCGCTGGCCGCGGCCGGGCTGAAGCGGCGCGGGAAGCGGTTCCTGGACGCCCTGTTCGTGCTGCCGGTCGCCGTCCCGTCGGTGGTCGTCGGGCTGGCCGTCCTCGTCGCGTTCAGCCGGCCGCCGCTGCTGCTCAACGGCACGTCCTCGATCGTCGTCCTGGCGCACACGATCCTTGTCACGGCGTTCGCCTACCAGTCGGTTTCGGCTGCGATCGTCCGTCTCGACCCCGCGTACGAGCAGGCTGCCGCCTCCCTGGGCGCCCGTCCCGCGTACGTGCTGTGGCGGGTCAGGCTCCCCCTCCTGCTGCCGTCCCTCACGGCGGCCGCCGGACTCTGCTTCGCCCTCTCCATGGGCGAGTTGAGCGCCACGATGATGCTCTACCCGCCGGACTGGACACCCCTCCCGGTCCGGATCTTCGCCGCCACCGACCGCGGCTCCCTCTTCAGCGGCTCCGCCGTCGCCGTGGTCCTGATGGCCGCGACCCTGCTGGTCCTCCTGGCCGTCTCCCGCATCCGCACCAAGGCCGCCTACCGCTGACCCGGCCGGCCGGCCGCCTGCCTGCCTGCCTGCTCCCCGCCCCTTCATGCTCTTCTTCCTCTTCCGTTAAGGAACCGCCATGTCCGGACACCGCATGCCCCTGCGTACCGTCGCCGCCGTCACCGGAAGCCTCGCCCTCGCCGCCGGCCTCACCGCCTGCGCCGGCACCGACGCGTCCTCCTCCTCCGGTTCCTCCGGCGGCGACGGCGCGAAGACCGTGACCGTCTACAGCGCCGACGGCCTCAAGAGCGACAAGGGCGACGGCTGGTACGACCGGGTCTTCGCCGACTTCACGAAGAAGACCGGCATCGAGGTCAAGTACGTCGAGGGCGGCTCCGGCGAGATGGTGCAGCGCGCCGTCCGCGAGAAGGCCAACACCCAGGCGGACGTGCTGATCACGCTGCCGCCGTTCATCCAGCAGGCGGCCGGCAAGGGCCTGCTCCAGCCGTACCGCCCGCAGGGCTCCGACAAGGTCAACGGCGCGGACAAGGCGACCGACGGCATGTGGACGTCGGTCGTGAACAACTACTTCGGCTTCGTCTACAACAAGAAGGAGGTCGAAACGGCCCCGAAGACCTGGGAGGAGCTCCTCGACGGGAAGTTCAAGGGCAAGCTGCAGTACTCCACGCCCGGCGTCGCGGGCGACGGCACGGCCGTCCTCATCAAGTCGATGCACGACTTCGGCGGCAAGGAGCCGGCGATGGAATACCTGAAGAAGCTCCAGGCCAACAACGTCGGCCCGTCCTCCTCCACCAGCAAGCTCGCGCCGAAGACCGACAAGGGCGAGCTGCTCGTCGCCAACGGCGACGTCCAGATGAACTTCGCACAGTCCAAGTCCATGCCGAACCTGGGCATCTGGTTCCCGGCCAAGGACGGCGGCAAGCCCACCACCTTCGCCCTGCCGTACGCGGCCGGGCTGGTGCAGAAGGCGCCGCACTCCGAGAACGGCAGGAAGCTGCTGGACCACCTGCTCGGCGAGGAGGCCCAGAGGCTGGTCAGCGAGGTCGGCGGCGGCTTCCCGGCCCGCACCGACGTCAAGCCGACCGACGCCAACGCCGTCGAGCTGACGAAGCTGATGACCGGTGTCGAGGTGTTCGAGCCGGACTGGGCCGACATCGACAAGAACCTCACGGCCTACGTCGACGCGTGGAAGTCGGCAACCGGAAGCTGACCGGTTGCCTTCCGGTCACCTCGGACCGGAATCGTGCAGCCTGCATAACGCCTGCATAACGGGTCTGGATCGAAGGTCACCGTCCCTGACGGTCCGGACCCGGCGCATGGACGCCCGTACGCCGCACCCACCCCATCCGTACGGCAGTACCGCTGCTTTCCCCCGCTTCCCCCGCACGGCAAGCACCGCTCACACGCGCCCACACGACGAACTCCCGGAGGAGTACGTGTCCACTGTCCTGCCCGGACGCGCCCTTGCCACGGCGACCACCGCCACAGCCACGGCCACCGCCATCGTCCTGCTCGCCACCGCCCTCGGCGCGCACACCGCGGCGGCCGCGCCGGCCGCCGCCACCACCGGCAAGGTCCTGGTCATCGGCCTCGACGGGGTGGTCCTCGACCGCGTGAAGGCCGCCAACGCCCCGTACCTGAACGGCCTGATGGCCCAGGGCCTCACCGCCCGCAGCAGCCTGTACGCCAACCCGATGGCCGCCACCTCCTCCGGCCCAGGCTGGTCCACCATCGCCACCGGCGTCTGGCCCGACAAGCACGGCGTGAAGGACAACTCCTTCACCGGCAAGAACTACACGGCCCACCCGGACTTCCTCACCCGCATCGAGAACACCAAGCCCTCGCTCAACACCTACGCGGCCGCCGACTGGGAGCCCATCACCTCCACCGACCAGAACGGCCCGATCTTCTCCGCCAAGGTCGACAAGCGCCTCAGCCTCAAGGGCGACCGCGACGGCTACACCAACGAAGACCCGAAGATCGCCGCCGCGGCCGCCGCCGAACTGCGCGACCAGAGCCCCGACGCCGCCTTCGTCTACCTCGGCCAGGTCGACTCCGCCGGGCACTCCTACGGTGCCGCGAGCCAGCAGTACCTCGACGCCGTCGCCCGCGTCGACGTCCTCGTCGGCCGGCTGCTGAACGCGGTCGCGGCCCGCCCGACGTACGACCGGGAGAACTGGAAGATCCTCGTCACCACCGACCACGGCCACACGAGCACCGGCGGCCACGGCAGCTCCTCCGCCGCCGAGCGCGGCACCTTCGTCATCGCCAAGGGCGCGGGCATCCCCGCCGGTTCGGTACGCGACGACGTGAAGCTCGCCGACGTCGCGGCGACCGCCCTCGCCCACGTCGGCGCCGCGGCCGGAACCGCCGTCGACGGCATCCCGCTCGGCGCCCCGGACGACAGCGACCCGTTCGACACCCTGCGCCCCAACCTCCGGGCCCGCGTGGACGAGACGGGCATCCCGGCGGGCGTGAAGGGCTTCACGCACACCCCGCCGGCCGGCTGGTCCGTCGACAACTCCCGGATGGGCTCGGGCGGTGTCACCGAGTGGGCCGGATGGGCCTTCGCCACCGACGAGTTCTGGAGCCAGTCGCAGCGCGACCAGTGGCGCGAGCTGAACGTCCGCTCCCGCGACGTCTTCGCCGTCGCCGACTCCGACGAGTGGGACGACAAGGCCCACACCGGCAGCTTCGACTCCACCCTGATCACCCCGGCCTGGCCGGTGGCCGGCGGCACCACGCGCACCCTCGGCTATCAGACGCACTACCGCCACGAGGCCGGACAGACCGCCCAGGTCCTGGTCTCCTACAACGGAGGCACCCCGACCGCCGTCAAGGACCACACCGCCGACGCGATCGCCAAGGCCGAGTCCCTGACCCTGCAGATCCCGGCCGGCGCCACGAACGTACAGATCCGCTTCCGGTACACCGGCAGCAACAACTGGTACTGGACGGTGGACAACGTCAAGCTCGGCTGACCCCGGCCTACGCCGGCCGCCCCCCGGCGACCTCCCGGATGTCCGGGCTGTGGACGACCGGCACGTCCACGGCCCGGCCCCGATAGGGTGACACGGACCACACTTTCGGGTCAGTGGTCACAGGTCATACCGGGCCACCGAGAGCGGAGAACAATCCCGTGGCAGAGCGCAAGCCGATCGAGTCCTGGCTCACCGACATGGACGGGGTCCTCATCCACGAGGGCACCCCGATCCCCGGCGCCGATGCCTTCATCAAGCGGCTGCGCGAATCCGGCAAGCCCTTCCTCGTCCTGACCAACAACTCGATCTACACCCCGCGCGACCTCCAGGCCCGCCTGAGCCGCATGGGCCTCGACGTGCCCGTCGAGAACATCTGGACCTCGGCGCTGGCCACCGCGAAGTTCCTCGACGACCAGCGCCCCGGCGGCACGGCGTACGTCATCGGCGAGGCGGGCCTGACCACCGCCCTGCACGACATCGGCTACATCCTGACCGACCACGACCCCGACTACGTCGTCCTGGGCGAGACCCGGACCTACAGCTTCGAGGCGATGACGAAGGCGGTCCGGCTGATCAACACCGGCGCCCGCTTCATCTGCACCAACCCCGACGAGACCGGCCCCTCCACCGAGGGCCCGCTGCCCGCCACCGGCGCCGTCGCCGCCCTGATCACCAAGGCGACCGGCAAGCAGCCGTACTTCGCGGGCAAGCCGAACCCGCTGATGATGCGGACCGGCCTGAACGCCATCGGCGCGCATTCCGAGAGCAGCGCGATGATCGGCGACCGGATGGACACCGACGTCCTGGCCGGCCTGGAGGCAGGCATGCAGACCTTCCTCGTGCTGACCGGCCTGACCACGGTCGAGGACACCGAGAAGTTCCCGTACCGGCCGACCCGGACGGTGAACTCCATCGCTGACCTGGTCGATCTTGTCTGAGCCGATCGGCGCAACGGCGTGTCGCTCCGGATGCGGAGCGGCACGCCGCACGTGAACCTCCTTGATGAGGAGGTTCACCATGCGCAGTGCTCTGATCGCTCTCCGCGTCGGCGGGGTGGCCGCAGCCCTGGCGGCGTTCACCGCCGTCGCCGCCGGCCCGGCCGTGTCCGTGCCCGCCGCCCTCTTCGCGGGCGAGGAGGACCGCGGGGGCGTCTCGGTCGATCCGCACCGGGCCGCGCCGGGGGCGCAGGCCAAGCTGCGGGTCCGCGGCTGTGACGCCCGCTGGGCGACCGCCAAGTCCTCCGTCTTCGTGGCCGAGGTCCACCTGTCCTCCGGCCGCGACGGCGACGGGACGCTGCGCGGCGACGCGATGATCAGCTCGCGCGCCGAACCGGGCCGGCACGACATCCGGGTCCGGTGCGACAACTCCGACCTGTCCGGATCCGTCGAGGTCGTGCGCCGCGGCAGCAACGGGCAGGAGTACGGGCAGGAGCAGGGGAAGGATTCGGCTGCCGAGGACCACGCCAAGGACCACGCCAAGGACTCGGCGGCCAAGGATCCCGCCAAGGACCACGGCCAGGGCGACCGGGACGAAGGCCGGGACAAGGACCGGGACGAGGGCCGGGACAAGGACCGGGACAAGGACCAGGACGAAGGCCGGGAGGAGGGCCGGGACGAGGGTCGGGAGCGCCCGGACCCCCACCGGTCGCCGGTCGGCCCGGTCCACGCCGGGGGCGGCGGCATGGCCGCGGAGCTCGCGGAGACGGCCCGGACCGCGGAGCGGGCCGACGGGGCCGGCGGGGATCGGGCCACTGCCACCGTCGCCGCGAAGAAGGACCACGGGGACGACGGCCCCGGCCTGCCGCACACCGTGATCGGCGCCGTGCTCGCCGCCGCGGCCACCCTGGCCGTCGCGGGCCGGGCCCTCGCCCTGCGCCGCCGCCGCAGCGGCGAGTGAGGCCGCGCCGGTGAGCGGCGCGGACGAGCCGGGATCGTCCTCGACCGGGCGGCTGCTGACCTTCGCCGCCTGGACGGTGCTGGTGCTCGGCCTGTGGCTGTGGGGCCGGGAGATCACCGGCATGCCGGCGCTGCCGGGGACCGCCCGGGCGGGCGGGCCCGCGTACCCGGTGCCGGGCCTGCCGGTCGCGCACGCCCCGCTGGCCGCGTCCCTGCCGGTGCGGGTCGACGTGCCGTCGCTGGGCGTCCAGGCCCCGGTGGTCCCGCGCGGCCTGGACGCCGGGGGCGCGATCGACCCGCCCCCGTACGACCGGCCCGGCGCGGTGGGCTGGTGGCAGGCGGGCGCGAAGCCGGGCGAGGCGGGGGCCGCGCTGCTGGTCGGGCACGTGGACACCGCGTCCCGGCCGGCGGTCTTCTACGGGCTGAGTTCGGCGCAGCCGGGCGGCAAGGTCCGCGTGGTCCGGGCCGACGGCTCGGTCGCCGAGTTCACCATCGAGGACGTCCGGGTGTACGAGCGCACGCACTTCGACCCGGACAAGGCGTACGGCCGGCGGATCGCGGGCCGGGCGGAGCTGCGGCTGGTGACCTGCGGGGGCACGTACGACAAGGCGGCCAAGGAGTACACGGCGAACGTGGTCGTCTCGGCCTACCTGACGGGCAAGGCGGCGGACACGGACGCGGACGCGGACACCGGTAGGGGCGCGGCCGCGGCGACACCGCCCGCGGGGGCTCCGGCCCGGGCCCCGGTCGGACCGCCGGCGGCACCTTAGTCAGGGCCGGAGGAGGGATCGATCGGCCGACACGATGAACATCGGCCGACACGAGGAACACAGGAACACGACGAAGAAGCCCCTCGCAGTTCTCACTGCGAGGGGCTTCCTCTTGTCGGTGCGCCGCCAGGGACTCGAACCCCGGACCCGCTGATTAAGAGTCAGCTGCTCTAACCAACTGAGCTAGCGGCGCCTGCTGACAGAGAAAACTCTACCCCACATTCGGGGGTGCCCATGACCAGCCGCGCCCACCTTGTCCGATTAGCCCATGTTTAAGGGGTTTATCGTGCACGATATGTCTGGGTGCGGCCGAATCTGATGCCCCGACAGATATGCGGCTGCCCGAAAAGTGGACGAGCAGGGGAGTGGACGGACCCGCATGACGATGCAGCCCCCGACGCATCTGCCGATGCCGACGCCCGTTTTCGAGGAGTACGAGCCCGCAGGCGACTGCGGCTGCCCGGGATGTGTACACCGGCGCCGCTCCCTCGCCGGCACGCCGGCCATAGCGCTCCGTGACGGCGGTCACCCGGCCGCACGCGGAGCGCGCCGGGCGCTGGTGCTGGCCACCGCGGCGGGTGTGGTCCTGACCGGCGGCGCGACCGTACCGGCGGCGGTGGCACACGCCGCCCCGGCCGCCGACCACCGCGACGGGGACGGCCCCGCCTCCCCGCAGGGCGCCCGGTCCCCGCTGCACGGGCGGCCGGCCGCCCCGGTCAAGCCGGGCGGCGCGCCGGGAGCACCGTCCTCGCTGAAGCGGATCGACCGCATGTCGATCATCAGCCGGGCGCAGCTGTGGCTGGACGCGAAGGTCCCGTACAGCATGTACAGCTACTGGGTGGACGGCTACCGGCAGGACTGCTCCGGCTATGTGTCCATGGCCTGGAACCTCGGTACGAACGAATGGACCGGCAGCCTCGACAAATTCGCGACGAAGATCACGAAGGATGAGCTGCTGCCGGGCGACATGCTCCTCTTCCACAACCCGGCGGACCCCAACAACGGCTCGCACGTCACCCTCTTCGGCGGCTGGGTCGACGGGACCCACACCCAGTACATCGCGTACGAGCAGACCCGCCCGAACACGCGGAAGCTGGCGACGCCGTACGGCTACTGGAACAACGCGTCGAAGTACGTCCCGTACCGGTACAACGGGGTGACGGGCGGGACCACCGCACCCGACCCGAATCCGGCGCTCCCGTCGAAGGCCTACCCCGGGTTGTCGATGTTCGGCCCGGGCGCGGACAACCAGTACGTCTACGAGCTCGGCAGGATGCTGATCGACCGGGGCGGCCGCCGCTTCTACCCCAACGGGCCCGGCACGAAGTGGTCCGACTCCGACCTGCTGGCCACCCAGGCCTTCCAGATCGCCCAGGGCTGGACGGGGGCCGACGTCGACGGCCTCCCCGGCCCGCACACCTGGCAGCTCCTGGTCGACGGGCAGGGCAACGACATCCTCCCGACGCTGGAGGCCGCCCCCACCCCGTCCGGCTCCCCGGCCCGCCCGGGCGCGCCCGGTGCGGTGGCCCGTCCGGGTGCTCCCGGCTCCCCGGGCCGTCCGGGTGCTCCCGGTTCGGCGGCCCGCCCTGACGCTCCTGGTTCCCCGGTCCGTCCGGGTGCTCCCGGTTCAGCGGGCCGTCCGGGTGCCCCCGGGTCCCCCGGGGCGGAGGCGGTCCGTCCGGGCTCGGCCGACATGCCCGCCTACCCGGGTGCGGCGGTGTTCCGGCCCGGGTCCACCCACCCGTCGATCGCCGCCCTCGGCCACCGGCTGACGGAGAAGGGCTTCGGCAAGCACTACCCCGCCGGTCCGGGCCCCCGCTGGGGCGAGGCCGACCGCCGCAGCGTCGAGGCGTTCCAGCGCGCCCAGGGCTGGCGCGGCGCCGCGGCCAACGGTCACCCGGGCCCGGAAACCTGGCGCCGGCTGTTCGCATGACGGAGGCAACGATGCACCCCACGCCCACCACCGCCACCACTGCCACCACCGGCACCTTCCACGTGCCCCCGGCCTCCCCCCATGCCCCGACCTCCCACACCACGGGCCTGCTGTTCCGGCTCCCGGCCGACACCGGCCCGACGGTGACCCCGCCGAGGTCGGCGGCCCCGCCCGCAGGGTCCGCCGTCCCGGCCCCGGCCGCGCCGCACGGTGCCGAGGCGAGTGCCGCGGCCGCGCCGGGCGGATACGCCGCAGCGGTGGCCTCGGCGGCAGCGGCCCGACCGGCTGCGCCTGCAGGCCCGGTCCGACCGCAGGACAACGCCCCGGCCCCGGCGGGCTCGGCCGAGCGGCCGGTCGCGGCGCCCCGCGCCGCCCGGGAGACCCTGACTGCGCCGACCGACGACGCGTACGACGACCCGGACCGGTCGGGCGCCGACGGTCCGGCCGCGGCGCCTGCGCGGCCTGTCGGCCCGACCGTCGTGGCTGCGCCCGCCCGGTCCGCGGGCACGGGACGGCCACAGGCGGATGTGCCGGCCCCGGCGGCTTCGGCCGGACGGTTGATCACCGCGCACCACGCCGGGCAGCACGCTGCTGCGGCCGGGCCCCCCGTCGCCGTGTCCGCGAGCCAGGTCCCGTCACAGGCCGACGTACTTGCCCCGGCTGCGGGCGTCGCCGGGCGGACGGCTGCCGCGCAGGCGACCCCGACCGGGCCGTTCGCGGCAGCGGTGGATGCGCAGCGCGGGGCGTACGGCGACTCGCACCGGTCCGGCGCCGAAGGTTCCGCCGCGGCGTCGGCGCGGGCTGCCGGTCCGGCTGTCGTGTCCGCCGGCCGGGTCCGGCCGTACGCCGACGTTGCCGTCCTGACGGGTCCGGAAGAGCGGTCGGCTGCGGCGCACGGTACGGGACACGACCCGGACCGGTCCGGGGCCACGGGTCCGGACCTGCCGCAGGGCGGTGTTCCCGGCCCGGCGGCGGCCGGGCAGCGTGCCGCCGAAGCAGGCGGCGCGGATTCGGCCGGGCAGTCGCCCGCGACCGCGCCGCGCGGCGTGGCCGGGGACGCCGAAGCCGTATCGGTCGGCCGGGTCGGCCGGGTCGGCCGGGTCGGCCGGGTCGCGCTGACGATGGCGTCCGGCGCCGGGCAGGCCGACCCCGCCGGGCACCGGTTCCGGTCCGGCGGCGAAGGCCCGGGTGCAGCCCGGCCCGCCGATGTGCCTGCCGTGTCTGCCGTGCCCGGGTCGAACGGCGTCGCCTCCGTGCCCGTGCCGCCCTTGTACCCGGTCGCCGAGCCAGCCGTACCGCGGGCCCAGGTCCCGGTCGGAGCCGGGCGTCGGGGCTGGGCCGTCGGGGTTCCGGCGCCGCTGCTGGCGGTGTCGCACGGGCGCCCCGCGACGCACGGCGAGGTGCCGGCGGCCCGTGCCGGGGCCGATGCCGCGATCGAACCGCCATCCGCGCCCACCCAGGTCGCGCCCACCCAGGCCGAGCCCACCCAGGTCGCGGTCGAACCGCTGCCGCCGTCGGCCGGGGCCGAGCCGGCCGGGGCCGAGCCGGCCGGGGCCGAGCCGGCCGGGACCGAGCCGGGCGGGACCGAGCCAGCCGGGGGCTCGTCCGGGCAGGATCACGACACGCTCGTCTGCGTACGGGTACCGGCCCCGCCGGACGGCGACATCCCGCACCCCGCCCCCGCCCCCGCCCCCGCCCCCGCTCCCGGCGCGGCCGACGGCAGCGAACCCTGCCCCGGCGGGCCGGAGTTCCCGCAGCCCGCGCCCGGCGACGACCACGGCCCCGGCGACCACAGCCCCGGTGGACTCGGCTTCGGCGACCACGGCCCCGGCGAGCCCCATCCCGGCGGCCAAGGCTCCGGCGAACCGGTTCGGGGCGGTGTGCCCGGGCCCGGGGTCTTCGGCCTCGTGGCGCAGGCCGTGGCCCGCGGTATGCCGGACGGCGCCGCCCCGCAGGACGACGGCGGCGGGAACAGGGACAGAGACGGGGACAGAGACGGGGACGGGGACGGGGACTGCGCGGACGACCCGCCGCGCCGCGGGGTGGCGGTGACGGAGGTGCCGGTGCACCTGCCCTTCCCGCCCGTGGTGGCCGGCGGGTCCCGTCCGGGCGGAGCAGTCCGTGGCACCCCGGCCGCGGACACGCCGCCGGCCCGCCGCCGCACGGCCCGGCCCGCCCCCGCCGGTCGGCGGGTTCCCCGTGGGGACGACCGGCTCAGGGAGCACAGCGGGCCCGTTCTGCCCGGCTGGGTCGGTGGGGCCGTCGGCGCGCTCGCCCTCGCCGGCTGCCTGGCGGTGTTCTGGCGGGCCGGGGCCCTCCCCGGCGTCTTCGAGGCGGCCCTCGGGGCGACCCCCCGCCCGTACCAGGGGCTGCGTCCCACCCACTGGCCCCCGCTCGCGTTCCTCGGGGTCGTGGCCCTGCTCGCCCTCGGCGGGCTCGGCCGCGGCAAGACCGGGCACGCCTGGGTGCTGACCCTGTTCGGCCGCTACCGCGGCACGGTCCGCCGTACCGGCCTCGTCTGGGTCAGCCCGCTGCTCCTGCGCCGCCGCGTCGACGTACGCCTGCGGCACTGGCGCAGCGAGCCGATGCCCGCCGTGGACGCGGGCGGCCTCGCCCTCCAGGTCGTCGTCCAGGTCGTCTGGCAGGTCAAGGACACCGCCCGGGCCGTGCTGGCGGTCGAGGACCACACCGAGTACCTCGCCGAGCAGGTGGAGTCGGCGATGGCCCGGGTGCTGTCGCAGCTGCCGGCGGACGCCTTCCACGAGGACGCCCCGACCCTGCGCGACGCCGAGGCGGTGGGCGATGCGCTGACCAGGATGCTGGCGGCGGAGTCCGAGGCGGTCGGGATCGACGTGTACTCGGCCCAGCCGACGCGCATCGAGTACGCGCCCGAGGTCGCCGAGGCCATGCGACGGCGCAGGGTCGCGGCGATCGACGCCAAGCACCGGGACACCGTGCTGTCCTCGGTCGTCGACGCCGTGGACGACACCGTCCACCGGCTGACGTCGCGGGGGCTGGTCGAGCTGGACGACTACGAGCGGAAGGCACTGGTGAAGGACCTCACCGTCGCGTTCTACACGGGCCGCTCGGAGTAGCCCTCTCCCCGACGCCCCACCCCCTCCCGGCCCGCCCCCCCCACGGCCCCGGCCCGCCGCCCGATCCGGGCAGCGGGCCGGGGCCGCAGCCGTGTCGCCGGCCTCGGCTCCGGTGCGCGGCATGCGGCCGGATGTCGCCGCCCGAGGAGGGGCGGGGCGGCCGGGTCGGCCGTGCGGCAGACGGCGGGTCCGGTCCGGACCGAACGTTCCCGCATTGGTCTGGACATGGCCAACTCCCGTCAATACATTGAGACTTGGTCTAGACCTGAAGCCACGCCCGGTACGGCCGCGGGAACCGCCCCCGCGGCCATCCCACCCGTGCGTGCGCTCTGTCGTCCGAACTCCCCCCACGTTCAAGGAGCATCCGACCCATGCGCCCCATCCGCATGCCCATGCGCCGAACCGTCCGCCTGCCCCGACGCGCAGGCGCCGCCGCCCTCGGGATCGGCGTGGCCGCCGGTTTCGCGCTCGCCGTCGCGCCCGGCGCCAGCAGCCACGGCTACACCGACACCCCCATCAGCCGCCAGAAGCTCTGCGCCAACAGGGCCGTCTCCGACTGCGGCCCCATCCAGTGGGAGCCGCAGAGCGTCGAGGGCTTCAAGGGCTTCCCGGCCGCCGGCCCGGCCGACGGCCGCATATGCGCCGGCGGCCACAGCGAGTTCGCCCAGCTCGACGACCCGCGCGGCGGCGCCTGGCCCGCCACCAGGGTCACTGCCGGGCAGGGCTACGGATTCCGGTGGCAGTTCACCGCCAACCACGCCACCACCGACATCAAGTACTACGTCACCAGGAACGGCTGGGACCCCACGAAGCCCCTCACCCGCGCCGCCCTCGAATCCCAGCCCTTCCTCACCGTCGCCTACAACGGCGCCCGGCCCGCCATGACCACCGTCCACCAGGGCGCCATGCCGAGCGGGAAGACCGGCCGGCACATGATCCTGGCCGTCTGGACGGTCTACGACACCCCGATGGCCTTCTACGCCTGCTCCGACGTCGCATTCTGACCGCACGCCGAAGGCGGGCGACGGGCGTTCAATTCTGACGGCACGTCAGCTACCCTCCGGCCGCATGCGGACGACGACACCCGGCGACTCCACCCCCCACACCGTGGCCGAGCTCATCTCCCGCCAATGGGGAGACCACCGCCCGGGGCTGAAGTACCGCAACCCGGCGGACGGGGGTGCCGTCACCGTCCTCAGCCGCCACCAGGCCGCCCGGGAGAGCGCGGCACGCGCCGCGCTGCTCGCCGACCTCCTGCCGGCCGGGGCCGAACCGCACGTGGGGGTGTTGCTCGACAACACCCCCGAGTTCCCGTTCTGGCTCGGCGCGGCGGCCCTCGCCGGGGCCGCCGTCGCCGGGATCAACCCCACCCGGCGCGGCCCCGAGCTGGCGCGCGACATCCTGCACACGGACTGCCGGATCCTGGTCACCGAGCCCGCCCACCTCCCGCTGCTGCGCGGCCTCGACCTGCCGGGCGTGCGGATCCTGGTGACCGGTACCGAGGAGTACGCCGCCCTGCTCGCCCCGTACGCGGCCGCCGGGCCCGGCGACGGCGCCCCCGCAGCCGCCTCCGCCCCCGGCCCCGCCTCCCGCTTCCTCCTCTACTTCACGTCCGGGTCCACCGGCACCCCCAAAGCCGCCGTCTGCACCCAGGGCCGGCTCGCCGCCGCCGGCGCCTCCCTGGCCCGCGCCTTCTCGGTCACCCCGGACGACGTCCACTACGTCTGCATGCCGCTCTTCCACGGCAACGCCGTCATCGCGGACTGGCTGCCCGCCCTCGCCGCCGGCGCCCCGGTGGCGCTGCGCCGCCGCTTCTCGGCGTCCGCGTTCCTGGACGACGTACGGGCCTTCGGTGCGACGTACTTCACCTACGTCGGCCGGGCCGTCCAGTACCTGCTGGCCACCGAGCCCCGCCCCGACGACCGCGAGCACCCCCTGCGCCTCGGCTTCGGCACGGAGGCCGGGGCAGTGGACGCGGCCCGCTTCGCCGACCGCTTCGGCGTCCGGCTGGTCGAGGGCTACGGGGCCACCGAGGGCGGCGCCTCCGTGCAGCGCACCCCGGACACCCCGCCGGGGGCCCTCGGCCGGGCGGCACCCGGCGACGACCTCGCCGTGGTCGACCCGGACACCGGCGCCGAGTGCCCGCCGGCCGAGCTGGACGGCCACGGCCGGCTCCGCAACGGCTCCGCGGCCATCGGTGAACTGGTCAACCGGGGCGGCATCCGCTTCGAGGGCTACTGGCGCAACCCGGACGCCGAGGCGGCCCGCACCCGCAAGGGCTGGTACTGGACCGGCGACCTCTTCTACCGGGATCCCGCCGGGTTCCTCTACTTCGCGGGCCGCACGGACGACCGGCTGAGGGTCGACAGCGAGAACCTGGCCGCCGCGGCGATCGAGAACATCCTGGCCCGCTGGTCCCCGGCGGCCGCGGTCGCCGTGTACGCGGTGCCGGACGAGGCGGCCGGCGACCAGGTCATGGCCGCGGTCGCACTGAAGCCGGGGGAGCGGTTCGCCCCGGAGGCCTTCTCCGCGTTCCTGGGCGCCCAGCCCGATCTCGGCACCAAGATGGCCCCGCGCTACGTCCGCGTCGTGGACGCCATGCCGACCACCGCCACCAACAAGATCCACCGGGTCGCGCTGCGCCGCGCGGGCTTCCGGTGCCAGGACCCGGTCTGGTGGTCGCCTCCGGGCGGCGGGCAGGGCTACCGCCTGCTCGACCCGGAATCCCTGGCGGCACTGCTCGCGGCGTACGCCGCGCACGGCCGCGCGGAGCTCCTGGAGCGCTGACCGGCGGGACCGGCGGACCTGGTTTGGAGCACCCCTCGGGACCAGGTAGTATTTTCTCTGTCAGCAGGCGCCGCTAGCTCAGTTGGTTAGAGCAGCTGACTCTTAATCAGCGGGTCCGGGGTTCGAGTCCCTGGCGGCGCACCTGTCCTTCGGGCGGCTACCGGTTCACCGGTAGCCGCCCGAAGTGTTTTCGCAGGCCACTCCGTCCCGCCCCGTCCGCTCACGCTCCCTGCCGCTCCGGCTCGCTCCGGCCGCACCCTCTCCCGTGAGGCGCGTCGCAGGGCAGGTTCAGAGGGTGAGCGACAGCAGCAGCGGCGCGGCCTTCCGGTTCAGGACCTCCGCGGCGGCCCGCAGCCGGTGCGCGTGCTCGACGGGCATCGACAGGGCGAGGCAGCCCACCGAGGCTCCGGCGGTGATCGGGACCGCGGCGCACACCGTGCCGAGCGCGTACTCCTGGAGGTCCAGCATCGGAACCGTGGCCGGCTGGGCGTCGAGCCTGGACATCAGGACCCGCTCGTTCACGATCGTCTTCGACGTGAGCCGGGCGATCTTGTGCCGGGACAGGTGGTCGCGCCGCCCGTTCTGGTCGAGCTGCGTGAGCAGGCACTTCCCGACCGCGCTGGCGTGCGCCGCGGACCGGAAGTCGACCCACTCGTGCACTTTCGGGGTGCGCGGGCTGTCCGCGAACTGGGTGATCTTCACCTCGCCGTCCTCGTACCGGCTGATGTAGACCGCCGCGCCCACCGAGTCCCGCAGTCGGTCCAGGGTGTCCTGCAGCTTGTGCTGGAGGGCCTGCTTCCTGTTCATCCCCGAGCCGAGCAGGACGAGCGAGTCCCCTATGGCGTAGGCGCCGTCCGAGACCTCGAGGACGTACCCCTCCCTGCGCAGCATGAGGAGCATGGGCGCGAGATGGACGGCGGGCAGTCCGGTCTCGCGCGCGATCTGTATGTCGGTCACCCCGCCGGTGTGGCGGGCGATGGTTTCGAGCACGCGCAGGGCGTACTGCACCGAGTGGAACGGCGCGGTCGGCTCGGGCTTCAGCGCCACGGTCTCCCCCTACCAGGTTGCTACCGCTTGCGTTACCACGATAGCCATCAAGCGGCCCACGTGGAGCGCCTGTTGATGAGATTGATGGCTCAATCACGTGCCTCTGCCTCGATCTACTCCATTGGCATATGCCATGGTCAAGGGCGTGCCCCCCAGGGGCCGGGAATGCCCGCCGACCCCTCACGGTTCGAGTCCCTCGTACGGATGCCGAACCGAGACGGGAGCGACAGTGAGTGACATCGGGGACCCCGAGAACACCGGACGCGACGCCGGGGGCGACGCCGGGGGCGACGCCGGGGGCGACGCCGGGGGCGACGCCGGGCAGGACGCCGGACAGCACCCCGCGCCCGACCCGGTCCGCGGCATCCGCCACGGCCGCGCACCGGTCCCGCTCTCCGTCCTCGACCTCGTCACGGTCGGCAGCGGCAGCACCGCCCACCACTCCCTCCGCACCAGCGTCGCCCTCTCCCGGCTCGCCGAGTCCCGCGGCTACCAGCGCCACTGGGTCGCCGAGCACCACTCCATGCCGGGCGTGGCCAGTTCCGCCCCGGCCGTGATCCTGGCCCACCTCGCCGCCCACACCTCCCGGATACGCCTCGGCTCGGGCGGGGTCATGCTGCCCAACCACGCCCCGCTCGCCGTCGCCGAGCAGTTCGGCACCCTGGAAGCCCTCGCCCCGGGCCGGATCGACCTCGGCCTCGGCCGGGCCCCCGGCACCGATGGGCGCACGGCCGCCGCGCTGCGCGGGCCGGGCCGGCTCGACGAGGCCGCGGACGAGTTCCCCCGCCTGCTCGCCGAGCTCACCCGCTTCCTCGACGACGACTTCCCCGCCGGCCACCCGTACGCCCGCGTGCACGCCGTACCCGGCCCCGTGCAGGGGCCGACCGGCCGCCCGCCGCTGTGGCTGCTCGGCTCCTCCGGGTTCTCCGCGCGCCTCGCCGGCGAGCTCGGCCTGCCCTTCGCGTACGCCCACCACTTCTCCGCGGCCGGCACCCTGCCCGCTCTCGACCTCTACCGGCAGACCTTCCGCCCCTCGGCCGTCCTCGACGCCCCGTACGCCCTGATCGGCGTCTCGACGCTGGCCGCCGACACCGCCGAGGCGGCCCGCGCCCAGGTGCGGACCGGGGCCCTGTCGATGCTGCGGCTGCGCACCGGCCGGCCGGGGCTGATCCCCACCCCCGAGGAAGCGGCGGCGTACGGATACTCCGACCTGGAGCGGGAGTTCGTCGACACGTGGATGTCGAACGTCGTGCACGGCACCCCCGACGAGGTCCGCGCCGGGCTCGACGCGCTGGCCGCCCGCACGGGCGCCGACGAGCTGATGCTGACCGCCAGCGCGCACAGCGGCGCGGCCCGGCTGCGCTCGTACGAGCTCGTCGCAGATGCGTACGGGATGCCGGCGCCGGGCGCCGGGAGCTGATCGCCACCGGGCAAACGGAGTTCGGCTGGTTTGTTGCCGAAACCTTGCGGGAGCTTGTCCTAAGGCACCCTTAAACCGCTCGTCACCCGGGGTGGCGGGCGGTTTTCCGTGCCCTCGCACGCCTCTGACGAGGGGATTTGCGCGCGAAGTGGTCTAGTCCTCGTTTGGTCCAAACCATTGACGGGGTCCTGCGGTGATCGCTATCACTTCTTCCACCCGAACCTCTTGCCTTCCCCTCCCACTTCCCGGAGGCAGTTCATGCACATCCGTAAACCCCTCGTCGCGGCCGCCGCCACGGCCGCGCTGGCAGCCGGAGCGATGGCCGGCTTCGCGGGGCTCGGCACCGCCCAGGCTGCGGACGCCTCCGCGACGGCCGGCAGCGGCAACGTCCGGATCGCGTACTACGACCAGTGGAGCGTGTACGGGAACGCCTTCTACCCGAAGCACCTCGACACCCGCGGCATCGCGGGCAAGCTGGACGTCATCAACTACTCGTTCGGCAACATCCACCCCACCAACCTCACCTGCTTCATGGCCAACAAGGCGGCGGGCGACGACAACAACCCCAATGCGGGCGACGGTGCGGGCGACTCCTACGCCGACTACCAGAAGTCCTTCAGCGCGGCCGACTCCGTCGACGGCGTCGCCGACACGTGGGACCAGCCGATCGTGGGCGTCTTCAACCAGTTCAAGGAGCTGAAGGCCAAGTACCCCCACCTGAAGATCAATATCTCGCTGGGCGGCTGGACCTACTCCAAGTACTTCCACGACGCGGCCAAGACGGACGCCTCCCGCAAGAAGTTCGTCTCCTCCTGCGTCGACCAGTACCTCAAGGGCAACCTCCCGGTCGAGGGCGGCTTCGGCGGCCCCGGCACCGCCGCCGGCATCTTCGACGGCATCGACATCGACTGGGAGTACCCGGGCTCCTCCGGCGGCCACCTCGGCAACCACTACGGCCCCGAGGACAAGCAGAACTTCACGCTCCTCCTCGCCGAGTTCCGCAAGCAGCTCGACGAGTACGGCGCCGCCAACGGCGGCAAGAAGTACATGCTGACCGCCGCCCTCCCGGCCGGCCAGGACAAGATCAAGTACATCGAGACCGACAAGATCGGCCGGTACTTGGACTACGCCAACATCATGACGTACGACATGCACGGCGCCTGGGACGGCGACGGCCCCGCCTACCACCAGTCCCCGCTGCTGAACTCGCCCGCCGACCCGACCGACCCGATCGCCCCGGGCACCGAGAAGTACAGCATCAAGAACGCCATCGACGCCTGGATCGACGGCGACCCGGTGTACGGCATCGCCGGAGGCTTCCCCGCCAACAAGCTGACCCTGGGCTACGAGTTCTACTACCGCGGCTGGAAGGGCGTCCCGGCCGGCCCCGCGGGCGGCCTCGCCCAGACCGCGACCGGCGGCTCCGGCCCCCGCCCGTACAGCCAGCAGGCCGGCATCGCCCACTACAAGGAACTCGGCGGCATCGTCGACAACCCGGCCACCACCTTCTGGGACGACCAGGCCAAGGCCTCGTACTTCTACAAGGACGGCGAGTTCTTCACCGGCCTCGACCAGAAGTCGATCCAGGCCCGCGTCGACTACGGCAAGAGCCGCGGCCTCGCCGGCGCGATGATGTACTCCCTGCTCGGCCTGGACGACAACACCACCCTCCTGAAGCAGATCTCGGACGCCCTCGGCGGCTCCACCCAGCCCCCGACCACGCCGCCTCCCACCACCACCCCGCCGACCACGCAGCCCCCGACCAGCCCGCCGCCCACCACGGGCTGCGGCTCCCTCCCGGCGTACGCCGCGGGCACCGTCTACACCGGCGGCACGGAGGTCTCCCACAAGGGCCGCAAGTGGAAGGCCCAGTGGTGGACGCAGAACGAGGAGCCCGGCACCACCGGTGAATGGGGTGTCTGGAAGGACCTCGGCGCCTGCTGATCTCCCCCCACCCCGCGCCGAGCGACACCCCGCCCCGCACCCACCAGCCCGGGTGCGGGGCGGAGGTGCGGGACACGGTTACGGGATCCCGGACACCGGAGCGTGTCCACGCGCCGGGGATGCCGTCGGCCGGACGCCGGGAGGGTGTCGGCAGGGGGTCGGGGCTGGGACCGTCCGGCCGGCCCGACCGCCGAACCGGCGGGCCCTCCCGGTCACGCCACCTGGCGTCCGGCCACCTCGTACTGGCCGGTGGTGATGAAGTACCGCATCTCCTCGGGGGTGCCGTCGATCGCCTTGATGACGGCGGCGCGCAGGGCGTCGCTGATGCCGGGGCGGGCCAGGATCCGCGTGATGGCGACGCGGTCGTCCTCGGCGCGGGCCAGACGCAGGCCGGTCTTGAGGAAGGCGGTGCGGTCGGCGGCGGTGCCTTCGATGGCCTTCGTCGCTTCGCGGATGACGGCCTTGCCGGATGCCGGGTCGGCGAAGAGCCTGGTGACGGCGACGCGGTTGTCCTCGTCCTGGGCGATCGCGAGGCCGGTCTTGAGGAAGCGCCGCATGTCCTCGACCGTGCCGTTGAGGGCCTTCTGCGCTTCGCGGTTCACGCCCTTGCCGGACGCCGGGTCGGCGATGATGCGGAGGATCGCGACGCGCAGGTCGGTCTCGGACATCGTGTCGTACGGGGAGTCGGAGGCGGCCCCGGCCACGACGCCGACGGCGGGCGGGGAGGCCGGGCCGGCGGCCAGGGCCGGGGTGGCGAGGAGCAGTGCCGGAGCGAGGGCTCCAGCGGTCAGGGCGAGCGCAATGCGGTTGGTCTTCATGAATCCCCCTGCGGTCGAAACTGCGTCGGCCACTTGCGTGTCGGCGTCGTGATCATCCCAGGAAGGGCGGGACACGCCCCGGCCGTGGACCGAAACATTTCAGCCAGGCCCTGTCGGCCGGTGGGACGCCGGTCCGTGATCGAGGGCCGGTAAGGTGGCGATCTTCGGGGCCGTGGCTCCCGGAGTCTCAGAGGCGACTGCCCATGAACCTGCTCTCCATGACCGCTCGTTCCGAAGCCTCGGTACACCACGTGTGGCGGCTTCCCGCTGCCGACGTGATGCGGGGGCGTCGAGCGCTTTGGTGGAGCGTCGGGCCCGCCGGGGAGCTGGCGGTCCTGCTGGTCCACCGGCGACACCTTCACCGCAGCCACTACCCCAAGGGCTGGGTCGGGTGGCGGCCGGACGTCCCGTTCACCGGAGAGCTGGTCACCGTCGCGGGGCAGGAGGAGCGGCGGATCCCGGTGGAGGACATCCGGATGCGGCCGAGTCACCTGGCCCTGCTCCCGGACTCCCGTTTCCTGCTGGTGAGCGGCCGTACGTTCCGGGACGAGGCCGAGGGCCTCTGGGAGCCCAACGCCGTGGTGTTCTCGCCATCGGGTTCGCCCGAAGCCGCATTCTGCATCGGAGATGACATCCCCGCCCTGGTCACCGACGCCCACGGAGGCATCTGGACGGCCTACGGCGACGAGGGCATCTACGGCGGCCACCCCGAGTCAGGGGCGGGCCTTGCGGGCTGGAACACCCAGGGCCAGGCGACCTGGACTCCCAAAGGGCGGCTGCCCGACCACCCACTGCAAGGCTGCACCGCCGCGACCGAGGGCGAACGGGTATGGCTCGTCTGGTACTCCGGCAGCAGTGACAAGGGCGGCACCTTCCTGACGCGGATCACCCCGTCCACCGGCGACGTGACCAGTTACCGCAGCCCCGTCCCGCGGCCGGACGGACTCGCAGTCCGCGGCAACCGGGCGGTACTGACGCAGCGGGACCACAACAAGCGTTCCGTCGAGCTCGTACGTGCCGAGCTCACCGGCGACACCTGGGCCGTGACCAGCCGCCGCCGGCTTCGGGTGCCCGGGCGGGTCGTCATCCACTGCGGCCAAGGCCGCGACGGCTCCCTCTGGCTCCGCACGGGCGACACCTGGCTGCGCGTCGAAGCATGAAGCACCCCGACGGCACCTCGTGGAGCGCCCTCCCGTCGTGAGGAGCGAACGGCTACGGCGCCCGACCGCCGGCGGAGTGCCCTTCCGTCGGCTCAGCCCAGTTTTCTCTGGGTGTGGTTCCCGCGCCATCCGGTCGCCCTGCTCGGCGTGGTCGGTGAGCTCCCGCACCGGCCCGTCCTCGCCCGGTGGCGCCAGGTCCTCTCTCAGGCGCCGCCGGAACCGCCGCGCATGCGTGTTGGTGACCACCCGCCGCACGTAGGCGTCCGGATCCTCGGCCTGACGCACCCTGCGCCAGGACGCGTAGACCTTGGTCTCCACCTCCTGCTCAACGGAGTTCATGAGCGTTCCCGACCGTTGCCTCCCTGGGGAGAGACCGCCGGCCGGCGTCTACCAGCGGTCGTGGCCGGCGCCCGGGCGGGTGCCGATCATCTCGGCGATGCGCTCCGGGGCCACCGCGCGCGAGTACAGCCAGCCCTGGCCCGTGTCGCAGCCGACGCGCCGCAGCCGGGCCGCCTGACCGGCGGTCTCCACGCACTCCGCGGTGACGGTGAGGCCCAGCCGGTGCGCGAGCTGGACGAGGGCCTCGACGATGGTCTCGTCGGCCGGGTTCGGGTGGGTGCCCTCGTCGTAGCGGAAGCCGTGGACGAAGGAGCCGTCCAGCTTCAGCACGGACACCGGCAGGCGGCTCAGGTAGGCGAGGTTCGAGTAGCCGGTGCCGAAGTCGTCGATGGCGATCCGCACCCCCATGTCGCTGAGGGCCTGGAGGGCCTGCAGCGGGCGGCCCGCGGAGCCCATCACCGCGGACTCGGTGAGCTCCAGCTGCAGGAGCTGCGGGGCGAGCCCGGTCTCGGCGAGGATCCCTGCGACATCGCCGACCAGGTCGGAGTCCCACACCTGGCGGACCGCGACGTTGACGGAGACGAAGACGGGCGCGTCGCTCGGGTGCTCGATCTGCCAGCGTCGGGCCTGCCGGCAGGCGGTCCGCAGCACCCAGCGGCCCAACTGGACGATGGAGCCGTCCTCCTCGGCGATGCCGATGAACCGATTCGGCGTCAGAGAACCGAACTGCGGGTGGTTCCACCGGACCAGGGCCTCCACCCCGCGCACCGCCCCGCTCTCCAGGTCCACCAGCGGCTGGTACTCCACCTCGAACTCGCCGCGGTCCACCGCCGGGCGGAGCGTGGAGGTGAGGGCCTGACGGGTCATCCGGTGCGCGTTGCGCTCCGGGTCGAAGAGGGTCCAGCGGGCCTTGCCGTCGGCCTTCGCCCAGTACAGGGTCGTGTCCGCGGCCTGCATCAGGCCGGTCGCCGAGGTGCCGGCCACGGCCCGCTCCACCACGCCGATCGACGCCGACACCGACAGCCGCTGCCCGGCCAGGTCGAACGGCTCCTGGACGGCGGCCAGGGCGCTGCGCGCCAGGTCCACGAGCTGCTCGGTGCCGGTGGAGTCCTCGACCAGCAGGGCGAACTCGTCGCCGCCGAGGCGGGCCACCAGGTGCCCGCCGGTGCGCCCGTACCCGGACTGGTCGGCGCACTGGGTGAGGCGGGCCGCGACGGCGGTCAGCAGCCGGTCGCCGACCCGGTGCCCGAGGGTGTCGTTGACCGCCTTGAAGCCGTCCAGGTCGAGGTAGCACAGCCCGATCCGGCCCGTGCCGCCGTGCTCGTACGAGGAGGACTCCAGGGCGGCGGAGAGCCGCTCGAAGAACAGGGTCCGGTTGGGCAGGCGGGTCACCGGGTCGTGCATCTGGAGGTGCCGCAGCCGGGCCTGGAGGTCGCGGCGGTCGCTGATGTCGGCGACGGACAGCAGTACGTCCCGGGTGCCGGGCACGGGGCCGAGGGTGACCTCGGTCCACAGCGAATGCCCGTCCGGGTGCTTGAGCCGGCGCGTGCAGCGCAGGCGGGCCTGCCGGCCGCGCAGCACCTCCTGGTAGGCCTGCCAGGTACGGGCCTCCGCGCCGAGGTCCACGAGGTCGGCGGCACGCTGTTCGACGAGCGCGTGCGGTTCGGTGCCGAGGAGGCCGGCCAGGGCGGTGTTCGCGGCGACGACGCATCCGCTGCGGTCGACGACGGCCATGGCGAGGTGGGCGGCGTTGAAAGCGGCCCGGAAGTCGCGCATTTCGGAGTCGGTGCGGGGCGCCGGGGGAGGCATGACTGGCACGGCGGGGTGACGCTCCGTAATGGCCGATCGGATGCTGTCGGCCGCCGAACCGGTTTCGTCAGAGGTTCCGCTCACCGTTGGCTCCCGCAGTGCTCGTCGTGTCCGTGCAGGAAAGTGTGCCGATCATAGAGGTAGCCGTACGGCCCTATCCAGCGGCGTCGCCGGATGGTGGGCGGTGCTTCGGTGTGCTGACGGGCTGTCGCACGTCCTCGCGCGATCGTTTCTGCGCAGCCCTGAGCGGCCTCCGACCTCTCTTGATCTCCCGTGACCGATCGTGACGTTCTGTAGCAAGAGGGTGAACCTGTGAGGTCACCGGCTTGCCGCATCGCTCACTCGTGTGGGGCACTGGAACAGGGCGCTAGTACGACAATCG
The DNA here is from genome assembly GCF_044769385.1 of Streptomyces sp. NPDC090445. Taxonomy (NCBI): domain Bacteria; kingdom Bacillati; phylum Actinomycetota; class Actinomycetes; order Kitasatosporales; family Streptomycetaceae; genus Streptomyces; species Streptomyces sp. NPDC090445. The sequence goes on along the minus strand of NZ_JBIVXV010000008.1, from coordinate 94,678 downwards.
CCTCAGGGTGGGAGGAGTTGGTACGAATCCACCACGGGAGGTCGATGTGCCGCGACAGGAGACACCCGGGGGAGTGGATCGCTCCCGTATGCGCAGCGCGGCAGCGGCCCTCACCTCCCTGACGGCGCTCGCGGCCATGTCGCTCGTCACGGGCCCGGCGTCCGCCGCCGACCCCGGAGCCGGGCCGTGTGCGCTCACCCGCACCGCTGCGCACCACTCCCTCGGCCTGGACACGTGGAACGGCGCCTACCCGCAGCCCCGGCGCACCCTGGACGCGGTCATGGTCTTCCTGTCCTTCCCCGACCACCGCACCGGCCTGACCACGCAGGAGCTGGCCGCCGACTACTTCCCGGCCACCAGCGACTTCTTCGAACGGGCCTCGTACGGCCGGTTCCGCCTGGCCCCGCACCCGCAGGCGCAGTGGATCACCATGCCCAAGCCGTCCACCGCGTACGGGATACAGCGCGACTGGGCCGCCCGGGACCGGGCCGCCTACCTGCGCGACGCGGTGATCGCCGCCGACCGGGAGGTCGACTTCTCGCGGTACGACATCGTGTACTTCGTCGCGGACCCGGACGCGCCCGGCGTGGACTCGGACGCCACCAAGGTGGTCAACTTCGAGCGGCCGATCCGGGCCGACGGCACGGACCTGCGCCGCATCGTCACCGTCTTCGAACGGCACCCGCCGGACCGCAACGTGCTGGCGCACGAGACCGGGCACGTCTTCGACCTGCCCGACCTCTACCACCGGCCCACGGACGGCAAGGGCGACTGGGACACGTACGTCGGCGACTGGGACGTCATGGGCAGCCAGTTCGGCATGTCCCCCGACCTCTTCGCCTGGCACAAGTGGAAGCTGGGCTGGCTGGACGCGTCCCAGGTGGACTGCGTGCAGTCGGGGTCCTCCCTGCACACCCTGCAGCCGGTCGGCCGCTCCCCGGAGCCGGGCTCCACGGGCGGGACCCGGCTCGCGGTGGTCCGCACGGGGCCCGGCAGCGCCGTCGTCGTCGAGGCCCGCGGCTCCTCCGGGAACGACGGGGACACCTGCACGGAGGGCGTCCTGGTCTACCGGGTGCGCAACGAGGCCCCCTCGGGCGGCGGCCCGATCGAGGTGCTGGACGGGCACCCGGACACGGAGGCCTGCTGGGACCGCTCGGTGTACCCGCCGCTGGCGGACGCGCCGCTGGAGGTGGGGGAGTCGTTCACGGTGCCGGGGGAGCGGATCAGGATCGAGGTGGCGGACCGGACCGCGACGGGCGCCTACACCGTCAAGATCACCACATGACCGACGGGAAGGGCGCCTGCACAACGAAGAAGGCCCCCCACTCGCGTGGGAGGCCTTCTTCCGTCGGTGCGCCGCCAGGGACTCGAACCCCGGACCCGCTGATTAAGAGTCAGCTGCTCTAACCAACTGAGCTAGCGGCGCTTGCTGACGAGGAAGACATTAGCAGGAGGACGGCCGGAAGGAAAAATCGATATCCGCAGCTCGGGCCGCCCGCACGTACGCCCACAGCAGCGTCTCCGGTCCGGGCAGCCACGGGGCGCGGGTGTCGGGGGCCACGAGCCAGCGCGACGGGCCCGGGCCGGCGGCCAGCGGCGGGACGCTCACGGCGTCGCCGTGGCCGTGGCACAGCGGCGCCGGCAGCGGCCCGCCCCACTCCTCCCAGGTCAGCAGCGAGGGCAGCCGGTGGGCGGTCCCGGTGGTGGCGAAGAGCAGCATCCGGCCGCGGTGCACGGCGACCGGCCCGCAGCCCGGCCCCTCGGACCACAGCAGGTCCAGCATGCGGCGGCCGAGGACGACGGGGACGTTGACGACGTCGAAGGCGGTCCCGCAGGGCAGCACGGCCGGGGTGGCCGGGCGGGCCTGCCAGGCGGCGAGGGTCTGATGCGGATGGGCCGAGGCCGACGCGAGCCAGGCGGCGCCCAGCGCGGTGACGTGGGTGGCGGTGCGGGCGTCCTGGGTGGGACAGATGGAAACGGAAGCCGTCGTCAGCGTCGTCATGCCGACCGGTTTACCGCCCGTAGCGATCCGAATTCCAGCGGTCACCGAAAACCCGGACACGGGCGGTGCGCGTGCGCTATGTTGCGCCCCGCATATGCCGCGGGCCGGTCCGCCCGGCCTGTTCCGCCCGGCCTGTTCCGCCCGGTCCCGTTCTGCGCGGTCCCGTTTCGCGCGGTCCCCGCGCCCCTGCGGGGCGTGGTGCCGAGCCGGCTCTAGGCCGTCCCCGGGCCGCCGCTGCGCTGGAGGGTCTCCCCGAACTCGATCATCTTGTGGGCGTAGTCCTCGGTCCACTCCGCCTCGGCCGCGATCACCGCCGGGTCCAGCCGGTCGAACCGCCGCGGATCGGCGAGCTGGGCCGCCGCCACCGCCTGGAACTCCATGGCCCGCTCCGTCGCCGCCCGGAAGGCGAGCGTCAGCTCGGTGGCCCGGGCCAGCAGCTCCCGCGGGTCCTCGATCGACTCCAGGTCGAAGAAGTGCTCCGGGTCCGCGGCGGCCTCCGAGGGCTCGAAGAGCAGGGGCGCGGGTCGCAGCTTCCGCTCGGTCCGCTCGGGCTCTGCCATGCGTGTCCTCCTGCCGGCCTGCTGGACGTACGGGACCGGTTCTTCCGGGCCACCCTCCATTGTCCAACGCCGCGCAAGGGTGCCGTCCTCATGCCGCGACCGGCTGCCGCCGCAGCGCCGCCACCTCGTCGAGGATGCCGGCCGGCGCCTGCGCGGCGCCGTCCGGGGCCCGGAAGCCGCCGGCCCCGTCGACGAGCTCGTGGATCCCGGGGATCGCGAGCGTCCGCTGCGCCGGGAGCATGCCGACCCGGGTGAGCACGGGCCGCAGCATCTCGGCCGTCGGTGCGCCGCCGGTGGGTCCGGCGCTGTAGCTGACCAGGCCGACCGGCTTGCCCTGCCACTCCGCCGTGGGCGCGGGCCTGCCCGGCGGCCCAGCGGGCGACCGCGCGCCGAGGAGGTCGGGCGGACGGAGGCGGAGATGACGTGAAGGCGGGTCATGGCGGGGCTCCTCGATGGCGTAGGCGCAACAGGTGGTTGATGTGTCACCTATATGGAAACGCGCGGATGGGTGACATGTCAACCATGTAGGTGACGTGTCATCGATTTGGTTAGAGTGGCCGCATGAGCGAATCCGGGCCGCGCTGGCTCACCGACTCCGAACAGGACGCCTGGTATGCGTGGCGGCGGATGTTCCCGCTGGTCAACGCCGAGATCGCCCGCGATCTCACCCAGAACAGCGGACTGTCCGAGGCCGACTACGACGTCCTGTCCGTCCTCGGCTCCACCGACGGCCACCGGCTGCGCATCAGCGCCCTCGCCGAGCTCATGCAGTGGTCCCGCAGCCGCCTGTCCCACCAGCTCACCCGCATGGAGCAGCGCGGCATCGTCCGCCGCGAGGAGGTCGCCGGCGACGGGCGCGGGGCCGAGGTCGTCCTCACCCCGTTCGGCGTGGACACGATCATGACCGCGGCCCCGCTCCACGTCGAGTCCGTACGCCGCCACCTCATCGACGCCCTGACCCCGGAGCAGCTGCGCACCTTCGCCGAGGTCGGCGAGCTGCTCCGGGAGCGGATGGGCGTCACCCGAAAGCCCCGCACCCCCCGCTGAAACCGCCCGCCGGGCCGCCGCGGGGCGGTCGGCTCACGGCGGTCGGCTCACGGCGGTCGGCTCACCGCCGTCGGCTCACCGCCGTCGGCTCAGGGCCGTCGCCTCACGGCCGCCAGGACACGCGATGCTCCGCCAGGTGTGCCAGCACCGCGTGGTTGGCCTCCCAGCCGTCGGGGAACTTCGTCGTGACGCCCAGCTGCACCGGCTCCGCCGACGGATGGTCGTCCAGCAGCTCCGCTATCCCCGCCCGGGCCACCACCACACAGGCGTGCCGGTGCCGCGAGGCAAGCACGCACAGCCGGCCCGTCTCCAGGTGGAAGGCGGTCGCGTCCGGCCGGCCCGACAGCGGGTGCAGCACCACCGTCAGGTCGTACTCCCGGCCCTGCAGCCGGTTCGCGGTGTCCACGGTCACCCCGGAGACCCCGAGCGAGGCCAGCGCCGCGCGGACCGCGGCCGCCTGGTCCCGGTGCGCGGTGCCCACGGCGATCCGGTCGGCCGTCAGCGGGACCGGACCCGGCGCCTGCTCGTCCGAGGTCACCGCCCCGCGGTCCAGGGCCCGCCGGACCACCAGGGCCACGGCCCGGACCGCCTCCGGGTCCGTGCGCGGGGTGTGCCGGGCGGGCAGCTCCAGCAGGCCCCAGCCGGCCTCCGCGGCCTCGTCCAGCACCCGGTCCGGGCCCGAACCGTCCGAGGGGACCCCGTACGCGAGCCGCCGCTCGCCGGGGCCGGTCCCGCTGCGGAACTGCGTGTACGGGTAGAAGGCGCGCGAGACCAGCGGCGCGGCCGTCGCCGGGAGCCGCCAGGACACGGGCAGCCGGTGCTGCGGCAGCTGCGGGTTGTGCGCCAGCAGGGTGGTCACCGCCGAGGCCGAGGGGTCGTAGGACAGGCCCGCCCACTGCTCGGCGCCGACCACGCTGAACGGGTCCAGCTGCCCCGGGTCGCCCACGAAGAGGGCCCGCTCGAACAGCCCGCCCACGGCCAGCAGCGCGTCCGAGCGCATCTGGTACGCCTCGTCGACGATGGCGTGCTGCCACGGCTCGGCGTCCTTGACGTACGCCCACTTCGCGGCCGTGGAGATGGTGACCGGCAGCTCGGCCAGGTCGGCGGGCTTCGCCGACAGCGTCACCGACGGCAGCTCGCGCAGCGCCGGATCGTAGGCGTCGGCGTCGCTGCTGTGCAGCCGGCCGACCCGCAGCTCCGGATCCTTGTCGGCGAGCCGCAGCACCAGGTCGTCGACCTGCGCGTTCGTCTGCGCCACCACCATCAGCCGACGGCCGGCCGCGGCCAGCTCGCGGGCGGCGCGCACCACGAGCGTGGACTTGCCGGCCCCCGGCGGGGAGTCGACGACCACGCCCCGCTCGGGCCCGTGCAGCGTGTCGTGCAGGATCGCGGCGGTGGCCTCGGCGGCGGCCGCGCCCGGGTCGAAGGCGGCCGTGGAAGCGCGCTCGGTCACGGTCACAGCAGGTCCTCGTCGGTCACGGCGTCGGGCAGCCAGGCTTCGGCGGTCGCGGATCCGGGCGGCCCGCCGTGCGTCCAGGGGGTCTTGTCCGGTTCGGGCAGCTTCGGGCCGCCGCGCGCGTCGTGCTCGAACAGCGTCCAGCACACCCGCTCGCCCTTCTCCGGCACCGATCCCGGCTCCGGCTCCCGGCCGCGGCCCATCTTGTCCAGCAGCCGCAGCACCACGCTGCCGTCGGCCTCACAGCGGACGAACTGCGCGCTCTGCGGGCGGCCCTCCAGGGAGCGGAACACCTTCGGACCGCTCCCGGAGCCCTCGGCGAGCTGCGGCCGGTCCTCGGTGGCCACCGTCACCAGCGGGCGCGGGCTGGGCCGCTTCGACTCCGTCCACTCCATGACGACCTCGGTGACCTCGCCCGCGAACGCCTCGCCCGCGAGCCGCCGCCCCGCCATCACCAGCGGGTCGTCCAGCGCCTCCTGGGCGTCGAGCCGCACCTGCTCGGTCTCCCGGGTGGCCAGCTTCTGGGCCGCCGTCACCGCGTCGTCGCGGCGCGGCTGCGGCGGCTCGCCCGCCCGGATCCGGTCGCGGTGGCCCGTGTACGACCAGCGGTCGCGGACCCAGCGCTCCTCGGCCCGCTCGGCCTCCGGCAGCCCGCGCACCAGCTCCAGGGCCTGCCACACCGCCCGCCAGGTCGGCCGCATCTGCTCCGCGACCAGCTCCCGCACGGCCTCCTCGGTGCGGGCCACCCCGGCCGGGCGGCCCGCGGCGCGGGCGGCGTCGTACCGGGCCATCGCCGGGGCCAGCAGCTTGTTGTCGAAGGCCGGGTCGGTGGCCGGCCCGGCGGGCGGCACCAGCAGCTGCCCGTCCCGGTCGCGGCCCTGCTCGGCGCGCAGGGCCGCGGCGGCGCCGGACACGCCGTCCGGCGGGGCTATCCAGGCCAGCAGCGCGCCCAGGTGCTGGTCCTCCAGGTTGCTCTGGCCGGTCGCCCAGTGCCGGGCCAGCAGCTCCGTCGCCGACAGCAGCATCGAGGAGCCCGGAACGCGGGCGCGCTCGCCCAGATGGGTGAACCAGCGGCCCAGCAGCGGCACCCGGGCGGGCGCCGGATACGGGTTCTCCGGGTCCTCCTCGGCGGTCCGCCGGAAGCGCATCGACCGGCCCAGCAGCCGGACGTGGTCGATGCCGGCCCGGCTCGGCACCACCAGCTGCGGCGCGTCCAGGCACAGCTCGGCCGACACCTTGGCGCGGGCGCCGGTCTCCGGGTCGGTCTCGGTGCGCTCCACGAGCTCGACCTCGTCGGCGTACGACTCCACGTACGGCAGCACCTCGTCCGCCAGCCGGGCGAGGAACGCCCAGCGCAGATCGCGGTCGCGCGGCTGCGGCACCACCAGCAGGCGCGGCTCGTCCGGGTCGGTGCCGACGAGCGCGCCGAGCGGGGCGCCCGTCTCGCCCGCGGTCGTCAGCGGGACGAAGACCAGCGGGCGCTCGTGCACATGCCGGTGCCGTACGGTCGCCAGCGCCTGGGCCCGGCCCGAGCGCACGGCCTGCAGCCGGGCGAGGGTGTCCATCAGCGGCATGCCGCCTCCCGGAGCGCCTCGGCGCGCAGGCGGGCCGCGTGCTCCAGCGCGGCGGCGGTCGGATCGTCGGGGGCGCCCCCGCCGGCGGCGGCCGCCAAGGCCTCCTCGACGGTGGTGTACGCCCCGAGCTCCCCGCGGACGCCGCGGCCGAGCGCGGTGGCCTCCCCGGCGGCCCGGGCCCGCTCCCGGCAGTGGAAGGCCAGCTCGCAGGCGGCCAGGCACTCGGGGGCGTAGGCGGCGGAGACGGCGGCGACCGCCTCGGTCAGCTCCTCGGCGGGCCGGGCGGGGTCGAAGGTGACCCCCTCGGGCAGGGCCGCGGCCAGCTCGTCGACGCGGGTCAGCCGGTCCAGCTGGCGCAGGGTCACGGAGCGCTCGCGGCGGACGTCGACGGGCGCGGCGGCGGGCAGGTTGGAGAAGTCCTTCGGGCAGACGAGCAGCACGCGGTGCCCGACGGAGGCGGAGGGCAGCTTCTCGGCGGTCTTCTCCAGCGCGAGGACGTACACGGCGGCCTGCCGGGCGGCGGCGCCCGCCTTCGCCGGGTCGGCGGCGCCGTCGACCAGCGGGAACGACTTGATCTCCACCACGGTCCAGCGGCCGTCGGGATGCACCACGACGGCGTCCGGCTCCAGGTAGGCGGGCGTGCCGGCCACTTCCAGGGCCAGCATCGGGTGGTCCAGCAGGGTCCACCCGCCGGCGGCGGTGGCGTCCCGCAGGGCGAGCGCGGTGCGCGCGGCGCGGCCCTCGGGGCCGGCGGCGGTGAGGTCGGGCACCTGGGCGCCGCTGCCGGGGGGCTCGGCCCCGCCGCCCAGGTGCCGGTGGACGAGCCGCAGCAGCTCGGCCCCGCCGTCGGCCTTGACCCTGGCCTCGAAGGAGTTGCCCCGGATGATCGCGAACTGCGACTGGCCGAAGGCGGCGGGCGAGCCGAGCGCCGCGGCGAGCGCGGTCTTGTCCACACCGGCCCCGTCGAGCAGTGCGCGTCTGCCGCAGCCCGGGTTGGCGGCGAGCGCCGCCAGCGAGCGGGCGTCGAGCGGGCGGGGCGGCACGGCGGGGCCGCGCAGGTCAGCGAGCCGCTGCCGCAGTGTCGTCTTCTGGGGCGGGCCGCTGTGCGGGTAGGAGCTCACGGGCGGAAGTGTCCCATCCGCCACTGACAATCGGGGTCGTACCCCGGAAACCGGCCGGTGGGGCCGGCGCCCCGGCCGCTGCCGAAGCCGCCTCGCGGGCCGCCTCGCGGGTCTTCGTACGGGCCTCCGCGCGGGCTTCCGTACGGGCCGACACGGCGCGGGCGGCGGCGTGGCCGAGGCCCATCACGGCGGCCCCGGCGACGGCGTCGAGGAAGTAGTGGTTGGCGGTGCCCATGACGACGAGCACGGTGACGGCGGGGTAGGCGATGCCGAGGGCCCGCAGGAGCGGTTGCCGCCCGTGGCGCCACAGCAGGACCCCGCACCACAGGGCCCAGCCGACGTGCAGGCTCGGCATGGCCGCGTACTGGTTGGTGAGTCCGCCGAACCCGCGCGGGGCGCTGGCCTCGGCGCCCCACCAGCCGTACGCGCTGTACTGGGCCATGGTGTCGGTGAACCCGTGCGCGGCGTCGAGCAGCCGGGGCGGGCAGGTGGGCATCAGCGCGAACCCGACGAGCCCGAGGAGGGTGGAGGCCACCAGCCAGGTGCGGGCGGTCCGGTAGTGCGCCGGTCGGCGGCGGTAGAGCCAGACCAGCACGGCCGGGGTGACCAGGTAGTGCAGGGAGGCGTACACGAAGTCGGCGGGTATGCCGAGCAGGCCGTGGTGGGTGAACAGCCGGTTCAGCGGCCGCTCGAAGGCGATCCCCAGCAGGTCTTCGGCGCGGAGGATGGCGAGTCCGTGGTCGACGGCCGGCTGTACGCCGCCCCGGGCGAGGAGTCTGCCGCCGGAGTACGCGCCGTAGAGGAGCCCCAGGAGCAGCAGTTCGACCCACCAGCGGGTGGGCTTCTGCCGGTTGTTCATACGATCTAGGACGGCCGTTCGGGTGCGCGGGTTGCCTGGTGTTCATGTGATGGATGATGGTCGGACGATCCAACCGTCCGAACCGCCACGGACCACCGAAACCGGGAGAAACCGCATGGCCCCCCGCATCCTCCTCGCCCGGCACGGCCAGACAGCGTGGTCCAGGCTCGGCAAGCACACCGGACGCACGGACATCGCCCTGCTGGAGGAGGGCCGGCGGGGCGCGAAGCTGCTCGGCGAGCGGCTCGCCGGGGACCCGTGGGGCGGCCTGCCCGGCGTGGAGGCCCGCACCAGCCCGCTCGTCCGCGCGAGCGAGAGCTGCGACCTGGCCGGCTTCGGCACCCGGGCGGAGCCCTGGGACCTGCTGATGGAGTGGGACTACGGTGACTACGAGGGCATGACCCCGGCCGAGATCCAGGCCGTCCGGCCCGGCTGGCTGATCTGGCGCGACGGCGTCCCCGGCGGCGAGTCCGTCGCCGACGTCGCGGCCCGCGCGGACGAGGTCGTCGCCTGGGCCCGCTCGGCCGAACGCGACGTGCTCGTCTTCGCCCACGGCCACATCCTGCGCACCCTCGCCGCCCGCTGGCTCGGCTTCGACGCCTCCTTCGGGGCCCGCATCCGCCTGGAGCCGACCTCCCTGTCGGTGCTCGGCTGGGCGTACGGGGCCCCCGCGCTGGAGCGCTGGAACGACACGGGCCACCTGGAGGCGTAGCCCCCGAAGGGGCGCGGGGAACTGCGCGCCCGGCCACAGCGGACCCGCAGCCGACCGCCGGCCCAACACGCTCCACCCGCGGAGCGCTCCGCTCAGGCCTCGGCGTGCCGGGCCAGGAAGTCCCCCACCCGGGGGCTGCGCTGGTGCGGGACCAGGGTGCGGGCCGTCGCCGAGAGCATCGACCGGATCCGCGTCGACTGGACGTCCTCCAGCAGGTCCAGGACCCGGCCGCACGCCCGGGCGGCCTCGTCCGGGGCCCCGGCGCGGGACAGGTTGTCGGCCAGCTCGGCGGTGTAGAGGGCCATGTTCCGCGTGAAGTGGGGGTCCTGGAGGTCGGCGGCGCGCCGGGCGTGCCGGGCCGCCCTGGCGTGCTCCCCGAGCGCCGCCCGGCAGCGCGACTCCAGCGACTCCAGCTCGGCCTCGCCGAAGAAGGACATCCACTCCGGGTCCGCGTCCGCCGGGCCGCGGGCGAACTCCGTGTGCGCCCGGGCCAGCGCCTCCTCGCAGGCCCTGCGGTCGGCCAGGCCCGCCCAGCCGCCCGCCTCGCGCAGCGCGAGCAGCGCCAGCAGCCGCTGGGAGCCGACGGAGCGGGCGGCCCGGCGGCCCGCCTGCGCGGCCCGTACCGACTCGCGGGGCCGGCCGCAGTCCCGGGCCAGGAAGGCCATGTTGCTGAAGGCGTGCGCCTCCAGCCCGGCGTCCCCGGAGACACGGGCCGTCGCCAGGGCCTCCGCGTAGTGCGAGCGGGCGTCGTCGAGGCGCCCGGAATCGTGGGCCAGCCAGCCGACCGAGACGGCCAGCTCGCCGGCGCCCGCGTTCAGCCGGTCCTCGGTGGACTGCCGGGTCGCCCCCGCGTCCAGCAGTGCGTAGGCGGCCCGCAGCGGTGCGGCCGCCCTGCGGTAGAGCGCGTCCGCGCCGTGCCGGTCGTCCAGCAGCCGGATCTGGCGTACGGCGTCCTCGACCGCGGCGGCCTCGGCCTCGCCGGCGCGGGAGGGCGTACGGCGGGTGTCGCCGAGCAGGGTGAGGCCGAACGTCGCGGCCGCCACGGTGGCGGAACCGCCCGCCATGAACGCGCGACGCTGCACGTCGCTCTCCTTGTGGGTGTCGGGGGTGCGCTGCGCCCAGCGGCCGCGGACCGCCTCGCGCGGGGAGAAGCCCAGGTCGGTCAGCATCCGGCCGGGGAACATGTGCAGGAAGACCCGCTCGTAGGCGTAGTTGGGGCAGCGGATCTCCCCGGCTTCGACGCGGCCGATGTAGCGGGCGTCGCAGGAAACCGTTTCTCCGATCTCCCGTGCGGAGCGGCGGACCGCGGCCGCGAACTCGGCCGGGGAGAGCGGTCCGCGCAGCCGCCGGAAGGTGTGGTTGGGTGAGGGCGGGAACGCCGTCATGGACGTGGCCTCTCTGGCAAGGAACGCACTGCCGGTGCTGCGGGTGCTGCGGTGCGGAGCCGCTACCGGCGGGCCCGAACGTACCGCCAGGGACAGCCCGTTGATGCACTGTTTGCCTACAAACCGGATATCTCACCCGCGATCTGCCATGAAGTGCCATCCTTTGCAGCGTCTTGCCGCCGAACCTGTTGACGCCTGCCTGCGTTGGACCCGTTGCGGGGTGGGAGGCGACTCCCGCCCCGCCCGTAGGCGATCGATGAGGGTGGTTCCCGTGGTGGAGGCCGGCATGGAGAGCGCAGGAACGAACACCCAGCCCCTCGGGTGTGACGCACCGGACCTGGTGACCGTGCCGGCCCGGCAGGGCCTGGAGGCCGTCGACATCATCCGCCGGGCCGCGGCGAGCCGGGCCGTCGGCGTCGGCCCCGTGCTGCACGACGATGCCGGCGCCACCCTCGGCTTCCTCGTCCCGCCCGGCACCGCCGACGCCTGGGACCTCCCCGGCAGCGCCTGCACGCAGACGAACGGGCGGGGGATGCGCCTCGGCGACGTCCTGCCCGCCCCCGGGGACAGCGGCTGGCTGCTCCCGCCGGAGGCCGTCGGCGCGGTCACCGACCCCGAGGTGCTGCGGGCGGCGCTCGGCGAGGCGGCCCGGCTGATCGAGGCCGCCGACAACTGCCGCTGAGCCCGAGGGGCCGACGGGCGGGGCGGACCGGGGCCCGGGGCGGCGGGGGCGGGCTCCCGAGCGGCCCCGGGCGGGTCGGGCTCCGGGTCAGGCTCCGGGCGGGTCGGGCTCCGGGTCAGGCTCCGGGTCGGGCCGGGGCCGGCGTACGGGCGGGGACAATGGGGTGGTGGCAGGCAAGGGCAGAGGCAGCAGACAGCGCGGGCGCGCAACCTCCGAGGCGGTCGTCGGGCAGGTGGGCGGCGGGCAGGCGGAGCTGGCGCCCGACCGGGAGCGGGCCGAGGCCTGGACCCTGCTGATCGACGGGGCGCCGCAGTCCCACGTGGACCTCGGCGACCCGGGGCACCTGGCCTTCGCGTACCAGCGCCGGATCGGCCACCTCATCGACCTCGCGGCCCCCGCCCGGCAGCCCCTGAACGTGGTGCACCTCGGCGGCGGCGCCTTCACCCTCGCCCGCTACACGGCCGCCGCCCGCCCCCGCTCCACCCAGCAGGTCGTGGAGATCGACGCCGCCCTCGTGGCCTTCGTACGGGAGCACCTGCCGCTGGACCCGCAGGCCCGGATCCGGGTCCGGACGCTGGACGCGCGGGCCGGACTGGCGAAGGTCCCGGACGGCTGGGCGGACCTGGTGATCGCGGACGTGTTCGGCGGCGCCCGCACCCCGGCCCACCTGACCAGCACCGAGTTCCTGGACGACGTACGCCGGGTCTTGGCGCCCGGCGGCTGGTACGTGGCCAACCTCGCCGACGGGCCGCCGCTCACGCACCTGCGCGGCCAGATCGCCACCGCCGCGGCCCGCTTCACACACCTGGCGATGGCCGCGGACCCGGTGGTGTGGCGGGGGAAACGATTCGGCAACGCGGTCCTGGCCGCCGCCGACCGGGAGCTCCCCGTGGCCGAGTTCACCCGCCGCGTCGCCGGCGACCCGCACCCGGGCCGGGTCGAACACGGGCGCGCCCTGACCGACTTCGCCGGCGGCGCCGCCCCGGTGGCCGACGCCTCGGCGACGGCCTCCCCGCAGCCGCCGCCGTCCGTGTTCCACTGAGGCGCGCGGCGGCGGGAGCCGACGCGGTCAGCCCTCGTACGTCTCCACCAGCGGCGGGTGGCCGTTCCAGGTGCAGAAGACCGACATCTCGCGGTCGCCCTTGGTGAAGGTCACCCGGATCCAGAACGGCTGCTTCCACACCTGCATCTGCCAGCCGGCGTCCGGCGTCGCCGACACCAGGTCGGCCGAGGACGCGCCGAGGTCGAACACCACCCGGCCGCCGTCGACCGTGTACGCCTTCACCGTGCCGCCCGCGCCACCGCCCGCACCCTGCTCGCCGGACGGGCGCGCACCCTGGGACGCCTTCGGCGGCGGCTTCGCGGACGAGGCCTCCGCGGACGGCGACGCCGAGGCGGACGGGGACGGCGGAGGGGAGGCGGAATCGGACGGTGACGCGGACGGGGACGGCGAACCGCCGGCGCCCGCACCGTGCGTCGACGAGGGCAGCGGCTTCGTGGCCAACGGCACCGCCAGCGGCGGATCGTAGGCCGTCCCGGACATCACCGTGTGCACGCCCCACCACGACAGCGTCACCGCCGCCCCGGTCGCCAGCGTCCAGGCGAATGCATGTACAAGTCCTCGGCGCATCAGCCCCCATACTGCACCACCGGCCCCGAACGCCGCCCGACACCCGCTGAGTCGCCCGAATGGACTACGGTGCGGCTCATGGCAAGTGTGCTCGTGGTCGAGGACGACCAGTTCGTACGTTCCGCCCTCATCCGGCACTTGACCGATGCCGCGCACACGGTGCGCAGCGTCGGCACGGCCCTGGAGGCCCTGCGCGAGGTCGCCCACCACCGCTTCGACGTGGTCATCCTCGACCTGGGCCTGCCCGACCTGGACGGGTCGGAGGCGCTCAAGATGCTGCGCGGCATCACCGACGTACCGGTGATCATCGCCACGGCGCGCGACGACGAGGCCGAAATCGTCCGGCTGCTCAACGACGGCGCCGACGACTACCTGACGAAACCGTTCTCCGTGGAGCACCTGTCCGCCCGGATGGCCGCCGTACTGCGCCGCGCCCGGTCCGCCGCCGGCGCGGAGGCGCCCTCGCGGGTCCTGCGGGTCGGCGGTCTGGCCATCGACCCGCTGCGGCGGCAGGCCGAACTGGACGGGGCCGCCCTGGACCTGACCCGGCGGGAGTTCGACCTGCTGGCCTTCCTGGCCGGCCGGCCCGGCGTGGTGGTGTCCCGGCGCGAGCTGCTCGCCGAGGTGTGGCAGCAGTCGTACGGCGACGACCAGACGATCGACGTGCACCTGTCCTGGCTGCGCCGCAAGCTCGGCGAGACCGCCGCCAACCCCCGCTACCTGCACACCCTGCGCGGGGTCGGGGTCAAGCTGGAGCCGCCCCGGTGAGATGGGCCCTGGTCAAGGTGTGCCTGGCGGTCACCGCCATGGTGGTGGTGGCCTTCGCCGTACCGCTCGGGCTGGTCGTCCAGGAGATGGCCAGCGACCGGGCGTTCTCCAACGCCGAGCGGCAGGCCGCCACCATCGGCCCGACCCTGTCCATCACCACCGACCCGGGGCAGCTGCGCCGGGCCGTGGAGTCCACGGAGATGGGCGCAGCCCAGCGGATGGCCGTCCACGTGCCCCCGGTCGGCGGCGGCACGGCGGTGGAGATCGGCGCCGGCTGGGCCGGCTCGCACGCCGTGGACGAGACCCGGCGGCTCGGGCGGGCGATGACGGTGCCGCTGGCGCGCGGCGGTTCGGCGCTGCTCCAGCCCACCGCGCTCGGGTCCGGGGACATCGCGGTGGTGGAGATCCTCGTGCCCGAGCGGGAGGTCAGCAACGGTGTCGCCACCGCCTGGCTGGTCCTCGCCGGCGTCGGCCTGGCGCTCGTCGTCGGCTCGGTCGCGGTCGCCGACCGGCTCGGCGCCCGGCTGGTGGTCCCGGCCGAGCGGCTCGCGGACGCCGCGCACCAGCTGGGCGAGGGCCGGCTGGGGGCGCGCGTACCGGAGGCAGGGCCGAAGGAACTCCGGTCGGCCGCCGTCGCGTTCAACTCCATGGCGGACCAGGTGGTGGAACTCCTCGCCAACGAGCGGGAGCTGGCCGCCGACCTGTCGCACCGGCTGCGGACGCCGCTGACGGTGCTCCGGCTCAACACGGCCTCGCTCGGGGACGGTCCGGCCGCCGAGCAGACCCGGGCCGCGGTCGAGCAGCTGGAACGGGAGGTCGACACGATCATCCGCACCGCCCGCGAGCAGCGCGCGACCGGCGCGGCCGGAGCCGCCGCCGCGGCGGGCTGCGACGCCTCCGAGGTCATCCGGGACCGGATGGCGTTCTGGTCGGCGCTCGCGGAGGACCAGGGCCGCGAGGTGCGGCTCGCCGGCGTGGACCGGACCGTACGGATCCCGGTCGCCCGACCGGAGCTCGCGGCCGCCCTGGACGCCCTGCTCGGCAACGTCTTCCGGCACACCCCCGAGGGCACGGCCTTCGCCGTCGATGTGCACGACGCGGGGGACGCCGTCATCGTGCTCGTGTCGGACAGCGGGCCGGGGATCGACGACCCCGACGCGGCGCTGCGCCGCGGCAACGACGGCGGCCGGGACGGCTCGACGGGCCTCGGGCTGGACATCGTGCGCCGGGTCGCCGAGGGGACCGGCGGCGATGTGCGGATCGGCCGCTCGGTGCTCGGCGGCACCGAGGTCAGGCTGTGGATCGCCCTGGACGACCGGGCCCGCGGCGGCGGGGCGCGCGGCGGGCGGGAGCGCCGCGGCCGGCGCAAGCGGCGCGGCGGCTGGTGGGCAACCGGCGCGGCTGACGGGCAACCGACGTAACCGGCGGGCGGCCGGGGCGCGCCTCTCGGCGTGCACGCGCCGTTCGTCGGTACGGTCCGCGGCATGGACACCCTCATCTTCGGCGGCCTCCTCGCCACGCTGATCGCCCTGTGCCGGGACGCGTCGCGGACGGCCGTGCTCGGAGCCTGGTGGCTCACGCTGACCGCGGTGGTCCTGCTCATGGCGCACCACCTGCCCGGCGGCCCCGTCCTCGGCCCGATCCACTGACCGCGCCGTGGCCACGATGGAGAGCATCCTCCCGGAGACCCCGCTGGAGGGCGGTCTGCTGGGACGGGTCCAGTACTGGTTCGCGTGCTTCTTCGCCCTCGGCTGGACGGGTGTCGCCGGCGTCGGCCTCTTCGTCCAGCTCGCGCTGGGGGAGCAGCCCTGCCCGCTCTGCGTCGTGCAGCGGATGCTCATGCTGCTGGCGGCGACGGGGGCGGCGTACATCGTCCGTACGGCGCTCACGCAGGGGGCGGTGACGGGCCGCGACTACATGACGGGCTGGGGGCTGGCGCTGGTCGCGGTCGCCGTCGGCTCGTTCGCCTCCTGGCGGCAGTCGGTGCCGCGCGTCCTGCCGGGCGGCAGGGGCCACGGCGGCGGGGTGCTCGGCGGCGAGGTCCTCGGCCTGCACCTCGGCGTGTGGGCGTGGGTTCTCTTCCAGGCCTCGGTCGTAGCGGTCGGCGTCGTCCTGGCCTCCGCCCACGCCACCGCGGACCGCGCCGTTCCGACGGCCGGGCCGGGGCCGCACCGGGCGGCGGGGCTGCTCGCGCTGTGGCTCCTCGGGCTGGTGGCCGCCGTGAGCGTGGTGGCCGTGTTCCTGCAGGAGGGGCTCCACTGGTTCCTGCCGGACGACCCGCGGCGCTACGAGTTCTTCCACGACCTGCGGATCCTGGGCGGGTAGCCGGCGGGCGTGCGGACCGGGGTGGGGGCCGGGGTGGGGACCCGGGGTACGGGCCGGGGTGCGGGCCGGGGTAGGGATCGGCGTACGGACACGGCAGAGCAGGAACCACCGGAAGGATCGGAACGCCCATGCGCTACGCAGTCCTCGGCACCGGGATGGTCGGCCGCATGATCGCCGCCCGCCTGAACTCCCTCGGCCACGAGGTCGTCATCGGCACCCGCGACCCCGGGGCCACCGCCGGCCGCGACGAGTTCGCCGCGTGGCGGGCGGGCGGCCACGGCGCGGCGGACGTCTTCCTGGCCGGCTTCGCCGAAGCCGTCCGGCACGGCGAGACCCTCGTCAACGCCACGGCCGGGCAGGCCAGCGTGGCGATCCTCGCGGAGGCCGGCGCCGCGCACCTGGACGGCAGGATCCTGATCGACATCGCGAACCCGCTGGACTTCTCCCGGGGGTTCCCGCCGACCCTGGACCCGGTGAACGACGACAGCCTGGGCGAGCGGATCCAGCGGACCTTTCCCGGGCTGCGGGTGGTCAAGACGCTGAACACCATGAACTGCCGGATCATGGTGGATCCCGCGCGGGTGCCGGGGGAGCACACGGTGTTCCTGTCGGGGGAGGACCCCGAGGCCAAGGCGGAGGTACGGGCGCTGCTGCACGCGTTCGGCTGGCCGGAGACGAGCGTGCTGGACCTCGGCGGCATCGAGACGGCCCGCGGGACCGAGATGCTGCTCCCGGTCTGGCTCCGGCTGATGGGGGCCCTCGGGCACACCGACTTCAACTTCCACGTCCAGGGCGCCCGCAGGGGCGGCACGGGCCTCGTCCCCGGCGCCGACGCCTGACCCCGGGGCCTGATACCCGGTCGGGCGTGCAGATGTTGCCGGGCCCGGCGACCGCACCGAGGGTGGCGCTGACGGAAGGAGTCAGGCATGAGAGTCATGCTCCGGGCCCACATGGACACGGCCGCCAGCAACGAGGGCATCAAGAGCGGGGCCCTGCCCACGGTGATCCAGAAGTTCATGGAGAAGGTGAAGCCGGAGGCCGCCTACTTCGGCCTCCACGAGGGCGTGCGGTCCTGCTGGATCGTGTTCGACCTCCAGGACAGCTCGCAGCTGCCGCCGCTGCTGGAGGACATGTTCCTGAACTTCAATGCAGAGTTTGAGATCGGTCCGGTGATGAACCGCGAGGAACTGGCGAAGGGCCTGGCGGCCATGTCCTCCTCGCCGGCCTGAGCCGCGCGCCGGAGGCGCAGCGGCCGGTGCCCCGTTCGGTCCCCGGTCAGCCGCCGGACTGGAGCCGCTCGGCCTGGTCCCGGCCGACCTCGGCGGCGCGGTGCAGGTAGTCGGCGATGACGGCGAGCTCGGCGTCGGAGTAGCGGTCCAGGACGGCGCCGAAGGCGCGTCCCGGGGTCTCCCAGGCCTCGCCGATCCGCGTACGGGCGCCGGGGGCCAGGGCGACGAGGGAGCGGCGGCGGTCGTTGGGGTCGGCGAGCCGCTCCACGATGCCGGCCTTGACCAGGCGGTCGACGAGGCGGGTGGCCGAGCCCGAGGTCAGGCCGGTGAGGCGGGCGACGTCGCCGGTGCTGACGGGGCCGGGCTCCAGGTCGAGGAGCGCGATGCACTGCATGTCGGTGGGGTGCAGGCCGACGTGGTCGGCGAGGGCCTGGGTGAAGAGCGAGTAGCCGGCGTAGTGGCGCTGGCTCTCCGTCACGACGTGCGCGAGCAGCTCGGCGCGGCTCCACTGCTCACCCGAACGGGGGGAATCGGTTGACATCGGGTTCTCCATGCCTGAAATTTGATTGCGCGGCGCAGAGAATGTTCGGTACACAATCTGCATCGCGTAGTGATTCTATCGTGCACAGCGCCATCCAGGCATGCACAGCCCGACACGCACAGCAGGAAGCAGGTTCCGCCATGTCCATCCTCGTCACCGGTGCCCGAGGCGCCGTCGCCCGCCGTCTCGTCTCCCTCCTGAGCGCCCGCGGCGTCGAGCACCGCCTCGGATCCCGGGAGCCGGATTCCCCCGGCACGGTCCGCTGCGACCTGTCCGATCCGGCGACCTTCCCCGAAGCGCTCGCCGGAGCCCGGTCCGTCTTCCTCTACGCCGAGGCCTCCGGCATCGACGCCTTCGTCAAGGAGGCGACCGCCGCGGGCGTCGAGCACGTCGTGCTCCTGTCCTCCTCCGCGGTGCTCGCCCCGTCCGCCGCCGACAACCCGCTGGCCGCGGCCCACCGCGCCGTGGAGGAGGTACTGCTGGCCTCGCCGCTGCGGACCACGCTGCTGCGGCCCGGGGCCTTCGCGTCCAACGCCCTCGGCTGGGCGGGACTGCTGCGGGCCGGCCTGCCGGTCCGCCTGCCGTACCCGGGCGCGCACACCGACCCGGTCCACGAGGCCGACCTCGCGGAGGCCGCGTACGCCGTGCTGACCGACCCCGCCCTCGCCGGGCGCGCCTACACCCTGACCGGCCCGCAGTCGCTCACGTTCGCGGACCAACTGTCCATACTCGGCCGCGCCCTCGGGCGCCCCGTGCCCTGTGAGACGGTCACCGCCGAGCAGTGGAAGGCCGAGGCCGCCGCCTACATACCGGGGCCCTTCGCCGACGCACTCCTCGACTACTGGGCCGCGGGTGACGGTGTTCCCGCCGTCCTCACCGATGAGGTGCCCCGGCTCACCGGCCACCCGGCCCGGTCCTTCGCGACCTGGGTCGAGGACCACGCCGACGACTTCCGTGACCGGGACTGACCCGGCCTGCGGCGGGGGAAACGCCGGAGGCCCCGGTCCGCGCGAGCGGACCGGGGCCTCCGGTGAAGGGTGAGTGACGGGACTCGAACCCGCGGCCACCTGGACCACAACCAGGTGCTCTACCAACTGAGCTACACCCACCATGTCCGGTCGGAAACCGACCGGCCGAAGAAAAGGGTACAGGGTCCGGAAGGGTGCTCGCTCCCCCTATTCCGCCGACCCCTCCTCCGGAGGGTTCCGGCGGGTGCTACTCGGCGGGCAGGACGTGCTTCGCGGCGATGGACCGCGCCGTGTCCGAGTCCGGGCCGGGCTGCGGGACGAAGACCGCCTCCCGGTAGTAGCGCAGCTCGGCGATGGACTCCTTGATGTCCGCGAGCGCCCGGTGGTTGCCGTTCTTCGGCGGGCTGTTGAAGTACGCCCGCGGGTACCAGCGGCGCGCCAGCTCCTTGACCGAGGAGACGTCCACGATCCGGTAGTGCAGGTGGCTCTCCAGCGCGGGCATGTCCCGCAGCAGGAAGCCGCGGTCGGTGGAGACCGAGTTGCCGCACAGCGGCGCCTTGCGGGGCTCCTTCACGTGCTCGCGTACGTACGCCAGGACCTGCGCCTCGGCGTCCGCGAGGGTGGTTCCCCCGGCCAGCTCGTCGAGCAGGCCGGAGGCGGTGTGCATCTCGCGCACCACGTCGGGCATGGTCTCCAGGGCCGCGTCCGGCGGGCGGATCACGATGTCCACGCCTTCGCCGAGCACGTTGAGCTCCGAGTCGGTGACCAGCGCGGCCACCTCGATAAGTGCGTCGTCCGTCAGCGAGAGGCCCGTCATCTCGCAGTCGATCCACACCATGCGATCGTTCATGCGTCCACCTTATGCGCTCGCCCGGCCGATCCGGCCGGGCCGGGAGAGCAGAAGGCCCCCGCACCGGTCGTGACCGGTACAGGGGCCTTCAGGGTCGGGCCGTGCCCGCTGCGGGCTACGCGTGCTCGCGCAGCACGCGCGACGGGGCGTACAGCTCCGTCACCGTCGGACCGGAGGCGGCCAGCGCCGCCGCTGCCCGGTGGGGCTGCGGAGTGCGCTGGTGCGGCAGCGAACCCGACGACATCTCCGACACCTGCGCCGTGTCGCCCTGGGGGCGGCGGGCCCGGTAGGCGGAGCGGTAGGCCGCCGGGGAGGACCCCAGCTGCCGGCGGAAGTGCCCGCGCAGCGCCACCGGCGAGCGGAATCCGCAGCGCCCGGCGACCTCGTCGACCGAGTAGTCGGAGGTCTCCAGCAGCCGCTGTGCCTGGAGCACCCGCTGGGTGATCAGCCACTGCAGCGGCGCGCTGCCGGTCAGCGAGCGGAACCGCCGGTCGAAGGTGCGCCTGCTCATGTAGGCGCGGGCGGCGAGCGTCTCCACGTCGAACTGCTCGTGGAGGTGCTCCAGCGCCCAGGCGACGACCTCGGCCAGCGGGTCGGCGCCGATCTCCTCCGGCAGCGACCGGTCGAGGTAGCGCTCCTGGCCGCCCGTGCGCCGCGGCGGGACGACGAGCCGGCGGGCCAGCGCCCCGGCCGCCTCGCTGCCGTGGTCGGTGCGCACGATGTGGAGGCACAGGTCGATTCCGGCCGCGGTGCCCGCGGACGTGAGCACGTCGCCGTCGTCGACGAACAGCTCGCGCGGATCGACGTGGACGGACGGGTACCGCTTGGCCAGCGTCGGCGCGTACATCCAGTGCGTCGTCGCGGGACGGCCGTCCAGCAGACCGGCGGCGGCGAGCACGAACGCTCCCGTGCACAGTCCGACGATCCGGGCCCCCTCCTCGTGCGCCAGACGCAGTGCGTCGAGCGCCTCCGGCGGCGGCGGTGACGTGATGGAGCGCCAGGCCGGGACGACGACGGTGCCCGCGCGGGCGATCGCCTCCAGGCCGTACGGCGCGGTCAGCTCGAGTCCGCCGGTGGTCCGCAGCGGACCGTCCTCCCCGGCGCAGACGAGCAGTCGATAGCGTGGAACTCCCGCGTCCTGCCGGTCAATGCCGAACACGGAGAGTGGAATGGAGCTCTCGAAGATCGGCCCGCCGCTGAACAGCAGCACCGCAACGATCTCCCTGCGGCGACGCCCCGCAAGTTTCCGGCCGGCGTCCGTGATGACGGCGGTGGAATCCTGGCTCATGGCTAAGCCCCCCTTGGGTGTCGCGACTCCCTGGTCTGGTCGCACCTGCACGTTTCCCCTCGGCCTTGCACGTGGATCCCCCGCCGTAAAACATGATCGAATCTACTGCGTCCCGTGGTGTCGGCGTGACAAGTTCAGCACGCAGCGCTATGTCGACTTGGCAACTTGGCGAAAAGCATTCGATCAGTAAGCGTTCCACTCCGCTACCGGAGCGGGAAGCTCACACTCCGGCCGTGGCCAGTACCCATCGGGTCTTCCGGCCCCCCTGACGCCGTCGTTGCCGGTGGTGGGGCGAGTGGAACAGCATTCCGGCAAGACCGGCATGGTGTCCCGAAGTTGGCTGAAATCATGCGGGTGTGGGTGTGTGAATCGGTCAGTCCCTCCGAGGGGTCCCGCCGGAGCCGTTGCAGCCGTGCCGCGCCCCGTTCCGGCCCCCGTTCCGGCCCGCGCTCCGGCCCCCGCGCCGGGTCCCGCTGCCGCCCCGAGAGTGCCGGCGGCGTCGGCCCGATGCCGGCAGCCGGTCCTCGGCCAGGACCCGCACGGTGCCCCGGCTTCCCTTCTCGGACCAGCGCAGCATCAGCCGGCACACCGCCGTGACGGCGACCAGGCCCAGGGTCGCCACGACGGCCCCGCCGAAGGTGCTCCCGTACACGACGAGGACCACCGGGACCAGCAGGCAGCTGAACGCCGCCCAGCGCACCACGTCACCCGTGGGGTCGTCATGGGAGTGCCTGCCGGACTGCACGGACGGGTGAACGGGGGCGGGGGTGACATGGGGGGTCGTGCCGGCGAACGGGGCGGGCTGCGTCGGCTGAGCGGGCTGGACGGGGTGAACCGGATGGCCGGGCACGGCGTACTCCCTGCGGGCTCTCCTGGGCGGTCGGACGCCTGTCCAACGGCGTGCGGCGGGGCTCGGTCACTGCGCGCACGAGTGGCGCGCAAGGGGCGCTCGTCACTGCCTGTAGGGGACAGCGGACATTGCCAAGGCGGCCTCGCTCCGGCATGCTCCCTGGGACACTCTCCAAGTGCGGCATGCCCTGTCCAGGACAGGAGTGTCGCCGTACCCTGGTGGGTAAGGGCTTGGGAAGATGCTTCCCGGACAGAGCTCCGTCACCCTGAGTCGTCGATTTCGCCCATTGTCGCCCCGTCGCCTTGTCCCTTCCCCCGAGGACCACTTCGCCGAGACATCCATGGCCGGTCACGAATTCCCCGAACCCGCTGATCGCAAGCGCAAGCCGCTCGCCGATCAGGTGCCGAGCGAACTGCGCGCGACGGAACAGGCGCGTCCGTCCTGCGACCCGGCCTTCCGGCACGGCGTCGTCGTGGGGTTCGACGGCTCCACCTCCAGCGAGCGGGCCCTCGCGTACGCGATCGGGATGGCCCGCCGGTCCGGATCCGGCCTGATCATCGTGCACGTGGCCAATCGTTTGCCCACCACCGTGTGGGCCGGCTGCGAGCCGCCGGTCTTCGTGGACGTGCCCGACCACCGCACCGAGGTCCTCGGGCTGGAACTGGCCTGCGCGGACTACCTGGCCGAGGTGCCGTGGATCCTGGTCGAGCGGGGCGGGGACATCTGCCACGAGCTGGAGGAGGTCGGCCGGGAGTACTCGGCGGACGCCATCGTGGTCGGCTCCACGCACGGGATCGTCGGCCGGATCTTCGGGTCGGTCGCGGGCCGGCTCGCCAAGCGCGCACAGCGACCGGTCGTTGTCATTCCGTAACCGCTGCTGTATCGATTGTGCGGTTGTGCACCCCTGTAAAGGGTAGATAAATGCTGCTGGGACGCAGCACACAACTGCAGATCGAAGGGAGCCCGCCGTGGACAATGGTGTCTCTGCGGGAAGCACGGCCACGACTTCGACCCTCGGGAACATCGCCCTGGGTCTCACCCTTCTCGCGTTCGGTATCGGCCACACCGGCATCATCGGCGGAGTGTCCGCGGCGGACGCCGTCTCGCTCGCGACCTACGTCGGGGGCTTCGGCCTCTTCGTCCTCGGACTCCTGGAGTTCCGTGGCGGAAACGGCTTCAACGGCACGGCGTTCGCGGGCCTCGGCGCCTTCTGGTTCACCTGGGCCGCGGGAGCCGACACCAAGGTCTCCGCCCACGCCGCGGGCCTGTTCCTGATCCTGTTCGCCCTCCTCGCGCTCACCCTCACCACGGGCGCCGCGAGCGGACTGTTCGGCCAGGGCACGTACGCCCTGCTCACCCTGTCCCTGCTGCTCCTCGCGACCGGCACCCTCGCCGACAGCGGAGGGCTGGCCAAGGCCGCCGGCTGGGTGGCCGCCGTCTCCGGGCTGCTGACCTGGTACGGCGCGACGGCGGCGCTGGCCCACTGGCCGACCGCCTTCGGCAAGGCCTCCCGCGGCAGCGCGGTCGCCGCGGGCTGACCTGCCGCACGGCGGAACGAGGAACGGCCCCCGGGTGTCCCGGGGGCCGTTCTCGTGGGTGCCTGCGGCGGGGCGACTACTCGACCGTGACGGACTTCGCCAGGTTGCGCGGCTTGTCGATGTCCCGGCCCAGGGCCAGCGCCGTGTGGTACGCCAGCAGCTGCAGCGGGATGCCCATCAGGATCGGGTCCAGCTCGTCCTCGTTCTTCGGGACGACGATGGTGTGGTCCGCCTTCTCCTGCTCGCGGTGCGCGACGGCCAGGATCCGGCCGCTGCGGGCCTTGATCTCCTCCAGCGCGGCGCGGTTCTTCTCCAGCAGGTCGTCGTCCGGGACGATCGCGATCGTCGGCATCGCCGGCTCGATCAGGGCGAGCGGGCCGTGCTTGAGCTCGGAGGCCGGGTAGGCCTCGGCGTGGATGTAGGAGATCTCCTTGAGCTTCAGGGAGGCCTCCAGAGCCACCGGGTAGCCCCGGACACGGCCGATGAACATCATCGACTTGGCGTCCGCGTACTCGGCGGCGAGCTTCTTGATGTCCTCCTCGCCCTTGAGGATCTCCTCGATCTGGGCGGGCAGGCGGCGCAGGCCCTCGATGATGCGCTTGCCGTCGGTGACGGACAGGTCGCGTATGCGGCCCAGGTGCACGGCGAGCAGCGCGAACGCCACGACCGTGTTGGTGAAGCACTTGGTGGAGACGACGCAGACCTCGGGGCCGGCGTGCACGTACACGCCGCCGTCGGCCTCGCGGGCGATCGCGGAGCCCACCACGTTGACGACGCCGAGGACGCGGGCGCCCTTGCGCTTGAGCTCCTGCACCGCGGCGAGGACGTCGTAGGTCTCACCGGACTGGGAGACGGCGATGTAGAGGGTGTCGGGGTCCACGACCGGGTTGCGGTAGCGGAACTCGGAGGCCGGCTCGGCGTCCGCGGGGATGCGGGCCATGCCCTCGATGAGGCTCGCGCCGATCAGGCCCGCGTGGTACGAGGTGCCGCAGCCGAGGATCTTGACCCGGCGGATGCCGCGCGCCTCGCGCGGGTCCAGGTTCAGGCCGCCCAGGTGCACGGTGGAGAAGCGGTCGTCGATCCGGCCGCGCAGCACGCGGTCGACCGCGTCGGGCTGCTCGGAGATCTCCTTGTGCATGTAGGTGTCGTGGCCGCCCATGTCGAACGAGGCGGCCTCCCACTCCACGGTCTCCGGGGTGGCGGTGGTGGAGGTGCCGCTGGTGGTGTACGTGCGGAAGTCGTCGGCCTTGATGGTGGCCATCTCGCCGTCGTTCAGGGTGACGACCTGGCGGGTGTGCGCGATCAGGGCGGCGACGTCGGAGGCGACGAGCATCTCCTTCTCGCCGATGCCGAGGATCACCGGGGAGCCGTTGCGGGCGACGACGATGCGGTCGGCGAAGTCGGCGTGCATGACGGCGATGCCGTAGGTGCCCTCGATGACCTTGACGGCCTCGCGGACCTTCTCCTCCAGGGTGTCGGCCTGGGAGCGGGAGATGAGGTGGACGATCACCTCGGTGTCGGTCTCCGAGACGAAGACCACACCCTCGGCCTCCAGCTTGGCGCGGAGCTCGGCGGCGTTGTCGACGATGCCGTTGTGGACGACCGCGACCTTCTCCTCGGTGTCCAGGTGCGGGTGGGAGTTGAGGTCGCTCGGGGCGCCGTGGGTGGCCCAGCGGGTGTGGGCGATACCGGTGGTGCCGGCGAAGCGCTTGGGGACGCGGGTCTCCAGCTCGCGCACGCGGCCCTTGGCCTTGACGACCTTCAGCGCCGGGGACTTCGGGCTGTTGACGACGATGCCCGCGGAGTCGTACCCGCGGTACTCAAGCCGCTGCAGGCCTTCGAGCAGCAGCGGCGCCACGTCGCGCTTGCCGATGTATCCCACGATTCCGCACATGAAGTGTTACCCCTCCTGAGGTTCGGGTGTTGCGGTGGCCGCTGCCGGAGCGGCCGGTGTGCCGTGACCGGTGCCGCGCGGGCCGTCAGCCGTAGACGATGCGGCGGAGCTGTCGCAGGGACAGCTCGGGCGGTGCCACGGCCCGGTGCGGCAGCTCGCCCGCGATCCGTTCGAAGATCTCCGCGTTGACGGCTCCGCCGGACTGCAGTTCGCGGTGGCGGCGCCGGACGAATTCCTCGGTCGTCTCGTCGAAGTACGCGAGCACGTCGAGCACCACCCGGGCCGCCTCCCCGCGCTGCAGCGCGGTGCTGCGCACCAGGTGGTCGACAAGATCGTCGTACGACGGGCGGCGGTCGAGCACTCGTAGATATTGACGTCCGACGCCCGGTAAAAGCAAAGATCCTGCCCGAATGCGGGCAGGATCACGCTGGTGCCTGCCTGCGGAATGCGTTGATCCGCTATGTAACCGCTAGAAACGGCGCAAAACGGCCTGCTTGGCGGCGGCGAACTCGTCCGCCGTGAGGATCCCCGCGTGATGCAGCTCACCCAACTCCCGCAGCCGCCGCAGCAGCGCGTCGTGGTCCTCCCCGCCGCCCGCCCCGGCCGGCGCGGACACCGCCTCCGCTGCGAGCCCCGGAGCCAGCGACGGCGACTGCGCCGGCACCGGTACGGGCTCGGCCGGAGCCGCCGGATGCGGCATCCGCACCGCCACGGCCGCCGCGACCAGCGCCATCAGCGGGTCCTTCTTGAAGCCGAACAGCTCCACCGTGTACGGGTCGTACTTCGGGGCCGGCGCGGGCGCCGCCCCCGCCAGGCCGAACCGGATCCAGCCGTTGTCCAGGCCCTTCGACGGCGACCACTCCACCGACCGCAGGTCCGCGACCCGGAACTCGCGCGGCCCGCCCGAGCTCTTGGCCTCCTCCGTCGTCCAGTTCCAGTCCAGGCCGACCCGGTCCCCGTCGAAGGCCACCGTCCCGTCACCCGCCCCCACCGAGATCGGCACCGCCGGCCCCGCCAGCAGGTACGCGTCCACCGGCCCCGCCGGCACCTGCTCCAGCAGCAGCGCGTTGCGCACCTCGTCCACGAAGTACTCGGCCACCCCGCCGCGGTCCGACTCCACCGTCAGCCGGTACGGGTCCGAGGCCTCCGGCAGCCGCCCGCCGGTCACCTGCAGCAGCGGGCACGCCCCGTCGCGCAGCCGCAGCCGCAGCCGGCCCGTCCTGCGCCCCGGCTCGTGGCTGATCCCCGCCAGGGCCCGCAGCGGCACGACCACCTCGCCGAGGGTCTGGCGCAGCAGGCCCACGCCCTTGTCCCGACCGGGCACGATGCGCACCGCGTCCCCGTCGAAGGTCCACGTACCGTCCTTCTGGATGATTTCCGCCATCCGGCGATTCTCGCACCGTCCCCAGCAGGGGAGTTGGCCTATACCTGGGCCATGAGAGTCCTGCGACGCACGCTCGGCACCCTCCTCGTCCTCGGCGCGCTCGTCTCCTGCGCCTCCGCCCGCGGCGACGAAGCCCGACCCGGGGACGCCCACCCCGGCAGGGCCCGCCCCGCCGCCGCCCCCACCCCCTACGAGAGGCTCCTGCCCGCCCCGGCCTCCGCACACGCCGAGGGCCCCGGCTACCCCGTCGGGGCGGCCACGGTCATCCGGACCGGCCCGGCCGCCGGGGCGGAGGTCCGCCGGGTCGGCGAGCTCCTCGCCGAACAGCTGCGCGGCCCCTCCGGACTGCCGCTGCCCGTGGTCCACGGCCGGGCCGGCGACGGGATCCGGCTGCGGATCGACGCCCTGGCCGCGGGGCTCGGCGAGGAGGGCTACCGGCTGGACTCCGGCCCGCGCGGGGTCACCCTGACCGCCCGCACCCCGGCCGGCCTGTTCCACGCCGGGCAGACCCTGCGCCAGCTGCTGCCCGTGTCCGGCCCGGGCACCGTCCCCGGCGGCCGGATCACCGACGTGCCCCGCTTCGCGTACCGGGGGGCGATGCTGGACATCGCCCGCCACTTCTTCACGGTGGACCAGGTCAAGCGGTACGTCGACCAGCTCGCCCAGTACAAGGTCAACACCCTTCACCTGCACCTGACCGACGACCAGGGCTGGCGGATCGCGATCGACTCCTGGCCCCGGCTCGCCGAGTACGGCGGCGGCAGCGAGGTCGGCGGCGGCCCCGGCGGCCACTGGACGAAGGACCACTACCGGGACCTGGTGGCGTACGCGGCCGAGCGGTACGTGGACGTGGTCCCCGAGATCGACATGCCGGGGCACGTCAACGCGGCCCTCGCCTCCTACCCGGAGCTGAACTGCGACGGCAAGGCGCCCGAGCGCTACACCGGCACCAAGGTCGGCTTCAGCTCGCTCTGCGTCGGCAAGGAGCGGACGTACGAGTTCGTCGAGGACGTGCTCGGGGAGCTGGCCGCCCTCACCCCCGGCCGCTACCTGCACATCGGCGGCGACGAGGCCCACCGGACCCCGGCCGCGGACTACGCGGCGTTCATGGACCGGGCGCAGCAGGCCGTCGCACGGCACGGCAAGACGGTGGTGGCCTGGCACCAGCTGGCCTCGGCCCGGCCGGCCCCCGGCGCCGTCCTGCAGTACTGGGGCCACGACCGGACGGCGGCGGCGGAGAAGGCGGCGGTGGCCGCGGCGGCGAAGGCCGGCCACCCGCTGGTCCTGTCGCCGGCGGACCGGCTGTACCTGGACATGAAGTACGACACGGCGACCAAGCAGGGCCTGGCCTGGGCCGGCTACGTCCCGGTGCGCCGCTCATACGAATGGGACCCGGGGGCGTACCTGCCCGACGTCCCGGAATCGGCGGTCCTCGGGGTGGAGGCGCCGCTGTGGACGGAGACCATCGCGACCCGGGCCGACCTGGAGTTCATGGCCTTTCCGCGGGTGCTGAGCCTGGCGGAGCTGGGCTGGAGCCCGGCCGCGCGGGACTGGGGTGCGTACGGCGGGCGCCTCGCCGCCCACGCGGCCCGCATGGACGCGCAGGGCATCGCCTTCCACCGCGCCCCGGACGTGCCCTGGGAGAAGTGAGCGGAGGAAGGAGACGAGAGAAGAGGGAAAGGCGGGAGGCGGGCCCGCCGTGCGAGGGACCGTAGTCGCACGGCGGGCCCGCCTCGTGCCTACCGGCGCGCGAAGGGCGCGACGGGGTTCTTGAGGTTGCCGATCAGCTGCAGGGCGGCCGACGGGTCGGCGAGGTCGACCATCTGCTTGTTGTTGCGCAGCTGGAGCCGGTTGAGGCAGGACAGCTGGAACTCCTCCGCGAACAGGTCGTACCGCTCGAAGCGCTCCGCGAGCTGCGGCATCGAGTCCTGGTAGGCGTGGGCGCAGTCCGCGACCGCCTGCCAGAACACGTCCTCCTCGCAGACGCCCTCCGTGGCGAGGATGGGGCCCAGGAAGCGGAAGAAGCAGTCGAACACGTCCGTGAAGACCGACAGCAGCTTCATGTCCTCCGGGATGTCCGCCCGGATCCGCTCCACCGCCGGCGGCAGGACCGCGTCCGGGTCCATGACCACGATCTCCTCGGCGATGTCCTTGAAGATCGCCCGCTTCACCACGCCGTTCTCGATGACGAGGATGGTGTTCTCGCCGTGCGGCATGTACGCCAGGTCGTACTGGTAGAAGCAGTGCAGCAGCGGGACCAGGTAGGCCCGCAGGTAGTGGCGCAGCCACTCCGCCGGGGTCAGGCCCGACTCGGCGATCAGGGCGCCGGCGAAGGACCGGCCCTCGGAGTCCACGTGGAGCAGCGAGGCCATGGTCGCCAGGCGCTCGCCCTCCTGCAGGGAGGCGACGGGGGACTCGCGCCACAGCGCGGCCAGCATCTTGCGGTACGGCGAGTAGCGGTCCGTGGCGCGCTCGTACTGGCGGTGGTGGTAGCCGATCGCCGCCCGCTCGCGGATGATCGAGAAGTCCACCGACCGCAGCACCTCGTCGCCCTCGATCAGGCGGTGCAGCCAGTCGTTGATCGCCGGGGTGGCCTCCATGTAGGCCGCGGACAGGCCGCGCATGAAGCCCATGTTGAGGACCGAGATCGCCGTCTTGACGTAGTACTTCTCGGGGGCGCTGGTGTTGAAGAAGGTGCGGATGGACTGCTGCGCCAGGTAGCTGTCCGTGCCCTCGCCCAGCAGCACCAGGCGGCGGCCCGCGATCTCCGCGGCGAAGGTCACCGTGGTCTTGTTCCACCACTGCCAGGGGTGGATGGGCAGCAGGTGGTAGTCCGCCAGGTCCAGGCCCTGTGCGGCCATCCGCTCCGCGAAGACCGCGAGGGTCTCCTCGCCCAGCTCCGCCCGCATGAAGGAGTCGTGCTCCAGGCCGGCGCCCGCCGTGAAGGTGGAGACGTCCTTGCGGGCCGCCACCCACACCAGGTGGACGGGGCTCGCCGCCTCCGGGGCGTACGCGCGGAACTCGTGGACGCCGAAGCCGAGGCGGCCGTTGTTGGCCACGAAGCAGGGGTGGCCCTCGGTCATGCCCGTCTCGATGTCCTGGAACGAGGACTTCGCCAGGACGGCGGACGGCACCTGCGGCTTGGTGTACTTGAAGCCCGAGCCCGCCAGCGTGGAGGAGATCTCCTCCAGGTAGACCGGCAGGACCTCGGCGCTCAGGCCCAGCGCCTCGCGCAGCTCGATGTGGAAGTCGAGGGCGTCCAGCGGGAGCTCGGTGCCGTCCTGGAGGCGGGTGACCGAGGACTCGTCCACGGCCCAGTGGTCGAGCTCGTGGCGGGTGGCCGTGAAGCGGTACTCCACGGTGCCGTCGTCGCTGAGGACCGCGTACGACCCGTCGCCGAGCGGCTTCGGGGTGAGCAGGCGCTCGTGGGAGAACTCGGCCAGGGCCTTGCGGACCAGGGCGCGGTTCGCCCGCTCCCACAGCTCGGGGGAGAGGTGGGAGATCGCGTCGGAGAGGCTCATACCGTCGCTCCCGTCAGGCCGGTGGCCGTCTCGAACTGCTCGCGGGTGCAGAAGCTCAGCAGGGCTTCCTTCTCCGGCTTCTGCACCGGGCCCTCCGGGACGAAGCCGACGGCCTCGTTGAGGGCGTGCACGGCCGTGTTGTGCACGTCCGGCTCGACCACGACGCGGCGGGTCTGCGGGTCGGCGAACAGGGCCGCCATCACGGTGGTGATCACGGCGCGGGTGAAGCCGTGCAGCGGGGTGTCGCTGGGCGCGACGAGGAAGTGCATGCCGACGTCGCCGGGCCGGGCGTCGTACAGGCCGACCAGTTCCAGCTCGCTCGGGTCGTAGCGCTCCATCAGGAAGGCCGGGCGGCCCTCGTGGAGGCCGATGTACGCGTCGTGGTGCTCGGCGGCCGCGATCTTCATGTACTCGCGCTCGACGTCCGGCAGCGAGGCGTCCTGCATCATCCAGAACGCCGCCTTGGGGTGGGTCACCCAGCCGTGGAGCAGCTCCGCGTCGGAGAACGGGTCCAGGGGGCGGATGGCGAAGGTGCCGAGGGCGGCGTCGGTGCGGGAATACAGGGGCTCGGTGGTGCTCATATGTGCGTGCCTTCCGGGGCCGCGAACTGCTGGAACGCGATGGACTTCTCGACCTTGTAGTACTCGCGGCCCAGCATCTCCTTGACGAGGTAGGCGTTGCGGTACGCGGCCATGCCCAGGTCGGGCGAGGTGATCGAGTGGTTGTGGACGGCGCCGTTCTGCAGGTAGACCTCGCGGCCGGTCACGTCGATGCTGTAGTTGCGGGCCGCGTCGGGGCGGCCGTGGCCGTCGAAGTTGAGGCGGTCGTGGACCGGCGCCAGGAACTCCGGCAGCCCGAACGAGTAGCCCGTCGCGAGGATCAGGCCCTCGGTGTCGAGGGAGAAGTCCCGCTCCTGCTCCTCCTGGCGCAGGCCCAGGGTGTACGTGCCGGTGGCGGTGTCGTACGCCGCCGAGTTCAGCGAGGTGTTGGTCAGCAGGGTGGTGGGCACGGGGCCCGGCATGCCGACCTTCTTCTGGTAGAGCAGGTCGAAGATGTCGTTGATCAGTGCGCCGTCGATGCCCTTGAAGAGGCTCTTCTGCTCCTTCTCCAGGCGGTAGCGGGTCTCCTCCGGGAGGGCGTGGAAGTAGTCCACGTACTCCGGGGAGGTCATCTCCAGCGTCAGCTTGGTGTACTCCAGCGGGAAGAACCGCGGGGAGCGGGTGACCCAGTTGAGCCGGTAGCCGTGGACGTCGATCTCCGACAGCAGGTCGTAGTAGATCTCCGCGGCGCTCTGGCCCGAGCCCACCAGCGTGATGGACTTCTTCTTCTGCAGCTCCGCCTTGTTCTGCATGTAGACGGAGTTGTGGATGAAGTCGCCGGCGAGCTGCCCGCAGGCGGCCGGGACGTACGGCGTGGTGCCGGTGCCCACGACGAGGCGGCGGGTCAGGTGGGTCTCGCCGCGGTCGGTGGTGACCGCGTACAGGCCCGCCTGCTCGTCGTACGTGACCTCGGTGACGGAGGTGGAGTACTGCACGTTGTCGAGCCGGTCGGCGGCCCAGCGGCAGTACTCGTTGTACTCGGTCCGCAGCGGGTAGAAGTTCTCCCGGATGTAGAAGGAGTACAGCCGGTCCTGGTCCTTCAGGTAGTTCAGGAAGGAGAAGGGCGAGGTGGGGTCGGCCAGGGTGACCAGGTCCGACATGAACGGCGTCTGCAGGTGCGCGCCGTCAAGGAACATCCCGGCGTGCCACTCGAAGTGCGGCTTCGTCTCGATGAAGAGGCCGTCGAGCTCGTCGATCGGCGCGGTCAGGCAGGCGAGTCCCAGGTTGAAGGGACCGAGGCCGACACCGATGAAATCGAAGGGCCGGCGGGGGGAGCGGGGCTCACGAGACGACTGCAAGGGATTCTCCCAGGTACTGCTCGGCGTGGGACGCGAGGAGGTCGAGCACGGCCTTGATGTCGGCCGTGGTGGTCTGCGGGTTGAGGAGGGTGAACTTCAGGTACTGCCTGCCGTCGACCTTGGTGCCGGCGACGACGGCCTCACCGGAGGCGAACAGGGCCTTGCGGGCGTGCAGGTTGGCCTCGTCGACGAGGTCGGCGCGCACGTCGCCCTCGGGGGTGTAGCGGAAGACCAGGGTGGAGATCTGCGGGCGGACGACGACCTCGTAGCGGGAGTCGGCGTCGATGATGTCCCAGCCGGCGGCGGCCAGGTCGATGACCTCGTCGAAGAGCTGCCCGATGCCGTCGGCGCCCATGGTGCGCAGGGTCATCCAGAGCTTGAGCGCGTCGAAGCGGCGGGTGGTCTGGATGGACTTGTCGACCTGGTTCGGGATCCGCTCCTCGGCCATGCGGCGCGGGTTGAGGTAGTCCGCGTGGTACGTGGCGTGCTTGAGGGTGTCGCGGTCGCGGACCAGCATCGCGCTGGAGCTGACGGGCTGGAAGAAGGACTTGTGGTAGTCGACCGTGACCGAGTCGGCGTGCTCGATGCCGTCGAGGAGGTGCCGGCGGGTGGGGGAGACCAGCAGTCCGCAGCCGTAGGCGGCGTCCACGTGCATCCACGCGGAGTGCTCGGCGGTCAGGCGGGCGATCTCGGGGAGCGGGTCGATGGACCCGAAGTCGGTGGTGCCGGCGGTAGCGACGACGGCCATCGGGTACAGGCCCTCGCGGACGCACTCCTCCAGCTCCAGGGCGAGGACGGAGGTGTCCATGCGGCGGTTGCGGTCGACCGGGACGGCGATGACGGCCTCGTAGCCGAGTCCGAGCATGGCGGCCGACTTCTTGACGCTGAAGTGGCTGGCCTCGGAGGTGAAGATGCGCAGCCGGGGCAGCACCTCGGATTTGGCCAGGGCGCGCCCGCTGCCCTGCATGACCTTCCGGCAGGCCTCGTCGCGGGCGAGGAGCAGTGCGTGGAAGTTGGACTGGCTGCCGCCGGAGGTGAAGATGCCGTCCGCGGCCGGGCCGAGGCCGATGCGGCCGGCGGTCCAGTCGATGAGGCGGCGCTCGATGAGGGTGCCGCCGATGGACTGGTCCCAGGTGTCCAGGGAGGAGTTGACGGCCGAGAGGATCGCCTCGCCGAGGACGGCGGGGATGACGACCGGGCAGTTGAGGTGGCCCAGGTAGCGCGGGTGGTGGAAGTACACCGCGTCCCGCAGGTAGACCTCCTCCAGCTCGTCCAGGACGGCGGCCGGGTCGTCCAGCGGCCGGTCCAGGTCGATCCCGTCGATGACCGGGGCGAGTTCGTCGACCGATATCCCGGTGTGGGGACCCTGGACGGTCGCGAGTTTGGCCGCGACGCGCTCGACGCCCTCGGTGACGGAGCGGCGGTAGTGCTCCGAGGTCGTCTCGTTCAGGAGATGCGAGCGCATCAACTTTCCTCCGGGCAGGGGGGGAAGGGTGGGGAAGATGGTGCTTAGGTTAGCCTAACCTAAGTTGCAAGCCAAATAGAGGCGGGCCCTGGCCGAAAAGCCAGGGCCCGCCGAAGAGCGGCTGCAGGTGTCCGGGGGCGCTGCGAAGGGGCCTGCGGCCGCCGGGAGTCCGCTACAGCGCGGCGCCGGGGTCCTCGCTGGGCGCCCGGCCCGCGTACGCCTCGGCGAGGAGCTCCTCCTCGCTCGCACCCAGGCGCCAGTAGCCGGTGAAACGCACCGCGCGCCGGTCGATGGAACGTTCCTGCACCAGGTGGCGGCGTACGGCGCGGATCGTGCCGGCCTCACCCGCCAGCCAGGCGTACGAGGCCTCGGAGGCGGGCAGTCCGGCCGCGCGCACCGTGTCCACGACGCGCCCGGCGCGGCCCGGGCCGGCCTCCCGCACGATCCAGGTGATGTCCGAACCGGCCGGGGCGGCGAGGTCGAGCCGGTCGTCGGCGTGCGGGACCTCGAAGAAGGCCGTGACCCGGATGCCGGCGTCGAGCCCCTCCAGGATCGCGGCGGCCGCGGGCAGCGCGGTCTCGTCCGCGTACATCACCAGCGCGTCGGTGCCGGCGGGCGGCTGGAAGCGCACGGACTTGTTCTCCGCGACGGCCGGCCCGATCGCCAGGATCCGGCGGCCGGTCACCGCCCGCCCGGCCCAGGAGGAGGCCGGGGAGGAGTCCCCGTGCAGCACGAAGTCGATGTCGACCTCGACCGCGCCGCCGTCCGCCGTGCGCTGCTCGCGCACGGTGTAGGAGCGCATCACCGGGCGCTCCTCGTCCGGCATCCCGCGCCAGCCCGCGAACCAGGTGTCCTCGTCCGTGGACGGAAGCTCGGTGTGCTCCCGGTGGGCGGGCGGCAGGAACAGCGACAGGCTCTGGTCCCGGCCGCCCGAGCGGAAGCCCGCGAGGGACTCGCCGCCGAAGGTGACCCGCAGGAACGAGTGGCCGAGGCGGCGGGTGCGGAGCACTTCCATCGTGAAGAAGCGGAAGTGGGCCACGGCCTCGGTGGCCGCGGCCCCGGCGCTCTCGGGAGCGGTGGCGGTCATGCGGAGTCCCCCTGGGAAGTCGGGTGGGCGCCGGGCCCGAGGCGGTTGCCGCGGGCCCGGCGCCGGTGGCCGGTCGTGCAGTCAGGCCGGTCGTAGCGTCAGGCCTGTGATGCCGTCAGGCCGGTGGTCAGCTGACCTTCTTGGCGCCCTGGATGGCCTTGGCGAGGTCCTCCAGGATCTTGGTGCACTTCTCGTAGGAGTAGATCGGCTCGGTCACGCGCGGGGCGACCTGGCCGGCCTTGACGGCGGGCAGCTCGGTCCAGGTCGGCTTGGCCTTCAGGTCCTCCGGCTGCGCGGTGCCGGTGCGGTTGTCGAGCAGGACCAGGTCGGCCTTGTACTTGCCGGCGTTCTCCCAGCTGAGGCTCTCGAAGAAGCCGCCCTGGTCGAGCTTGTCCTGCTCCGGGACGACGAACTCGACGCCCAGGGTCTCGAAGTACTTCAGGTCGGCCGAGGTCTTCGGGGTGGAGACGTAGAACAGGTCGGCGGTGCCGGAGCCGACGAGCACCTTGATGCCCGGGTTGGCCTTGGTGGCCTCGCGGACCTTGCCGGCGGCGGCCTCGAAGGCGGCCTTGGCGTCGGTGGTCTTCTTGGTGTTCAGGTCGGCACCGAGGGCCTTGGCCAGGTCGGCCGTGCGCTGCAGGGCCTTGTCCATGGAGGCGTCGCCGCCCACGCCGACCGCGGCGGCCGGGGCCAGCTTCAGGATCTTGTCCTTGGAGGCCTCGGGGACGTACCAGTACGTGCCGTCCCAGGTGTTGGTGACCAGCAGCTCGGGCTGGAGGGCGGCGTACTTCTCGACGTTGAACTCGTCGTAGACGTTGCCGAGGATCTCCACCTTGGAGATGTCCATCGAGCCGGCCGTCACGTCCGGCTTGCCGTCGGCGGTCTTGGTCGGGCCGAACACGCCCTTGACCTGGACGCCGTAGTCGTAGAGCGCGGCGGCGGTGCCGGTGTAGGCCACGACGTTCTTCGGCTGCGCCTTCAGGCTGACGTCCTTGCCGAGGTCGTCCTTGAAGGTCCAGGCGCCCGAGGCCGCCGCACCCTTGTCCTTGTCGCCCTCGCCCTTCGCCGAGCCGGAGCCGCCGCACGCGGTCAGCGCCGCGACGAGGCCGAGAGCACCGCCGGCGGCGATGAGGCCGCGTCGGGTGAAGGGGGAGGTACGGGACTTGGGCATTTTGGTGTCCGCTTTCAGTACGTGCCGGGGCGGCCACTGGGCCGTTCGGTGGGAAGGTTAGCCTAACCTTGGCTGAAAACGGTAAGGGGGCCCTAAGTTTTTTCAGGGCCCCCTCGTGCTATGTCCGGATTCAGCCGGAGAAGCCCAGCTCCCGGGCGATGAGCATGCGCTGCACCTCACTGGTGCCCTCGCCGATCTCCAGGATCTTCGAGTCGCGCCACATCCGGGCCACCGGGTACTCGTTCATGAACCCGTAGCCGCCGTGGATCTGCGTGGCCTCACGCGCGTTGTCGACCGCGACGGTCGAGGAGTACAGCTTCGCGATCGCCGCCTCCTTCTTGAACGGCTCGCCCGCCACGAGGCGGGAGGCCGCGTCGCGCCACCCGATTCGAGCCATGTGCGCGCGCATCTCCATGTCCGCCAGCTTGAACTGGATGGCCTGGTTGTCGCCGATGGCCCGGCCGAAGGCGTGGCGCTCCTTCGCGTACTTGACCGACTCGTCCACACAGCCCTGCGCCAGGCCCGTGGCCAGCGCCGCGATCGCGATCCGGCCCTCGTCGAGGATCCGCAGGAACTGGGCGTACCCGCGGCCCTCCTGGCCCACCAGGTTCGCCAGCGGCACCCGGACGTCGTCGAAGGACAGCTCGCGGGTGTCGGAGGCGTTCCAGCCCACCTTCGAGTACGGGGCCGCCACCGTGAAGCCCGGGGTCCCGGACGGCACGATGATCGAGGAGATCTCCGGGCGCCCGTCCGCCTTGCGCCCCGTCACGGCGGTGACGGTGACCAGGCCGGTGATGTCCGTACCCGAGTTGGTGATGAAGCACTTCGAGCCGTTGATGACCCACTCGTCGCCGTCCCGGACGGCCGTGGTGCGGGTGCCGCCGGCGTCGCTGCCCGCGCCCGGCTCGGTCAGGCCGAACGCGCCGAGCATCTCGCCCGAGCACAGCTTCGGCAGCCACTGCTGCTTCTGCTCCTCCGTGCCGAACAGGTAGAGCGGCATGGCGCCCAGGGAGACGCCCGCCTCCAGGGTGATGGCCACCGAGGAGTCGACGCGGGCCAGCTCCTCCAGGGCGATGCCGAGGGCGAGGTAGTCACCGCCCATGCCGCCGTACTCCTCGGGGAAGGGCAGCCCGAACAGGCCCATGGCGCCCATCTCGCGGACGATCTCGTAGGGGAACTCGTGCCGCTCGTAGAAGTCGCCGATCTTGGGCGCGACGACGTCGTGCGCGAACGCCTCCACGGTGCGGCGGAGTTCCTCGTGCTCGGGGGAGAGCCGGTGGTCGAGGGACATGTCTTCGTTACTCCTTGTGGGAGAGGGCGCGGACGGTTCTGGAGGGGCTCGGACGCCCCAGCTGTTCGGCCATCCACACGCTCGTGGCGGTGAGGGCGGCCAGGTCGACCCCGGTCTCGATGCCGAGGCCGTCGAGCATCCACACCAGGTCCTCGGTGGCGAGGTTCCCGGTCGCGCTCTTCGCGTACGGGCAGCCGCCGAGGCCGCCCGCGGAGGCGTCGATCGTGGTCACGCCGTGCTGGAGCGCGGCAAGGGTGTTGGAGAGCGCCTGGCCGTAGGTGTCGTGGAAGTGCACGCCGATCCGGTCGGTCGGCACGCCCTCCTCGTTGAGCTCGGACAGGAGCGCCTGTACGTGCCCGGGAGTGGCGACGCCGATGGTGTCGCCGAGGCTCAGCTCGTCGCAGCCCAGGTCGAGCAGGGCCTTGGCGACGCGGACCACCTGGTGGACCGGGACCGCGCCCTCCCAGGGGTCGCCGAAGCACATGGACAGGTAGCCCCGCACATGCGCCTTCCCCTGCTTGGCCCGGGCCACGACGGGCTCGAACATGGCCAGGGACTCGGCGATCGTCCGGTTGAGGTTGCGGGAGGCGAAGGTCTCGGTCGCCGAGCCGAACACGGCGATCCGGTCCGCGCCGAGGGCCAGCGCCCGGTCGAGGCCGCGCTCGTTCGGGACCAGCACCGGCAGGTGCACCCCGGCCCGGGCGAGGTCGTCGAGCTGCGGGAACAGCTCTTCGGCATCGGCCAGTTGGGGCACCCACTTGGGGTGGACGAAGCTGGTGGCCTCGACCGTGGTCAGCCCGGAGGCGGCCAGCCGGCGGATGAACTCCGCCTTGACCGCGGTCGGTACGGCCGACTTCTCGTTCTGCAGCCCGTCGCGGGCGCCGACCTCGTGGATCCGCACGCGCGCCGGCAGACCGGCGGCGGGGACGGCCATGGGCAGCCCGTTCATGCGCCCTCCTCCTCTGCGTCGGGGGTGACCACGGCCAGGACCTGGTCCATGGCGACCGTGGTGCCCGGGGAGACGTCCAGTTCGGTGACGGTGCCGGCGTGCGGGGCGGAGATGACGTGCTCCATCTTCATTGCCTCCACGACCAGCAGGCTCTGACCGGCGGCGACCCGCTCACCGACCGCCACCTTGACGACGGTGACCGTGCCCGGCATCGGCGCCGCGAGGGTGTCGGCCCCCGCGTGGCCGCGGCCGCCGAGGGCTGCCGCGACCGGGTCGTGGTCCTGGAGGTGCCAGCTGTCGCCGTCCCGGCCCAGCCAGGTCCCCTCCGGGGAGGGGGCGTGGCTGAAGGTGTGCGTGACGCCGTCGAGTTCGATGGTGAGGCGGTCGGCGGTGCGGGCCACGATCCGGCCGCGGGCCGGTGCACCGGGGCCCTGCCCCAGATCCCGCGCATCGATCGCCGGCGGGGCCTGGTTCGTCCCGCCGTCGTGGTCGGCTGCCGGCCGGATCTCCAGCTCGTCACCCCGTCGGCGGGTGCGGATCGTGATCGGGTCCTGGCCCGGGAGGCGGAAGTGGTGCACCGTCCATGCCGGGGTTCCGCCCATGCGCCAGCCGTTGCCCGCCGAGAACGGATCGGCCCAGTCCGGCCCCGCCGGGCTGTTCGTTCCAGCCCCGCCGGCGTTTGAGGCGTTTCGGGAAGGGACGGGGTGGGGGACAGAGCCCTGGGCCAGCAGCGCGGCCGCCGCGTACACCTCCGGCGGGACGCCCTCGGGCAGCATCGAGGACAGGTCCCGCTCCACCAGCCCGGTGTCCATGTTCCCGGACACCACGTCCGGGTGGGCCAGCAGCCTCCGCAGGAAACCGGCGTTCGTCTGGACACCCAGGATCACGGTGTCGGCCAGCGCCCCCCGCAGCACCCGCAGCGCGGCGTCCCGGTCCGGCCCGTACGCGATCACCTTCGACAGCATCGGGTCGTACGTGGAGCCCACGTCCACCCCGGCCGTCAGCCCGGAGTCGGTCCGCACCGCCCGCCCCGACGGCTCCGACAGCGCCAGCACCGTGCCGCCGGACGGCAGGAAGCCGCGGGCCGGGTCCTCGGCGCAGATGCGGGCCTCGATCGCGTGCCCGGTCAGCGTCACGTCGTCCTGCGTGAGGCCGAGCTCGCCGCCCGCCGCCACCCGCAACTGGAGCTCCACCAGGTCCAGGCCGGTGATCAGCTCCGTCACCGGGTGCTCCACCTGGAGGCGGGTGTTCATCTCCATGAAGTAGTAGGAGGACGGGTCGCCGCCGGGGACGATGAACTCCACCGTGCCCGCGCCGACGTACCCGCAGGCCCGTGCCGCCTCCACCGCCGCCGCGCCCATGGCGGCGCGGATCTCGGGGGTCAGCAGGACCGAGGGGGCCTCCTCGATGACCTTCTGGTGGCGGCGCTGCAGCGAGCACTCGCGCTCGCCCAGGTGCACGACGTTGCCGTGGGCGTCGGCCATCACCTGGATCTCGATGTGGCGCGGCCGGTCCACCCAGCGCTCCACGAGCAGGGTGTCGTCGCCGAAGGAGGAGCGGGCCTCGCGGCGGGCGGCCGCGATCTCGTCCGCGAGCAGTGCCCCGTCGCGGACCAGGCGCATGCCCTTGCCGCCGCCGCCCGCGGAGGGCTTGAGCAGCACCGGCATGCCGATCTTCTCGGCGGCGGAGACGAGTTCGGCGTCGGTCAGGCCGCTGCCGGAGGAGCCGGGGACCACGGGCACGCCCGCGGCCCGTACGGTCTCCTTCGCCCGGATCTTGTCGCCCATCAGGGAGATCGCGGACGCGGGCGGGCCGATGAAGGCCAGGCCCGCCCCGGCGCAGGCCTCGGCGAACGCCGCGTTCTCGGCGAGGAAGCCGTAGCCGGGGTGGACGGCCTCGGCGCCGGTGCGCCGGGCCGCGTCGAGCAGCCGCTCCACGGACAGGTAGCTCTCGGCGGCCGCGGCCGGGCCGATGCGGACGGCCGTGTCGGCCTCCCGCACGTGGCGGGCGTCCGCGTCGGCGTCGCTGAACACGGCCACGGACCGGATCCCGAGCTCCCGCAGGGTGCGGATGACCCGGACCGCGATCTCGCCCCGGTTGGCCACAAGGACAGTGCTGAACATTGGGGTCCTCACGTCACACGTCTCAGGTCACATACGGAAGATGCCGAAGGCCGGCTGCGCCGGGTCCCTCTGCGGCAGCGGGGCGTTCGCGCAGGCCGTCAGGGCCAGGCCCAGCACCTGCCGGGTCTCCAGCGGGTCGATGACCCCGTCGTCCCACAGCCGGGCGGTGGCGTAGTAGGCGTTGCCCTGCTCCTCGTACTGGGCGCGGACGGGGGCCTTGAAGGCCTCCTCTTCGCCCAGGGGCCATTCCTGGCCGGCGGCCTCCAGCTGGTCGCGCTTGACCGTGGCGAGGACGGAGGCGGCCTGCTCGCCGCCCATCACCGAGATCTTGGCGTTGGGCCACATCCACAGGAAGCGGGGGCTGTACGCCCGGCCGCACATCGAGTAGTTGCCCGCGCCGTACGAGCCGCCGACGACCACCGTCAGCTTCGGGACGCGCGTGCAGGCGACCGCGGTGACCATCTTCGCGCCGTGCTTGGCGATGCCGCCGGCCTCGTAGTCGCGGCCGACCATGAAGCCGGAGATGTTCTGGAGGAACAGCAGCGGGATCCCGCGCTGGTCGCACAGCTCGATGAAGTGGGCGCCCTTCTGGGCGGATTCGGCGAAGAGGATGCCGTTGTTGGCGATGATGCCGACCGGGTGGCCGTGGATCCGGGCGAAGCCGGTGACCAGCGTGGTGCCGAACTCGGCCTTGAACTCCTGGAAGCGGGAGCCGTCGGCGATCCGGGCGATGATCTCGCGGGCGTCGTACGGGGTGCGGGAGTCGACGGGGACCGCGCCGTACAGGCCGTACGGGTCCACCTTCGGCTCCTCGGCCGGCTCGACCGACCAGGGGAGGGCCCCGCGCCCGGGCAGGGTCGCCACGATGTTCCGCACGATCCGCAGTGCGTGCGCGTCGTCCTCCGCGAGGTGGTCGGTCACGCCGGAGACGCGGCTGTGGACCTCGCCGCCGCCGAGCTCCTCGGCCGTGACCACCTCGCCGGTGGCGGCCTTCACCAGCGGCGGGCCGCCGAGGAAGATCGTGCCCTGGTTGCGGACGATCACGGCCTCGTCGCTCATCGCCGGCACGTACGCGCCGCCCGCCGTGCAGGAGCCGAGGACGGCCGCGATCTGCGGGATGCCGGCGCCGGACATGCGGGCCTGGTTGTAGAAGATGCGGCCGAAGTGCTCGCGGTCGGGGAAGACCTCGTCCTGCATGGGGAGGAAGGCGCCGCCGGAATCGACCAGGTAGAGGCAGGGGAGACGATTCTCCAGCGCAACCTCCTGGGCCCGCAGGTGCTTCTTGACCGTCATCGGGTAGTAGGTGCCGCCCTTGACGGTGGCGTCGTTCGCGACGATGACGCATTCGCGGCCGCTGACCCGGCCGATGCCGGCGATCACCCCGGCGGCCGGGGCCGCGCCCCCGTACATGCCCTCGGCGGCCAGCGGGGCCAGCTCCAGGAAGGGGGAACCGGGGTCGAGGAGGGTGTCCACCCGGTCGCGGGGCAGCAGCTTCCCGCGCGCGGTGTGCCGGGCGCGGGCCTTCTCGCCGCCGCCGAGCCGGGCCGCGTCCAGGCGGGCGCGCAGGCCCTCGGAGAGTTCGCGGTGGGCGGCCTCGTTGGTGCGCCAGGCCTCGGACGCCGGGTCGGCGGCGGTCGTGAGGACGGGTGCCTGCTGCATCGGTCGAGCTCCCTTGCTCGGTCCACGCGGTTAATGAGCGTTAACCTCTGTGGAGCCAAGGTTAACGACCGCTAACGGCCCCTGTCTAGAATGGATTCCCATGAGCACTTCAGCGGCCGCCCCGACCCGTCGCGAGCAGATCCTCAGTGAGGCCGCCCGCCTCTTCGCCGAACGCGGATTCCACGGCGTCGGCGTGGACGAGATAGGCGCGGCAGTGGGCATCAGCGGCCCCGGGCTGTACCGGCACTTCGCGGGCAAGGACGCCATGCTCGCCGAACTGCTCGTCGGGATCAGCGAACGGCTGCTGACCGGCGGGCGCCGCCGGGCGGAGGAGACCGACGGGGATCCGTCCGCGGTCCTGGCCTCGCTGATCGACGGCCACATCGACTTCGCGCTCGACGACCGCGCGCTGATCACCCTGCACGACCGGGAGCTCGACCGGCTCCGCGAGGCCGACCGCAAGCTCGTACGCCAGCTCCAGCGCCAGTACGTCGAGCTGTGGGTCGAGGTCGTACGGGCCCTGCACCCGCAGGTCGGCGAGGCCGAGGTGCGGGTGGCCGTGCACGCCGTCTTCGGCCTGCTGAACTCGACCCCGCACCTGGCGGCGCTCGGGCGGGAGGCGACCGAATCGCTGCTGCGGCGGCTCGCGCACGGGGCCTTCGGGGCGCTGACCGCGTGACACGACGCGTCCGACGACTGGGATGGAACCGCCGTATCGGGGGTCGCGGCGGCAGAATGGGCCGCATGCCGAAGCCGATAGAGACGTCCGTCCCCAGCCGCGCCGAGCTCACCGAACACCTGGTGCGCACGCGGATCGCCGGACAGGTCGCCACCCCGCGCGAGAACAACCTGTCCCACTACCGCAAGCTCGCCAACGGCGACCGGCACTACTGGCTCGGCCTGGAACTGGGTGAACGCTGGACTGACGAGCAGGACGTGCTCGCGGTGATGGCCGAGCGCTGCGGCGTCGTCGACGACCCCGAGCACCGGCAGGGCCAGGACACCATCGACCCGGAACTGACCGTGGACGCCCTCGACCGGATGGCGGCCCGGCTGCGCAAGGCGGCCCTGGACCGCCAGCGCGTCCTGCTCGCCACCGGCCACCCGGGCGGCCTGCTCGACGTCCACCGGGCCACCGCCGACGCCCTGCGGACGGCGGGCTGCGAGATCGTCGTCATCCCGTCCGGGCTGACGGCCGACGAGGCCTCGGTGTGGCAGT
The DNA here is from genome assembly GCF_044769385.1 of Streptomyces sp. NPDC090445. Taxonomy (NCBI): domain Bacteria; kingdom Bacillati; phylum Actinomycetota; class Actinomycetes; order Kitasatosporales; family Streptomycetaceae; genus Streptomyces; species Streptomyces sp. NPDC090445. The sequence continues at coordinate 51,633 of NZ_JBIVXV010000008.1, read as the reverse complement.
TCGCCGACATCGCCGTACTGGAGCGGGGCGCCACCCTGTGGCACACCCACTCCCCGGCACCGATGGCGGCCATCCTCGACGGCCTCACCGCGGCCGGCCGCCCGCTGCCGGACCTGGTCGTCGCCGACCACGGCTGGGCGGGCTGCGCCGCGCAGCGCGGCCTGGACGCGGTCGCGTACGCGGACTGCAACGACCCCGCCCTGTTCCTCGGCGAGGCGGAGGGCACCCTCCAGGTGGTGGTCCCGCTGGACGACCACGTCCGCGACCCGCGCTTCTACGACCCGATGGTGGCCTACCTGCTGAACGCGGCGGGCCTCCTGGACGCGTAGGAATCCCGGATCCCGGATCCCGGATCCCGGATCCCGGATCCCGGATCCCGGAATCCGGAATCCGGGGCTTCCCGGCGGACGTGCCCGCGCACGCCCGCCGGGGCCGGACCTCAGGGGGCGATGGGCAGGCTGCGCTTGTGGCCGGTCAGGCGGTAGCGGCGGACGATCGTCCCGAAGGCCCGCTCGTCCACCGGCTTGCCCTCCAGGAAGTCGTCGATCTGGTCGTACGTGACCCCGAGCGCGTCCTCGTCGGCCTTGCCCGGGTCGAGGGTCTCCAGGTCGGCCGTCGGCGTCTTCCACACCAGTTCGGCGGGCGCGCCCAGCGCGTCCGCGACGGCGCGCACCCGCCGCTTGGTCAGACCGGTCAGCGGGACCACGTCCGCGGCGCCGTCACCGAACTTGGTGAAGAAGCCGGAGACCGCCTCGGCGGCGTGGTCGGTGCCGACGACCAGGCCGTCGTGCGCGCCGGCCACCGCGTACTGGGCGATCATGCGCTGGCGGGCCTTGATGTTGCCGTGCACGAAGTCCTGGTGGTGGGCGTCGCGGAAGGCCACGCCGGCGGCCGCCGAGGCGTCGAGGGCGGCGTCGCTCGCGGGCTTGATGTCCACGGTCAGCACCCGGTCGGCCCGGATGAACGACAGCGCGAGCTGCGCGTCGTGCTCGTCGGCCTGGACCCCGTACGGCAGCCGCATCGCGTGGAACACGGCTTCGTGCCCGGCGGCCCGGGCGCGCTCGACGGCGAGCTGGCACAGCCGGCCGGTGGTGGTGGAGTCCACGCCGCCGCTGATGCCGAGGACGAGGGAGCGCAGACCGGTGGAGGTCAGCCGCTCGGTGAGGAAGGCCACCCGGCGCTCGATCTCCCGCTCGGCGTCGAAGGTCTCGGCGACCTCCAGTTCCCGGGCGATCTCCTGCTGCAGGGCTATGGACGCCGGCTCGCTCACGTCTGCTCCTTGTTCCGGCCGTTCCGGCCGCGGTTGCTTTCGCCCCACCCTACCGAGGGGGTCTCCGCGGGCCCGGAGCGGCGTCAGGTGCGCGGGACGCGGACGACGCCCTCCTGGATCACCGTCACGGCCAGCCGGCCGTCCTGCGTCCAGATCCGCGCCTGGCCCAGGCCCCGGCCGCCGTGCGAGGTGGGGGAGTCCTGGTCGTACAGCAGCCACTCGTCGGCCCGGAACGGCCGGTGGAACCACATCGCGTGGTCCAGCGAGGCCCCGACCACGTCGCCGACGGCCCAGCCGCCCCGGCCGTGCGCGAGCAGCACCGAGTCGAGCAGGGTCATGTCCGAGACGTACGTGGCCAGGCAGGTGTGCAGCAGCGGGTCGTCGCCCTCCAGCTTGCCGGCCGTCCGGAACCACACCTGCGAGCGCGGCTCCACCGGCTCGCCGATGGTGCCCCACGGCGGGGTCGTCGCGTACCGCAGGTCGACCGCGCCGCGCGCCTCCAGCAGCCGCTCCACCGTGCCCGGGTCCCGGAACAGGTCCCGGTAGGCGGGCAGGGCCTCGGCCGCGGTCGGCAGGCTCTCCGGGTCCGGGGCGTCCGGCATCGCGACCTGGTGGTCGAGGCCCTCCTCGTACACCTGGAAGGAGGCCGAGAGGTGGAAGATCGGCTGGCCGTGCTGGACGGCGACGACCCGCCGGGTGGTGAAGGAGCGCCCGTCGCGGATCCGGTCCACGGAGTAGACGATGGGCGCGCCCGCGTCGCCCGTGCGCAGGAAGTACGAGTGGAGCGAGTGCGCGGTGCGGTCACCGGGGACGGTCCGGCCGGCCGCGACCAGCGCCTGGGCCGCGACCTGTCCGCCGAACACGCGCGGCACCAGGGAGGTGCGGCTCGTGCCGCGGAAGATGTTCTCCTCGATCTGCTCCAGGTCGAGCAGATCGAGGAGATCGGTGAGTGCCTCGCTCAAGGGGAGTTACAGCCCCATCGACTTGGCGATGATCGACTTCATGATCTCGCTGGTGCCGCCGTAGATGCGGTTGACGCGGTTGTCGGCGTACAGGCGGGCGATCGGGTACTCGTTCATGTAGCCGTAGCCGCCGTGCAGCTGGAGGCAGCGGTCGATGACGCGGTGGGCGACCTCGGTGCAGAACAGCTTGGCGGAGGCGGCCTCGGCCGGGGTCAGCTCGCCGGCGTCCAGGGCCTCCAGGGCGCGGTCGGCGACGGCCTGGGCGGCGTCCACCTCGGCCTGGCAGGCGGCCAGCTCGAACTTGGTGTTCTGGAAGTGGGCGACCGGCTTGCCGAAGACGGTGCGCTCGGTCACGTACTGCTGGGCGAACCGGACGGCCGCGGCGGCCTGGGCGTACGCACCGAAGGCGATGCCCCAGCGCTCGGAGGCCAGGTTGTGGCCGAGGTAGTAGAAGCCCTTGCCCTCCTCGCCGAGCAGGTCCTCGACCGGGACCTTGACGTCGACGAACGCCAGCTCGGCGGTGTCGGAGGTCTTCAGGCCGAGCTTGTCGAGCTTGCGGCCGATGGAGTAGCCCTCGGACTTGGTGTCCACGGCGAACAGCGAGATGCCGAAGCGGCGGTCGTCCTCGCTCGGGGCGGAGGTGCGGGCGCAGACGATCACGCGGTCGGCGTGCACGCCACCGGTGATGAAGGTCTTGGAGCCGTTGAGGACGTAGTGGGTGCCGTCCTCGGAGAGCTTGGCGGTGGTCTTCATGCCGGCGACGTCGGAGCCGGTGCCCGGCTCGGTCATCGCGAGCGCCCACATCTCCTCACCGGAGACGAACTTCGGCAGGAAGCGCTTCTTCTGCTCGTCGTCGGCGAGCATCTTGATGTAGGGCAGGGCGAGCAGGACGTGCACGCCGGAGCCGCCGAAGTTGACGCCCGCGCGGGAGGTCTCCTCGTACAGGACGGCCTCGAACTTGTGGGTGTCCAGGCCGGCGCCGCCGAACTCCTCGGGGACGTTGATGCCGAAGACGCCCAGCTCACCGAGCTTGTAGTAGAAGTCGCGGGGCGCCTGGCCGGCGGCGAACCACTCGTCGTAGACGGGCACGACCTCGGCCTCGATGAAGGCGCGGATGGTCTCCCGGAAGGCCTCGTGGTCCTCGTTGAACACCGTACGGCGCACGGCCGGCTCCCTTCGTCGCGGCGGTCCGCCGCTTATGTCTAAGCGCTTGCTCATACAAAGTTACCGGCGAGTTGTCGACTCTGTCCAGAGCTCTGCAGACGGTATGACGAGCGCCACCTCCCCAGGCGGGGGGTCCGGCGGCGCCTTCAGGGTGATCCCTGCCAACTCCCCTGACCCGCAGGCCGGTTACCCGCAGGGGGCGGCTCCTCTCCACGCAGGATCCGAACAACCGCCCCCGATCACCAGGATGGAAGCCGTCCACAGCGATCAAGTCAGGAGCCCGCATGAACCGCCGCACGCGCACCGTCCTCGCCGCCGCCCTCCTCCTCGGCCTCACCGCAGGCCCCCTGGGCGCCACCGCCCACGCCGCCGCCCCCGCGGCCGTCACCACCCAGGGCCCCGACACCGCGGCCCTGCGCAAGGCCCTCGCGGGCCTCCCGGACCAGGACGCCACAGCCGCCACGATCCGGGTCGGCGGGAACGGCCGCTGGACCGGCACCGCCGGCGTACGCGACCTGAAGACCGGGGCCCCCGCCCTCGCCGACGCCCGCTTCCGGGCCGGTTCCACCACCAAGGTCGTCACCGCGGCCCTCGTCCTCCAGTTCGCCGCCGAGGGCAAGGTCGACCTGAACGCCCCGGCCCGCCGCTACCTCCCGGACGTCCTCCCGCCCGCCTTCGAGCAGGTCACCGTCCGCAACCTGCTCAACTTCACCAGCGGCATCCAGCCCGGCATCGGCTTCGGCGACACCGTGGAGGAGGGCTACCCGCACCGCTACGAGACGATCACCCCCCAACAGGTGGTGGCCTCCGCCGTCGCGAAGGGCCTGGCCTTCACCCCGGGCACGCAGCAGCGGTACAACAACATCAACTACACGATCCTCGGCATGCTGATCGAGAAGACCACCGGCGACACCTACGCCCACCAGGCCGAGGTCCGGATCTTCCGCCCGCTCGGCATGACCGGCACCTCCTTCCCCAAGGGCACCGACCCCCGCATCCACGGCCCCCACAACCGCGGCTACGACCTCATGGACGGCAAGCCGGTCGACGTCACCGAATGGAACATGTCCGACCGCTGGGCCGCGGGTGACATGATCTCCACCACCCGCGACCTGGAGCGCTTCCTCGTCGCCCTCTTCCGCGGCCAGGTCGTCCCGGCCCCGCAACTGGAGGAGATGTTCACCGTCCCGGACATCCCCGGCGCCACCCGCAGCGCCAGCCTCGAACGCCACGTGATCAACGGGAAGGAGGTCTGGGGCAAGACCGGCGCCCGCCCCGGCTACCACACGGTGATCGCCGCCACCCGCGACCTCTCCCGCACCCTGGTCTACTCGGTCAACAGCACCGACGCCAAGGGCGACGGCCTCAAAACCGTCCAGCGCTTCGCCTTCCCGGCCTTCAACCGCTGAGACCGCCCCTCCGGCAGGGGCCGCGACGAACCCGCGTCCCCTGCCCGGAGGTGCGGCGCGCCGATGAATTCCGCTCCCGCCCGCGGTCTACCTCCCCGACACACAAACGCAAGGAGTCACCCCATGGGCACATACATCCAGCTCGGAGCCGTGAACACCTGGTACGCGGAACACGGCGCGGGCGAGCCCCTCGTCCTCCTGCACGGCGGCCTGGTCGACGCCCGCTTCTTCGAGCCGAACCTGGAGCCCCTCGCAGCCCACTTCCACGTCTACACCCCGGAGCGCCGGGGCCACGGCCACACCCCGGACGTACCCGGCCCCATCACCTACCGACTGATGGCGGACGACACGATCGCCTTCCTCGACACGGTGGTCGGCGAGCCGGCCGACCTGGTCGGCCACAGCGACGGCGCGTTCGTCGCCATGCTGGTTGCGATGCAGCGCCCGGACCTCGTCAAGCGCCTCGTCCTGATCAGCGGCGGCTTCAACAAGGCGGGCGAGGCCGTGCCCGACACGGAGTGGGACGTCGACCAGCTCTTCGACTTCCTCGCCCCCGCCTACGGCGAGGTCTCCCCGGACGGCATCGACCACTTCAGGACCGTCGCCACGAAGATCGGCGAGATGGCCGCCAAGGAGCCCGACCTCCAGGCCTCCGACCTCTCGGCGATCACGGCCCGCACCCTCGTCATGTTCTCCGACGACGACCTCGTCACCCCCCAGCACATGATCGACACGTACAACGCCCTCCCCCACGCCGAACTCGCCATCGTCCCCGGCACCTCCCACTTCCTCACCCAGGAGAAGCCGGCCCTGGTCAACGCGATCATCGCGGACTTCCTCACGAACGACCCGGTCCCCACGGTGGCCGCCATCCGCCGCGCAGCCCACTGACGCGCCCCGCCACGCACGGCCCGCAGCCGCCACCCACCGGAAGCACGTAGCGATCCGTCGCGCACCGCACCCCCGCCCGCCCAACCCACACCGCCGGGCGCGGCTTGCTTCCCCTGGGCGTCTTTCCTTGGGGCCCTCCGCCGGCTGCTCCTTGCCCCGCCCCGGAAACACCCTCGACCGGCGGATGGCCCCAAGCTGCTTCGCCGATGCGGGTCGGGGGTATCCCGCGGGACCGGGCCCCGGGCCCGCATCACAGATCAGGCCCCGCCGCCCCACCCTCCCACCGCAACGCGAACCACAGCTCCGCCCGCGCATCCGGGTCGTCCAGGTCCCGCCCGAGCAGTACCGAGCAGCGGGCAACGCGCTGCCGGACCGTGTTCCGGTGCACCCCCAGAGCCGCGGCACTGCGGTCCCAGCTGCCGTGGTGGGCCAGCCACCCCCGCAGCGTCTCGCGCAGCACGGGAGCCAGCGGGGCGAGCAACGCCTCCGCATGCGCCCGGGCCTCCGCTTCGCCGACCAGGCCCGCGAAGCCGGGTTCGGTGTGGCGGGCCAGCGGGGCACGGGCCGCCTCGGCACGGTCCAGGGCGCGCCGGGCCTGCGCGTCGGCGGTGGCCAGGGCTTCGGGCGCGGCCGGGGCGCTGACCCCCAGCCGCCATCCGGGCTGCGGGCCGGGATCCCGGTCGGTGAGGAGCCGTACGCGGGGACCGGGCCGCGGATCCAGCAGTACGGTCCCCAGCGCCGCGGCGAGCGCCCGCGGGTCGGGATCGGTGCCGCCGCCGCGGGCATGGACCGCGTACCAGGGGCCGGCGCCCAGCACCTCCGCCGGGGAGCCGCCGAGCAGCAGCCGTGCCAGGGCGGCGGTGTCGTCCCCGGCGGGCCGTTCGGCGGTGAGCAGGGTCAGCAGGACGGCGGCGACGGAGGCGACGGTGTGGTCGCCGGGGGCACGGGCCGGGGTGGCCGTACCCAGCACCGCATGCCGGCCGAGGGCGTACGCGGCGAGGTGCCGCCCCCCGGCCTGATCGGTGGCGGTGGCGGGCCCCCCGGCCCGGCCGACCCGGGCCATGAGCGAACCCAGAGCCGCATCCCCGCCATCCAGGGGAGGGGGTGTGCCCGCGGCCCGCCCGTCCGGCCACAGCACCACGTACCCCCCGAGGCTCGCCGCGAGCCGGGACAACACCGCCGGCACCGGATCCGGCCGGGCCGCGGCCGCAGCCAGCGCCTGCTGGGCCTCGGTCACGCGGCGCAGCTCACGGGTCCGCGCCTCGGCCATCAGCCGCCACACCGCGCGGGCGACGGCGGTGAACGGGGTGCGCGGCGGAACCTCCAGCAGCGGCAGCCCGTGCCGCGCACAGGCGTCGACGAGCGCGGCCGGCACCTCCTCGTGCACGGGCGCCACACCGAACCCGAGGGCGGCAGCCCCGGCGGCGACGAGCCGGGCGACGTACTGGTCGTAGAAAGCGGCAGCAAGGGCAGGACCAGGCCCACCGGAGGCAGGACCAGGACCACCCGGCCCGTCCCCACCCGGCCCGTCCCCACCGGGCCCGTCCCCAGGCCCCGCACCCGCAGTGAGCAGCAGCTCCCCACCCAGCAGGTACGGCGACGGATCGGCCATCTCGGAGGCGTGCACCCCGTGCACCCAGGCCTCGGCAGGCCCGGCCAGGTGCCGCAGCCCGAGCTCCCGGTCCCCGAGCAGCGCCCCCAACGCGACAGGCGGCACGGGCGGCACAGCCGACGACCCGGCGGCGGCTCCGTCACTCACTGGACCCGAACCCGAATCGGACGCTTCACCCACCCCTGATCCAGGACCACTCATGGATGCTCCGCACACGCCAGTCGGACAGTATGGATGGAACGTACACTGCGCGCCCCGACCCCGGCGACTTACGCTCGAAGCACCGCACCAGCACCACGCCAGCAGCACCTGCAAGACCTGCACGACCCGCAAGGCCTGTAGGACCTCCAGAAGGGCACCCCCATGAGCACCGAGCGCAACGAGCAGACGCCCCGCGGACCGGTCGACTCCTCCCGCATCCCGCGTTACGCGGGCCCCGCGACCTTCGCCCGGCTGCCCCGCCTGGACGAGGTCGGCTCGGCGGACGTCGCCGTCGTCGGCGTGCCCTTCGACTCCGGCGTGTCCTACCGCCCCGGCGCCCGCTTCGGCGGCAACGCCATCCGTGAGGCCTCCCGCCTCCTGCGCCCGTACAACCCGGCGCAGGACGCCTCCCCGTTCGCGCTCGCGCAGGTCGCCGACGCCGGTGACATCGCCGTGAACCCCTTCAACATCAACGAGGCCGTCGAGACGGTCGAGGCGGCCGCCGACGAGCTGCTGTCCGCCGGTTCCCGCCTGATGACCCTCGGCGGCGACCACACCATCGCCCTCCCCCTCCTCCGCTCGGTCGCGAAGAAGCACGGCCCGGTCGCCCTGCTGCACTTCGACGCCCACCTGGACACCTGGGACACGTACTTCGGCGCCGAGTACACGCACGGCACGCCGTTCCGCCGCGCCGTCGAGGAGGGCATCCTCGACACCGAGGCCCTCTCCCACGTCGGTACCCGCGGCCCGCTGTACGGCAAGCAGGACCTCGACGACGACGCCAAGATGGGCTTCGGCATCGTGACCTCCGCCGACGTGTACCGCCGCGGCGCGGACGAGATCGCCGACCAGCTGCGCCAGCGCATCGGCGACCGCCCGCTGTACATCTCCATCGACATCGACGTGCTGGACCCGGCGCACGCGCCCGGCACCGGCACCCCCGAGGCGGGCGGCATGACCTCCCGCGAGCTGCTGGAGATCATCCGCGGCCTGTCCTCCTGCAACCTGGTCTCCGCCGACGTGGTCGAGGTCGCCCCGGCGTACGATCACGCTGAGATCACCTCGGTCGCGGCGTCCCACACCGCGTACGAGCTGACCACGATCATGAGCCGCCAGATCGCCGCGGCGAAGGGCAAGTAAGCCCCTCCCGGCGCGTCGGCCAAGCCCCCGGCGTGTCGGCAGTGCTGCCCGGCACGCCAGCACGGAAGGCACGCACAGCGTGACGCACGACCACGACCTGGTACTCCGCCCCACCGACGCCCAGCGGGCGGCGGCCCTCGCGCCGCCGCCGGGCCGGACGGGCGGGGACCTGGTCGTGGAGACGCTGCGCGGGCTCGGCGCGACCACCGTGTTCGGGCTGCCCGGGCAGCACGCCCTCGGGCTGTTCGACGCGGTGGGCCGTTCCGACCTGCGGCTGGTCACCCTCCGCGTCGAGAACAACGCCGGTTTCGCCGCCGACGCGTACGGCCGGATGACCGGCGAGGCGGTGCCCCTCCTCCTCTCCACCGGCCCGGGAGCCCTGACCGCGCTCCCCGCACTCGCCGAAGCGGCGGCGGCCTCCTCCCCCGTCCTGGCGATCTCCTCCCAGGTGCCGACCACCGGCCTCGGCGGCGGCCGGCGCGGCCACCTGCACGAGCTGCGCGACCAGGCCGCCTCCTTCCGGGACGTGGTCAAGTCCGTCCACCTCGCCCGGACCCCCTCCCAGATCCCGTCCGTGATCGCCGAGGCCTGGGAGTCGGCGCTGACCGCCCCGCACGGGCCGGTGTGGGTGGAGATCCCGGAGGACGTTCTCCGCACGGAAACGTTCGTCCCGCAGGTCACCGGCATGGACGCCACCCCGCACGACCTGGCCCCGCGCCCCGAGCTGACGGCCCTCGCCGCGCACTGGCTGGAGAACGCCGAACGCCCCGTGATCATCGCGGGCGGCGGCGTCATCCGCGCGGACGCAGCAGGCAAGCTCAAGCAGCTGGCGGAACGCCTCTCCGCCCCCGTGGTCACCACCTTCGGCGGCAAGGGCGCCTTCCCCTGGACCCACCCGCTCTCCCTCCAGTCCTGGCTGGAGGACCGCCACACAACCGACTTCCTGGAAGACGCCGACGTCCTCCTCGTCGTCGGCTCCGGCCTGGGCGAGCTGTCCTCGAACTACCACACGTTCCGGCCCGGCGGCCGGGTGATCCAGATCGAGGCGGACCTCGGCAAGCTGGAGTCCAACCACCCCGCGCTCGGCATCCACGCGGACGCCCGCCTCGCGCTCCAGGCCCTCCTCGAAACCGTGGCCGAACGCAAGGACCCCACCGCCCCCACCGCCCCCGACCGCGTCCGCGGGGTCCTCTCCGCCGTCGCAGCCCGCCTGGCCTCCCAGGACCTCACCCTGGAGCAGGACCTCCTCCACTCCATCAGGTCGGCCCTCCCGCCCCGCTCCCCGTCGTTCTGGGACATGACGATCCTCGCCTACTGGGCCTGGTCGGCCTTCGACCCGAAGCACCCGAACACCATGCACTCGGCCCAGGGCGCCGGCGGCCTCGGCTACGCCTTCCCCGCGGCCCTCGGAGCCTGCCTGGCCGAGCCGGGCACCCCGGTCCTGGCCGTCTCCGGCGACGGCGGCGCGATGTACTCGCTCGCCGAGCTGGCCACCGCCCGCCAGCACGACCTGGACGTCACCTGGCTGATCGTGGACGACGGCGGCTACGGCATCCTGCGCGAGTACATGACGGACGCCTTCGACGGCCGTACGACCGGCACCGAACTGACCCGCCCCGACTTCACGGCCCTGGCGGAATCCTTCGGGGTCCCGGCGGTGCAGACGACTCCCGACACCCTCCGCGCGGACCTGGCGAAGGCCCTCGCCACCCCGGGCCCCTCGGTGGTGGTCCTTCCGGCCAGGCTCCGCATGTTCGCCCCCACGCACGTTTAGGGCTCGCTCAGGGGCTCGCTAGGGTGGTTTTGATCAGGCGGGCGGAGTGCGAGGGGGAGCAGTGTCGTTCGAGCAGGAGTGGGGCCGGCAGAAACAGGCGGCCGCGTCCGAGGGCGCGTCGCCGCAGATGCGGCTGAACCAGCTCGCCGCCGACCCGGGCGGCGGCTCCGGGGCGCCCAGCGGGTTCGGGGTGCTGGCCACGGCCCCTCCCGAGAAGAAGAAGGCGGCCAACACCATCGAGAACGTCCTGCAGCCCGGCACGACGAAGGCCGCGGACGCGGCCGACGAGCCGACCAAGAACGCGGTCAAGGCCTTCACCGGCTGGGACACGGCGGCCGGTCTGACGAAGGCGCACACGCACTGGGACGACCAGGTCAAGCGCCTGATGGGACGGCTGGCCTCGGAGAAGACGGCCCTGCGCGGCGCGTCGAACCTGTTCACCGGACAAGACCAGCTGACGGGCCGGAGCTTCCAGCCGGTGCAGTCGAGGGTCACGGGACTCTAGGGGGAGACGGACGTGCCGAGCTACGCCGAGATCATGCAGACGGACCTCTCCGCGCTCACCACGGCCGCCGACGGCTGGAAGGCCATGGCGGCGCAGTTCAAGACCATGGAGGACGTCTACAAGGACGAGGTCCAGAAGGTCTCCGCCGGCAACGGCTGGCTGGGCACCAGCGCCACGACCGCCGCCACCAACTCCTCCATCACGCGCCAGGAGTACGCGTCGGCACAGAAGGAGGCGCTGGCCATGGAGTCGCTGCTCCGTGACGCGCACGCCCGGTTCACGGACCTCAAGGGCCGCCTGGTGTCCGCCGTGTCGGACGCCAAGGACGCCGGCATGAAGGTCTCGGACGCCGGCAACGCGAGCTTCGACTTCTCCAAGGTCGACGCCGGCACCGCGAACGCGGCGCGGCACGACCCCGACCTCCCGGAGGTCGAGCGGGCCTGGACCCGCCGGATCGCAGACACCGTCAAAGCGATCACGGAGTTCGACGCGGACGTCAAGACCGCCCTGCTGAACGCGTCGGGCGCGGACGGCACGGCGATGTTCGGCTTCAACTCGAAGCCCGTCAACGACGTCGAGGCCGTGGAGGCGCTGGCCCTCACCCAGAAGATCCGTGACGGCAAGGCCTCCCCGGAGGAACTGCGGCACTACGACGAGGTCCTGAAGCAGAACTCCAAGGACAAGCACTTCAGTGAGGCGTACCTGAACGGGCTGGGGGCGAAGGACACCCTGCTGCTCGCCGACCAGATGAACCTGGCGTCGAACGACCGCGGCACATCGGCGGCCGACAGGAAGCTCTACGAATCGATCAACTCGGGCCTCGCCGGGACGATCGCCTCGGGCACCAAGGACCCGGACAGCTACGCGTACAAGCCCTTCGTGAACGGGCTCAAGGAGCAGGGCCCCGAACTGGTCGCCAAGGGCCTGCGGCCGACGTACGGCTACCAGGCGCTCGTCACCCTCATGGCGAACGGCGACGGCTACGGCAAGCAGTTCCTCAACGACGTCGGCGACGGCATGATCGCGGCCGAGAAGTCGAAGCCGCACATGTACGACCACGCCTGGGACTCCCAGCGCCCGAACCTGGTCTCCGACCCGCTGGACGGCCTGCTCGGCATCATGGCCAAGGACCCGGACTCGGCGACGTACTTCCTCGACCCCGACGCGCCCGGCAACAAGAACGAGCACCTGAAGTACATGCTCACCGAGCGCGACATGCCGGACCCCTGGATCTCGACCGCGGTCGGCCCGCCGATCGAGATCCACGGCGACAAGACGGCGGGCCTGGGCGCGGCCCTCCAGGCGGCGGCTACCGGCCACACGGACGGCGAGAAGCTCGGCCCGCCCGGACCGCACACCGAGGGCCAAGCGCGCGTGATGCACAACGCCATCCGCCTCTTCGACGACGAGATGAGCGGCGACAAGTTCCCGAAGGACCTGGAGGGCCTGCGCCAGCCGATGGCGAAGGCACTGGTCGACTACGTGGAGGACACCCACCTCATCCTCGGCGGCCAGGAGTCCGACCTGGGCGGCATCAAGGGCAGCGACTCGATCCACGGTTCGGGCGACAAGGCCCAGATCGCGGTCGGCCAGGGCAGCCTGGTCCGCGTGATGCGCGGCATCGCGGACGACGGCCCGAGCTACGCCCTGATCGTCGAGGCGGAGCGGATGTACTCGGCGGAACAGCTCACCGCTGCCGCCCCGTACAAGGGCGACCTGCACGGTGTGAGCGCGGACTGGGACAACCGGGCCCATGACATCGGCGCCGCGGCCGGCGCCCTGAACGGCATCGGGGCCGACGTCTACAAGGACAAGGAAGACGACCGGAACAAGTGGGCGGAAGGCACATCTGAACACACGGCTGCCTTGGCGAACGGACTCATCGGCGAGATCCCGATCGCGGGCACGGTCGGAGGCTCGCTGATCGACTCGCTCAAGTACGAGTGGGTCGAAGGGGTCAAGGACGAGGCCGAGGAACAGGGGAAGAAGGATTCCAGCAGCAATTTCGGGAAGGGCATGGAGGCGACCAACGATATGTTCGACGCGTGGGGCAGGGATCGTCACATCGAAGGCGACGCTGCTTTCAAGCACGCCAAGGACACGGCGACCACCAGCTACACCAGTGGAAGGGATGCCGCTCGTGCGCATCTCCGGTCCTGACGTGCTCAAGACTCTCGGGCGGTCGACGGCTGCTCTTCTTTGTGTGCTGACACTGGCATCGTGTGACTCGGGCGAGTCCGAAGCGAAGACCGACCATCCGTGCGAGATCGCGCCCGCCTCGGAAGAGCAGACGCTTCTGCGGAAGATCCTTCGTGCAGACGGCTTCGAGACCCTCATCATGAACAGTACGAGCCGTGCGGTCGAGAAGCTGGAGCGCGAACTGCGGGAGATGGATCCCAAGGAGCGGACACTTCCCCGATACACGTGTGCGTACCGTCCGGGTGGTCAGGGGGGAGTCGAACGCGCGACGTTCGGATTCGGCTGGGTGGCTCGCACCTCGGAGGATGTGAAGCCGTCCCTGTCCAAGAGCGTCCCGTACGAGGTGAACGGCGCCTTCGGTGAAACGAACGACTTCATCACGAAGCTGTTCGTCCAGTGCGACATGCCCGGCGAACTCGGCGAGAAGTCGAAGTCGGCATGGTTCTACGCGGATGCTTCGTACACGGTCAACATCGGCCGGACGGACCTCGACCAAGCGGCCCGGGACCGCCAGACGGCCCTCACTGCCCTCATGACCCGCCGGGTCACCGAGGCCCTCGGCTGCGAGAACAAGCCCCTGGAGAAACCCCCGGTCGTGAAGCCGCTCCCTACACCCTGACGGGGAACTCGGCCCAGACCGTCTTGCCGATGCCGTGGGGTCGGGGCTCCTGGCCCCACCGGTCCGCCACGGCCGCCACGACGGCGAGCCCGCGCCCGCCGTCTCTGTCCGGCCTGTGCGGACCGGGCTCCAGGTCCACCCAGTCGCCCGCGTCGGCGACCTCGACCCGCAGGCACGCACCGTCCCACACCGCCCGTACGCCGATCTCCCGGCCGCGGGGTGCACGAGCGTGCCGTACGGCGTTGGTGACGAGCTCCGACAGCGCCAACTCTGCCGTCTCCGAAGTCGGGCGTGCGACGCCCCAGGTCCGGGCCTGATCCCGGAAGAAGGCGCGGGCCCAACCGGGGCTGCGAGGGCTGCGAGGAAAGAGCCAGAACGCTTCGCTCGGCAGGGACGGAGCCAGTGCCACCCGAATCACCTCTCTAGAGATTCCGATGCTAGGAGTGAAGCGCGTTGCGGGCCGCCGGTCAAGCTATCTCTAGAGATGAACGTATGGCGCGTGGGGCTGAGCGAGCACGGCTGCATTCCGCGCCTACGATGTCGAGAGATGATCGGGAGGACGCATGCCGAGTAACGGCTCCGGGCGGCAGCCCAAGTACCAGCGGATTGCCGCCGAGCTGAAGGCGGCCATCCAGGTCGGCACGTACGGTCCGGGTGACCGCCTTCCCGGCGAGAACGACCTGATGGCCACATACGGCGTTGCCCGCATGACGGCCCGCCAGGCTCTCGGCGTCCTCCAGACAGAGGGCATTGTGGAGGCCCGCAAGGGCGCTGGGGTGTTCGTCCGAGACTTCAGGCTGATTCGCCGCCGCGGCATTCAGCGTCTTGCCGGCGACATCTGGGGTGCGGGCCGGTCCATCTGGGAGGCTGACACCGAGGACCGGGACCCGTCCGTAGAGCTGCTGTCCGTGAGTGAGGAGGCTGCACCGCCGGGCATCGGGGCCTTGCTCGGGCTCGGGGAGGACGATCGCGTCTGCGTCCGCCGCCGACGGTTCGTCCTCGACGGCAAACCAGTCCTCGTGTCCACCTCGTACCTGGACGCCGTACTCGCCACCGGCACCCCCATTGCCGAGCCCGACACCGGCCCCGGCGGCATCTACGCCCGCCTCGCCGACCTCGGCCGCAGGCCGGTCCGGTTCCGGGAGGAGATCCGCTCGCGGATGCCGGGGCCCGAAGAGGCCGCAGCCCTGGCGCTTGTGCCCGGGACGCCGGTGGTCCTGGTCTGCCGTACCGCCTTCGCCGCCGACGGGCAGGTCGTCGAGGTGAACGAGATGATCCTCGACTCCGCCGCCTACATCCTGGACTACGAGTTCGACGCACCGTGACGGCGGGTGCCCCTCGTGTTCCGGCGTCCCGCGTCCTTGCACCTTTCGGATGGTGACGCTGTGTTTCCGGCCCGGCTTCGCGGGCCTGAATCAGGTGTTCGTGGGAGCTTGATCGGTGAGCCGGTCCGTGTCGATCCGGAAGCGGAGGCCGACGCCGTGATGCCCGCACGCCCCCGAAGCCTTGCTGCGGCAGTGGTCGCGATCGCCTTGGCCGTGGTCCTCGCCGCCTGCCAGAGCGGCGGCGGCTCCGAGCAGCAGCCTTCCCCGGCACCGCCTTCGGGCACGGAGCAGGTCACCGTCCCCCAACCGGAGGACACCGTGTTCCTGGGGGAGAGCGCCGCCCACACCAGGCCGATCAGCGTGCCCGCCGCGTCCGTGGGCGAGCCCGCGACCCGGGACTTCGCCATTTCCAACTCCGAAAGCGAACCCAAGACCGTCCAGGAGCTGTCGGTGACCACCGACAACGGGGAGGCCGCGATCACGGAGGACAACTGCTCCGGTGTCGAGCTGCCGCCCGGAGGAGGGTGCACGATCACGCTCCAGCACGTTGCGGCCGCGCCGGGCAGCTACAGCGGGCAGCTCACTGCCGAGACCACCGACGGCCAGGTCATCACCGTCGAGATCACCGGGGAGGCGGTCGACGCAGCGGCCACCCCCGACGGCTCCGAGGAATCCCCGAGTTCGAGCCCGACGGCCGACGACACGCCCACCGACGACACGCCCACCGACGGCGTGTCCACCGAGGACACGTCCGCCGTTGTCACGGACTGATCTCCACGCGGACCGTCTCGTCGTCGGGGAGCACGACCAGCTGTGGCACCTCGGACTCGGCGTAGGAGACGAAGTAGTAGCGGGACGGCGACTTCACGAGGAGCCTGAAACCGCGGTACTCGTATCGGAACGGCGCGCTGCCGGGGCCGCGGTCCTTGAATTTGATGCCGCCGAGGTGATGGGGGAGGGAAACCTTCGAGTGGACCACCACCCTGGGGCTGTGGGCCACGTAGCCACCGGCCTTGAGTTCGGCGGCCGCAGTCGTACCTGCTTGAGCCGCGTACCGCGACATGGCGAAGAACAGGCTCATCGCGAACAGGCCGATGAGCAGGGCGCCACCTGCCAGCCACAGCCGGTCGCCCGTCCTTTCACGTCGGCCGGGTTCGTCGGAGCCCCGGCTGAGGTGCAGCTGTACGGCGAAGAACGCCAGCGTGGCACCCAGGGCGACGACCAGGCAGGGCAGGAACTCGCGCAGCCACCCGCTGGGGAGGGGCGGCAGTCGGCCCTCCATGAAGTAGGCCGGGAAGCCTCCCAGCACCAGCAGCAAGCTGCCGATGGCGAGCAGGCAGGCCGTCACCCTGCGGCGCACCGCCTCCCGCCCCGGGACGGCCAAGGCCCGGCCCACTGAGCCCAGCACCAGCAGCACGACCAGTCCGCAGATCATCAGCAGCCAGAGGGGGAAGAAGACCGCGGCCGGGCTCTCGACCACGTACTTCTGGACGGAGAACTGCAGATCACTCGTGGGGATGCCGAAGTAGGCGTAGTACGCGTCGGTGTACGTGCTGCCGAAGTAGTAGAGGAGACCGAGGGCCACGGTCGCCGGGGCCGTGATGTACGCCGCCTTCTCCAGGAACGACCCCGATCCGAGCCCTGACCCGGGCCCCGACCCGGGCTCCGGTCCCGAGCCCGTCTCCGATGGCGGAGCCGACGGCACACGCCCCGACTCCGGTCCCGGCGACTGCTCCTTCGGCTCGGGCATGCGCCCAGTCTGTGCGCGGGCGACCGGGCCCGCACGCGGGCCGCGCCACCCGGCTGAACCCCCACCCCCACCCCGCTGCCCGCCCCGCTGCCCGCCCCGCTACCCCCAACGGCCGCGTCCCGCGTGCGGCCGAGGTGACACATCTGCACCTTCGAGATGGTGCGGCGGGATGAAATCCGCCGGTGGGGGCGTTGGGGCAGGCGGCAGCGACGGACGGACGGGGAGGCAGAACGTGGCGGCGGCGCAAACAGCGGCGGGAACGGCGCAGACAGCCGGAGAGAGGCAGCAGGAGGAGCGGCAGCAGGGGTGGGCCAGGCGGCTGGCCGCCTACACCTGGCGGTACAAGGCCAATGTGCTGCTCGCGCTCGGTTCCTCCCTCGGAGGCATGGCCGTCATGGCCTTCGTCCCGCTCGTGACGAAGGTCATCATCGACGACGTCATCGGGGACCAGAGCAGGCCGATGGCGCCGTGGGCCGGGCTGCTCATCGGCGCGGCGGTGCTCGTGTACGCGTTCACCTACGTACGCCGCTACTACGGCGGCCGCCTCGCCCTCGACGTGCAGCACGACCTGCGCACGGACATGTACGGCACCATCGCCCGCCTCGACGGCCGGCGCCAGGACGAGCTGTCCACCGGCCAGGTCGTCGGCCGGGCCACCAGCGACCTCCAGCTGATCCAGGGCCTGCTCTTCATGCTGCCGATGACCATCGGCAACTTCCTCCTCTTCGGGATATCCCTGGCCGTCATGCTGTGGCTGTCGCCGCTGCTGACGCTCGTCGCGCTGCTGATGGCGCCCGCGCTGTGGTTCATAGCGGACCGCAGCCGCAAGAAGCTGTTCCCCGCCACCTGGTGGGCGCAGGGCCAGGCCGCCGCCGTCGCCTCCGTCGTCGACGGGGCCGTGACGGGCGTCCGCGTCGTCAAGGGCTTCGGCCAGGAGGACCAGGAGACCGGCAAGCTGCGCGATGCCGGCCGCGGGCTCTTCGCGGGGCGGCTGCGGAGCATACGCCTGAACTCGCGCTACACCCCCGCCCTGCAGGCGGTCCCCGCGCTCGCCCAGGTCGCCATGCTGGCCCTCGGCGGCTGGCTGGCCACCAACGGCCAGGTCACCCTCGGCACCTTCGTCGCCTTCTCCACCTACCTCGCCCAGCTCGTCGGGCCCGTCCGCATGCTCGCCATGGTCCTCACCGTCGGCCAGCAGGCCCGGGCCGGCGTGGAGCGGGTGTTCGAGCTGATCGACACCGAGCCCGCCATCCAGGAGGGGGTGCGGGAGTTGCCCGCCGACGCCCCCGCCACCGTCGAGTTCGACGACGTCGTCTTCGGCTACGACCCCGAGCGGCCCGTCCTCGACGGCTTCTCCCTCACCGTCGCCGCCGGCGAGACCGTCGCCGTCGTCGGCGCCTCCGGTTCCGGCAAGTCGACCGTCTCCCTGCTCCTGCCCCGCTTCTACGACGCCGACCGCGGCACCGTCCGTGTCGGCGGCCACGACGTCCGCGAGCTCACGTACGACTCGCTGCGCGCCGCGATCGGCCTCGTGCCCGAGGATTCGTTCCTCTTCTCCGACACCATCGGCGCCAACATCGCCTTCGGCCATCCGGACGCCACGGAGGAGCAGGTCCGGGCCGCCGCCCGCGCCGCCCAGGCCGAGGACTTCGTCGAGCGCCTGCCCGCCGGGTACGACACCAAGGTCGGCGAGCAGGGCCTGACCCTCTCCGGCGGCCAGCGCCAGCGCATCGCGCTCGCCCGCGCCATCCTCACCGACCCCCGGCTGCTGCTCCTCGACGACGCCACCTCTGCCGTCGACGCCCGCGTGGAGCACGAGATCCACGAGGCGCTGCGCGCCGTCATGGCGGGCCGCACGACGCTCCTCATCGCCCACCGCCGCTCCACGCTCGCGCTGGCCGACCGGATCGCCGTACTGGACCGCGGCCGGCTCGCCGACATCGGTACGCACGAGGAGCTGGAGCAGCGCTCCGCGCTGTACCGGCGGCTGCTGACCGACGCGGACGCGCTCGGCGCGGCCTCTCCGCGCACCCCCGAGGCCGCCCCGGCGGCCATGGACGCGTTCGAGCGGGACTTCGAGCAGGACATCGAGGTCGAGGCCGAGATCGACGCGGAGCCGGTCAACGCCAAGCGGCGCGTCGTCGACGGCATCACCCCCGAGCTGTGGCGCCGCCGGGAGGACTCCGCCAGGGCCACTTCCGCCTCCGCCGCTGCCTCCGCCCCCGCCGCTGCCCCGGGTGCCGCCCCCGCCGCTGCCCCGGGTGCGGCCCCCGCCGCGGCCCCCGGTGCCGGCGGGCCCCCGCACTCCATGGCCGGGGCCGTGGCCGGGATGCCGGCCACCCCCGAGCTGCTCGCCAAGGTGGCGGCGCTGCCGCCCGCCGACGACGAGCCGGACGTCGACGAGGGCCGGGCCGCGGCCGCCGAGGACAGCTACAACCTGCGCCGCCTGCTGCGCGGCTTCTGGGCGCCGCTCGCCGTCAGCCTCGGCCTGGTCGCGGTGGACGCGGGCGCCGGCCTGCTGCTGCCGGTCCTGATCCGGCACGGCATCGACCAGGGCGTGGAGCAGGCCGCGCTCGGGGCCGTCTGGGCGGCGTCGCTGCTCGCCCTCGCGGTGGTCGTCGGCCAGTGGGCCGCCCAGTTCGCCGAGACCCGGATGACGGGCCGGACCGGTGAGCGCGTGCTGTACGCGCTCCGCGTGAAGATCTTCGCCCAGCTCCAGCGCCTCGGCCTCGACTACTACGAGCGCGAGCTGACCGGCAAGATCATGACGCGGATGACCACCGACGTCGACTCCTTGTCGTCGTTCCTGCAGACCGGCCTGGTCACCGCAGTCGTCTCCGTCTTCACCTTCTTCGGGATCCTCGTCGCGCTGCTCGTCCTCGACGTCGAGCTCGCGCTGATCGTCTTCGCCACCCTGCCGGTGCTGGTCGTCGGCACGATCGTGTTCCGCCGCAAGTCGGTCGCCGCGTACGAGCTCGCCCGCGACCGGGTCAGCCTGGTCAACGCCGACCTCCAGGAGTCCGTCTCCGGGCTCCGCATCGTCCAGGCCTTCCGCCGCCAGGGCTCGGGCGCCGCCCGCTTCGCGGAGCGCAGCGATGCGTACCGCGAGGCCCGGGTGCGCGGCCAGTGGCTGATTTCGGTCTACTTCCCGTTCGTGCAGCTGCTGTCCTCGGGTGCGGCGGCGGCGGTGCTGATCGTCGGTGCGGGCCGGGTCGAGGCGGGCACGCTGACCACCGGCGCGCTGGTCGCCTACCTGCTGTACATCGACCTGTTCTTCGCCCCCGTCCAGCAGCTGTCGCAGGTCTTCGACGGGTACCAGCAGGCGACCGTCTCCCTCGGCCGGATCCAGCAGCTGCTGCGCGAGCCGACCACCACGCCGCTGCCCGCCGACCCGCGCGGGGTGCGGGAGCCGATCGGCGAGATCGCCTTCGAGGACGTGCACTTCGCGTACGGCACGGCCGAGGAGCGCGGCGAGAAGGGCAGTGAGGCCCTGGCCGGAATCAGCCTGCGGATACCGGCGGGGCAGACCGTCGCGTTCGTCGGCGAGACCGGGGCCGGCAAGTCCACGCTGGTGAAGCTGGTGGCCCGGTTCTACGACCCGACCGGCGGCCGGGTGACCGCCGACGGCCGGGACCTGCGGGAGCTCGACCTGACGGCGTTCCGCCGCCGGCTCGGGGTGGTCCCGCAGGAGCCGTACCTGTTCGCGGGGACGGTGCGCGACGCGATCGCGTACGGGCGGCCCGGCGCGAGCGACGCGGAGGTCGAGGCGGCCGCCCGCGCGGTCGGCGCCCACGACATGATCGCCACGCTCGACGGCGGCTACCTGCACACCGTCGCCGAACGCGGCCGGAACCTCTCGGCCGGCCAGCGCCAGCTGATCGCCTTGGCCCGTGCGGAGCTCGTCGACCCGGACGTGCTGCTGCTCGACGAGGCCACGGCCGCCCTCGACCTGGCCACCGAGGCCCAGGTCAACCGGGCCACGGACCGGCTCGCCGGGAAGCGCACCACCCTCGTGGTGGCGCACCGGCTGACCACGGCCGCGCGCGCCGACCGGGTCGTGGTCATGGACCGCGGCCGGGTGGTGGAGGACGGTACGCACGCCGAACTCCTCGCCCGCGGCGGCCGGTACGCGGTCCTGTGGCGGACGTTCCTCGGCGAGGACGAGCGCGCCGCGGCCTGAGCCCCCGCCGCCCGGCGGCTTTTCCACGTCCGGCCCCCGGATCTTGCCGCGCGCAACCTTCCGGGGGCCACGTGCGTCGTACGGACGTACGTATGACGCACATAAGTACGCGCAAGGGACCGGGGGACAGTGTGGGGCGCTACAGGAACGGGGGCGGCCGGGGGGCCGTCCGGGCGGGGGTGTCGGCGGCGGTGCTCGCGTTCTGCCTGGGGGGACTGCTGGTGGCGCCGCCGGCCCGGGCCGCCGAGGGCGGCTGCGGCGGACAGCTCGTCAAGACGCTGCCGTTCCCCGCGGGGGAGGTGCGCATCTTCAAGAGCCGTACCCAGGCGTGCGCCGTCGCCCTCGCCCGGGATCCCGGCACGCGCCGGCCGATGGCGGTGAGCATCCAGCCGCGGGGCGGGGTCCCGGTCCGCGATCTCGGGCAATTCACCCGATATGCCGGCCCTGTCACCGTCGGTGCGATCAACCGCTGTGTGTATGTAAAGGGGAGCATCGGGGTCGGGTCCGCCGAATCCGGCTGGATTCTGTGCTGAGCGAGCGTCCCAACTGGGTCTGGTCAGCTGTGCGTTGACCCCGCTAGGTTCACGTGGGACCGCAGTGAGCTCAAGGGGAGGGTGAATGCGTAAGACGCTTGGCCGACTGCTGCCGCTCGCCGTGCTGATCGGCACCATGGGCACGGCCGGCTTCACGGCTCGGACGGCCACCGCCGCAGAGCCGGCCACCGCCGCAGACCCGGCCGCCGCCGCAGCGCCGGCCACCGCCGGACAGGCAGCCGCCACGGACATCAAGGACCAGATCCTGGCGATTCCGGGCATGAGCCTGATCGAGGAGAAGCCGTACCCCGGCTACCGCTTCTTCGTCCTGAACTACGAGCAGCCGATCGACCACCGGCAGCCGGGGAAGGGCACCTTCAAGCAGCGCATCACCCTGCTGCACAAGGACGTCTCCCGGCCCACGGTGTTCTACACCTCGGGCTACAACGTCAACACCAACCCGCGCCGCGCCGAGCCGACGACGATCGTCGACGGCAACCAGGTGTCGATGGAGTATCGCTTCTTCAACCCGTCCCGCCCCGCCCCGGCGGACTGGTCGAAGCTGGACATCTGGCAGGCGGCCAGCGACCAGCACCGCATCTTCACGGCGCTGAAGAAGCTCTACCCGAAGAACTGGCTCGCCACCGGCGCCAGCAAGGGCGGCATGACGGCGACGTACTACGAGCGCTTCTACCCGCGCGACATGGACGGCATCGTCGCGTACGTCGCGCCCAACGACGTCGTCAACAAGGAGGACTCGGCCTACGACCGGTTCTTCGCCAAGGTCGGCACCAAGGAGTGCCGCGACAGGCTGAACGGCGTCCAGCGCGAGGCGCTCGTGCGCCGCGAGCCGCTGGAGGCCAAGTACGCGGCCGCCGCCGCCCAGAACGGCTGGACCTTCAACACCGTCGGCACCCTCGACAAGGCGTACGAGGCCGTCGTCCTCGACTACGTGTGGGCGTTCTGGCAGTACAGCATGCTCTCCGACTGCGGCACCGTCCCCGCGGACGCCAAGGCCGCGAGCGACCAGGAGATCTGGGACTCGGTCGACGCGATCTCCGGCTTCTCGGCCTACGCCGACCAGGGCCTGGAGACGTACACGCCGTACTACTACCAGGCCGGCACGCAGCTCGGATCGCCGGACATCAAGCAGCCGCACCTCAAGGGGCTGAGCCGGTACGGCTACCAGCCGCCGCGCAACTTCGTGCCGGGCGACATCCCGATGACCTTCCAGCCGGGGGTCATGGCGGACGTCGACAACTGGGTGAAGAACAACGCCCACCAGATGCTCTTCGTCTACGGGCAGAACGACCCGTGGGGTGCAGAACCGTTCCGCCTCGGCTACGGGACCCACGACAGCTACGTGATGACCGCGCCCGGCGCCAACCACGGGGCCAACGTCTCCAAGCTCCTGGAGGGCGAGAAGGCGCTGGCCACCCAGCGGATCCTGCAGTGGGCCGGGGTCGCCCCGACCGCCGCCGCCCTCGACGCGGGCCGGGCGACGCCGCTGGCGAAGCCGGACGCCCGGCTCGACCAGCAGGACCTGGAGCGCGAGCCGCAGCTGCGGCCGTAACCCGGTTCCCTCCCGCGCCGGGCCGAGGACCGGCGCGGGAGGGACCGCGCGGGTCCGCGGACCGGCGCAGGGACCACCAGGCCGTAGGGCCGGCGTACAGGATCAGCCGTACGCCAGCCCGTGGCCCAGCGGGTAGCGGCCCGGCACCGGGACCGGCAGCCGGCCCGTCGGCCGGGCCGCACCGGTGATCACCCGGGCCGCCGCCCGCATCTCCACGTCCGACCAGGTGTACGTGGCCAGTTCGGCCGCGCACTCCGGCAGCCGCGCCGGGTCGTAGGGGTTCCGCAGCGCCACCAGGACCACCGGCACCCCGGTCGCCACCAGGTCCGCCACCAGCGTGCGCTGCGGGCTGTCCCCCTCCGGCACGTTGTGCGTGCACACCAGCACCGCCGCGTTGCCCGGGGCCGCCGCCACCGCCCGCCCCGACGGCACCGCCGTCGCCCGGCAGCCGAGGGCGGTCAGCTCCTTGGCCAGTACCACCGTCGGGGGACCCGTCGTACCGCTGGGGGAGGCCGGGTCGGTCCCGGTGACCAGCAGCGCGGGCGCCGCCGACGGGTCCAGCGGCAGCAGCTTCCCGGGATTGGCCAGCAGGGTCGTCGTACCCGCCGCGATCTCGTCCGCGGCGGTCAGGTGGGCCGTGGTGCCCACGGCCCCGTCCACCCGCCCCGCCGTGGTCTGCGGCCGGTCGAACAGGCCCCGGCGCGCCTTGAGTTCCAGGATCCGCAGCACCGACTCGGCGATCCGGGTCTGCGTCAGCTCGCCCGACTCCACCGCGGCGACCACGCTGCGGAACGCGAGCCCCAGGTCGGGCGCGTTCAGCAGCTGGTCGCAGCCCGCCTTCAGGGCGAGCACCGGCACTCGGTCGTCCCCGTACTTCTGGCGGACGCCGGCCATGTCGAGGGCGTCGGTGACCACCACCCCGCGGAAGCCGAGGCGTTCGCGCAGGATGCCCGTGACGATCGGCCGCGAGAGGGTCGCCGGGTCCCCCGAGGGATCGAGCGCGGGGAAGACGATGTGCGCCGTCATCACGGCGTCCACGCCCGCCTCCACCGCCGCCCGGAACGGCGGCTCGTCCAGCTCCTCCCACCGGGCCCGGCTGTGCGTCATCACCGGCAGCCCGATGTGGCTGTCGGTCTCGGTGTCGCCGTGGCCGGGGAAGTGCTTGGCCGTCGCGGCCACCCCCGAGCCCTGGTAGCCGCGTACCTGGGCGGCGACCAGGGCGGCCACCGCCTTCGGGTCGGAGCCGAAGGACCGGACGCCGATCACCGGGTTGGCCGGGTTCACGTTCACGTCGGCCACCGGCGCGTAGTCCTGCCGGATGCCCATCGCGGCCAGCTCGGCGCCCGCGATCCGCGCCGCCCGCCGGGCCTCGGCGGCGGCCGACGCCTTGCCGCCGCGCGCGCCCAGGGCCATCGCCCCCGGCAGCAGGGTCGCGGGCTTGCCGATGCGGGCCACCGCGCCGTGCTCCTGGTCGATGGAGAGCAGCAGCGGGATCCCGGCTCCCGTGGCCGAGGCCGCCTGCTGGAGCCCGGCCGACAGGTCGGCGATCTGCTGCGGGTTGCGGGTGTTGCCGGCCCAGGAGAACAGGACGACCCCGCCGAGGTGGTAGCGGGAGATCAGCTCGGCGGCGGTGCGCACCCCGAACTGCGACAGGTTCTTCTCTGCGTCGGCCGGGTCGGGCCCGGTCGCGGAATGCCCGAAGGCCCGGGACACGAAGAGCTGCCCGACCTGCTCGGTCAGGCTCATCCCGGCCACCACGCGGCGCAGTTCGGCCAGGTCGGGGGCCGGGCCGGGGGCCCGGTCGCCGGGGCGCGCGTCCCCGCGGCGGGCGCCCCTGGAGCCGCCGGGGGAGCCCGAGGGACCGGAGGGGGCGGCGGCGTCGGAGGAGCTGCCCAGGGCGTAGGAGACCGCTCCGGCGGCTGCGGCGGCGGCCACGGCGGCCGCGGTGAGCAGGGACCGGCGGGAGGCGTGGTTCGGCACGCGCCGGACCCTACTGCGCCGTCGCGCTCCCGCCGTCGAGGACACGGCGGGGATCCCCCGGACGGGCGGAGTCCGCTGCCGCCCAGTGCTCCTGCAGGGTGCGTACGGCCTCGGTGATCGCCGGCCGGCGGGCCGCCCCCGTCCGCCACAGGGCGTACAGCCTGCGTACGGGGCCCGGTTCGAGCCGCACGGCCACCGCGCCGGGCGGCAGCGCGCCGGTGCCCAGCCGGGGGACGACGGCCACGCCGAGCCCGGCCGCGACCAGGGCGGTGATCGTGTGGTTCTCCTCGGCCACATGGGCGATGTCGGGCTCGAAGCCGGCCGTGCGCAGCGTCCGCACCAGCCAGTCGTGGCAGACCCGGCCGGGCGGCTGGCACACCCACCGCTGGCCGCCGAGGTCCGACCGGCGGATGACGGCCCGTGCGGTGAAGGGGTGCCCCTCGGGTACCACCAGGTCGCACAGGTCGTCCCCGATCACGGCCTGCTCGACGCCCTCGGGGGCGGGCAGCGGGGCGATGTCCCAGTCGTGGGCCACCGCCAGGTCGCTCACCCCGCGGGCCACGAGGTCCACCGACAGGTGGGGGTCCACCTCCGTGAGGCGTACGTCCAGGGCGGGATGACGGCGTGCCAGGTCCGCCAGCACTCCGGGCAGCAGTCCGCGCGCCGCCGAGGCGAACGCCGCCACCGTCAGCAGTCCGCTCGGCTGCCCGCGGCGCTCCTCCAGGGTGGTCTCGGCCCGCTCCACGATCGCCAGCAACTCGCGGGCGGTACGGGCCAGGTGCCAGGCCTCCTCGGTCAGCGCGACCCCGCGCCCGCGCCGCTCCAGCAGCGTGGTGCGGGTCTCCCGTTCCAGTTTGGCGATCTGCTGGGAGACGGCCGAGGGGGTGTAGCCGAGGGCGGCCGCCGCGCCCGCGACCGAGCCGTGGACGGAGACGGCGTGCAGGGCGCGCAGCCGGGACAGGTCGAGCATGCCCCAACCGTAAGCAATGCTTCATCCATCCCGGAAGAGATACGCGCTGGTGCTACACGGTGGCGGCGCCGATGCTCGGAGCATGCGTCCAGTTCACACGGCTCTCGCCGTACTCGTCGCCGCCGTCTGGGGCGTCAACTTCGTCGTCATCCAGATCGGGCTCGGCCACTTCCCGCCGCTGCTGCTGTCCGCCCTGCGCTTCCTCGCCGCAGCCCTGCCCGCGGTGTTCTTCGTCGGGCGGCCGAAGGTCGCGTGGAAGTGGGTCCTCGGCGTCGGAGCCGCCCTCGGCATCGCCAAGTTCGGCCTGCTCTTCACGGGGATGGCCGCCGGCATGCCGGCCGGGCTGTCCTCCCTCGTCCTCCAGGTCCAGGCCGTCTTCACCGCCGTCCTCGCCGCCGCCGTGCTGCGGGAGCGGCCCGGACCGGTCCGGCTGGCCGGCATGGCCGTCGCCCTCGTGGGGATCGCCGTGGCCGCCGCCGACGGGGGCACCTCCGGGCCGGTGCTCGGCTTCACCCTGGTCGTCGCGGCCGCCGCCTGCTGGGGCGTGTCCAACGTGCTCACCCGCAAGGCGGCCCCGCCCGACGCCCTGAACTTCATGGTCTGGGTGTGCACCGTGCCCGTGCTGCCGCTGCTCGCGCTGTCGCTGCTGCTGGAGGGGCCCGAGCGGGACCTGGCCGCGCTGCGGGCCCTGGACTGGTCCGGGGTCGGCGTCATCGCCTACGTCGCCTGGGTCTCCACCGTGTTCGGCTTCGGCGCCTGGGGGTACCTGCTGCGGCGCTACCCGGCCTCGGCCGTCGCCCCGTTCTCGCTGCTCGTGCCCGTGTTCGGGATGTCCTCGGCGGCGCTGGTGCTGGGCGAGAGCGTGTCGGGGCTGCGGTGGGTCGCGGCGGTGCTGCTGGTGGGCGGGGTCGCGCTGACCTCGCTGGCGCCGGCGCGGCAGCGGACGGCCGTCAGTGCGGGGAGTCGTCCTGCAGGGGCAGCCGCCAGTCCTGCCCCATGAGGGTGGCGCCGTACGAGCGGTGCGGCCGCTCGGCGACCAGCGTGAACCCGGCGCGCAGGTAGAGGGCGCGGGCCGAGGCCAGGACGTCGTTGGTCCACAGGACGAGCTCGCGGTAGCCGGCCGAGCGGGCGAACTCCACGACCGTGTCGACCAGCAGGGAGCCGATGCCGTGCCCGCGGCCCTCCGGCTCCACCAGCAGCAGGCGCAGCCGGGCCGTGCCGGGCGATCCGTCCTCGCGGACGCACATCACCGAGCCGGCCGGGCGGCCGTCCAGCTCGGCGATCCAGACGTGCTCCAGGTACGGGTCGTGGTCCTCGGCGAAGTCCGCGACGATACGGGCCACCAGGGCCTCGAAGTCCGTGTTCCAGCCGTACTCGGCGGCGTAGAGCGCGCCGTGCCGCTGCACGATCCAGCCCAGTTCGCCGGGCTCCGGGTCCCGCAACCGCACCTGTCCGCCGGGGGTGTCCATGGCGCCCGAGGATAGCGCGCGGAGGTCCGGACGGAACGCCTGGTCCGCGGCGGATCACGGGCATTGCGGAGGCGTCCGCAGCCCGCCCCAGGTAATGGAAACGTAAAGTTCCGATTCGGGGTGCAACCCCGGGGCGCGCAGGCGGGTCGTACGGTGCGTCGGGACTTCCGGGGAGGGATCCGGGGGGATCGGGAAGTCCGGCAAGGGAGGGGTAACCGTGGAGGGGGTCCGGCCGGGGAGGCCGGGCCCCTTTCTGGTGTTCCGGATCCCGTCCTCCGCGATGCGGCGTGGTTTTCCACAGGCCTGCCGGGCTGTCCGAGGCTGACGGTAACTTCGTGCCATGACAACCAACGGGGCGGTGCAACTGGCAGTGGTCGAGGGAGTGCTCGAACGCATCACCTACGCCAACGAGGAGAACGGCTACACGGTCGCCCGGGTCGACACCGGCCGCGGCAGCGGCGACCTGCTCACGGTCGTGGGCTCGCTGCTCGGCGCCCAGCCCGGCGAGTCACTGCGCATGGAGGGCCGCTGGGGCTCCCACCCCCAGTACGGCCGGCAGTTCAGCGTGGAGAACTACAGCACGATCCTCCCCGCCACCATCCAGGGCATACGCCGCTACCTCGGATCCGGCCTGATCAAGGGCATCGGCCCGAGGATCGCCGACCGGATCGTGGAGCACTTCGGCACCGACACCCTCGACGTCATCGAGGACGAGCCGAAGCGGCTCATCGAGGTGCCCGGCCTCGGCCCCAAGCGGACGAAGATGATCGGCGCCGCCTGGGAGGAGCAGAAGGCCATCAAGGAGGTCATGGTCTTCCTCCAGGGCGTCGGCGTCTCCACCTCCATCGCGGTGCGCATCTACAAGAAGTACGCCGACGCCTCCATCTCGGTGGTGAAGAACCAGCCCTACCGGCTCGCCGCCGACGTGTGGGGCATCGGCTTCCTCACCGCGGACCGCATCGCGCAGGCCGTCGGCATACCGCACGACAGCCCCGACCGGGTCAAGGCCGGGCTCCAGTACGCCCTGTCCCAGTCCACCGACCAGGGCCACTGCTTCCTCCCCGAGGAGCGGCTCATCGCCGACGGGGTCAAGATGCTCCAGGTCGACACCGGGCTGGTCATCGAATGCCTCGCCGAACTCGCCGCCGACCCGGAGGGCGTCGTACGGGAACCCGTGCCCGACCCGGAGGGCGGGCCGGACCTCACCGCCGTCTACCTGGTGCCCTTCCACCGGGCCGAGCTGTCCCTGGTGGGCCAGCTGCGCCGGCTGCTGAACGCCGAGGACGACCGGATGGGCTCGTTCCGGCAGGTGGACTGGGAGAAGGCCCTGGGCTGGCTGGCCGGGCGCACCGGGGCCGACCTGGCGCCCGAGCAGCGCGAGGCCGTCAAGCTGGCGCTGACCCGCAGGGTCGCCGTCCTCACCGGCGGACCCGGCTGCGGCAAGTCCTTCACCGTGCGCTCGATCGTCGAGCTGGCCCGGGCCAAGAAGGCCAAGGTCGTGCTCGCCGCGCCCACCGGCCGCGCCGCCAAGCGGCTTTCGGAGCTCACCGGTGCCGAGGCCTCCACCGTGCACCGGCTGCTGGAGCTCAAACCGGGCGGGGACGCCGCGTACGACCGGGACCGGCCGCTCGACGCCGACCTGGTCGTGGTCGACGAGGCCTCGATGCTGGACCTGCTGCTGGCGAACAAGCTGGTCAAGGCGGTGGCGCCGGGCGCCCACCTGCTGCTGGTCGGGGATGTGGACCAGCTGCCCTCGGTCGGCGCCGGGGAGGTGCTGCGCGACCTACTGGCGGACGGCAGCCCCGTGCCCGCGGTCCGCCTGACCCGGATCTTCCGCCAGGCCCAGCAGTCGGGCGTGGTCACCAACGCCCACCGGATCAACACCGGCCTGCCGCCCCTGACCGACGGCCTGCCGGACTTCTTCCTCTTCCCCGAGGAGGACGGCGAGGAGGCCGGACGGCTGGCCGTGGACGTGGCCGCGCGGCGCGTCCCCGCCAGATTCGGCCTCGACCCGCGCCGCGACGTGCAGGTGCTCGCGCCCATGCACCGCGGCCCGGCCGGCGCGGGGAACCTCAACGGCCTGCTCCAGCAGGCCATCACCCCCGCCCGGCCGGACCTGCCCGAGAAGCGGTTCGGCGGCCGGGTCTTCCGGGTCGGCGACAAGGTCACCCAGATCCGGAACAACTACGAGAAGGGCGCGAACGGCGTCTTCAACGGCACGGTCGGCGTGGTCACCGCCCTTGACCTGGTCGAGCAGCGCCTGACGGTGCGGACGGAGGAAGATGAGGAAGTCGGGTACGAGTTCTCCGAGCTGGACGAGCTGGCACACGCGTACGCGGTGACCATCCACCGGTCCCAGGGGAGCGAATACCCGGCGGTCGTGATCCCCGTCACCACCGGGGCCTGGATGATGCTCCAGCGCAACCTGCTCTACACGGCGGTGACGAGGGCGAAGAAGCTGGTCGTCCTGGTCGGGTCCCGCAAAGCCCTGGCCCAGGCGGTGCGTACGGTTTCCGCAGGCAGGAGGTTCACGGCGGTCGCTCCTAGGCTGTCCGGCCGCATACCGGCGGTAAACACGGCCTAGGGTTTCCGCATTTGGCGCGGAGGGGGCAGGATAAGCAGGTTGACGGCACTCAGTGCCGCCAAAATGCCTTAGGCCGACCCCGAGTGCACTCTCCTGCGCCAGATGGGGGAAGGTAGAGGAAGTCAGGGCACCTCGAAGAAGAGGCACTACGTCGGTGAGGGATGACGTGAGCGACAACTCTGTAGTACTCCGGTACGCGGACGGTGAATACACCTACCCGGTGGTCGAGAGCACCGTCGGTGACCAGGGCTTCGACATCGCGAAGCTGAGGGCCCAGACGGGGCTCGTCACCTTGGACAGCGGCTACGGCAACACGGCCGCCTACAAGTCCGCGATCACCTACCTCGACGGTGAGCAGGGCATCCTGCGCTACCGCGGCTACCCGATCGAGCAGCTGGCGGAGCGCTCGACCTTCATCGAGGTCGCCTACCTGCTGATCAACGGTGAGCTGCCGACCGTCGACCAGCTCGCGTCGTTCCGCAACGAGATCACCCAGCACACCCTGCTGCACGAGGACGTCAAGCGGTTCTACGACGGCTTCCCGCGCGACGCGCACCCGATGGCCATGCTGTCCTCCGTGGTCAGCGCGCTGTCGACGTTCTACCAGGACAGCCACAACCCGTTCGACGAGAAGCAGCGCCACCTCTCGACGATCCGCCTGCTGGCCAAGCTGCCGACGATCGCGGCCTACGCGTACAAGAAGTCGGTCGGCCACCCGGTCGTCTACCCGCGCAACGACCTCGGCTACGTCGAGAACTTCCTGCGCATGACCTTCTCCGTGCCGGCCCAGGAGTACGAGCTCGACCCGGTCGTGGTCTCCGCGCTCGACAAGCTGCTGATCCTGCACGCGGACCACGAGCAGAACTGCTCCACCTCCACGGTCCGCCTGGTCGGCTCCTCGCAGGCGAACATGTTCGCCTCGATCTCCGCCGGCATCTCGGCCCTGTGGGGCCCGCTGCACGGTGGCGCCAACCAGTCCGTGCTGGAGATGCTGGAGGGCATCCAGCGCAACGGCGGCGACGTGGACTCCTTCATCCGCAAGGTGAAGAACAAGGAGGACGGCGTCCGCCTGATGGGCTTCGGCCACCGCGTCTACAAGAGCTTCGACCCCCGCGCGAAGATCATCAAGGCTGCGGCGCACGATGTCCTCTCGGCCCTCGGCAAGTCCGACGAGCTGCTCGACATCGCCCTGAAGCTCGAAGAGCACGCGCTCTCCGACGACTACTTCGTCCAGCGCAACCTGTACCCGAACGTGGACTTCTACACGGGTCTGATCTACCGCGCCATGGGCTTCCCGACCGAGATGTTCACCGTGCTCTTCGCGCTCGGCCGGCTGCCCGGCTGGATCGCCCAGTGGCACGAGATGATCAAGGAGCCGGGTTCCCGCATCGGCCGCCCGCGCCAGATCTACACCGGTGTCGTCGAGCGCGACTTCGTGCCGGTCGAGGCCCGCTGACCCCAGCGGCCCCGATCCGACGGGCCGGCCCTGCGAGGCCGGCCCGCTACGGCGGCCGACCCGGTCGGCTTCCGGTCCCGGAACAGCGGAAAGCGCCCCGCCGTCGATCCCCCCACGGGTCGACGGACGGGGCGCTTTCCCTTTCCCCGGCGCCGGATTCCCCCCACGGGATCCGAGCCGGGTGTCGGCGAGGAGCGCAGGCCGGGTGCGCTCCGGTCGGGTGTCTGCCGGGACCCGTACGGGTC
The DNA here is from genome assembly GCF_044769385.1 of Streptomyces sp. NPDC090445. Classification (NCBI taxonomy): domain Bacteria; kingdom Bacillati; phylum Actinomycetota; class Actinomycetes; order Kitasatosporales; family Streptomycetaceae; genus Streptomyces; species Streptomyces sp. NPDC090445. The sequence goes on along the minus strand of NZ_JBIVXV010000008.1, from coordinate 19,822 downwards.
GGGAGGGCCGCTCAAAGCACCCCGTTGAGCACGCGTCCCGGCCGGCCGATGCCACGGATGTCCCCCAAGACCCCCGTCGAACGTCCCCCAAGACGTTCCGGCATCGCCCCATTAGACCCACTGCGGGGCCCAATGGTTACGTTGGCATCACTGTGATCTGCGTCTCCTGTGAAGGAAGTGTGCGCAGAGTGAGGAGAGGCGCCTCAGCGAAAGGATCGCAGACGCAGGCTGTTCGTCACCACGAAAACCGAGGAGAAAGCCATCGCGGCCCCCGCGATCATCGGGTTGAGCAGGCCGGCCGCGGCGAGCGGCAGCGCCGCCACGTTGTAGCCGAAGGCCCAGAACAGGTTGCCCTTGATGGTGCCGAGGGTCCGGCGCGAGAGCCGGATCGCGTCGGCCGCGACCCGCAGGTCCCCGCGGACGAGGGTGAGGTCGCTCGCCTCGATGGCGGCGTCCGTACCGGTGCCCATGGCCAGGCCCAGGTCGGCCTGGGCGAGCGCGGCCGCGTCGTTCACGCCGTCGCCGACCATGGCGACCGTACGCCCCTCGGCCTGCAGGCGGCGTACGACGTCGGCCTTGTCCTGGGGGAGCACCTCGGCGATCACCTCGTCGATGCCCACCTCGCGGGCCACCGTCTCGGCCACGGCCTTGTTGTCGCCGGTCAGCAGGACCGGCGTGAGGCCGAGTGCCCGCAGCCGGGACACAGCCTCCGTGCTGGTCTCCTTGACCGCGTCGGCCACCGTCAGGACCCCGCGCGCCGCGCCGTCCCAGGCCACCAGGACGGCGGTGCTGCCCGCGGCCTCGGCGGCCGCCTTGGCCTCGGCGAGGGCGGCCGGCAGGGCGATCGACCAGTCTTCGAGCAGCCGGGGGCGGCCCACCAGGACCGCGTGGCCCTCCACGACGCCCTGGACGCCGAGGCCGGCGAGGTTCTCGAAGGACTCCGGGACCGGCAGGACGCCGACGCGGTCGGCCGCCCCGGCGGCGATGGCCCGCGCGATCGGGTGCTCGGAGGCGTGCTCCAGGGCGCCGGCGAGGCGCAGCAGCTCCGCCTCGTCCGTGCCCTCCGCGGGGTGGACGCCGGCCAGCGCCATCCGGCCCGTGGTGACCGTTCCGGTCTTGTCGAGGACGACGGTGTCGACGCGGCGGGTCGACTCCAGCACCTCGGGCCCCTTGATCAGGATGCCCAGCTGGGCGCCGCGCCCGGTGCCGACCATCAGCGCGGTCGGGGTGGCGAGGCCCAGGGCGCAGGGGCAGGCGATGATCAGTACGGCCACCGCGGCGGTGAACGCGGCGGTGGCGTCGCTCGTGATCAGCAGCCAGGTGACCCAGGTGCCGAGGGCGAGGAGCAGGACGACGGGGACGAAGATCCCGGAGATCCGGTCGGCGAGCCGCTGCACCTCGGCCTTGCCGTTCTGTGCCTCCTCGACGAGCTTGGCCATGCGGGCCAGCTGGGTGTCGGCGCCGATCCGGGTGGCCTCGACGACGAGGCGGCCGGAGGCGTTGACGGTGGCGCCGGTGACGGAGTCGCCGACCCCGGTCTCCACCGGGACCGACTCGCCGGTCAGCATGGAGGCGTCCACGGCGGAGCTGCCCTCGACGACGGTGCCGTCGGTGGCGATCTTCTCGCCGGGGCGGACGACGAACCGGTCGCCGACCGCGAGGGCGCTCACCGGGATCCGCACCTCGCGGCCGTCGCGCAGCACGGCGACGTCCTTCGCGCCGAGCTCCATCAGGGCCTTGAGCGCGGCGCCCGCCTTCCGCTTCGAACGGGCCTCCAGGTAGCGGCCGAGCAGGATGAAGCTGACGACGCCGGCGGCGACCTCCAGGTAGATGGTGGAGGAGCCGTCGGTGCGGGAGATGCCGAAGTCGAAGCCGTGGCGCATGCCCGGCATGCCGGCGTGGCCGAAGAGCAGGGCCCACAGGGACCAGGCGAAGGCGGCGAGGGTGCCGACGGAGACCAGGGTGTCCATGGTGGCGGCGCCGTGCCGGGCGTTGGTCCAGGCGGCCCGGTGGAAGGGCAGCGCGCCCCAGACGACCACGGGTGCGGCGAGCGTCAGCGAGAGCCACTGCCAGTTGTCGAACTGGAGGGCCGGGACCATGGCGAGCAGGACGACGGGCAGCGAGAGCGCGGCGGAGACCAGCAGGCGTTCGCGCAGCGCGGCCGTCTCGGGGTCCGCTGCCGGCCGCTTCGGCGCCTCGGCTTCCGCTTCCGCTCCGGCCTCGGGCAGCGGGGCCGGCGGCGGGGGCTCCTCGGCGGTGTACCCGGTCTTGACGACGGTCGCGATCAGGTCGGCCACCGTGGTGTCGGCGCCGTAGGAGACCCGGGCCTTCTCGGTGGCGTAGTTCACCGTGGCGCTGACGCCGTCCATCCGGTTGAGCTTCTTCTCGATGCGGGCCGCGCAGGAGGCGCAGGTCATCCCGCCGATCGTCAGCTCGACCTGGGCGGTGTCGGCGGGGGCCGCCGCCACGGGTCCGTCGTGCACCGTGCTGCTGCCGGTGCTGCTGCTCGTACTCGTGCTCATGCTCATCATCCGGCTCCAAGGGGGATCCGGGCCGTACGGTCCAGTATCAGCTGGAGGTACGGCCCGGTCGGGTGCTGCGGAGGTGCTGGAGGTACTGGAGGCGCTGCCGCGGAGGGCGGGAGGCCTCAGGCGCGGCCGGTGAACTCGTAACCGGCCTCGTCCACGGCGGCGCGGACGTCCTCGTCGGCGAGCGGCGCCGCGGAGGCCACGGTGACCTCGCCGGTCGCGGCGACGGCCTTGACCGAGGCGACGCCCGGCAGGGCGGAGAGCTCGGTGGTCACCGCGCCCTCGCAGTGGCCGCAGGTCATGCCCGTCACCCGGTAGACGGTGGTGGTCTGGGTGTCCGTCTCGGCGGTCATGTCGTTCTCCTCTTCGAAGGTGCGTCCGGTGCTGCCGGAAGGGGTGGCAGCGCGGGGGCTGTCACTCCACGGTCCTCCCGACACCCGGAGACTATACCCCCAGGGGGTATGAATGCGAGGGGTGTCGGCGTTTTCCGGCACGGCGGACCCCGCCGTGGGTGATCCCGGCCGGGAGGCGATCCCGGCCGGGAGGTGGTCCTGCCCGGCGGGCGATCCCGCCCGGGGCGGCTGCCGGGTCAGGCGTCGCGGCGCCGGTTGCCGGGGCGGCGGGCCGCCCAGGCCCGGATCGTGTCGGCGTGCCAGTAGGGCTTGCCGCCCTCCATGTGGTCGGGCCCGGGGAGCAGCCCGTTCTTGCGGTACGAGCGGACCGAGTCCGGCTGGACCCGGATGTGGGCGGCGATCTCCTTGTACGACCACAGCTGTCCGTCGCTCATCGACGACACCTCCTCGTCCACACGGCGGGTCGGCGGGTCGGCGGGGAGGCCGTCGGGGGGAGCCGGCGCGTGGACACAGACGATCTCTCGGGTTGTGCCGGGACAACGACGGAGCGTGAGGGCAGGGGAGGGGCTGTCGAATGTCTGTGACGGAAAAACCGCACTATGCGGACATGTGTGATCCGCGAGGGATCCCTGTGGCAGGTGGGGCATCCAGAAATGCCCCTGGGCTCCGCCAGGGGCCGCTACCAGGCCGCTGCGCCATGAGACCCGTAGGCCGGCAGGGGCGCGCCCCACGAGGCCCGTGCCGCCCCGCCAGGCCCGTCCCGGGGGATCCGCCGGGGCCGCCGCCAGGCCGGTGCGTGGCGGCGCGCGGCAGGGGCGTCGGTCAGCGGTAGAGGGGTGGCCGGTCGACCAGCTCCACCGGGGTCCGGACACCGCTGCGCCCGGCCGCGATCCCGGCCTCGCAGACGGCTGCCGCGGCGTAGCCGTCCCACGCGTCGGGTCCGGCCAGCCCGCCCCGCGCGGCCGCGGCCACCCACCGCCGCAGCTGGCGGTCGTACGCGTCGGCGAAGCGCACGGTGAAGTCCTGCGGGATCGCGTCGTACCGGGCCCCCGCCCGCCGGAGCGTCATCGCCCGGACCTCGCCGATGGAGGCGCTGCCCGCCTCGCCGACCGCCTCGCACCGGACCTCGTAGCCGTAGCCGCAGTTGACGAAGACCTCCACGTCGACGAGGGTCCCGCCGGAGGTCTCCATCAGGACGAACCGGGGATCCTGCAGCTCCGCCGGGGCCGCCGAGGTCGGGGGTGGGGAGAACACCGACACCGCGGTGATCTCCTGCCCCAGCAGCCAGCGGGTCGCGTCGACCTCGTGCACCAGCGAGTCGTTGATCAGGCTGTCGCCGGTGAAGAAGGGCAGGGAGACGGCATTGCGGTGCCGGCAGTGCAGGAACAGCGGCCGGCCGATCCCGCCCGTGTCCAGCAGCTCCTTGAGCTCCTCGTACTCCGCGTCGTGCCGCCGCATGAACCCCACCTGGACCAGGCGCCGGCCCAGCCGCTGCTCGGCCTCCATCACCCGCAGCGCGCCCGCCGTATCCGGGGTCATCGGCTTCTCGCACAGCACCGGCAGTCTCCGCTCCAGGGCGAGCCCGATGGCCTCCTCGTGCGCGGCGCCGGGGGAGGCGATCAGGACGGCCTGCACCCCCGGCGCGGCGATCGCGGCCGCCGCGTCCGTGTGGGCGCTCGCCCCGTCCAGGCCGGCCGTGACCTCCTTGACCCGGTCCCCGTCCGGGTCGGCCACGGCCGCGACCCGGGCCCCGCCGACCGTCCGCCCGATCCGGCGGACATGGTCGGCGCCCATCTTCCCGACCCCGATGACGGCGATGCCGAGCGTGCTCATGCGGTTTCTCCTCCAGGCGGACGGCCGGCAGTCAGAAGGCCAGTGGTCAGGTGGTCAGGTGGTCAGCGGGTGCCGCAGGAGCGCAGGTAGGCGCGGGTGCGGCGGGCGATCGGCAGCGGCCGGTCGGGCGGGCAGGGGTACATGTCCTGCTCCACGATGGCGAAGAGGTCCACCCCGAGCCGCTGGGCGGCGGCGAGCACCGGCTCCAGCGCGGGCACCCCCGCCGGCGGCTCGCACATCACCCCCCGGGCCACGGCCGGGCCGAACGGCAGTTGCTCCGCGACGACTTCGGCGAGGATCCGCGGGTCGACCTGCTTCAGGTGCAGGTAGCCGATCCGCTCGCCGAACGTCTCGATCGCCCGGACGCTGTCGCCGCCGCAGTACGCGTAGTGCCCGGTGTCCAGGCAGAGGGAGACCAGGTCCGGGTCGGTGGCGTCCAGGAAGCGGGCCACGTTGTCCGGGGTGTCGATGTGCGTGTCGGCATGCGGGTGGACCACGATCCGCAGCCCGTGGCGGTCCCGCACCTCCCGGCCCAGCCGCTCGGTCTGCGCGGCCAGTTCACGCCATTGCGCGGCACTGAGCTCCCGGTCCTCCAGCACCTTGCCGGTCTTGTCGTCCCGCCAGAAGGAGGGGATGACGACCAGGTGCTCCGCGCCCATGGCCCGGGTCAGCGCCGCGATCCGCGACACGTGCTCCCAGGTCTCCTCCCACACGGCGGGCCCGTGATGGAGTCCGGTGAACACGGTGCCCGCGCTGACGCGCAGGCCCCGCCTTTCCGTCTCGTCGGCGAGGCGGGCGGGATCGGTGGGGAGGTAGCCGTACGGGCCGAGCTCGATCCACTCGTACCCGGCCCCGGCGACCTCGTCGAGGAAGCGGTCCCACGGAGTCTGCTGCGGATCGTCGGGAAACCAGACACCCCACGAATCCGGAGCCGAACCGACGCGGATACGGGTCAACGCGGACGGGGAGGACGTCATGACGGCCACCTTAGGGTGCGAGACGAGCGGGAGGACTTGCCTGTGACCACAGCGGAGGATGTCGTGTTCGACCTCATCACCATGGGGCGGATCGGGGTGGATCTCTACCCGCTCAGAACGGGCGTACCGCTCGCGGAGGCGGACACCTTCGGAAAGTTCCTCGGCGGCTCGCCCGCCAACGTGGCCGTCGCCGCGGCCCGGCTGGGCCGGCGCACCGCGCTGATCAGCAGGACCGGCGCGGACCCGTTCGGGGAATACCTGCGGGCCGAACTGCGGCGGTTCGGGGTCGACGACCGCTGGGTCGCCGAAGTGGCCGCGTACCCCACCCCCCTGACGTTCTGCGAGATGTTCCCGCCGGACCGCTTCCCCCTGTACTTCTACCGCCTGCCGAAGGCGCCGGACCTGGAGATCGGGCCCGACGAGCTCGACCCGGCCGCACTGCGGGCGGCGCGGGTGTTCTGGATGACGGGAACGGGCCTGAGCGCCCAGCCGAGCCGGGCCGCCACGCTGGCCGCGCTCGAAGCCCGGGGCAAGGCCGGGATCACCGTCTTCGACCTGGACTGGCGGCCGATGCTGTGGGAGGAGGACCCGGCGAAGCCCTACGCGCAGGCCCTGGGCCTGGCCACGGTGGCCGTCGGCAACACGCAGGAGTGCGAGGTCGCGACCGGCGAGTCCGACCCGCACGCGGCGGCGCGGGCGCTGCTGGCGGCCGGGGTCGAGCTGGCCGTGGTCAAGCGGGGCCCCGAAGGCGTCCTGGCCGTGCACCGCGACGGGACCGTCGCCGAGGCCGCCCCCCTGGAGGTGGAGGTGGTCAACGGGCTGGGCGCGGGCGACGCCTTCGGCGGCGCCCTGTGCCACGGCCTGCTGGCGGGCTGGGACCTGCCGCGCGTGCTGCGGTACGCGAACGCGGCCGGGGCGATCGTCGCCTCCCGGCTGGCCTGCTCGTCGGCGATGCCGTTCCCCGCCGAGATCGAGGAGGTGCTGGCGTGACGGCCGTGGCCGACCACGCGCTGCCGCACGCCCGGCTGCGCGTCCTGACCCTCGACCCCGGCGAGACGTACGCGCACGAGGCGGGGGAGTGCGAGTGGATCGTGCTTCCGCTCCAGGGCCCGGCGGTGGTCACCTGCACACCGGGACACACCCCGGGGGCTCCGCCCCCGAACCTCCGCGCCTCACACGCCGGCGGGGCTGGATCCGATGCAGCCCGTCCGGCGTTCGAGGACCCGGGGGTGCCCCTGGCGGCAGCCGGGGGCGGGGCGGTGGACGGCGCTGCAGGGGAGGCGGCGGCGGACGGCGCGGTGACCTTCGCACTGCGCGGCCGCGCATCCGTCTTCGACGCGGTCAGCGACTTCGCCTACCTGCCGCGCGGCAGCCACAGCAGCATCACCGCTCCGGAGGGAGGCCGGTTTGCGCTCGCCGGCGCCGTCTGCGAGCGGGCGCTGCCACCCCGGTACGGTCCGGCCGCCGACGTCCCCGTCGAGCTGCGCGGCGCGGGCGCCTGCTCCCGCCAGGTCAACAACTTCGCCGCCGCCGACGCCTTCGACTGCGACCGGCTCATCGCGGTCGAGGTGATCACCCCCGGCGGGAACTGGTCCTCGTACCCGCCGCACAAGCACGACGAGCACGACCCCGGCCGGGAGTCCCGCCTGGAGGAGGTCTACTACTACGAGATCGCCCCGCACGGCGACACGCCCGGACTCGGATACCAGCGTGTCAGCCCCTCCCCGGCCGGGAAGACCGACATCCTCGCCGAGGTGCGGACCGGCGACGCCGTCCTCATCCCGGACGGCTGGCACGGGCCGTCCATCGCCGCCCCCGGACACGACATGTACTACCTCAACGTGATGGCGGGACCGGACCGGGCACGGGAGTGGCTGATCCGCGACCACCCCGATCACGCCTGGATCCGGGACACCTGGCCCGGCCAGGACGTGGACCCCCGGCTGCCCTTCCACCGAGCGGAGGACGAGACCCGATGAGGCTCACCGTCGCCCAGGCCCTCGTCCGCTTCCTCACCCGCCAGTACACCGAGCGGGACGGCCGCCGCCGCCGACTGGTCGCGGCGACCTGGGGGATCTTCGGACACGGGAACGTCGCCGGCATCGGACAGGCCCTCCTGGAGACCGGCCGACCGGACATGCCCTTCCTCCAGGGCCGCAACGAGCAGGCCATGGTGCACGCCGCCGTCGGCTACGCCCGCCAGAGCGGCCGGCTCTCCGCGCACGCCGTCACCACCTCCATCGGTCCGGGCGCCACCAACCTGGTCACCGGCGCCGCCCTCGCCACCATCAACCGGATCCCCGTCCTCCTGCTGCCCGGCGACACCTTCGCCACCCGTCCCGCCGACCCCGTCCTCCAGCAGCTCGAAGTGCCCTACGCGGGCGACGTGTCCGTCAACGACACCCTGCGGCCGGTCTCCCGCCACTTCGACCGGATCACCCGCCCCGAGGCCCTCGTCCCGGCCGCCCTCCAGGCCATGCGGGTCCTCGCCGACCCCGTGCAGACCGGCGCCGTCACCCTCGCCCTGCCGCAGGACGTCCAGACCGAGGCCCACGACTGGCCCGAGGAGTTCTTCGCCGAACGGGTGTGGACCGTACGCCGGCCCCGGCCCGGGACCGCCGAGCTGCGGGCCGCCGCCGAGGCCGTCCGCGCCGCCCGCCGGCCCCTGCTGATCGCCGGCGGCGGCATCCACCACAGCGCCGCCGAGGACGCCCTGCGCGACTTCGCCGAGGCCACCGGCATCCCCGTCGCCGCCACCCAGGCCGGCAAGGGCGCGCTGCGCCACGACCACCCCGCCGAGGTGGGGGCCGTCGGCCACACCGGCACCGCCACCGCCGACGACCTGGCCCGCGCCGCCGACCTGGTCATCGCCGCCGGCACCCGGCTGACCGACTTCACCACCGCCTCCTCCACCCTCTTCCGGGACCCCGGGGTCCGCTTCCTCGGCCTCAACCTCGACCCGTACGACGCACACAAACAGGCCGCCCTGCCCCTGGTCGGCGACGCCCGCGAAAGCCTCGACGCCCTGCGCGCCGAGCTGGCCGGCCACCGGGTGGACCCCGCGTACGAGCAGACGTACCGCAAGGCCAAGACCTACTGGGAGGCCCTCGTCGACCAGGCCTTCCACGCCCCCGACGACACCGCCCGCCCCACCCAGGCCCAGGTCCTCGGAGCCCTCGACGCCCTGGTCGACGACACCGACGTGATCATCAGCGCGGCCGGGTCGCTCCCCGGCGACCTGCACAGGCTCTGGCGGGCCCGCTCCCCGGACCAGTACCACGTCGAGTACGGCTACTCCTGCATGGGATACGAGATCCCGGCCGCCCTCGGCGTCGCCCTCGCCGACCCCGGCCGGCCGGTGTGGGCGCTCGTCGGCGACGGCTCGTACCTGATGAACCCCACCGAGATCGTCACCGCGGTGCAGGAGGGCGTTCCGATCAAGGTGGTGATCCTCGACAACCACGGCTACGCCTCCATCGGCGGCCTCTCCGACGCCGTCGGCGGCGAGGGGTTCGGCACCGCGTACCGCTTCCGGGCGGGCGACGGCTCGTACACCGGACCGCCCCTGCCGGTGGACCTGGCGGCCAACGCCGCCTCCCTCGGCATGGCCGTGATCCGCACCCACACCATCGGTGACCTGCGCAAAGCCCTCGCCGAGGCGCGAGAGGCCGACCGTCCCACATGTGTCTACGCACAGACCCGAACACCCGACACTGTGTCGGGCCCGCCCCCGGCACAGGCGTGGTGGGATGTTCCTGTGGCCGAGACCGCGACCCGTACGGCAGCGGTCAGGGCCCGCGAGGAGTACGACCGGCAAGCCGCTCAGCGACGTCGCCATCTGTGAAGGAGCAAAGGCAATGAAGACCGTCAACCACTGGATCGGTGGCAAGACCGTCGAGGGCGCGTCGGGCAACTACGGCCCGGTCACCGACCCGGCCACCGGCGAGGTCACCACCCAGGTCGCCCTCGCCTCCACCGCGGAGGTCGACGCGGCCGTACGGACCGCCAAGGAGGCCTTCCAGACGTGGGGCCAGTCCTCGCTGGCCGCCCGCACCAAGGTGCTCTTCGCCTACCGCGCCCTGCTCGACGCGCACCGCGACGAGATCGCCGAACTGATCACCGCCGAGCACGGCAAGGTCCACTCGGACGCCCTCGGCGAGGTCGCGCGCGGCCTGGAGATCGTCGAGCTGGCCTGCGGGATCACCACGCAGCTCAAGGGCGAGCTGTCGACGTCCGTGTCGAACCGCGTCGACGTCGCCGCGATCCGCCAGCCGCTCGGCGTCGTCGCGGGCATCACCCCGTTCAACTTCCCGGCGATGGTGCCGATGTGGATGTTCCCGCTGGCCGTCGCCTGCGGCAACACCTTCGTCCTCAAGCCCAGCGAGAAGGACCCGTCGGCCGCGAACAGGCTGGCCGAGCTGGCCAAGGAGGCCGGCCTGCCGGACGGCGTGCTGAACGTGGTGCACGGCGACAAGGTCGCCGTCGACGCCCTGCTCGGGCACCCGGACGTGGTGGCCGTCTCCTTCGTCGGATCCACCCCCATCGCCCGCTACATCCACACCACCGCCGCCGCCAACGGCAAGCGCGTCCAGGCCCTGGGCGGCGCCAAGAACCACATGCTGGTGCTGCCCGACGCCGACCTGGACGCCGCCGCCGACGCCGCGGTCTCGGCGGCCTACGGCTCGGCCGGCGAGCGCTGCATGGCGATCTCCGCGGTCGTGGCCGTCGGCTCCATCGGCGACGCCCTCGTCGAGAAGATCCGCGAACGCGCCGAGAAGATCAAGATCGGCCCGGGCAACGACCCCACGTCCGAGATGGGCCCGCTGATCACGGCCGCCCACCGCGACAAGGTCGCCTCGTACGTCAAGGGCGCCGCCGACCAGGGCGCCGAGGTCGTCCTCGACGGCACCGGGTACACGGTCGACGGCTACGAGAACGGCCACTGGATCGGCCTGTCCCTGCTCGACCACGTCCGCACCGACTCCGACGCCTACCGCGACGAGATCTTCGGCCCGGTGCTGTGCGTCCTGCGCGCCGAGACCTACGAGGAGGGCGTGGCCCTCATCAACGCCTCGCCGTTCGGCAACGGCACCGCGATCTTCACCCGGGACGGCGGCGCCGCCCGCCGCTTCCAGCTGGAGATCCAGGCGGGCATGGTCGGCGTCAACGTGCCGATCCCGGTGCCGGTGGGCTACCACTCCTTCGGCGGCTGGAAGGACTCCCTCTTCGGCGACCACCACATCTACGGCAACGACGGCATCCACTTCTACACCCGGGGCAAGGTCGTCACGACCCGCTGGCCCGACCCGTCCGAGGCCCCGGCGGGCGTGGACCTCGGCTTCCCCCGCAACCACTGACCCGCCGGCGGGCGGTTCCCTGACACCCGCCCGCCGACGGAACCCGCCGCCCGCGAAACCCCCGGCCGCCCTCACGGCCGGGGGTTTCCGCGGTTCAGGGGGCCGGGGCCAGGCCCGGGGCGGGGGCGGGGTCGGGGTCGGGGGCGGGGTCCTTGTCCGGGGCGGGCGTACGGCGGCGGCGGTGCAGGACGCGGGCGGTGGCGGCCGCGGCCGCGAGGAGCAGGAGGGCGGCGAGCGCCGGCCACGGTACGGCGGTGAACCGTACGGCGGACTCCGCGGCCAGGTCCGGGTAGGCCGCCGCCCCCGCGGAGACCCGTACGGTGACCCGGTCCGACTGCGGCGCGTCCGGCCAGGGCTCCGCCAGCTCGATCCTCTGCCCCGGCAGCAGCATCAGCCGCTGCTCGCGGGCCGGCCGGTCCAGCACGGTGCGGCCGAACAGCCCCTCGGCCCTGACCGCCACCCGCGGCTCGACCACCACGTTGCCGCGGTTGACCAGGGCGTACGAGACCGTGGCGCGGGCCTCGCGCACCCACGGCAGCAGCGGCGCGGACCGCCGCACCCGTACGTCCTCCACGCTCAGCCCGGGCGCCAGCGGACCCGGGACGCGGAAGTACAGCCGGGCGCCGACCTGCCGCTTGACCCCGACCTGCACCTTGCCGTCCTGCCGGACGCCCTCCACCTCGGTGCCGAGGGCGGCGATCCCGCCGACGTGGTCGCCCGGGGCCGCGTCCTGCGGCACCCGCACCGTGAACGGGATGTCCAGGCGGCCCTTGGCCGGCAGGGTCACGGTGCCCGCGGCCTGCGGCGCCAGCGCGACCCACGCACCGACGTCCTGCGGGGTGCGGTCCACCGGCAGCAGGGCGAAGGCCCCGCCGGCCGGGGTGTTCACGGCGTCGGTGGCGAAGACCCGGAACGTCCGCTCCCGGTCGGAGGAGTTCACGACCGTCACGCTGTCGCTGACGGTGGTGCCCGCCGCCCCCTGGTGGAAGAAGTAGGCCCGGTCGGTCACCGCGGCGCCGGCCGGAGGGGTGGGGAACACCCCCCAGGTGCCGTTGTCCGCGGCCGCGGCCGGGTGGGGGCGGGCGCCGGGCAGGAGCAGTGCCGCGAGCAGGACCAGCAGGCCGAGGAACGGGCGGGACGGGAGGGACGGGAGGGACGGGAGGGACGGGAAGGACGGGAAGGACGGGCGGGACGGCACGGGTGGGCCGGGTGGGGTCGTGCGGGTGCGGCGGCGCATGGGCTCTCCCGTCGGCGGCGGCGTCGGCGTCGGATACGAGATGCGAGGGGTGGTGCGGCGCTTCGCGCACCGCACCACCCCGGGGCCCGGCCGGCAGGATCCGGTCAGGCGATCGAGAAGGTGACGACCGTCTGGTAGGTGTCGGCGAACATGAACGGCGGGAGCTGGATCATCCCGGCGCCGCCGACGGCGAACTCACCGCCGGTCAGCTCGTCCCCGCCGGCCGCCTGCGAGGCCACCTTCATCGGCGTGTCGGTGATCGCGCCCGGTGTGCCCGCGGTGCACGCGCTCGGACTGTCCGGGTTCGTCACGGTGCAGGACGGCTGGATGCCGAGCTGCGCCTTCGCCATCGCGTGGCCGGTCGCCTGGTTCAGGAACGGCGTACGGGTCGCCGTCACGTCCCAGCCGAGCGTGCCGCCGCGGAAGTCCTGGACGGTGGCGGCATTGAAGACGCCGACGACCGACTGGGACGTGCCGTTGATGGTGACGGAGGGGAAGGAGACGGCCGGCTGCCCGTCCTTGGGGCCGAGCGCGAGCCCACCGGGCAGGACCTCGATGTCGATCGGGTTCTTCACGCCCGCCTGCTCCTCCAGGAACACGAAGGCCTTGTACGGCGCGACCGAGCCGTCGATCCGGATGGCGTCGGCCTTCTTGGTGACGGTGACGGTGCAGGCCGCCGCGCCGGACGCGTCCGCCGTACCGGTGCCGGTGTCACCGGTCGCCGCGCCCGCCAGCAGCGCGGAGCAGGTGACCGGGCCCGCCGGGAGGTTGGCGCCGTTCACGACGACCGCGGTGCCGGCCTTGCCGCTGTTCGGCGTCAGCCTGGTGGTGACCGGGTCCTTGGGCAGGGCCTCGACGGCGACCGAGCCGAGGGCGGCGCTCGGCCGGGGAGCCGGGGTGCAGGTCGTGGTGAAGACCGAGCCGCTCAGGTCCGCGTCCGTGACGGCCAGGTCGAGCCTGACGTCGACCGAGGTGCCCTCGGTGCCGTCGGGAATCCGGATGGTGCCGGAGAACGGCTTCGGGTCGAGCGGGGTGCCGGCCACGACGCTGACGGTCTCGGGCGGACTGGTGACCACCTGCGTGGTCGCCCCGACCTTCAGAGTGATCTTGGTGGTGTTCACCGTCGTCACGGAGAAGCCCGGGATCAGCGGGCTCGCACCCGGGTCGATGGTGATCGGTACGACATCGCCCGCCTTGGCGGTGTCGGGCAGGGTGACCGTGTAGTTCTGGGTGCCCGAGCCGTCCGGCTGCGGCGCCGGGGCGTCGCAGTTCTCGAAGACGGGGGTGGTCGTGGTCGCCGCCTGCGCCGTGCCGGTCAGGCCCACCACGCCGCCCGTCAGCGCCAGGGACAGCGCGCCCACCCCGGCCAGCACTCTTCGTCGGAACGTTGTACTCACTGGGTCGCGACTCCTTCGTCAGACGAACCCCTCCCCCCACCCGCTGTGGGGAGGAGGCCGAGCCGGTGCGGTGGCCGACATTGACGCGTCGCGGTCATGAGAAGTCAATGACTTGCTTTCGCCCGAAACACACAGAAATTGATGTCTCATCAGATTCGGTGCCGTGCTGCCGTGCTGCCGTGCTGCCGTGTTGTGGTGCTGCGGTGCTGCCGTGTTGTCCGCGTCGGCTCACCCGGCCGCCGGGACGCGGAGCAGCCGGTCGGAAGTGGCGGCCGGAGCCCCCGTGATCCGGCCGCGCACGGCGTCCCGCAGCAGCGCGTCGGACACCGCGGCCGGGGTCTTCACCGTGCCGCCCGCGAGCCCCTCCGCCAGGAGCAGCGCGGCGGCGCCGGCCACGAGCGGGGCGGCCATGGAAGTGCCGGAGGCGCTGGCGAGCGCGGTGGTGGAGCCCTTCCAGGCGGAGACCACGGACACGCCGGGCGCGGAGAGGTCCACGCACGAGCCGTAGTCGGAGAACGAGGCCCAGCGGTCGGCGGAGTCGGTCGCCCCCACGGTCAGGGCGGCGCGGGCACCCGAGGGGGAGCCGGCGCAGGCGTTCGCGGCGGAGTTCCCGGCGGCCGCGGTGAAGGTGATCCCGGCGGACACCGCCCGGGCGACGGCCGCATCGAGGGCGTAGCTGCGGGTTCCGCCCATGCTCATGTTGGCGACGGCAGGGGTCGACGGGGCCTTCGCGGCGTCCTTCACCAGCCACTCCAGACCGCCGAGGATGGACGACAGGGTCGCCGATCCGCGGCAGTCGGCGACCTTCACCGCGACCAGGGAGACCTCCTTCGCGACCCCGTACACCGACCCGCCCAGCGTTCCCGCGACATGCGTGCCGTGGCCGTTGCAGTCGGCCGAGCCCTCCAGGAAGACCCCGTTGTAGCCGGTGCGGGCCCGGCCGCCGAACTCCTCGTGGAGCGTGTTGATCCCGCTGTCCACGACGTACGCCGTGACGCCCCGGCCCGTGCCGCGGTACGTGTACGAGCCGTTCAGCGGCAGGTCCGGCTGGTCGATCCGGTCCAGCGTCCAGGGCGCCGGGCTCTGCGTCCCGGTGATCCGGAACTCGGCATCCGGCTCCACCGAGGCCACCCGGGGATCGGCCGCCAGGGCGGCGGCCCGCGCGGCGGTGGTGCGCACCGAGAAACCGCTGAGCGCGGTGTCGTACACGGCCCCGACCTCGTCGCCGGCGTCCGCGGCCTCGGCGGCCAGGGCGCGGGCGGCCGGGGCGCGGGGGGTGCTGTCCTTGAGGGCCACGACGTAGGCGGCGGTGGCGGCTTCCGGGCGGGCGGAGGCGGCCGCGGCCGGGGGGTGCGGGGGCAGGACGGTGGCCGCCGCCAGCAGGGCGGCGGCCGGGAGCAGGGCGGTGAATGCGGTCATGCGCCGATGCTCGGCCAGGCGGGGTGCGGGCGCGCGGAGGGTGCGCCGACTGGCGGCACGACACGCCGCCGGGGGAGTCAGCCCGACAGCGGCCAGCCGCGCATGGCGAAGACGCCCTCGTCGCGGCCCCCGGCGGCCGAGTAGGTGGCCAGGGCGGCCTCGTTGCCGGTGTCGACGCCCACCCACATGCCGTAGCAGCCGCGCGCCTTGGCCTCGTCGGCGAGCGCCTCGGTCAGGGCCCGGCCGATGCCGCGCCGACGGTAGCCTTCGTCGACGGACAGCTCGTACAGGCACATCTCGGTGCCCTTGTCGGGATGGCTCATCTCGACCCCGGTGACCATGCCGGCGGGCACGTCGTCGACGTACGCGATCAGCATCAGGTGTTCCGGCGAGGAGAGGAAGCGCTCGGACCAGTCCAGGCGGACGGGGCCGTCGAAGAGGCCCTCCGCGGCCTGGAGTTCGGCGACGGTACGCGCGGGGCGGATGTCCATGGCGGTCACGATAACGGCCGCCGTGGGGAACGGCGCCGTTGACGCCGCCGCGGCGTGGCGACCACCTGCCGGACGCGAACACGCCGCCCGCCCACGGCAGTGACGCCGACCCTTCGGCCCGCACAGGCCATGCGCGGCCCCGCCGGTACAGGCCGTGCGCGGCACTCCGGATCGTGCGGCTGTGCGCGGCCCCGCCCGTGCGGCTGTGCGCGGCCCCGCCCGTGCGGCCGGGCGTGGCCCCCGCCCGTGCGGCCGGGCGTGGCCCCCGCCCGTGCGGCCGGGCGTGGCCCCCGCCCGTGCGGCCGGGCGTGGCCCCCGCCCGTACGGCCGGGTGGGCTGCCGGGGCAGGGGGTGTCAGGTGGGCTTGTGGACGGCGATGGCGACGGCGACGGCTGCCGCGTACGCGGCCGGGGCGGGGAGGTCCGCCAGGTGCCAGCCCGCGACCTCCGCCGGGTCGGGGCCGCTGCCCACGTACGGCTCGGCCACCCCGCGGGCCAGCCCGGCGCCCGTGCCCTTGAGGCAGGCCTCCTTGCGGGCCCACAGCCGGGCCAGCAGCCCCCGCCGGTCCGCCTCGGGCGCGGCGGCCAGCTCCGCGGTCTCCGCCGGGTGCAGGGCGCCCAGGATGTCGGCCACCGCCCCGGCGCTCGGGTACCGCTCGACGTCGACGCCGACGGGCACCGCGGCGAAGGCCAGGTAGGCCAGGTCGTCGCTGTGCGAGAGCGAGAAGTGCAGGCCGCCGCCGGCCACCGCCGGCCGCCCGTGCGGGGCGCCGCAGCACGGGCACTCCTCCCGGACCAGGGCCACCTTGTCCGGGGCCAGCCCCAGATAGCCGCCGAGCAGCACCCGCAGCCCCACGTGCGAGGCGAGGTACCGGCGGCGGTCGTCGGGCCGCACGAACCGGGCGCTGCGGTCCCGTTCCCCCGCGTCCAGGACGGACAGCGCCTCCTCGACGCTGTGCCCGCCGACCACCCCGAGGGCGGTGTCGAGGGACCAGACCGCCACGGCCGCTCCCGCGGGCCGCTCGCCGAGGGGCGGCACGTCCCCACCGAGCCGTTTCACTTTCGTCCTCACCCTGCGAGGGTAGACGAGGCACGCCCCGCCCCGGTTAAGGTCGCCCCTTCCGAAGATCAAGGAGCGCAGGGTGCGAAGTGCCGCCGTCACACCGGAAGATGACCGGATCCGCTGGGTCGAACTGCCCGGCGCCGAGCCCGCCCGGGTGTACGTGCACGGGCTCGGGGCGACCTCGCCCGCCTACTTCACGGCGAGCGCCGTCCACCCGCTGCTGGCCGGGCGGCGCTCCCTCCTGGTCGACCTGCTCGGGCACGGGCACAGCGACCGCCCCGAGCACTTCCCTTACACCCTCGAAGCGCACGCCGACACCCTCGCCGCCGCCCTCGACGCGGCCGGTGTCGCCGGCGCCGAGCTGATCGCCCACAGCATGGGCGGAGCCGTGGCCATCGTGCTGGCCCACCGGCACCCCCGCCTGGTCTCCCGGCTGGTGCTCGTCGACGCCAACCTGGACCCCGTCCCGGTCGTCCCCCGGACCGGCGGCAGCAGCGGCATCGCCTCCTACACCGAGGAGGAGTTCCTGGCCGGCGGCTGGGCCGAGGTGCGCGACCGGGCTGGCGCCCACTGGTGGTCCACGATGCGGCTGGCCGGCCGCACCGCCCTGCACCGCTCCGCCGTCCACCTCGCGGCGGGCACGACCCCGACCATGCGGGAGCTCCTGCTGGAGCTGAAGGTCCCGCGCACCTTCCTGCTGCCCGAGGCCGACGGCCCCCTCGCCGGGACCGAGGCCCTGGAGGCCGCCGGCGTCGCCGTGGTCCCCGTCCCGGACTGCGGGCACAACATCATGCTCGACAACCCGGAAGGCTTCGCCCGCGCCACCGCGGCCGCTCTGACGCCCTGACCCGCTAGCGGGCCGCCGCGCCGACGGCGGCCGGGGCGGGCGCCTTCGCCCCGGGCGAGAGGGTCCCGTCGGTCCAGGCGTAGACGCGCTTGCCGCGCACCGCCACCTGGTACTGGTGCACGTCCCGGCACTCCGGCCGCTCCTCGGCCCGGGTGCCGCGCGGCCACCACCGCGCGTCCAGCACCCGCCCGTGCAGCCGCTTCGGCACGCCGGTGGTGCACTGCGGCCCGTTCAGCGGGGTCGCCCCCAGCGTGAAGCGGATCAGACGGGCCTCGCCGGTGCGGCGCGCGCGTATGCGTATGTCCGTGGCGTCCTTGGGCACCCACGACGGCAGCGCCGCAGCCGACCCGGACGCCGGGGCGGCATGCGCCTGCCCGGCGGGCGCGGGCGCGGGTGCGTGCGCATTGCGGGTGTGGGCGTCGGCAGCGGTCGCGTACCGCCTGCTCTTCTCCTGGAACACCTGGTCGTTGATCGAATCGGTCACGGGGTTGGGCGGGAGGTGCGGCAGCGCGAAGGCGGCCGTGGCGAGGACTCCCGCGGTGGCGGCGGCGATGGCGAGGGGACGGCGCTTCATGTGACCCAGTGTCGGCAGGATGCCCGAGGCGCGCGTCCCTCCGCAGGACGAACATCCGCTCTGTCTGAGGTCTGATGCCGGGTCGTACCTGAGGACTGGTCCGGCTACCGCACCCGGCCCGCCCGACACCCCTGGCGGCGCGCCCCGTTATAGGCCTCGTGGGGATCGGCGATATGGCCCGCTCCGCTCCGAACCGGGATCCCGTCGCCGCTGCGGGAGTTGCCCGGGGCGGTTCCCCCCGACTCCCGTCCTGGAGGAATCCATGCGCCGCCGTCTCGCTCCCGTCCTCGCCTCCACGGCTGCGGCCACGGCCGGCGTCCTCGTCTTCGCGGTGCCCGCGTCCGCCGCGCCGGCCGACAAGCCGCAGGTGCTGAGCAGCTGGACCCAGACCAGCGCCACCAGCCACAACGCCTGGGTCGCGGCGCGCGCGAACCAGGGCGGCTGGGCGGCGTACGGCTTCGACTGGTCGACGGACCACTGCTCGTCCTCGCCCGACAACCCCTTCGGCTTCCCCTTCCGGACGGCGTGCGCCCGCCACGACTTCGGCTACCGCAACCACAAGGCGGCCGGCGCCTTCCCGGCCAACAAGTCCCGCATCGACGACGCCTTCCACGCGGACCTGAAGCGGGTGTGCGCGGCGTACTCGGGCGCCGAGAAGACCTCCTGCGACGGCACCGCCTGGACCTACTACCAGGCCGTCAAGGCCTTCGGCGCCTCTCCCCGGGACGCCCCCGCTTCCTAATGCTGTTGTCAAGCGGCCGCAGTCACTGGAGGTGTGACTTGGTAGCACCGTCGGTCACGGATCAGGGCCCAGATGACGTTGACGCGTCGCCGGGCGAGAGCGAGCACGGCCTGGACATGCTTCTTGCCTTCGGCGCGTTTGCGGTCGTAGAACTTCCGCGAGTTCGGATCGCACCGGACGCTGACCAGCGCGGAGGTGTAGAAGACGCGCTGGAGTCTTCGGTGGTAGGCGGCCGGCCGGTGAAGGTTGCCGCTGACCTTGCCCGAATCCCTCGGTGCCGGGGCGACGCCGGCGAAGGCCGCCAGAGCGTCCGCGGAGTCGAACTCGTTCAGGCCGCCGCCGACGGCGGCGAGGAACTCGGCTCCGAGGGTCGCGCCGATGCCGGGGACGCTCAGGATGATGTCGGCGAGCTCGTGCTCGCGAAACCGTCCCTCGATGAGCTTGTCGATCTCGGAGATCTGCTCGTTGAGGGCCATCACCTCCTCGGCCAAGGTGTGGACCAGCTTCGCGATGGTCTTCTCCCCGGGGACGGCGGTGTGCTGGCGTCCGGCGGCCTCGACCGCCGCTTCGGCCAGGGCTCTGGCGCCGCGGACCTTGCGGTTGGCCAGCCACGTCGTCAGCCGCGTGACCCCCGTCCGACGGATTGCGGCCGGGGTCTGATAACCGGTCAGCAGCTTGAGCGGGCCGGTGTTGGTGACCTCCAGGGCCCGTTCCAGGGCCGGGAACATGCCCAGCAGGGTGCTCCGCAGGCGGTTCACGACGCGGGTCCGGTCCTCGACCAAGTCGGCACGACGTCCGGTCAGCAGTTTGAGCTCGACGGCGGCTTCGTCGCCGGGGCGGATGGGTCGCAGGTCGCGGCGCATCCTGGCCTGATCCGCGATCACGTAGGCGTCGCGGGCGTCGGTCTTGCCCCAATACCGGGAAGTTTAGGTTCGCCATCGTCGTGTTCGGTCGGTGGCTGTGGTGATGGTAAAGGTGATCTCCGCGTTGGGGATCGGGGTGTTC
>NZ_JBIVXV010000007.1:20434-366851 GCF_044769385.1 Streptomyces sp. NPDC090445 | reverse complement strand
CACCCCCCAGGTCATCCCTTCGACAGGGGGCAGACAGCCATACCGGGCCCGGGGGCCAGGCGCCCCGTTTCGGGGCCACGAGAAAGGTAACGGGGCGGGCGGCCCTTCGGTGAGGGGGGAGACGAGCAGGAGCTGGCGACTCCGGTCGACGGGTGGTGCGTGTGGGGGTGTGGGGATGGAGATTGCGGATGGGATGGGGATGGGGATGGGGGGATGGGTTGGAGCGTGGGGGTGGGTCAGACGGTGCCGTTGGCCAGGGCCCGGGTCTCGCGGATCTTGGTGCCGAGCGTGTCGAGCAGCTGCTGGAGGATCTCGACGGCGGTCTCGTCCGTCAGGTTGCCGGCCTCGTCGAAGCGCTCGTGGGCGCGGAAGATCTGCAGCTCGGGCTTGGTCACGACCTTGGAGTCCGTCCACAGGAACATCTGGCGCAGGGCCAGCTGGGCGCGGACGGTGCCGAAGTTGGTCGGGGCGGCGCCGGCGATCGCGATCGGCTTGCCGGTCAGGGAGGAGTCGAAGGCCGGGCGGCTCGCCCAGTCCAGGGCGTTCTTCAGGACGCCGGGGATCCCGTAGTTGTACTCGGGGGTGGCGATGAAGAGGCCGTCGGCCTCGATGATGCGGCGGCGCAGGTCGGCGACGGCGGCCGGGGCCGGCTCGACGTCCAGGTCCTCGTCGTACAGCGGGATGTCGCGCAGGCCCTCGTAGATCTCGATGTTCAGGTCCCCGGGGGCGTGCTTCTGCGCGGCGCGGACGAGGGCGCTGTTGAACGACTCGCTGCGCAGGCTGCCGGAGATGGCGAGGATCTTGAGCTCGGGCATGGACTGTCCTTCCGCAAAAGTGACATGCGCAGCGAATGCCAGTGGCGGCATGCCCCTGCGATTACGGGGTGTGGGTGTGCGGCGGTGCGATGGGCAGGAGTCTGTCCGCGCACGCGGGGCACCGACAATCGCGGCCGCCGGTATCTGTCAGTTAAGGGCGGGGCCGCACCTCTGGCGCGTAACTGAACTGAACCGTATAGTTCATTCCATTGGCGACCCCCGACCGACGAGAGAAGGCATCATGACCACGCTGGGCTCCGCCCTCGGCACCGCTGCCGCAACCGCTGCCGCCACCACCGCTGCCGCGCCCCGCTCGGTGGTCGACGTCCTGCAGCCCCTCCACACCCTGGAGGGCGAGGGGTTCCCGGTCCGCCGGCTCTTCCCCACGCCGCAGATCCCGCAGCTCGACCCGTTCCTGCTGCTCGACCAGGCCGGGCCGGTGGACCTCGGCCCGGGCGAGCCCAAGGGCACCCCCGACCACCCGCACCGCGGCTTCGAGTCCCTCGCCTACGTCCTGGAGGGCGACCTCGCGTACGCCGACTCCACCGGCAACCGCGGCGTGGTGGCGCCGGGCGGCGTGCGGTGGCTGACCGCGGGCGCGGGCGTGGTGCACTCCGCGGAGCCGGCCGACGCCTTCCGCGCGGCCGGCGGCCTCCAGCACAACCTGCAGCTCTGGGTGAACCTGCCGGCCTCCCTCAAGGGGCTCCGCCCGCGCACGCAGCACCGCACCGCGGAGCAGATCCCGGTGGTCCGGCGGCTCGACGGGTCCTGGTTCAAGGTGATCGCGGGCACCGCCCTCGGCGTGACCGGCCCGTTCGAGACGCAGGTCCCGGTGACCGTCGTGCACGCCTCCGTCGCCCCGGGCGAGAGCGCCGAACTGCCCGCGCCGCAGGGCCGCAACGCGGCCGTGTACGTCTTCTCCGGCAGCGGCTTCGTCGCCGCGGCGGAGGTCACCGACGGCGAGCTGGCGGTCCTCTCGGACGGGGGCGACACCGTACACATCGAAGGCGGGCCCATCGGGGCCGACTTCCTCTTCCTCAGCGGCGAGCCGATCGGCGAACCGGTCTACCGCGGCGGCCCGTTCGTGATGAGCACCCCGGAGGAGATCGAGGACGCCTTCGACGACTACGCCGCCGACCGCCTCGGCCGCTACGAGGACTAGAAGCAGACCAGGAGCGGAACAGGAGCGGGCCGGGAGCGGAGGAGCGGGCGCCACGTTTCCGGGGACGGCCGGACACGTCGGCCGCGGCGGCGGAACCGCAGGCGGAGCCGCCGGGGCGAGCCCCCGGCCGGCCCCGTGGCTTGCGCCCCGGGGGCCGGCCGGGGGTTCGCCCCGGCGGGGGCGGGTGTCAGTCGCCGGACGCCTCGGCCTCGGCGGCGCCGGCAGCGCCCGCGGCGGCGGCCTGCGCGGGCTTGAGCTGGACCCAGCCCGCCTTGCTCGGTGCGCCCTCCTCGTTGAGGAGGAAGAGCATGTAGTAGCCGGGCGGGGCCGCGGCGGCGCTCGGCGGGGCCTGGAGCTCCAGGAAGTTGCCGCCGCGGCTCTTGATGCGCAGTTCGAGGTGGCGCTGGCTGGTGTTGACCGCGTGGGTCGCGGTGGTCGGGGCCAGCAGAACGGCGCGGGTGACGTCGTTGGGGGTGCTGGTGCTGACCGTGATCTTCTCGTCGTAGCCGACGGTGGGGTTGAGGACCAGGCCGAGCGAGGGGCGGCTGCCCTGGTGGAGGTAGGCGGGCTCGTAGATCTCGATGCTGCCGTTGTTGTTGTCGGTGATGTCGGGGTCGTTGGCGAGCTGCTGGAGCTCATCGCCCGTGATCATGACGCGGCCGTCCGGGAGGACCACGGCGTTGGAGTGGTAGCCGCGGGGCAGCCGCTGGACGGGGCCGAGCTTCCAGTCGCCGTTCTCGTCGCGCAGTTCGGTCTGGCGGTACTTGAGGTCGGCGTTGGGGTTGTACGGCCCGTTGCCGTAGTTGCGGATGTCGAAGGCGCCGTTGACCGTGAGCAGGTTGCCGTTCGGCAGGAGCAGGGTGTCATCCTGGGTGCGGCCGAAGGCGCGGGGCTTCTCGGTGTTCCACTTGCCGCCGGCCAGACGGTAGGTGTTCGGGTCGTCGCGGTCGCCGCCGAGGACCAGGACCGAGTCGGGGCCCCGGAAGCCGGCCGGCAGGGGGACCGCCGAGCCGTAGTTGCGCCTCCACTCCCCGCCGTCCGGGCCGGGCTTGGCCTTGTTGACGTCCGGGCGGTCCGGCAGGTCGGTCTTGGTGTCGGCCGCGGTGTCGAAGCGCCACTGCTGGTCCACGGATCGGCCGAGACCGTAGATCTTCCCGTCGCGCAGCGAGAACAGGTGGGGGTAGTCCCACTTGAACGGGGCCTCGGTCGCCAGCTTGTCCACCCCCCAGCCGACCGGCTTGACCGTCTTCTCGAAGGGCACCGGGTGGGCCGCGGCGGGGAAGCGCTCGACGACCGGGGTGGGGGTGCCCCAGCCGAGCTCCGACTGGCCGGACATGATGACCTGGCGGCCGTCCGCGCCGGTGACCACGCTCGGGTACCAGCGGCCCACGGACATGTCCTGGTTCAGGTACCACTCCTCCGCCCAGGGGTCGAAGACCAGCGACAGCTTGGCGCCGGTGCCCCCGTTGCCGCCGAGGTTTCCGCCGAAGACGCCGAGCATGCCGTTGGGCAGGTAGGAGTGGCCGGCGCAGAAGAACGGGGCCGGGCGGGGCTCGTTCTTGCCGTCGGGCATGTTGACGACCGGCGGCTTCTTCTCGGTGAACGCAGTGGGGCCGGTGCCCTTGGCGGGGTCCCAGATCCAGGCGCGGCCGGCGTTCGCCGCGCCGATGGTGTCGGTGGGCGCCGGCTCCTTCTGCGGGTTGGTCTCGATGCGCTCGAACGAGAACAGCAGGACCTTGCCGGTGGGCAGCAACGCGATGTGGGCTGCGAAGTCCGGGGACTGGAAGTACTCCCGGAACCGGCCGAAATCCGCGGCGTCGAAGGACGCGTTGGCCTTCTCCTGGGAGGCGGTCAGCGCCTTCAGCCGCTCCGTCCGGGTGGTCTGCGGGTACTCGCCGACGCCGGCCACGGCCATCCGGGTACGGGCGTGTTCCTCTGCGTGCTCCCTGCCGAGTGTCGCCGCCTCCTCCGGGTCGACGGCGACCGGGGCCGTCGCCGCCCGGGAGGCAGGGGCGTACGGGAAGGCGTCGCCGTGGCCTCTGTCCCCGTGACCGGTGTGGGCGAGTACGGGCCCTGCCGACGCCAGGGCCACGGACGCGGCCATTGCGGTGGCGGCGCAGGCGGAGATCGCCGCGGCGAGCCTCCGGCGGGCCGTCAGGGGCGGATTGCTGCGGGACATGGGACTCCTTGCAGGAGGGAGGAGGGCGCAGGCGGCTCCGGCCGAGGGGGACATGTCGGGCAGGGCTGCACCAGGACTGCCACACGTTCACGCACAGTGACGGGTTTCAGTTTTCCGGCGTGCCTCCCGGCTGTCATCCGGAGACACGCAGGCGGGTGCCCCGGACCGCTCGAATGCCTCAACTTGGCCCACTACCAGCGCAGTCACGCGGCAGTCGAGTGGCGGACGGCCCCGGCGGCCGCGCCGACCACGGAAGGACATACCGGGCACCGCATAACCTGTCGATTACTCTGTGCAACATTGCGCGGGGGTGTCGACCTTCTGGAGAGAGCATGGTGGACGGACTCAAGCTGCGTGAGAGCGACGACATCCAGGGCGATGTGATCGCCGGCTTCAAGAAGGACCAGATGACCCTGCTGTTCCTCAAGTTCGAGGACGCGGCGCGGGCGCGTGCCTGGGTCAAGGCCCTGGAACCGCAGATCTCCACGACACGGCAGGTGGCGACGTTCAACGCCGCCTTCAGCCAGGCCAGGAAGGCGGCGGCCGGCGACGACCCGAAGGCACTGAAGGCCACCTGGATCAACGTCGCCTTCACGTACGCGGGCCTGCGGGAGCTGGCCGGGAAGGACCCGCTGCCCTCCGCCGCGCCCGGCAGCGGGCTGGAGGCCTTCAAGCAGGGCTCGGACAAGCGGGCGCTCGGGGACACCGGTGACAGCTCGCCGGAGAGGTGGCTCTTCGGCAACGGCAAGGGCGAGCCCGTCCACGCCGTCCTCACCATCGCCTCGGACACCGTCCAGGACCTCCATGCGACGGTCAGGCAGCAGCGGGAGGCGTGCGCCGCAGCCAAGATCGTCACCGTGTTCCAGCAGGACGCCGCCACACTGCCCGGCAGCCGCAGGGGCAAGGAGCACTTCGGCTTCAAGGACGGCATCAGCGAGCCCGGCGTGATCGGTTTCGACGAGCCGGACCCGGTCAAGGCCGAGTACGTCAAGGGCCATCACGGCACCCGGCTGATCCCGCCCGGCGAGTTCGTCGTCGGCCTCGACCGGGTCGGCGGCGTGCCGCACGACACGCCCGACTGGGCGGACAACGGAAGCTTCCAGGTGGTGCGCCGGCTCGACCAGGACGTCCCGGGCTTCTGGTCCCAGGTCGCCGGGCAGCTGAAGGTGCTCAAGGAGGCCAAGGTGGTGCCGCCCGAGGCCACCGCGGAGTGGCTGGCCGCCCGCCTCGTCGGCCGGTGGCGGTCCGGCACACCCGTCGCCACGTGCCCGAACGCCGACAGGCCCTCCAACGCACTGGCCGGCGACGACAACGACTTCGGCTACCGCAGCGACCCCGAGGGCTTCATCACCCCGCTCTTCTCGCACCTGCGGAAGACCAACCCCCGCGACGGCCTGCAGGAGAAGCCCGGCGATCCGCCCTTCGACGAGAATCCGGTGATGGACCGCCGCCGGATCATCCGCCGCGGCGCCCCGTACGGCGCGCCCTTCGACCCCGCCTCGGAGGGGCCGGGCGGGCCCGACGAGAAACGCGGTCTGCTCTTCGTCTGCTACCAGTCGGACCTCGTGCAGCAGTTCGAGTTCATCCAGAGGGCGTGGATCGACAGCCCGGACTTCCCGCCCAACCGGAACAACAGGCCCGGCCCCGACGGAATGGTCGGCGCCGCCGGAAAGCTCAACTACGAGACCCCCGGCAAGACCACTCAGCTGGCCCTGACCCAGTTCGTCGTCACCGAGGGCTCCGTCTACGCCTTCGTACCCTCGCTGAGGCTGCTGAGGCTGCTCGGTGACGGCCGCCTCACCGACAAGCCGCCCACCGCCATCCGGCCGACCGACGCCTTCCTGCCCGTCCCCGGCATGCAGCGGGACAACCGCAAGAGCTGGTACTGGGCGTACGGGACGGGCAGCGACGGCGGCTCCGTCTGCCGGACCCTCTCCATCGCCGACGGGGACGAGCACACGGACGTCCGGGAACGCCCCGACCGGCCGCTGAGCACATGGCCGTGCTACGCCGGGGTGACGAAGGTCGACGCGATCCTGCCCGTTCCGGACGAGCAGCGGATCAACGGCCGCAGCCGGTTCTGGCTGTTCCACACCGTGGAGGGCCGGCAGGTCTACCGGCTCATCTCGATCGCCGACGGAGCCGAGACCGGACTCCCGCCCGAACAGGCCGGCCGGGTCGACCGCCCCGACCGCGCCCTCTCCGCGTGGGGGTCGTTCAGCGGCATGCAGCAGGTCGACGCCTTCCTGCCGGTCCCCGACATGCAGCGGCAGGCCGGCAAGAGCTACTACTGGGTGTTCCACACCCTGATGGGCAGCCAGGTCTACCGGCTCATCTCGATCGCCGACGGCACCGCACACCAGGACGTCATCGAGCGCGGCGACCGCGGGCTCGACCTGTGGCGGTCGCTGACCGGGATCACGCGTGTCGACGAATTCCTCGCCGTACCGGACATGCAGCTGATCAACGGCATGAGCCTGTTCTGGGTGTTCCACCAGGACAAGTACCGGATCATCGTGATCCGCGACGGCAGAGGCCACGAGGACCAGATCACGGTCGAGGACCGCCCCCTGACCATGTGGCCGTCCCTGACCGCCTGACCGCCCCCGGCGCACCGACCCCCGACCGCACGAGGCCGGGGGTCGGTACGGACGCGGACGAACGAGCGACTGGACCCGAGATCGTTTCATCTCGGCGTCGGGGTCCCGCTTTGCCGGATGCCGGCGGCGAGGGTGTCCTAGCATCCTCGCGTGACTGACTTCAGTGATGTCGCCCGGGCAGGTTCGGGCGCCGCACGCGCGGCCCGTTTCGGTTGGCGGATCTACAACCAACGCCGCTGGTACCGGTACTTACGCTACCAAGCGGTCGTCAATGCCCTGATGGTCGGGGACGATGTCGACTACCCCACGCCGCCGGAAGCCCACGAGGCCGCGCTGCGCCTGTGCGAGATCCTCGACGCCCTGTTCGTGCCCCTGGAGATACAGACAGGCATTCTCAACAGGCTGGGGCGCTGGTTCCGGGAGACGATCACCTGCGGTGTGCGCTATCCGCTCCACAACGGCCGGAGCGCCCAGACGTACTGGGACCGGCTCTATCGGTGGGCCAAGGCGGCCGCCGAAACGGACGGCGGTGCCGAAGCACTCGACTACGCCAGGTTTCCGAACGGCGAGGACCGGGCCCACGTCTTCGCCCAGCGGGTAGTGGCCAAGACCTCCGCCCTGCTGCTGAGCCATGCCCTGCCGGACGAGGCACTGAACGAGATCCGTGACCGGATGTCGGTCCAAGTGCACCGAGGGCAGACCCGGGCGCAGGCTGTTGACACGCATCGGCGGGTGATCGCCCTCGCCCGCACGGCGACGGCCGGTGTGGCGTCGACTTTCGTGCTCCACTTCGGGTTCGACCAGGACCTGAGCAACTCCCTCACCGTGGGCGGCGCCGCTCTCGCATCAGCGGCGATCCACGAGGCCACGACCGGCGGCTTTCACAGCCTGACAGAGCCGATGCTGGCGGCTCGCCGGCAGGCGGCCGCCTGGCTGGCCACCATGTCGATGTGGCTGATCCACTACGTGACGTGGCGGGATGGACTGATCCGCCGAGGACAGGGCGACGGCATCCACCAACTGTTGAGCATCGTCACGTCGATCAGAGCGAACGAAGCCAAGCTGGAACCCCTACAGGACACCGAGCGCATCGAGCGCCACCTCAGACGCCTGATCGAGAATGCGAGCAGGGTGGGCGACGGCGAGTTGGAGTCCGCATTGATGAACCTGGAGAGCGCCGTCCTGTACCAGCCGGAACGGATCCTCAACTCCCTCACAGCACTCATCTCCCTCGTCGACGGAATATCCGGTGTCCCCGGGCCGGAGCCCGACGCGGGCATTCCGGGACCGATGCTGTCCGGTGGCGTTCCCCTTCAGCTCGACCGCCGAAATCGGGCGGATGGCCGCGTCCAGGAGGACAATCCCTAGGCGAACGCGTCCGAGGACTTCGGACACATGAAGCGAGGGCCTTGCGGGTTCGTCCGCGTCGACACTTCAAGGCCCTCACAACAGCCCTTTGCCCAAAGGGTGATGGCGCAGACCGGTCACCGGGCCGCTGATCGGCTACGGCCACGGACCGGCACATCGGCCTTGTCCCTCTACAGGTCCACGCCGTACTGGTTGAGGAACATGTCCACCCCGCCCTGGAGCAGGCGTTCGGCGAGGTCTTCGTCCAGGGCCGTGCCGTACACCCCGTAGACCAGATGCGGGGACAGCACCAGCCCCGACAGCTGGAGCACGGCCAGTTCCATGTCCGGGATGCGCAGCAGCCCGCGCTGGTCCAGCCGGCCCAGGGCGGAGGCCAGGGCGGCGTGCTGGCGGCCGGGGCCCTCCTCCTGCCAGGTCCGGCCGAGTTCGGGGAAGCGGTGCCGCTCGCCCGCGATCACGTTGCGCAGGGCCAGTACGTCGGGCGTGGTGAGGCCGGCGACCCAGATCCGGCAGGCTTCGAGGAGGTCGGCGCGGACGTCGTCGGATTCGGCGAGCTTGGCCTGGATGACCGACTGGGCGACGTCCAGGGCCTCGTCGAGGGTCTGCCCGATGACGGCGTTGAACAGGTTCTCCTTGCTGCCGAAGTGGTTGTAGACGGTGACCTTGGAGACGCCCGCCTCGGCGGCGAGCTGGTCGACTCCGGCGCCGAACCCCTCGCGCAGGAAGACCGTCCGGGCTGCGGCCAGGATGGCCTGCCGTTTGCGCGCGGCGCGCGCCCCGGACGGGCCTGCGGGGG
This sequence comes from Streptomyces sp. NPDC090445, assembly GCF_044769385.1. Lineage (NCBI taxonomy): Bacteria > Bacillati > Actinomycetota > Actinomycetes > Kitasatosporales > Streptomycetaceae > Streptomyces > Streptomyces sp. NPDC090445. Next base: position 357,931 of record NZ_JBIVXV010000007.1, on the reverse strand, counting down.
CCGCGGGGGCAGTGGGGGTCGTGGGGGTTTCTGCGGTGCTGGTCCGTGCGGTCATGTCGTTCGTCCCCAACTTCCTCGACTTCCTCGGCTCGGAACCAGTCTAGATCCCAACTGAACTGAACCGTTGCGTTCAATTGAACTGAACTGTATGGTTCATCTAGCTGAGCAGCCCAAGCGGGGCGGCAGAAGCGGAAGTTGAAGACACCCGACGTTGCATCACTCAGGAGGACACCCGCTATGAGCGGCACCCAGACCCCCCTCTTCCGGTCCCGGGCCCAGATCCACGTCTCGGCCGCCCCGGCCGAGGTGTACGCGGTCGTGAGCGACCTCGCCCGCAGCGGCGAGTGGAGCCCCGAGTGCCTCGGCGGGGAGTGGACCACCGGCGAGCCCGGCGCGGTCGGCTCGGTCTTCCGCGGCGAGAACGAGCGCAGCGAGGAGGTCGTCGCCTGGGCGCCGGTGGTGCGCGGCACGTGGACGACGCACGCCGAGGTCGTCGCGGCCGAGGCCGGCCGGACCTTCCAGTGGGCCATGCACAACAGCAAGGGCGAGAAGCAGGACAGCGTCTGGGGCTTCACGATCGAGGCCGACGGCGAGGGCAGCCTCCTGGCCCACCACTTCCGGATGGGCACCGCCACCGAGGGCATCCGCGGCATCACCGCCGGGATGGACGGCGAGCAGAAGCAGCAGTTCTTCGCCGAGTGGGGCGACAAGGTCGCCGGCGACCTGGCCGAGACCCTCGGCCGCATCAAGGCCGTCATCGAGAAGGAAGAGGGCGCGCGCGGCGACGCCTGACCGCCCCTCTCTCCCCTCCCCCCTGCAACTCCCTCCGAACAGCGAGCAACGAACAGCGAGCACCGGCAACCGACGCCATCCGTACGTGACTTGAGAAGGGCAAAGGCGATGATTCTGCAGCGCATCGGGAACAAGGGCATACGGCTCGGGACCCTCTTCGAGCGGGCCGCAAAGAAGCACCCGACGAACGTCGTGATCCTCGACCACGACCTGGACGTCGCCCCGGCGCTCGGCCGCCGGGCGACCGTGGCCGAGGTGGCCGACCTGATCGACGACCTCGCCTCCCGGCTCTGGGCCGCGCAGGTCCGCCCCGGCCGCCGCGTGGTGATCTACAAGTCCGACGGCTTCGACATCACCCTGCTGGCCTGCGCCGCGGTCCGCATCGGCGCGGTACCGGTGCTGCTGTCGCCGAAGCTCGACGGCGAGACCGTGGCCGAGCTGGTGCGCCGCACCGAGCAGCCGTACCTGCTCACCGACCAGAACAAGCTGGAGACGGAGCTGCCCGCCTCGGTCTTCGAGGAGGCCGAGCAGGTCCTGCTCACCTCCGGCAGCTACAAGGAGGCCACCGAGCTCGCCTCGCTGGCCGGCTCGCCCCGGGTGCCGGCGGTGACGATGCCGCCCGAGCACCCGACCCTGATCACCCACACCTCCGGCACGACCGGCACCCCCAAGCTCGCCGTCCACACCGGAGCCACCCTCGAAGCGCGCTACCGCCCCCAGGCCGCGATCACCAGGCCGCTCCTCCCGGGCCGCGAGACCATCGCGATGCACGTCTCCTTCGTGCACTCCCGCCTGATCACCGCCCTGGCCATCTCCCTCTTCCGCGGCTACCCGATCGTCGTCCTCGCCGACTCCGACCCGAAGAAGGCCGCCGACCTCTTCGCACAGCTGCGCCCCGGCATCCTGGAGGCCCACCCCAACTCCTTCATGGAGTGGGAGGAGCTCGCGGACGACCCGCGCAAACCCCTGGCCAACGTCAAGCTGTTCTCCAGCACCTTCGACGCGATCCACCCGCGCACCGTGCAGCGGCTGCTGGCCGCCACCGAGCGCACCGCCCCGATCTTCGGCCAGCTGTACGGGCAGAGCGAGATCGGCCCGGCCGTGGCCCGGTCCTTCTCCAAGCGCCGCGGGCTCGACGCCGACGGCCGCTGCGTGGGGATGCCCTTCCCCGGCATGACCGACGTCCGCGTCGTCAGCCGCAACGGGCTGCCGGTCTCGGAGTCCAACCCCGGCTTCATCGAGGTCAGGAGCGACGGCCGGATCGTCACCTACCTCGGCGAGCAGGAACGTTACGACAAGCAGGTCAACGACGGCTGGTGGCGCATGGGCGACGTCGGCTACCGCACCAAGTGGGGCTGTGTGCACCTGCTGGACCGCGAGGTCGACCTGATCGAGGGCTTCGGCTCCACCCTCGCCGCCGAGGACACCCTCTTCACCAGGCTGGAGGACCTCGCCGAGGTCATCATCATCCCCGACGAGAACGGCCGGGCCGTCCCCGTGGTCTGCACCCGGGACGACAAGCCGCTCGACCCCGCCGCCTGGCAGGCCGCCACCGCCGGCCTGCCCCCGATGTCCGACCCCGTCCAGTGGCGGCAGTCCGACCTGCCGCAGACGGCCACCACCAAGATCAAGCGTCTCGAACTCGCCCGTCTCATCGCCGCCGGCACCGGCTCGCAGCTCACCGAGGAGAAGATCTGATGTCCAAGCTCATCATCGTCGGCGGCGGAATCGGCGGCCTGGCCACGGCCCTCTCGGTCGCCCGGCAGGGCCACGAGGTCCTCGTCCTGGAACGCGCCCCCCAGTTCGCCGAGATCGGCGCGGGCATCCAGCTCGCCCCCAACGGACTGCACGCCCTCGACCGGCTCGGCCTCGGCGAGGCCGTCCGCTCCACCGCCGTGCAGATGGACGCGCTCACCTTCATGGACGGCGTCACCGGCGAGCACGTGGCCGGCCTCGACCTCACCGAGCACTACCGGGAGCGGTTCGGCAACCCGTACGCGGTCGTCCACCGCGCCGAACTGCACACCAAGCTGCTGGAGGCCTGCCGGGCCGACGAGTCCATACGGCTGCGCAGCGCCGTCACCGCGGTCGGCTACGAGCAGGACGCCACCAGCGCCACCGTCGTCCTGGAGGACGGCGAGCGCATCACCGGCGACGCCCTGATCGGCGCCGACGGCATCCACTCCGCGATCCGCGGCCAGCTCGTCGGCGACGGCGCCCCCCGCAACTCCGGGATCACCGTCTACCGGGCGATCATCCCGATGGAGCAGGTCCCCGAGGAGCTGCGCCACCTGACCTCCGTCACCTGGTGGACCGGCCCCGGCTGCCACTTCGTGCACTACCCGATCGCCGGCGGCAAGTACCTCAACCTCGCCGCCAGCAGCGACAACAAGGCCACCGAGGCCGTGGCCGGCGTCCCCGCCACCCCGGGCGACATCCGGCGCGAGTTCGCCGCGCTCGGCGAGGACGCGCAGCGCCTGCTCGCCCTCGGCGAGGGCTGGAAGTCCTGGGTCCTCGTCGACCGCGACCCGGTCTCGAACTGGGTCGACGGCCGGGTCGCCCTCCTCGGCGACGCCGCCCACCCGATGCTCCACTACGTGGCCCAGGGCGCCTGCCAGGGCCTGGAGGACGCGGTCACCCTCGGCGACCTCCTCGACTGCGACGCCGACGAGTTCCCACAGCGCTTCGAGAAGTTCAACGCCGAGCGGCAGGAGCGCACCGGCCGGATCCAGCTCCTGGCCCGGGAGAGCATCAAGCTCTGGCACACCTCCGGCGCGGCCGCCACCGACCGCAACGCCGTCCTGCGCTCCTTCTCCCGCGACGAACTCCACGACTACGTCGCCTGGATGCACGGCTTCCGCGTCCCCGCCCCGGATGCCCTGGCCGCCTCGGCCGCCCGGACCGCCCAGACCGCCCAGACCGCCCCGAACGCCCAGACCGCCCCGAACGGAGAGCAGTGATGACCACGTACCGCGACAACGTCCAGGTGGCGATCATCGGAGCCGGCCCCCGCGGTCTCTCCGTCCTGGAGCGCCTGTGCGCCAACGAGCGCAGCAACCCCTCGCACGGAGCGGTCACCGTCCACGTGGTCGACCCCTCGGCGCCCGGCGCCGGCCAGGTCTGGCGGCCCGACCAGTCCCAGCACCTGCTGATGAACACGGTCGCCTCCCAGATCACCGTCTACACCGACGACAGCGTGCAGACCGAAGGCCCGATCGAGCCCGGCCCGAGCCTGTACGAGTGGGCGCAAGGCCTCGCCGCGTCCGGCGAGGGAGACAGCAAGAACGAGAACGAGGGCGACGCGGCCACGGTCGCCGAGGCCCGCCGCCTCGGCCCGAACACGTACCCCTCCCGCGCCTTCTACGGCAGCTACCTGCGCGCCACCTTCGAGCGGGTCGTCTCCCTCGCCCCCGCCCACGTCACCGTCGAGGTCCACCGCTCCCGGGCCGTGGCCATGGCCGACACCCACGGCACCCCGGGCAGCCTCCAGGGCGTCCGCCTGGAGAACGGCACCCGGCTCAACGACCTCGACGCCATCGTCATGGCCCAGGGCCACGTACCGGCCCGGCTCACCCCCCGCGAGGCCAAGACCGCGAGCCTCGCCCGCATCCACCACCTCACCTACATCACCCCCGCCAACCCGGCCGACCTCGACCTGAACACCGTCAAGCCCGGCCAGAACGTCCTGCTGCGCGGCCTCGGCCTGAACTTCTTCGACCACATGGCCCTCTTCACCGCCGGTCGCGGCGGGGAGTTCGTCCGCGGCGACGACGGCCGCCTCACCTACCGCGCCTCCGGCAACGAGCCGGTGCTGTACGCCAGTTCGCGCCGGGGCATCCCGTACCACGCCCGCGGCGAGAACGAGAAGGGCGCCTACGGCCGCTACCTGCCGCGCCTGCTCACCCCCGCCCGGATCGAGGAGCTGCGCCGCCGCTCCGAGGACGGCGAGGGCATCGACTTCACCGCCGACCTGTGGCCGCTGATCTCCCGCGAGACGGAGAGCGTCTACTACGGGGCCCTGCTCGCGGCCCGCGGCCGCGGCGACGAGCGCGAGGGGTTCACCGCCCGCTTCCTGTCGCTGGCGGACGAGGAGGACCGGTCCTCGCTCCTGGACGTGTACGGCATCGGCGCGGACGGGCGCTGGAACTGGGAGAAGCTCTCCCGCCCGTACGGCGACCGCGAGTTCACCAGCCGCGAGGACTTCCGGGCCTGGCTGGTCGACTACCTGGCCGCCGACGTCCGCGAGGCCCGGGCCGGCAACCTCAGCGGCCCCCTCAAGGCGGCCCTGGACGTCCTGCGCGACCTGCGCAACGAGATCCGCCTCGCCGTCGACCACGGCGGCCTGACCGGCGACTCGCACCGCGACGACCTGGAGGGCTGGTACACCCCGCTCAACGCCTTCCTCTCCATCGGCCCGCCGGCCTCCCGGATCGAGGAGATGATCGCCCTGATCGACGCCGGGGTGCTCGTCCTGACCGGTCCCGGGACCGAGATCCGCGTCGACACGGCCGCCGGCGACGACGCCGCGTTCATCGCCCGGTCCCGCAGCGTCCCCGGCCCCGCGGTCCGCTCCACCGTGCTCATCGAGGCCCGGCTGCCCGAGCCCGACCTGCGCCGCACCGACGACCCGCTGCTGCGCCACCTCCTCGACACCGAGCAGTGCACCACGTACCGGATCTCCGGCCCCGACGGCACCGGCTACGAGTCCGGCGGCCTCGCCGTCACCGAGCGCCCGTACCGGCTCCTCGACGCCCGCGGCCGCGCCCACCCGCGCCGGTTCGCGTACGGGGTGCCCACCGAGTCCGTGCACTGGGTCACCGCGGCCGGCATCCGCCCGGGCGTCGACTCGGTCACACTCGGCGACTCCGACTCCATCGCCCGCTCCGTCCTCGCCCTGCCGCCCGTCTCCGTCGTCCCGGCCGGGGTCTCCCTGCCCGCCGAGACCGACCTGACCGGCGTCCTCGTATGAGCACCGCCGCCGCTCCCGGCGGGGCGCAGGGCGCGCTCACCGACGCGGGGCTGCTGTCGCCGGTGCGCGCCGGAACCCCCGCCGAGGAAGCCGTCTCCGACCTCGCCTGGCTCCAGGCCATGCTGGACGCCGAGGCCGCCCTGGCCCGCGCCCAGGCCGGGCTCGGCACCCTCCCGGAGGCGGCCGCCGACACCATCACCCGGTCCGCCCGGGCGGACCGCCTCGACCTGCGGGAACTCGCCCTGGCCGCCCGCGAGACCGCGAACCCGGTGGTCGGGCTGGTGCAGGCGCTGACCCGGGTGGTCGCCGCCGAGGACGCGCGGGCCGCCGAGTACGTGCACCGCGGCTCCACCAGCCAGGACATCCTCGACACCGGCGCCATGCTGGTGGCCGCCCGGACCCTGCGCCTGATCCGCGCCGACCTGGGCCGCACCGCCGCCGCCCTGGCCCGGCTGGCCGCCGAGCACCGGAACACGGCGATGGCCGGCCGCACCCTCGCCCTGCAGGCCGTGCCCACCACCTTCGGCCTGAAGGCGGCGGGCTGGCGGCAGCTGGTCCTGGACGCGGACGAGCGCCTGGCCCGGATCGCCGACGGCGGACTGCCGGTGTCCCTCGGCGGGGCCGCCGGAACCCTCGCCGGGTACCTGGAGTACGCCCGGATCGACGGCGCGGGGGAGCGGGAGCAGGACCCGGGCGCGTACCTGGACCGGCTGGTCGAGGCGTACGCCGCCGAGACGGGGCTGGCCCGCCCGGCCCTGCCCTGGCACGTGCTGCGGACCCCGGTCGCCGACCTCGCGGCCGCGCTCGCCTTCACCGCCGGAGCCCTCGGGAAGATCGCGATCGACGTGCAGAACCTGTCCCGTACGGAGGTCGGCGAGGTCGCCGAGCCGGCCGTGGCCGGCCGCGGCAGCTCCTCGGCGATGCCGCACAAGCGCAACCCGGTGCTGAGCACGCTGCTGCGCAGCGCCGCCCTCCAGGTGCCGGTGCTGGCGACGGGGCTGGTGCAGTGCCTGGTCTCGGAGGACGAGCGCTCCGCCGGCGTCTGGCACGCGGAGTGGCAGCTGCTGCGCGAGGCGCTGCGGCTGGTCGGCGGCGCGGCGCACACCGCGGTCGAGCTCGCCGAGGGGCTGTCGGCCCGGCCCGTACGGATGCACGCCAACCTGATGCTGACGGGCAGCCAGGTGGTGTCCGAGCGGATCGCGGCGGTGCTGGCGCCGGAGCTGGGGAAGGCGGCGGCGAAGCAGCTGCTGACCCGGGTCTCCGCGGCGGCGGAGGAGAGCGGCCGGCCGCTGCACGAGCTGCTCGCCGGGGAGCCGGCGCTCCAAGGCCGCTGGAGCGGTGAGGAGTTGGCGGCGCTGTGCGATCCGGCGGCGTACACGGGGGGCGCGGGCGCGCTGGTGGACCGGGCGCTGAAGCGGTCTAACCGAGTCGGCAGTTGAGGCTGCGCTGACGCTTGAGTTCGAACTGAACTGAACTGTATAGTTCACAGTGTCAGCCACCGAACAGAAAGCCGAGGAGCCATGACGTCGCCCGCGCCCGCACGTCCCGCAACCGGACGCTGGATCGAGGACTGGGACCCCGAGAACGAGGAGTTCTGGCAGCGGACCGGAAAGCGGATCGCACGCCGCAACCTGGTCCTCTCGGTCCTCTCCGAGCACATCGGCTTCTCCGTGTGGAGCATGTGGTCCGTCCTCGTGCTCTTCATGTCGCCCGCGATCGGCCTGGGCTTCACCCCCGCCGAGAAGTTCCTCCTGGTCGTCGTCCCCACCCTCGTCGGCGCCGCCCTGCGGCTGCCCTACAGCCACGCGGTGACCCGCTTCGGCGGCCGCAACTGGACCGTCTTCGCCTCCGGGATCCTGATCGTCCCCGCCCTGGCAGCCCTCTGGTTCATCCAGCGGCCCGGCACCCCGCTGTGGGTGTTCCTGCTGATCGGGGCCGTCGGCGGAGTCGGCGGAGGCAACTTCGCCTCCTCGATGACCAACATCACCGCCCTCTTCCCCCAACGCCACCAGGGCTGGGCCCTCGGCATCAACGCGGGCGGCGGCAACCTCGGCGTCGCCGCCATCCAGCTCATCGGCCTCCTCGTCATCGCCACCGCCGGCAGCACCCACCCCGCGTATGTCATCGCCGTCTACATCCCGCTGATCGTGCTGGCCTCGGTCCTCGCCGCCTGGAAGATGGACAACTTCACGGCCGTACGCAGCGCCCCCGGCGCCCAGCGCGAGGCCGCCCGCAACCCGCACACCTGGTGGATATCCCTCCTCTACGTCGGCACCTTCGGCTCCTTCATCGGCTACGGCTTCGCCTTCGGCCTCGTCCTGCAGAGCCAGTTCGGCGCCACCCCCCTCCAGTCCGCCTCCTACACCTTCCTCGGCCCGCTGCTCGGCTCCCTCTTCCGGCCCGTCGGCGGACTGCTGTCCGACCGGTGGGGCGGCGCCCGCGTCACCCTGGCCACCTTCCTGGCGATGGCCGCCGGCACCGGCGCCCTCCTGCTCGCCTCCGCGAGCGGCTCGTACGGGCTGTTCGTCGCCGGCTTCACCGCCCTGTTCGTCCTGACCGGCATCGGCAACGGCTCCACCTACAAGCTCATCCCGGCCGTCTTCGCCCGGCAGGCCCAGGACGAGGTCACCTCCGGGCACGACGCGGAGGCCGCCTTCGCCCGCGCCCGCCGGCTCTCCGGCGCGGTCATCGGCATCGCCGGCGCGGTCGGCGCCCTCGGCGGAGTCGGCGTCAACCTGGTCTTCCGCAGCGCCTACAGCGGGCCCGACCCCTCCGGCGAACCGGCCTTCCTCGCCTTCCTCGGCTTCTACGTGGTCTGCGTCCTGGTCGTCTGGGCGGTCTACCTGCGCCGCACCGGCACCCCCGGCACCCCGGCGGCCCCGGCCGCTGCGACCACCGCGGCCGCCACGGCCACCGCAGCCGAGCCGGCCCGAGCGGAGGCCACCCGTGTCTGAGACCGCCACGACCGCCACCCGGCCGGCCGAGACCGCGACCCCCTCGTCCGAGACGGCGACCCGCCCCTCCGAGATCGCCACCCACTGCCCCTACTGCGCCCTCCAGTGCGGCACCCGGCTCACCCACGACACCGGCCGCACGACCGTCCGCCCCGACCCCGCCTTCCCCGTCAACCAGGGCGGCCTCTGCCAGAAGGGCTGGACCGCCCCCGCCCTCCTCGACACCCCCGGCCGCATCACCCGCCCCCTCGTCCGCGGCGCCGACGGCCGACTCGCCCCCGCCGACTGGGACACCGCCCTCGACCTCATCGCCGACCGGCTGAAGGCCATCCGCGACGAGCACGGCCCCGACGCGGTCGGCGTGTTCGGCGGAGGCGGCCTCACCAACGAAAAGGCCTACCAGCTCGGCAAGTTCGCCCGCGTCGCCCTCGGCACCAGCCAGATCGACTACAACGGCCGGTTCTGCATGTCCTCGGCGGCCGCCGCCGGTTCGGCCGCCTTCGGCCTCGACCGCGGCCTGCCCTTCCCCGTCACCGACCTCGCCTCCGCCGACGTCGTCCTTCTCGCCGGCGCCAACCCGGCCGAGACGATGCCGCCGCTGATGCGCCACCTCAACCACGCGCGGCTCATCGTCATCGACCCGCGCCGCACCCCCACCGCCGAGGCCGCCGCCCTGCACCTCCAGCCCACCCCCGGCACCGACCTCGCCCTCGCCCTCGGCCTGCTCCACCTCGCCGTCACCGAGGGCCACACCGACCGGGAGTACCTCGACAAGCGCACCACCGGCTTCGAAGCCGCATGGCGGCGGGCCGCCGCCTGGTGGCCCGAGCGGGTCGAACGCGTCACCGGCGTCCCCGTCGCCGAGATGCGCGAGGCGGTCGCCCTCCTGGCCGGCGCCGAGCGGGCGTACGTCCTGACCGGGCGCGGCGCCGAACAGCACAGCAAGGGCACCGACACCGTCGCCGCGTTCATCAACCTCGCCCTCACCCTCGGCCTGCCCGGCCGCGAGGGCAGCGGCTACGGCTGCCTCACCGGCCAGGGCAACGGCCAGGGCGGCCGCGAACACGGCCAGAAGGCCGACCAGCTGCCCGGCTACCGGATGCTCACCGACCCCGGCGCCCGCGCCCACGTCGCCGCCGTATGGGGCGTCGACCCCGACAGCCTGCCCGGCCCCGGCCGCAGCGCGTACGAACTCCTCGACTCCCTCGGCACCGGCGGCGGGCCGCGCGCCCTGCTCGTCTTCGGCTCCAACCCGGTGGTCTCCGCGCCCCGCGCCGCCCGCATCGCCGACCGGCTGGCCTCGCTCGACCTGCTCGTCGTCGCCGACTTCGTCCCCTCCGAGACCGCCGAGATGGCCGACGTCGTCCTCCCCGTCACCCAGTGGGCCGAGGAGGAGGGCACCATGACCAGCCTCGAAGGGCGCGTCCTGCGCCGCCGCCGGCTCCTCACCCCGCCCGGCGAGGCCCGCAGCGACCTCGACGTGCTCCGCGGCCTCGCCGTCCGCCTCGGCCAGGACCCCGCCCGCTTCCCCACCGCACCGCGCGAGGTCTTCGACGAGTTGCGCCGCGCCTCCCGCGGCGGCCGCGCCGACTACTCCGGCATCAGCTACGAACGCCTCGACGCCGGCGAAGCCCTGCACTGGCCCTGCCCCGCCACCCCCGACGGCGCCGCCCCGCACCCCGGGACACCGCGCCTCTTCCTCGACTCCTTCGCCCACCCCGACGGCCTCGCCCGGTTCGCCGAGGTCGAGCACCGCGACGCCGCCGAAACCCCCGACCCCGACTACCCGCTGTACGCCACCACCGGCCGGGTCCTCGCCCAGTACCAGTCGGGCGCCCAGACCCGCCGGATCCCCGAACTCTCGGCCGCCGCCCCCGAGGCCTTCGTCGAGATCCACCCCGACACCGCCGCCCGGCTGGGGCTGGACGAGGGCGCCGCCGCCGAGGTCACGTCGGCCCGCGGCAGCACCACCGCCCGGGTCCGGCTCGTCCCCTCGCTGCGCACCGACACGGTGTTCCTGCCCTTCCACTTCGCCGGGGCCGGGCGCGCCAACCTGATCACCTCGGCGGCCCTCGACCCGCGCAGCCGGATGCCCGAGTTCAAGGTGTGCGCGGTCCGCGTCGGACCCGCCCGCGCTTCGGCTGCCGCCCGCGACAACGCCGGAGCCGGGCTGTGAACGCGGGCGAGGTGCTGGTCGTCGGCGGCGGCAGCGCCGCCCACCGGTTCGCGGAACGGCTGCACCACCACGGCCACCGCGGCGGGGTGACCGTACTCGGCGCCGAACCGCGGGCCCCCTACCACCGGGTGCTGCTGGGCTCCGTCCTCGACGGCACCCTGCCCGGCGCCGCCCTCGCCCTGCCCGAACTGCCCGAGGGCGTACGGCTGCGCACCGGGGTCACCGTGACCCGCATCGACCGCCGCCGGCGCCTCGCGTACGCCGACGACGGCTCGGTCCACCGCTACGACACCCTGGTCCTCGCCACCGGCTCCCGACCCCGCATCCCCCGGATCCCGGGCCTGCCCCTGCCCCGGCCCGGCGGCACCGAAGGGGTCCTGGCCCTGCGCACCCTCGCCGACGCCGAACACGTGCTGCGGGCCGCGCCCGACGCGCGCCGCACCGTCGTCCTGGGCGCCGGGCTGCTCGGCGTCGAGGCCGCCGCCGCCCTGCGCCGGGCCGGGCACGAGGTGGCCCTCGTCCACCGCGGGCCGCACCCCCTGCACCGGCACGTCGACGCCACCGCCGGCGCCCTCCTCGGCCGGCGCCTGACCGAGCTGGGCGTGGAACTCCACACCGGCCGGCGGGCCACCGGGTACTGCTCCGGCAAGCTCACCCTGGACGACGGCAGCGTCCTGGCCGCCGACACCCTGCTGCTGTGCACCGGAGCCGTACCCGAAACGGAACTCGCCCGCCGGACCGGCCTCACGGTCCGCTCCGGGATCGTCGTCGACGGCCGGCTCCGCACCGACGACCCGCACATCCACGCCATCGGCGACTGCGCCGAACACCCCGGAGACACCACCGGACACCTCGAACCCGCCTGGGAACAAGCGGAGTCCCTGGCCCGGCAGCTCACCGGGACCGACGGCGCCCGGGAACACCACGGCACCCCCCACATCACCCGCCTGCGACTGCCCGGCACCGACCTGGTCCGCCTGGGCGGCTCCGGGGACGCCGGCGGCCCCGGCGGCGCCGAGGTGGTCACCTTCGCCGACCCGGCCCGCGGCCGCTATGCCCGCCTCACCCTGCACGACCAGCGCATCACCGGCGCGGTCCTGCTCGGCCTGCCGCGCGCCATCGCCGCCGTGAGCCGGCTGTACGAGCGCGGCCTGCCCGTACCGTCCGCCGGGCGGCTGGAGTTCCTGCTCGGCATCCCGCCCGCCGCGCCCGGCGCAGACGAGCTTCCCGACGACGCCGTCGTCTGCCGCTGCAACAACGTCACCAAGCACGCCATCACCGAGGCCTGCCGGGCCGGCGCCGCCGACGTGGAGGAGGTCGCCGCGGCGACCCGCGCCACCACCGGCTGCGGCGGCTGCACGAGCGCCGTGCGCTCACTGTGCGGCCTGGTCCGAACCGGAGGCACCCCGTCATGACCCGCACCCCCCGCACCCCCCGCACCCGCACCCTCGTCCTCGCCGGACACGGCATGGCCGGCCACCGCCTCGTGGAGGAACTGCGCGCCCTGGACCCGGCCGGGACCTGGCGGGTGGTGATCTTGGCCGAAGAACCCCATCCCGCATACGACCGGGTCGCGCTCTCCTCCTACCTGGACGGCGGCACCGCCGCCGACCTCGGCCTGCCCGCCCCGGGCCTCGCGACGGACCCACGCGTAGAACTGCGGCTCGCCACGGCCGTCGCCACGATCGACCGCACGACCCGTACGGTGACCACCACCGCCGGCGACACGATCGGCTACGACGCCCTGGTCCTGGCCACCGGCTCCAAGCCCTTCATCCCTCCCGTACCGGGCCACGACCTGCCCGGCTGCTTCGCCTACCGCACCCTCACCGACCTCGACGCGATCCGCGCGGCGGCCGTACCGGGCCGCCCCGGCGTGGTCATCGGCGGCGGCCTCCTCGGCCTGGAGGCGGCCAACGCACTCCGACTGCTCGGCATGGAACCGCACGTGGTGGAACTCGCCCCACGGCTGATGCCGCTCCAGGTCGACGCCGCCGGCGGCACCGTACTCGGACAACGGATCGCGGAACGCGGACTCCAGGCCCACTGCGGGGTCGCGACCGCATCGGTCCAGGCGGGCCCGGACGGCCGCGCCTCGGGCGTCGCCCTGGCGGACGGCACCGCCCTGGAAGCATCCGTGGTGATCTTCTCGGCAGGCGTACGCCCCCGCGACGAACTGGCCGCCCCGGCGGGCTTGGAGCGCGGCGAACGCGGCGGCTACCTGGTGGACGCGTTGTGCCGCACGGAGGACAGTCGCATCTGGGCGATCGGCGAATGCGCGGCCGTGTCGGGCCGCTGCTACGGCCTCGCCGCACCCGGCTACCGCATGGCCGAATCGGTGGCCCGCCAACTCCTCGGCCTGGGCGGCGAACCCTTCGAGCAGGCCGACATGTCAACGAAGCTGAAACTGCTCGGCGTGGAGGTGGCGAGCTTCGGCGACGCCCACGCCGGCGCGGCGGGCTCCCTGGAACTGAGCCGCCTGGACGAGACGCAGGGCACGTACGCGAAGCTCGTCCTCGACGCGGACGGCCGCACCCTCCTGGGCGGCATCCTCGTGGGCGACGCCCGTGCCTACGGCGACCTCCTCCCCTTCGTGGGCCGCCCGGCCCCCTCAGCAGCCCACCTGCTCCTGTCCCCGGCGTCCTGACCTGCGGGGCCGGAGCCGCAGTCGGGATCGCCGTACGCGTGGAGGTACTGATCGGGCCGGGCACCGGACGCCGAGAACGGGATGACCTTCACGTACACGGTGCTGCGGATCGTGCGCTGACAGCGCGCACAGACCCGGCCGCCGCTCACGCGGCCGCGACCCGGGACAGCAGCGCGTGGAGCCGGCGGAGCACGCGGGCCATGGCCCGCGTGTGGGTCCACCGGCCGAACGGCGACTCGGACGGCCCCTCGCGCAGGATGGCGTTCCAGTCGTCCAGCACCCGCACCGCGTCCGCGCTGTCGAGGGCGGCGACCTCGGGAAACCACAGGTCTCCGTACACCTGCAGATCGACCGCGATCCCGGCGATCTCGCCGTCCGCCGGCTTCTGCTCGAACGGCACGAGGGCCCGCGCGATCAACCGCGCCCCCGCATCCAGCTCCGCCTGCTCGATGGCCATACCGTCGCTCCTTACCGTCGTCACCGGGTGATGAGCCGACGGTAGGAGCGAGCGGGCACAACGTGGGGTGGGTTCCCTACCCCTTCGTGGGGAGGCAGGGTTCCTACCCGTCAGCCGATCAAGCGTTCAGGCCGAGTGCGAGGGCCAGTTCCCGCGCGTCCTCGCGCACCATGCGCGGGCCAGTCTTCGCCAGCTCAGGCAGAACCATCCGCGCATGCGTGCTGTAGCGGACGGTCTCCGGGGACGTCCGGTGTGCCTTGCCCAGGAGAGCCACCGCGGCGACGCCTTCGCCCTGCATGCCGTAGGCCCGTGCCGCCTCGACGAGGTGCCTGGCGCGCCGGGTAGCAGACGGCACCGCACTCAAGTCCAGCGCGGCCGCGGCCTCGACGGCCTTCCCCGGCTGGACGAGGCTCAGGTGAATGTCCAGGACGTACGCGTCCACGATGCCGTGCCCGAAGATCAGCCACGGATGGGCGTACCCTTCACCGAGCCGCCGAGCGGCGTCCTTCGCGCGGTCCCAGTACCGCCACGCCAGTCCGTTCCGGCCGACCTTGGCGTACGACAGGGCAGCCGCCAGCTGGAGCAGCCCCCACCGTGCCAAGCCGTCCGGATTCTCCTGGCTGAGCAGCGCGGCCGCCTGCTCAGCCAGCTCAACACGGGACTCAGCAGCTGTGTTGGCGTCCCTGTAGATGTGGTTCATGTACCAGGCCGCTCCAGCGATCGCACGGGGGCTATCGGCGTCCTGCGCAGCGGCCATCGACCGGTCTCCGACCATCACGATCAGCTCCGGCTCGGGCTGGAACGCGAGGAAGAGCTGGGCCAGGTGGTACACCTGCGCCTGCACGGCAAGGGCCTTTCGGCGGTCCGCGCCCTCCAGAGTGCGGACGGAGTACTGCGCGTCGGCCAGCAGATCCGGCAACAGCGCGGACACACGAGAACGGTGGTCCCCGTCGCCGTGCCACAGCCGCCAGGCCTGCCGGACGCGGGCGGCAAGCACCTCAGCCGACTCAGGCTCGGCATCACTGCGAGCAAGCTGGTAGGACGTCAGTGCTCGCTTGACCGCAGGCAGGGCGGCATGGACGGCCTTCGAGTACGTGGCCGCGGAGATTCGCTCGTCCCCGATCAGGTCCGCGATGTCGCACTCGTAGACCGTGGCCATGCGGATCAGCATGGGGAGGCGGGGCGTTCCGATGGCGCCTGTCTCGATTCCCTTGACCCACTCGGCGGAGCGGCCGACGAGGCCGCCGACGACGGCCCTGGTCAGGCCTGCGTGATCGCGGGCCGCTCTGGCACGGTGAGCGAACGTCTGGACGGCGGGTGCGGTGTCATGCTGCTCGGGCATGCTGGACACTCCGTTTCTGGCCTCGGCGCTGAAAACGCTACTCCCCTGAGGTAGCGGGGTGTTGGCAAAATGTCTTCCCCCGAACGGTGACGAGGGGAGCTGACATGGGTGTACCGCAGCCGCTGTCCGACGAAGCGATCACACAGGAGCTGTCGGGCCTGCCGGGGTGGAAGCGGGAGGGCAACGAGATCACCCGCACCTACGAGATCCGCTACCACGCCGCGGTTGCCGCGATCGTCACGATCGCCGACAGGTCCCGGCGGATCCAGCACCACGCGGACCTCGACCTCCGAATCGACCACCTGCGGGCGGCGATCACGACCCACGACGCGGGCCACCGCCTGACCGCCGCCGACTTCGACCTCGCCCGCCGGATCGACGAGATCGTCGCCGCACACCAGGCCATCCCCCTGGACTGAGCACGGCGAAGCCCCGCCCGGGACATGCGATCAGGGAGAGAACAGGCATGGGCAACGACCGGCAGACCATCACCGAGGATCAGCGGCAGGCCGCCCAGCTGATCTGGGAATACCACCACATGCGTCACGATCTCCGCCCGTGCGACGCGGCCATTGCATTGGGCTGCAACGACCTCGGCGTCAGCACCTACGCCGCCCACCTGTACGAGACCGGGCTCTTCCCCACCCTCGTGTTCACCGGCGGCAACAGCGCGGCCACCAGCAGCGTGTTCCCCTGTGGCGAAGCCATGCACTTTCACGAACACGCCCTCGCGCTCGGCGTACCCGCCCACGCGATGCTGCCGGAGCCGAAGGCAGCCAACACCGGGCAGAACATCGCGTACGCGCGGGAGGCGCTCACCGCGGCCGGGGTCCGGCCCCGTTCCGTACTGCTGATCACCATGCCGTACATGGAGCGACGGGCCTTCGCCACGTGCCGCGAGCAGTGGCCCGAGGTCGAAGCGGTGTGCGCTTCCGACCCGTTGTCCTTCGACGCCTACCTCAAGGGCATGGGCGACGAGGAGTCCGTGATCAGCATGATGGTGGGCGACCTGCAACGGGTGATCGAGTATCCGAAGCAGGGCTTCGCCATCGCCCAGGATGTCCCGGAGGACGTGCACGCCGCATACGCGTCCCTCATCCGCGACGGCTTCACCGGCAGTCTCATCAGCACCTGCCCAGGGGGACGAAATGCCCAGGCGTGACTACGAGGACGACCCGAACGCCCCGAAGGCGAACAGCCTGGTGCCGGCGGCGTCGGCGGTCGTCGTGGACGACGAGGGCCGGGTGCTGTTGCAGCGGCGCACCGACAACGGGATGTGGGCACTGCCGGGCGGACAGATGGAGCTGGGCGAGTCCCTCGCGGAGTGCGCGGTCAGGGAGACGTGGGAGGAGACCGGGATCCGGGTTGAGGTCACCGGCATCGTCGGGACGTACAGCAACCCGGGGCACGTGTTCGTGTACGACGACGGCGAGGTGCGGCAGGAGTTCTCCATCTGCCTGCTGGCCCGGCCGACCGGCGGCACCCTCCGGATCTCGGACGAGTCCCTTGAGGTTGCGTGGTTCGCCCCCGAGGAGGTGGACGGGCTCCCCATGGTGGCGAGCATCCGCAAGCGCCTCGACGACTGGCGTGCGGCGAACGGCCCTGCCGTGCGCTGACAGGCATGGACAGCAGCGCGCGGCCGTGAAATCCGTTGGGCACCCGTCCGACCCGTACCTACCATCGCGCGCATGACGACTCATCACGAGATACTCGAAGCCGCGCTGGCCCGGATCACCGCCGGTTACGTGTTCCCCGAGAAGACGGCTGCCATCGACGCGGCGATCCGGCGCCGACTGGACGAAGGCGCGTATCAGGACCTGGACGTGCGGGAGCTGTGCGAGCGAGTCACGGACGACCTCCAGAACGTCTGTCCGGACAAGCATTTGCGGCTGTTGTGGGCCGAGGAGCCACAGTCGATGGACGAGGAGCCGGAGGACGTCGCTCGCGCCCGTTTCGCGCAGTATGCGAGGGAGAGCAACTACGGCATCCGGCGGGTGGAACAGCTCGACGACAACATCGGCTACCTCGACCTGCGCATGATCGCCCCCGCCGATCCGGGTGGTCCCGCGATCGCTGCCGCCATGCAACTGCTCGCTCCCACCGAAGCATTGGTCATCGACCTGCGGCAGTGCCGGGGCGGCTCGCCTGAAGGCGTGCAGTTGTGGTGCAGCTACTTCTTCGCTGACGACGGGGTGCACCTGAACGACATCTACCAGCGGGCCACCGACTCGACCCGCCAGTACTGGACCCTCGGGCACCTCGCCGCACCGCGCTACCTGGACCGCCCGGTCACCGTGCTGACCAGCGACTTCACCTTCTCCGGCGGAGAGGAGCTGGCGTACAACCTGAAGGTGTTGGGGCGCGCCACCTTGATCGGCCAGACCACCCGCGGTGGCGCCCACCCTACGGACCGCATTCCGGTCGCCCCGCACGTTGCCGTGACCGTTCCCGCCGCCCGCTCGATCAACCCGGTCACCGGCACCAACTGGGAAGGCGTCGGTGTCGAGCCCGACCTGGCCGTCACGGCCGGGGACGCGCTGAAAGCGGCGCTGGAGCACCTGCGCACGCGGATCGGCTGAGCAGCGTGCGACGGCCTCTAAGCTGCGTGCCGTGACTGGGGATCTTGAGCTGCGGACGTTTCGGGTGCGGGACATCTGCGCGGAGTTGCGTGAGCTGCGCATGTGGGACGACCTCGAAGGGATGATCGAGGGGACGCCCTCCCTGCATCGCCGGTTCAGGGTCATGCAGTGGGAGAAGCAGCTCGCCGGTGCGTCCGGTCTGTACGTCCATGACCTGGACGGCATCCGGGCCGATGCGGCCGCGCGGGTGGACACCTGGCTGCCGCGGGCCGGGGTGCAGGCCCGGCTGAGCGCGTCCTGGTGCCCTGCGGGAGTGACCGGTCCCGGCCACAGCGAGCTGTCCGTGGTGTGGTTCCAACAGCCGGCTGAGGACCCCTTCGGCCGGCTGGCCGAGATCGTGCGACCGCTGGACTGGACTGCGCTCGCCCGGTTCGAGCCGGACGCTGACTAGCGGCTCGGCTCAGAGTCGGAGTTCGGCCCCCATGCGGATGGTTCGGCGCCCTTCGGGTTCGGCCGGAACCTGAAGGACGGCGAGGCCGGGCCTGGGCTCCGGCCGCAGGCACTCACGTGGGTGGAAGGTGACGCTGTCAGCCCGGGGCGGGAGTCGACCAGGCGCGCAGTTGCCGTGCGATCTGAAAGACCCCGATCTGTCGGGAGGCGGAGTCCCGCACCAAGGCGACGGCATGCTTCGGCGGGTAGTCGAGCGCGTGGCCGTTCAGGGCCAGGTACGCCTCGCAGGAGTGCCAGGCGAACGCGTCGTTGGAGTGCTCCAGGCACGACATCCGGGCCAGGGTCTCCAGCAGGGCGGCCGCCTTCAGGTACAGGGAGCCGTAGATGTCCTGCTCCATGGCCCGGGCGTTGACGCGGGCGACGGCAGCGTAGAGGGGGCCGAGGTCGTCGACCTGGGGATCGTTGGGAAGCAGTTCAGCGGCGTGCAGAAGGAACGGCACGTCGATGGCGTGCTGCGGTTCGGGCTGGGTCACGCCGCGTGGTCCCTTTCGGTGGTCTCCAGCTCCGCGCGTGCGGCACGCTCTGCGGCCCGCTGCTCGGGGGCGGGGTCGAGTGCGCCTGCCTCGGCCGCGAATGCCTCGCCACTGCGGGCCATGGACTCCTTGAACCCGGTCAGGAAGCGTGCCTCGACGGCGGTCGCCCGTTCGTATGCGGCGGAGAGCACGTACTCCTGCATGCTGACGCCGGCCTGTCTGGCGGCTGCCGCAATGGCCTCACGCTGCTTGGGATCGCGGAACCGCAGGTTCATCGCCTTGGAAGAATCCGACATGGTAGCCACGGTACCAGCGGTACCACCGCTGCCCGCAAGGGTAGGCGGTCCCTCGGCGGCACAGATCGCTCGTGATGCCCGTCTCGGGCGCGGCGGCGCCCTTCGGGTTCGGCGGGAACCCGAAGGGCGGCGGGGTGGGCCGGCCGGGCCTGAATTCCGGCCGGGGGTGCGCGGCGGGGCTCCGGTGGGGGCGGCGGGGTGCGGTGCACCGGTGGGGGCGGTGCGGTGCCGGTGGGCGGAGTGTGCCGTGCGAAGTCGGGTCAGACGGTCTCGGCTACCTTGCGGTCTTCCGAGCCCGTGGAGGCACCGGTGGCGACCCCGGCCCCGGCTGCCGCGGCGGCGGCCTTGGCGGCCTTGGCCTTGCGGGAGCTGGAGAAGCGGCGGGTGATGGGCGCCTCCACCCAGGCGTACAGGGCCCAGGAGAGCAGCACCGAGACCACGCACTGCGCGGCGATCAGGGCGATGCCGGTCGGGGTCGAGAAGAACTCCTCGCCGAGCAGCTTCCGGGAGTAGGCCAGGACGATGTAGTGGACGAGGTAGAAGGCGAAGGAGATCTCGCCGAGCCAGATCATGAAGCGGCCGTTGAACGGTGTCGGCTTGCTCTGGGCGTCGCGCATGGCGAAGGCCGCGATCATCAGGACGATCGGGATGAGGGTGACGGCGCGCTGCGCGTACAGGTGCTCCACGTTCAGGGCGATCGCGTAGCTGACGGCGAGCAGGACGGTCGACGCGGTCATGCCGATGTTGCGCCAGCGGCCGGTCATGACGGCGCGGGCGACGAGGATGCCGAGTGCGAAGTCGAGCAGGCGGACGGGCGGCAGGACGTACGCGAACCAGTACTGGACGGTGGAGGTGCCGTCGGCGCCGGGCATCTGCATGCCGCCGCCGGGTATCACCGCGTAGGTCAGTGTCGGGGTGAGGAAGACGGCGACCATGACGCCCGCGATCCAGTACTTCAGCTTCGCCGGGTCGATCTTCCTGATGAGCAGGATGAGCAGCGGGAAGGCGAGGTAGAAGATCGCCTCGGCGCCGAGGGACCAACTGGGCGGGTTCACGCTGAAGTTGGTCGCGAAGTCGGGCACCCACACCTGGAGCATGAGCAGGTTGACGACGGCCTGCCAGGGCTCGGTCATGACCGCGGCGAACGTGACGAGGGCGAGGGCCCAGGTGATCACGTAGTTCGGGTAGATCTTGACGAAGCGGCGGCGCCAGAACGCGCGGAAGGTGTCCTTCTCGCGGGCCGACCAGGTCAGGACGAAGCCGCTGAGCACGAAGAAGAACGTGACGCCGAGGGCGCCGGCCTGGGAGGCGTACTTGGCGAAGGTGTCGTTCGCGGTGTCGCTCTCGAAGAGCCGGATCCACGGCACGCCGAGGGAGGCGTGGTAGAGGAAGACCAGGAGGGCCGCGGGGAAGCGGAGACCGGTCAGGGAGTCGAGTCTGGGCAGTCTCACAGGTCTGGAACCCTCCATTCCGTTCATGGGCATGACAACTGGCTCCTTCTCGGGACATGGGCGGTGCAGGCGGGGTGTGCCGGTCCGGGCCGGCCGCGCGGCCGGCCCGGACCCGCAGGTGCGTTGCGCGGGCTGCCTCAGTCGCGGATGACGGTCTTGGTCCGCATCAGGAACTCGCCGAGGTAGCCGTCGTGCGGGACGCCCGGGCGGATCCAGTACGTCGGGTGGTCGCCCAGGTAGAGGTTGCTGATGGTGGGCTCCTGCAGCAGCTCGTCGATGAGCTCCTCGTCCTGCGTGAACGCGGTCAGCACCAGCGAGTTGCGCAGCGGGCCGATCCCGTCCGCCGGCGTCCACGGGGCCACCCACACGCAGGGGAACGGCAGCTCGATGCCGGCCTGGTCGGCGTCCGGCCGGTCGAGCTGGTGCACCGCGGGGCGCAGTACGGCGCTGCCGTCACCGAGCTCCTCCACGATGCCGTCGCCGCCGAGGTGCGCGGTGGTCCCCGCGGCCCGGGCGAGCACGAACTGCTCCAGCTTGCGGGCGCCCTCCACCGGCTGCACCGCCAGGACCGCCTTCTCGTCCTCCGGCGGCAGGCTCGGGATCTCCGCCAGCCGCTCGGCGATGGCCCGCGCGAGCGGCGCCGGGTCCCCGTCGATCAGCACGGTGGTGGCGTTGATGCAGGCCACGCCGCCCTGGTGGCTGATGGAGTCCACGATGACGTCGAGGTGGTCGCGCCAGTCGACGCCGGCCGGGACCAGCATCTTCGAGCGGCCCGGGCCCTGCGGCAGCACCCGGGTGCCCGCGTACTTGCGGACGACCTCGTCCCCGCCGTACACGAGCCCGTAGTCGGCGCTGCGCAGGATCTCGTCCGCCGCCTCGTAGTCCGTGGGCAGCAGCACGACCTGGTCGTTGCCGAAGCCGGCGGCCCGCAGGGCGGAGATCAGGCGGTGCGGGGTGAACGGCTCGCGCCGCGAGGGGCGTACGGCCACCCGGTAGCCCATGGCGAGGGCCTCGACCCACAGCGAGTGCGGGCCGGGGTGGTTGCCGGCGGCGTGCACCGCGAAGACGTCGCCCTTGCGGGTCCACACGGCGCTGCCGGCGCGGGTCTCGTCGGCCCGCCAGTCGTCCACGGCGCCGGTCGGCCGGGCCTGGTAGGCGGCGACCGGCGCCACCTCCGTGGCCTCGATGATGGCGGCGGTCGCCGCCTGCACGACGCCGATCGGCACGCCGGAGACGCGGGCGACGGTGCGCTCGTACTCGGCGAACGTGAGGCCGTCGATGGTCTCCTCGGCGAAGATGCGCCCCGCCCGGGCCAGCGCGGCGGTCCGCTCGGCGGCCGGCATCGTCCGGGCCTTGCGCAGGGCGTCCATGGCGCGGGTCACGAACAGCTTGGGGACCAGGCTGAGTTCGGCGACCGGTGCACCCGTCACGTCGGTGACGGTCATGCGCTTGCGGGCGCGGAAGGTTCCGGCGGGCCCGAGCGCGTCGAGCGTGATCAGGCCGGCGTTCATTAATAGACCCCTTCGATGACGGTCTCGTTGTCGAACTCCTGGACCGGGGCGATGTCCGCCACCGAGTCGCCGATCTGCCAGACGCCCTCGGGGGCCGGCACGCGGGTCGCGTGGTCGCGCTCCAGGTTGTTCGGCATGAACAGGCTCTTGCTGATGTGGTGCATGACGACCTGGCCGCGCTCGCCGTACGCGACGGTCTCGCGGGTCCCGGGGTCGACGACGTCGAAGACCATGTGCGGGGCGAACGGGTCGTAGATGCACGGGTCGTCGTCGGTCAGGCCCGGGCGCTCGCTCGCGTTGCCGAGGATCATCGTCGAGCCGTAGCCGCTGTACAGGTGGGCCTTCGGGAAGACCTCGGTGCGGTACAGGTAGCGGGTGTCGGCGTCCATCTGGGTGCCGACCCAGTTGATCGCCTTGACCTTCTCGTCGATGAGCTTGGCCAGGTCGGGGCGGCGCGCGAGGCGCTCCAGCACCGGCGGGGTGCACATCAGGACGCCGATGTCCTGGGTCTGCAGCAGGAACGCCACCTGGTCGACGATGTGCTCGGCGTAGGCGCCGGCCTCGGCGGTCTTGCCGTCGGCGATGAGCTTCTTCACCCAGCGCGGGTCGAGGTCGACGGTGAAGGCGAGACCGCCGCGGAAGGCGGTCTGCCGCTTGATCACGTCACCGACCATGTGCGGGCCGGTCGGGGCGACGACGAGCCAGTTCACGTCCTGCGGGACGCCGTGGCGGTCGAGCTGGCCGCTGCTCCAGGCGAGCAGCCGGTCCAGCCACTCCTTGAGCAGGACGATGCGCTTGGGGGCGCCGGTGGTGCCGCCGCTCTCGTAGACGCCGACGACGTCGGGCCGCGCCCCGTAGCCGCGGGGTATGAGGTCCTCGGCCCGCACGTCGCGCAGCTCGTTCGCAAGGTTCGGGAACCGCTTCAGGTCGCCGAACCCGCCGATGTCGGTCAGCGGGTCGAACCCGAGAGTTCCTGCGCGTTCCAGCCAGAACGGCGAACCCGTTTCCGGGGAGAAATGCCACCGCAGAGCGGCGCGCAGGAATTCGTCGGGGTCCGGCCGGGTATCGAGCGGAAATTCCAGCAGGGGGTCAACGGTGGACACAATGCTCCTTCCGGGTACGGAGTAACGCCGCACTCTTCGCATCGTGCGCCGGTCGGCCGGAGCCGGTCCACGCAATTCGGCCGAGTCCGTCAACTGCCCGGGGCAAGGCTCTCAGGCCAGCCGGATCCCCGCGGTCAGGTTCACTCCGTCACCTTCGGGAAGCTCGTCGATTTCCATCCGGAAGTGCGTGCGGTACGCCTCCAGGAGGGCCTCGCCGGTGTCGAGCTGCTCGACCGTGCGCGCGCCGCCCTCGATCCTGACCAGGCGCTTGTCCTTCAGCGTGACCCGGCCGCCGTCGGCCAGCGGCAGGGAGCAGAACAGCTCCTGCAGGAACGGCGAGTCCGGGCCGGTGCGCCACCACCACAGGGTCGGCCCGAAGTCGGCGAGCCGGCAGGGCCGGTCGTCGACCCGGTAGAGCGGCCTGCCGTCGAGGGACACGTCGAAGCCGCCGTCCTCCGCCGGCCCGACGAGGTACTCGCCGTGCGGGTCTTTCTGCAGGTCGGAGCTGTGCAGGCGGAGGGGGTGGCGGCTGTTGCGGCCGAAGCCGGCGTCCACCAGCCAGGGCTCGCCGTCCAGGGTCACGCGCAGCGCCAGGTGGCACATGGCGGGGCCCAGCCCGTCCGGCCGGTACACCCGGCCCGGGAGGATCTCGACGGCGTAGCCGAGGGAGGCCAGGAGCACGCCGAAGGCGGAGTTGACCTCGTAGCAGCCGCCGCCGCGGCGCTGCCGCACGATCTTGTCGACGGCCCTGTAGCCCAGGTGGATCTCCCGCCCGAGGTGGTAGTCGATGTTTTCGAACGGAACCGACAGGACGTGCCGTTCCTGGAGGTGGGCGAGGCCCTCCAGGTCGGCTTTCCCCGGCCTCTTCGCGCCTATCCGATCGAGATATCCGGCCACTTCTGCGTCGTCCCGCATCGCATTCTCCTCGACCATTCGAACCGGGCAGCGTACGCCGAATGAAAATACACGGCCACCCGGAGCCGTCCCGTCGAGCTGACGGACAACGCGGCACCTGACAGAGTGCCCTCCCCCTTGTTGCCGACCTCTCGCGCGTTTACCAGCATCGGATGGTCCAGAGTCATCCGACGCGGCATTTGATGAGTCGGTGTGACTGCCCGCCCGCCGATGACGATGGAGAACTCACGGCCATGGCACCTTCCGCCGCCCACAGCCCTTCGCCGGAGACCGGGGACGTGCTGGCCCGCACCACCGCCGGCCTGGTCGCCGGTGAGCGCGCCGGACGGCTTTCCGTCTTCCGGGGCGTCCCGTACGCCCGGCCGCCGGTCGGGGAGCTGCGCTTCGCCTCGCCGCGCCCGCCCGTCCCCTGGAGCGGGGTCCGCGACGCCGGCGCCTTCGCACCCGAATCCCTCCAGCCGATCATCCCCGGCAGCTCCGAGGACTCCCTGTACGCCAACGTCTGGACGCCGGGCACCGGCGACGGGGACGCCCGGCCGGTGCTGGTCTACATCCACGGCGGCGGCTGGATGGTCGGCGGCGGCAGCCTGCCCGTGTACGACGGCGCGCGCCTCGCCGACCGCGGCGACCTGGTCGTCATCACCTTCAACTACCGCCTCGCCGCCCTCGGGTTCGGGCTCCACGAGGACTTCACCGACCCCGAGACGGGCGGCTTCGCCAACTGGGGGCTGCAGGACCAGGCGGCGCTGCTGCACTGGGTGCACGCCAACGCGGCCGCGTTCGGCGGCGACCCCGGCAACATCACCGTCGCCGGCACCTCGGCCGGCGGGGCGAGCACCTGGCAGCTGGCCCTCCTGCCCGAACTGCGCGGCATCATCCGCCGGATCGTCCCGATCAGCGCCTGCCACGTGTGGGACCCGTCCACCTCGCTGACCCCGGCCGACGCCCGCACCGCGTACGCGTCCCTCGCGCGCCGGTTCGGGACGACGGTGCCGGGGCTGCGCGAGGTCCCCGCCGCCGACCTCATGCACGCCTGGGAGGAGCTGTTCGGCGGGCTGCCCGGCGACCGCGGGATCGACAGCGGCCGCGAGTTCCGCGGCCCCGTCGTCGACGGCCGCTGGATGAGCGCCTTCGACTGGGAACTCCCCACCCCCGAGGTGCCGGTGATGGCGGTCCACACCCGCACCGAGGGCTCCTTCTACACCGGCCCCTGCCCGCCGCAGCCCACCCCGACCCCGCCGCCCGCCGACG
This sequence comes from Streptomyces sp. NPDC090445, assembly GCF_044769385.1. Lineage (NCBI taxonomy): Bacteria > Bacillati > Actinomycetota > Actinomycetes > Kitasatosporales > Streptomycetaceae > Streptomyces > Streptomyces sp. NPDC090445. The sequence continues at coordinate 332,505 of NZ_JBIVXV010000007.1, read as the reverse complement.
CCGCCGGGCTGCGCGAGGCCGTGCGCGGCGTCCTGGACAAGGGTGCGGCCAAGGTGGACGACGAGCTGGTGGACGCCTGCCTCGCCGCGTACCGGGACGCCGCCGAGGCAGGCGGGCTCCCGCAGGACCCGCTGTCGCTGTGGACGGAGATCTGGGGCGACGCGCTGTTCCGCTACCAGATCGTGCGGCTGTCCGAGCGGCACGCCCGGCACGGGAGGACCCCGCAGTACGTCATGGAGTTCGCCCACCCCGTCCGCGCCCCGCACCACGGCACCCCGCACGAGGCGACCTCGCCGTTCCTGTTCGGCACGTACGCCGACACCGCCGCGATCGCCGCCACCTACCCGGTGCCGGAGACGACTCCCCTGTTCCACGACGGGCCCGTCGAGCGCACCGTGTCCGAGACCTTCATGGACCTGGTCGCCGCCTTCGCCCGCGACGGCGTGCCCGCCGGTCCCGGCCTGCCCGAGTGGCCGGTCTTCGACCCGGGCACGCCGAGCACGCTGGTCCTCGGCGGTGAGCGGATCACCGAGGTCGCCGACACGTCGAAGGCCCGGCAGCTGCGGTTCTGGGACGAGTCCGGCTGGGTCCCCCGCACCTGATTGCCCGCGGCCGCCCGACGCCTCCCCGCAGGGCGGCCCCAGCCCCCGGTTACACGAATGAGGTTCTTGCCATGGCAACACTCGAAACACCCGCCGACACTGCGGACACCACCGACACCGCCGACACCGCCGACACCACAGCCTCCGGTGCGCCGCCGCAGGCAGCGGAGGCCACCTCGCTGAAGAGCTGGCTCGCCGTCGTCTCCGTCGCGGTCGGCATCTTCACCCTGGTCACCGCCGAGCAGCTGCCGATCGGCCTGCTCACCTCGGTCGGCTCCGCCCTGAGCGTCTCCGAGGGCACCGCCGGCCTGATGGTGACCGTGCCCGGCCTGGTCGCCGCGCTGTCCGCGCCGCTGATCCCGGTGGTCGTCGGGCGGATGGACCGCCGTTTCCTGCTGGTCGGGCTGATGACGGTGATGGCCGCCGCCAACCTGATCACCGTGCTCGCGCCGAACTTCGGGGTGCTCCTCGCCTCCCGCGTGCTCGTCGGCGTCACCATCGGCGGCTTCTGGGCCATCGCGGGCGGCCTCGCCTTCCGCCTGGTCCAGCCCGCCGCGGTGCCCCGGGCCACCGCGCTCATCTTCGGCGGTGTCGCCGCCGCCAACGTCCTCGGCGTCCCCATCGGCACGCTGATCGGCGGCCTCGCCGGCTGGCGTACCGCGTTCGCCACGCTCGGCGTGCTCGCCTTCGCCGTCCTCGTCGCCCTGCTGGTGCTGCTGCCGAAGCTGCCCGCGACCAAGCCCGTCAGCGTGGGCGAGCTGATCGGCCAGTTCCGCAACGGCGGCGTCCGCGCCGGCATCATCGCCACCGGCCTGATCGTCACCGGCCACCTGGCCGCGTACACGTACGTCAGCCCCATGCTCCAGCAGGTCTCCGGCATCGACGAGGACCTGATCAGCGTCCTGCTGCTGGGCTTCGGCGTCGCCGGCATCATCGGCAACTTCGTCGCCGGCGCGGCCGTCGCGAAGAACCTGGGCCGCACCATGACGGTGATCATCGTGGCGCTGGCCGCCGCGATGCTGCTGTTCCCGCTGCTCGGCGAGAGCCAGGCCGGCGGCATCGCCCTGCTGGTCCTGTGGGGCCTGGCCTTCGGCGGCGTCTCCGTCAGCCTGCAGACCTGGATGCTGAAGTACGCGCCGGACGCGATGGAGGCGGCCTCCGCCCTGTGGGTGTCCGTCTTCAACCTGTCCATCGCGCTCGGCGCCCTCGTCGGCGGCCTGATCGTCGACAACGTGCAGCTGACCACCGTCGCCTGGATCGGCGGCGCCGTGGTCCTGCTGACCGCCCTCACCCTCCCGAGCCTGCGCGCCCCCGCCAAGGCCGCGCAGTGAACCACCCGTTACAGGAAGGAACCTCCGTGTCCGCCACCGACCTGTCCGCTTTCGGCGCCGAGCTGCACGGGCCGCTGCTGCTGCCCGGCACCGACGCGTACAAGGAGGAGACGCTCGGCTTCAACCGGATCCTGCCGGAGAACCGGCCCGCCGCCGTGGTCCTCGCCGACGGCACCGCCGACATCATCACCACCGTGCGCTTCGCCGCCCGGGCCGGCCTCGCCGTCGCGGTCCAGGCGACCGGCCACGGCACGTCACTGCCCGCCGACGGCGCGATCCTCATCAACACCCGCAACCTGACCGGCGTACGGATCGACCCGCGCGCCCGCACCGCCCGCATCGAGCCCGGCGCCCAGTGGCGCCGCGTCATCGAGGAGGCCGCGGCCTTCGGCCTGGCCCCCCTCAACGGCGCCTCCCCGGGCGTCGGCGTGGTCTCGTACACGCTGGGCGGCGGCCTCGGCCCGCTGGGCCGCTCGTACGGGTTCTCCGCCGACCACGTCAGGAACATCGACCTGGTCACCGCCGACGGCGAACTGCGCCACGTCTCCCCCGAGGACCACCCCGACCTGTTCTGGGCGCTGCGCGGCGGCAAGGGCAACTTCGGTGTGGTCACCTCCATCGAGATCGGCCTCTTCCCCGTCTCCCGGCTGTACGGCGGCGGCCTGTTCCTGCCCGGCGAGCACATCGAGCAGATCCTGCCGACGTGGCGGGACTGGACGCGGACCCTGCCGGACGCGATGCAGTCCTCGATCGCCGTGATGCGCTTCCCCGACATCGACGTGCTGCCGGAGCCGGTCCGAGGCCGCTTCCTCGCGCACATCCGGATCGCGTTCAACGGCTCGAACGAGGAGGGCGAGGAACTCGTCCGCCCCCTGCGGGAGATCGTCCCGCCCGTCCTCGACACCGTCGGCGACCTGCCGTACACCCGGGTCGCCGAGATCAACATGGACCCGACCGTCCCCGCCGTGTACTACGAGCGCTCCACCCGCATCCGCGAGCTGGACGACGCCGCCATCGCCACCCTGATCCCGCTGATCAAGGAGGGTGCGGACGCGGTCCGCCCCGGCGTCGAGCTGCGCCACCTGGGCGGCGCGCTGGGCCGGCAGCCCGAGCACCCCAACGCGCTGCCGCACCGCGACACCGCGTACACGCTGTTCGCGGGCGCCCCGGTGTGGCCCGAACACATCCAGGACGTACGGGAGTTCCAGGAACGGCTCATGGAGGCCATGGAGCCGTGGCGCATCGGCGGCCCGTTCCTCAGCTTCATCAGCGCCCTGGAGTCCTCCCCCGAGCACCTGCGCTCGGCGTACGACGCGGAGACCTACGCCCGGCTCGTGGCCGTCAAGGACGCCCACGACCCGCAGAACCTGTTCCGGGTGAACCACAACATCCCGCCGACCGGCTGGCGTTCCCGATGACGGGCGGCGCCGCGACCGAGGAGAGAAGAGACGACATGTTCAGCGAAGCGATGGTGGACGCCTACCTGGAGCGCATCGGCGCGCGCCGGCCGGAGCAGGCCGACGTCCACGCGCTGCGGCACCTCCAGGAGCGGCACGTGCTGTCGGTGCCGTTCGAGAACCTCGACTACCACGTGGAGGGCGCCGAGCTGAGCCTGGAGCGCGACTTCCTCCACGAGAAGATCGTCACCCGGCGGCGCGGCGGCGGCTGCTACGAGCTGAACCCGGCCTTCGGCCACCTGCTGGAGGCGCTCGGCTTCCGGGTGGAGATCCTCCCCGGTGCGGTCTTCCTCGGCGGCGAGTTCGGCGCGCCGCTGTGCCACCTGGCGCTCCGCGTCCACGCCGACGGCCAGGACTGGCTGGTCGACGTGGGCTTCGGCAAGGGCAGCCGGTTCCCGCTGCCCCTCGGCACGGACGAGGTGCAGAAGGACCCGCACGGCGACTTCCGCGTGCTGCAGCCGGCGGACGGCGGCCTCCAGGTCGAGCTGGACGGGCACATCCAGTACCGGCTCGACCAGCGGCCGGTGCGGATCGCCGACTTCTACCCGACGCTGTGGTGGTACCGCACGGCCCCGGACTCGGTGTTCCTGCACAACCTCATCGCCTGCCGGCAGAACGAGGACGGCCGCGTCACCGTCAACGGCCGCGAGCTGACCCGCACCACCGCGGACGGCAGGGAGACCGTCCTGCTGGCCGACGACGCCGCGCTGCGCGCCGCGTACGAGGAGCACTTCGGCATCGTCGTCGACACCATGCCGAAGCAGCCGGACGTCGACCCGGCGGTCCGCATCATCATGCAGATCGACTGAACCCTTTCCTTCCGAACGGCCGGCCGCCCCTGTGCCGCATCCCGTATTTCCGGGTGCGGCACAGGGGCTTTTTCGGGCCCCTGCACGGCCGGAAATACGACCTGACGGATCGGGCACTGGTCCATACCGCACAGGAATTCGGCAGGCCATCATGGGAATTGAAGCCGCTGCGTTCACCGCCGGCCCGGCACCGAAAACCCCCGCTTCCATTCCATTGGAGAGAATCACATGCGCAAGAGCACCCGGATCAAGGCCGCGGTATTCGCGGGTATCGCCGCGCTGGCCGCCGCGACGGCCGTCACGGGCTCGGCGAACGCCGCCGTCGAGGGCGGCAGCGGCTGCCTGACCCTGCCGGGCAGCTGGCGGGTCGTGGACGACAACACCAAGGAGACCTTCCTCGGCAGCTACCACGGCAGCGCCACCGCCTCGTACGGCACGGTGAACTTCTCCTCGCCCAACAACACCACGACCGCCTCGCACGGCGAGTGGAAGCTGACCGGCTGCGGCACCTACTCCGACACCGACACCGCGCTGCTCATCGGCACCGACGGCAAGGCCAACTCCACCATCACCTTCAAGGCCAACGTCACCGTCACCGGCCGCACCACCGCCAACTTCGACTTCGCCTACCAGATCCACCAGCTGGACGGCACCCTCGTCACCGGCGGCGCCTCCACCGGCAAGGGCTACCGCATCAACGTCCAGCCCCGCTGACCCACCGCTCCACCCCGCCACGTCTCCGTCCCCCCTGTGGCGCCCGTACGGGCCCGGCGATCCCCCCGCCGGGCCCGTACGGCTTTTCCCGCCCGGCTTTTCCTGTACGTACGGCTTTCCCGCGCGGATTCCCGTACGCATTTCCCGTCGGCCCGTACGCCTTCCCGTGCGCCCGCGCCCCACGACGGAGCGGGGCCCGCCGCGCACACACCGGCCGTGTGCGCGCCGCGGGCCCCGCAGCGGTGGTGACGGGCCTCAGGGGGCTTCGGACGGCGCCGGCAGCGCCGCCACGACCACCTTGGCCTCGTCCTCCGTGAGCTCGATCTCGAACTGCTCGTCCAGCAGCTCCCGCACCTCCCCGTCGGCCACGTACCGGACCTCGACGGTGCCGTCGGCCCGGGTCAGCGTGAGCTTGCGGTGGTTGAGGTTGAGCCGCCGGTCCTCCGCGATCCGCTCCAGGAAGACCCGGCCGGTGAACGGCGACCTGGAGTGGGTGGAGATGAAGTAATTCGCCACCACGCAGTCGATGTGGTGGTGGGCCTCCGTGGCGTACCAGTACAGCGGGAACCAGCCGTCCTCCCGCCGCAGCGAGAGCACCCACTCCTTGTCGGTGCCCGCCTCGCGCTCCAGCTTGTACACCCAGCCGCCCTGGTCCACCACCGTGCCGTCGGCGACGAGAACGGGCTCCAGCGGGCCCTCGTCGCCGAAGCCGACGTCGGCCAGCCACGTCTCGTCGCCGACGGCCACGTTCAGCATGAGGTGGGTCCGCGGCAGCGGCTTGGGCGCGTCCAGGACGGGCCGGGCGTACAGGCGGGTCACCTCGTAGCCGAGCCGCTCCAGCAGGAGCGCGAAGAGCATGTTGTGCTCGTAGCAGTAGCCGCCCCGCCGCCGGCGCAGCAGCTTGTCCTGCATCACGTCGACGTCGAGGTCGATGCCCCGCCCGAGGAGGATGTCGAGGTTCTCGAACGGAATGGTCAGGGCGTGCGCCCGGTGCAGCCGGCGCAGGGTCTCCGCGTCCGGCTCCAGGCGCCCGGTGACGCCCAGGCGGTCGAGGTACGCCCGGACGTCGAGCCGGTCGGCCTGCCACTGGGCGGGGCTGCCGATGGCGACCATGCTCAGCCCGCCCGCCCGGCCGCGGCGGACTTCTTCTCGCTGTCGAGCATGGCCATGCCCTCGGCGTCGAAGCGGGTGCCGGCGACCTCGTCGGCGGGGACGGCCCGCTCGATCTCGGCGACGTCCTCGGCGGTCAGCTCGATGTCGAGGGCGCCGAGCGCCTCGGTGAGCTGGTCGCGGCGGCGGGAGCCGACGACGGGGACGACGTCCGGGCCCTGGGCCATGGCCCAGGCGATGGCGAGCTGCGAGGTGGTGACGCCCTTGGCCTCGGCCACCTTGCCGAGGGCGGCGACCAGCTGCAGGTTGCGGTCGAGGTTCTCGCCGCTGAAGCGCGGGAAGCTGCTGCGGCCGTCGTCCGCGGCGGTGGCCCGCTGGTGGTTCCAGCGGCCCGAGAGCAGGCCGCGGGCGAGGACGCCGTACGCGGTGACCGCCGTGCCCAGCTCGCGCGCCGTCGGCAGGATCTCGTCCTCGATGGAGCGGGAGAGCAGGGAGTACTCGATCTGCAGGTCGGCGATCGGGTGCACCGCGGAGGCGCGGCGCAGGGTCTCCGCACCGATCTCGGACAGGCCGATGTGGCGGACGTAGCCGGCGTCGATCATCTCCTTGATGGCGCCGATGGTCTCCTCGATCGGCACGGCCGGGTCGAGGCGCGCCGGGCGGTACACGTCGACGTGGTCGACGCCGAGCCGCTGGAGGGTCTGCGCCAGGGAGTTCTTGACGGCCTCGGGGCGGTTGTCGACCCCGAGGATGCCGCCGGCCGGGTCGCGCAGGACGCCGAACTTGACGCTGAGGGTGAGCTGCTCGCGGTCGTGGCTCTGCAGCACCTCGCGCACCAGCAGCTCGTTGTGGCCGCTGCCGTAGAAGTCGCCGGTGTCGAGGAGCGTGATGCCGGCCTCGATGGCGGCGTGTGCGGTGGCGACGCCCTCGGCCCGGTCGGCGGGCCCGTAGAAGTCGGACATGGACATCAGGCCGAGGCCGAGAGCGGAAACCTCGGGGCCGGCCGAACCAAGTGAACGCAGCTGAGTCATATGGCCCAGCATCGGGTAACGCCCCGCGCGGCAGAAGAAATTCCCGGCCGCTCTGTCAGGTTCCGCGCCCCACAAATGGCCGGATATCGACGGGGGCCCGGCTTTACATTCGGATCGGCGCACACAGATCATGGAATGCATGACAGAAACCATGCGTACAGTCCGTCAGGAAACCCTCGGCGGCAATGAAGTCCTCAACCTGACAGATTCCCCGATTCCGGCTCCCGATGCCACGGAAATCCTGGTAAAGACGCACGCCGCCGGTGTGAATCCGATCGACTGGAAGATCCGCGAATTCGGCCTGTGGCTGACCCCGCCGTTCGGTGTCGGCTGGGACGTCTCCGGGACCGTCGTCGCCGTCTCCCCCGGCGAGAACCGCTTCAAGGTCGGCGACGAGGTGTTCGGCCTCCCCTCGTTCCCGAACGAGGCCGCCGGCTACTCCGAGTACGTCGCCGCGCCCGCCCGCCACTTCGCGCGCAAGCCGCAGGCCCTGGACCACGTCAAGGCGGCCGCCCTGCCCATGGCCGGCCTGACGGCCTGGCAGGCGCTGGTGGACGGCGCGGACATCCGGCCCGGCCAGCGCGTGCTGATCCACGCGGCGGCCGGCGGCGTCGGCCACCTCGCCGTGCAGATCGCCAAGGCCCGCGGCGCGTACGTCATCGGCACGGCCAGCGCGGCCAAGCACGAGGTGCTGCGCGAGCTCGGCGCCGACGAGCTGGTCGACTACACCGCCGAGGACTTCACCGAAGCCGTCAAGGACGTGGACGTCGTCCTCGACCTGATCGGCGGCGACTACGAGGACCGCTCCCTGCGCACCCTGCGCCCCGGCGGCACCTACATCGGCGTGATCAACCCGCTCGCCCTCCCGGAGATCCAGGCGAAGGCGGAGGCCCTCGGCCTGCGCGGCATCACGGTCAACGTGGCCCCCGACCACGCCGTCCTGGAGGAGCTGGCCGGCCTCGCCGAGGCCGGGAAGCTCCGCCCGCTGATCGCCGGGACCTTCCCGCTGCAGGACGTCCGCAAGGCCCACGAGCTGAGCGAGTCCCAGCACGCCACCGGAAAGATCGTCCTCACGGTCTGATCCGCCGGGCCAGGTCCGGGGGGAGCGGGTACGGGCGCTCGGGCGGCAGCAGACGCTGCGCCCGGGCGCCGTGGCCCGCCCGGACCAGGGCGGCGGCCTTGCGGGCCGGGCCGGTCAGGTCGTCGAGGCCGACCACCCACTCCTCGGCGAAGGTCCGGATCAGCCCGCGGCCGATCCCGACCTGGATGCTGTAGTGGTTCAGCGCCGCGCCGCGCAGGGAACGCTCCGGATCCCACTGCAGATGGACCGCGGCGGTGTCGACGTCCGCCGGGTCGGCGGTCGTCAACACCGCCCGGGACAGGGCCGCTTCCCAGCCCTCGCGGGTGATCCGCACGGCCAGCACGCGCTCCTGCCCGGGCTTGGCGGCCCAGTTGCTGCGGTGCATCAGCCACAGGAACGACGGCTTGATCCACGTCATGCGGCCGAAGGAGAACGGCGGCACGAACCGGCCGGCGCGCAGGGCCGGTTCGGCGACGGCGGGCCCGTACGCCTGGTAGACGGTGATCGTCCGGTCGTCGTAGCGGGCGCGGATCTCGTGGAGCGGCGGCATCTGCCGCACACTGCCAGCCGGCCGGAGGCGCACGCGAGCCGTTTTCGGCAGCGCCCCGCAGGGGCGCGGGGAACTGCGCGACCGGCCGCAACCGGGCCGCAGACGACCAGCGGGCGGGCGGCCGGCGTCGGGCGGCCGGCGTCGGGCGGCCGGCGTCGGGCGGCCGGCGTCGGGCGGCCGGCGGAGCCGGCTCAGCCGGACGCCGTTCCGGTCTCGAAGTCGAAGGCGCCGTGCAGCCACGCCACCTTGTCGTACATGTCGTCGTCCGACAGCGAGGCGAGCATCGCGTTCCGCTCGACGCGGGCCTCGCCGGCCGCGTGGTACAGCTGCCGCCCCATCTCGCGGGCCACCAGCTGCACCTGCGCGGTGCGCTCGCGGCGCGCCGCACCGTACTTCTCCAGCCGCTGCTCGTAGTCGGCCGGGCAGCCGTCCAGCAGCCCGCTCAGCAGCACCGCGTCCTCGACGGCCTGGCAGGCGCCCTGGGCGGCGTACTGGAGCATCGGGTGCGCGGCGTCGCCGAGGAGGGCGACGCGGCCCTCGGTCCAGCGGTCGACCGGGTCGCGGTCGCACAGCACCCAGGCCTTCCAGTCGCGGCCCAGCTCCAGCAGCCGGCGCGCGGCGCCCGACAGCTCGGGGAAGGATTTCACGACGTGCTCGCGGCCGGCGGGGACGCCGGCCACGGCCTCGGTGGCGCCGTCGTCGCGGGTCGCGGCCAGGTTGAAGTGCTCGCCGCCGGCGATCGGGTAGTGGACGAAGTGCCACTTCGGGCCGGCCCACAGGGTGACGGTGTTCCACCGCAGCTCCTCGGGCACCTCCGACATCGGGACGACCGCCCGGTAGATGGTGTGGCCGGACACCCGCGGGGACCCGTCGCCGACGAGCTGCTGCCGGATCGCCGAGTGCAGGCCGTCGGCGCCGATCAGCGCGTCGCCGGTGATGCGGCGGCCGTCGGCGAGGAGCGCCGTGGCCTCGCCCGCCTTCTGCTCGTAGCCGACGACGTGGTGGCGGCCCCGGAGTGCGACGCCGGGGTGCCGGCGGGCGGCCTCCAGCAGGGGCAGGTACAGGTCGACGCGGTGGACGACGGCGTACGGGTTGCCGAACCGGACCCGGTAGTTCTCCTTGACCGGCATCGCGGCGACCTTCTCGCCGGTGGTGCCGTCCATGAACCGCAGCTCGTCGATGAAAACGGCCCGGTCGCGGACCTCCTGCCCCACCCCGAGCAGGTCGAGGGCGTGGAAGGCGTTCGGGCCGAGCTGGATGCCGGCGCCGACCTCGGTGAAGACGTCCCGGCGCTCCAGCACGGTGACCCGGTGTCCGCGCTTCGCGAGCCCGAGCGCCGCGGCAAGGCCGCCGATGCCACCGCCGGCGATGAGTATGTCGGCCATGGGGGTGTCTCACATCCTTTCGTTGTCAGTGACGGTTGGTGCCCGGGCGGTCCGGGAAGAGCCGCGCCAGTTCGGCGTGGAAGCCGGGGAAGGTCTTGCCGACGCAGGACGGGTCGTCGAGGGTGATGCCGGGGACGCGCAGGCCCAGCACGGAGAACGCCATCGCGATCCGGTGGTCCCGGCGGCAGGCGATCCGGGCGGCCGCGGGCAGGCCGGGGTGGACGGTGATCCGGTCCGGGCCGGACTCGGTGCGGATCCCGAGGGCGTGCAGGTTCTCCTCGACGGCGGCGATCCGGTCGGACTCCTTCAGCCGCGCGTGGCCGATGCCGTGCACGGTGATCGGGGCGTCGGCGAGGGGGGCGACGGCCGCGAGGGTCATGAAGGTGTCGGAGATGTCGCCCATGTCGACGTCGAAGCCTCCGCGCAGCACCCCGCCGGCGGCACCGGTGACCGTGGTCTCCCGCTCGCCGACCTCGACGCGGGCCCCGGCCCGGCGCAGCACCTCGACGAAGCCGAGGTCGCCCTGGACGCTGGAACGGCCGAGGCCCGGCACGCTGACGGTGGTGCCGGTGACGGCGGCCGCCGCGAAGACGTACGAGGCAGTGGAGGCGTCCGGCTCGATGTCGAGGTCGGCGGCCCGGTAGCCGCCGGGCAGCACCTGGACGGCCCCTCCCTCGAACTCGTCCGCGTACGCCCCGAAGTGGCGCATCAGGTCCTGGGTCATCGTGATGTACGGGCGGCTGACCAGGCCCCGGCCGCGTACGGTCAGCGGCTCCCGCATCAGCGGTCCGGCCATCAGCAGCCCCGAGAGGTACTGGCTGCTCAGGCCGGCGTCGACGGTCAGCTCCCCGCCCCGCAGGCCGTCGGCGTCGACGGTCATCGGCAGCCCGCCGGCCGGCTCGGTGACGCGGGCACGGACACCGAGCCGGCCCAGCGCGTCGGCGAGCGGCCGCAGCGGGCGGGCGCGCAGCTGGCCGGTGCCGTCGAAGGTGAAGCGGCCGCGGCCGGTCGCCGCGAACGGGGGCAGGAAGCGGGCCGCGGTGCCGGCGTCCTCGCACCACACCGGGGCGCCCGCGGCGGGCGGGACGGGCGTGCGGCCGGCGCCGGTGACCTTCCAGGCGGCGTCGCCGGGCTCGGCCTCGATGTGCACGCCGAGGCCGGTCAGGGCCGCGCGGAAGGCGAGGGTGTCGTCGCTGACCAGCGGGGCCCGCAACAGCGAGACCCCGTCGGCGGCCGCGGCCAGCAGCAGGGCCCGGTTGGTGATGCTCTTGGAACCCGGGATCCGGGCGGTCAGTACGGCGTCGGCATTCAGGGCGGTCACACGTGCTCCCGGTGTCGGTGTCCGGCGCGGGCCAGGACGGCCCGGGCGGTGGCGGCCACCCGCTCGGCGGTGAAGCCGTGCTGCCGGAGCAGGGCGGTGTACGGGCTGCCGGTCCCGGACCGGTCGAGGCCCACGGGGATCCCGGCGTCGCCGAGGAGCTCGTACCAGCCGAGAGCCGCGCCGGCCGTCACGGAGACCCGGGCGCGGACCCGGCCCGGCAGCACCTGCTCGCGGTAGGCGGCGGGCTGCTGCCGGAACCGTTCGAGGCGGGGCATCGCCACCACCCGGGCGGAGATCCCGTCCCGCTGAAGAATGGCCCGAGCCCCGAGGGCAACCTCCACCTCGCCACCCCCGGCGGCGATCAGCAGGACGTCGGGCTCCCCGCCCTCGGCCTCGGCGAGGACGTAGCCGCCGAGGTGAGACCGCCCGGGGTCGGGGCTGGCGACGGGGCCGGGGACGGGGCCGGGGACCGTGCCGGGGCTGGGGCTGGGGCTGGGGCTGGGGGTGGGGGTGGGGGTGGCGACGGGGACGGGGCTGGGGGCGGGACGCAGGCTACTCACCGTTCTCCTCAGGGCTCCTCTGCTCGGCCGATGTACGGGGCCGCGCCCCGCAGGGGCGCGGGGAACTGCGCGACCAGCCCCCACCGGCCCGCGGTGTCAAGACCGGACTCCCCGCGGAGCGCACCGGTCAGCCGGTCTTGCGGTCGAGCACGAGGTCATGCCCGACGATGTACGCGGCGGCGTCGGAGCACAGCCAGACGACGGTGTCGGCGATCTCCTCCACACCGGCACCCCGCCCGAGCGGACAAGGGCTGATGGCGTTGATGCGGATGGACCGCGCGACGTACTCGCGGGCCGCGGTACGGGTCAGCGCGGAGACCGCAGCCGTGGACGCGGCATAGGCGCCGAGCCCCGGCAGCATGCCCTGCGCGCCGATGTTGCTGGCGGTGTTGACGATGACGCCGCCGCCGGCGCCCTCCATGTGGGCGATCTCGTGCTTCATCGAGAGCCAGACGCCCGTCAGGTTCGAGGTCAGCGTGTGGGCCCAGACCGTCTCGTCGATGTCGGCGACGGGCTGGTGGGGGCCCAGTTCGGTGGTGTTGTTGAAGGCCACGTTCAGGGCGCCGTGGCGGCGGACCGTCTCGGCGACGACGTACGCGGCGCCGGTGCCGCGGGTGTCGTCGCCCGTGGTGTCGGAGACGTCGGCGACGATGCAGTCGGCCTGCCCGCCCGCGTCACGGATCAGCTTGGCCGTCCCCTCCAGCGTCTCCTGGTGGCGGCCCGCGACCACCACGAGGGCGCCGAGCCGGGCGAAGGCAACCGCCGCTGCCCGGCCGATGCCTTCGCCTCCTCCGGTGACGAGGACGACCTGGCCGTCGAACCGTTCAGACATCAGCGTTCTCCTGATTCTCGGCATCGGGTTTATCGGGAAGGCGCTCCACGGAACGCCACCGACCAACCCTCACCCTGCAAGAGAAGGCTCTCTTCCGGCAGTTCGTCCGGTTCACTCCGTCAGGTCATCGGGGCAGTTGACGTAATTACCCGACCGGCTTTGACACGGCCGGCCGCCCGGCCGATGCTGCACGCCGGCCCACCGGCGGAAAAGGGAGATCAATGTTGACGCTTTCATGGACACGCCCGGTTGTCGATGCAGGTCAGAAGGGGTGTCTGGCTCCCACGCGGGGGAGTCTGTGGCAGGCTCTGCTCCACAAGGCGGAGTTCCCCACGGGTTATGTTCCGGCCATTACCGAATGCCGGATCAAAGAGCGCTACGGCGATGGATTCCTTCGGGAAATCCGGCGCGGCGACCTGACATTCCTGCAGCGGGTGACGCCGCAGGAGAGCACCGGGCGCATTACCTACCGGCACTTGGACGACACCGACATCGCGGAGATACGCAATGAGATCGGCGAGGACGGCGAGGGCCGGCTCACGCTCACGCTGAGCATCACGCTCACCGACCGCCCGGCGGAGGCGGTCCTCGCACAGAACCCCTGGCTGCGGGACCTGGACACCGACTTCCACGGCACGCTCGACGCCATGACGGAGGTCCTGCACCGCGTGAGCACCCGCTCGGGCACGACGACGGCCCCCCACGCCCCCGAAGGGCCGTGAGGGACCGTACGCGTGCCGCTCAGACTGCCGGGATCAGGCCGAGGCCCGGCAGTTCGGGCATGCCGTGCGCGCCCTCGACCGTCGCCTCGACATCGAACACCGTGTACTGCACGGGGGTCCGCCCGATGAGCTCGGCGGCCCGCGGAGCCAGCGGCTGCGCCGCCGCCTCCGCGGACTCCCACAGCATGACCGCGCCCCACCGCTCGGTCGCCGGGTCCGCGATCCAGAACTTCAGCCGCAGTCCCTCGACCGCGGCGAACCGATCCGCCGCCTCGTCGCGCAGGTACGCGCGGAGCGACTCGATGCTGTGCCCGGACCCTTCCAGCTCCCACCAGGCCACGGTCGCCTTCATACGAGGGACTCGCTGAGCAGGCCGGACAGTGCCTCGCCGACGATGCGGATGCCGTCCTCGGTGAGCACCGACTCGGCGTGGAACTGCATCGACCGGAAGCCGGGCCCGCGCAGTGCGTGCACCTCGCCGGTCTCCGCCTCGCGGCACACCTCGACGGTGCCGGTGCCGGGCACGTCGACGGCGTCCGCGCCGCTCTGCGCGGCGAAGGTGTTGTAGAAGCCGACGCGTTCGCGCCGCCCGAACAGCTCGATCTCGCGCTGCACGCCCTGGTTGGGGTGTTCGCGGCGCTTGAGGGGGAAGCCGAGCTTGGTGCTGAGCACCTGGTGGCTCAGGCACACGGCGAGGAAGGGCCGCCGCTCCGCGAGGAGGGTGTCGATGGCCGCGTGCAGGTGTGCGATCTTCGGGTGGCCCGGCTCGCGCGGGTCGCCCGGCCCCGGCCCCATCACGACGAGGTCGTACGGGGCGAAGCTGTACGGCTCGTCGAAGCGGCAGACGGTGACGTCGGCCTCCATGGCCCGCAGCTGGTGCTCGATCATCGCGGTGAAGGTGTCCTCCGCATCGACGACGAGCACCTTGCGGCCGACGAGCAGCGGCACGGGCCGGGTCCGGGCGGAGTCGTCGTCCAGCCAGAAGCCGGCGATGGTGGCGTTGCGCCGGCTCAGGGCCGCCCGCACCTCGGGGTGGTCGCCGAAGCGGCGCGGCCCCGGCTGCTCGAACACGGCGAGCAGGCCGGAGGCCTTGGCCCGGGTCTCGGCCACTTCGGACAGCGGGTCGGAGTGGCGTACGAGGGTGGCGCCGACGCCGATGCTCATGCGGCCGCGGCTGTCGATGTCGGCGGTGCGGATGAGGATCGCCGAGTCCAGGGTGCGCTCGCTCTGCTCGTCCTGGCCGATCAGGGCCAGGACGCCGCTGTAGTAGCCGCGGCCCCGGGGCTCGTACTTCTTGATGACCTTGCCGGCGCTCTCCAGGGGGGAGCCGGTCACGGTCGGGGCGAAGAGGGTCTCGTGGAGGATGTCGCGGGGGTCGCGGGAGGTGCGGCCCTCGATGAAGTACTCGGTGTGGGCGAGGCGGGCCATCTCCTTGAGGTAGGGGCCCACGACGCGGCCGCCGGACTCGCAGATCCGGGCCATCATCTTCAGTTCCTCGTCGACGACCATGTACAGCTCGTCGGCCTCCTTGCGGTCGGCGAGGAAGTCCATGACGCCGGGCAGTTCCGGGCCCGAGGGTGGGAAGCGGTAGGTGCCGCTGATGGGGTTCATCACGGCGCGGCCGCCGGAAAGGCTCACGTGCCGCTCGGGGGAGGCCCCGACGAGGGTGCGGTCGCCGGTGTGGACGATGAACGTCCAGTAGGCGCCGGTCTCGCGTTCCAGCAGCCGGCGGAAGAAGCGCAGGGCCGCGCCGACCGACCAGTCGCCGATGTCGGCGACGAAGGAGCGCTTCATCACGAAGTTCGCGCCCTCGCCGGTGCCGATCTCGTCCGCGATGACGCGGCGAACCGTTTCCGCATAGGTGTCGTCGTCGATGTCGAAGTCGCCGCCCGGCACGAGCTGCACGGGCCCGTCGGGGATCCGGTCCAGCACCGCCTGGAGCGGCACCTGCGCCTGCTCGGCGATGGTCATGGCGAGCAGCGGGGTGCCGTCGTCGGGCGCGGCGAAGCCGCGCTCGGCGAGCTGCCGGTACGGGACGAGGGCCAGTACGTCCTGGCGGGCGCCGGCGCCGGCCTCGACGTCGGCGAGGGGGATGTCGGCGAGGGCGGCCGCCTCGGTGAACTCGCCCGTGAACAGGTCGAGGCTGCGGCCGGTGGTGGTCTCCGGGCGGTGGATCAGGGCGAAGGCCGGGGGCCGGTCGGCGAGGATCCGGCCCAGCAGGTCCTCGGTCATGCGGATTCCCTTCCCGCGTACGCGGCCACCCGGTCCGGGAGGGCCGTCAGCAGTTCCTTGGTGGTGGTCAGGCGCGCGCAGCGGCCGGCGGCGTACTCCAGCGCCATCCGGTGCTCCTCCCAGCTGAAGTCGGCGACGGCGTCGGCGACCAGGAAGGGCTGGATGTCGTTGGTGAACGCGTCGACGGCGGTCATCAGGACGCCGACGTGGGCGTAGACACCGCAGACGATCAGCTGGTCGCGGCCGGCGGCGCGCATCCGCTCCAGCAGGTCGGTCTTGAAGAAGGCGCTGTAGCGCCACTTGGTCAGCATCCAGTCGCCGTCGGCGGGCGCCACGGGGTCGATGACCTGGCGGTGCTCGGCGCTGGGCCGCATGCCCGGGCCCCAGAAGTCCTTCAGCAGGCCCCGCTCCTGGGGGGTCATGCCGCCGGGCTGGGCGGTGTAGGCGACCGGGATGCCGAGCTCGGCCGCGCGGGTGCGCAGCGCGCCGGCGTTGCGGGCCAGGTCCACGACGGGCTGCTCGTCCTGCGGGAACGCGGCCAGGAAGTACTTCTGCAGGTCGTGCACCAGCAGGACGGCGCGGTCGGGATCGACGTCCCAGTCGACGGCGGAGGCGGGCAGGTCGGCCGCCGCCGGCATCGGGTAGGGGGTGATCGCAGGTATGCCTGCCATTCCTTCCTTCCTCTCGTTCACGGTCTCGTTCACGGTTCGCTGGCTGGTTGCACCGGTCTCAGACACCGAGCGCCGCACCGCCGTCCACGGTGAGGTCGTGCATGGTGATGTGGGACGCCTTGTCGGAGAGGAGGAAGACGACCGCCTCGGCGACGTCCTCGGGGCGGGCCAGCTTGCCCAGCGGGATGCCGACCCGGTAGGAGTCCGGGACGCCGTCGATGGAGGCCCGCGCGCTGCTCTCGTCCTGCCACATGGAGTTGAGCATCGGGGTGTCGGTGGAGCCGGGCGCGACGAGGTTCGCGCGGATGCCGTACTTGGCGACCTCCAGGCCCAGGCACTTGGTGAACATGGTCGCGGCCGCCTTGGAGGCGGCGTACGCGGACATCTCGGTACGGGCGGTGCCCGCGGCGTTGGAGGCGATCGTGACGATCGCGCCCCGGCGGCGCGGCACCATGCGGTTGACGACGGCCCGGGAGACGAAGAAGACCCCCGTGGTGTTGACCGCGAACGTCGTGCTCCACTCCTGGTCGGTCAGCATGCGCGCCTCGCCGAGCCGCAGCACGCCGGCGGCGTTGACGAGGAAGTCGAGCGGGCCGACGAGGGCCTCGACGTCGTCGACGAGGGCCTCGACGTCCACGCTGGCGGTGACGTCCCCGGGGAACGGCTCCACGCGGGCCCCGCCGTCCTCCTCGACGGCCTTGGCCAGCTTGCGCAGGCGGTCGGCGTCCCGGTCGACCGCGGCCACGCGGACGCCCCGGGAGGCCAGCGCGCGCACGATGGCCTCGCCTATGCCGCCGGCCGCTCCGGTGACCAGAGCGATCTTTCCTTCCATGATGGAGAAACCCCCTTGGGTGTCAGCCTCAGCCGCGCCAGGCCGAGGCGACTTCGATTGCCTGGCCGGAATTGAGGCGCGGGTCGCAGAACGAGGTGTACTTCTCGCCGAGCTCGTCGACGTGGAATTCGTCGGTGACACATTCGTGCACCTGGTCGGGGGTGGTCTCCAGGTGGAGTCCGGCCGCGATTCCGCCGTTTTCCACGACGGCCCGCTGGAATTCCTCGACCTCGCGCACGACGGTTTCGATATAACGGGTCTTGACACCGCCGGGCGCGGTGACGGTGTTTCCGTGCATCGGGTCGCACATCCACAGCACCGGGTGGCCGGCCTCGCGGACCGCGCGGACCAGCGCGGGCAGCTTCTCGGCGGCCGTGCCCTGGCCCATCCGGGATATGAGGGTGAGCCGGCCCGGCTCCTGCCGCGGGTCGAGCCGGCCGCACAGCTCGACGAGGCCCTCCGGGGTCACGGTCGGGCCGACCTTGGTGGCGACCGGGTTGGCGATGGCCGAGAACAGCTCGACGTGGGCGCCGTCGAGGGCGCGGGTGCGTTCGCCCATCCACGGCCAGTGGGTGGAGGCGAGCAGCACCGAGCCGTCGTCCTGGGTGCGCAGCATCGGGCCCTCGTAGTCGAGGAGCAGGGCCTCGTGGCTGGTCCACACCGGCGCCTCGGCCGGGGACGGGCGGCCCTCGCCGTGCCAGCCGAGGGCGGTCATGGCGCCGGCGGCCGCCCGGTAGCCCGTGACCAGGCGCTGCGGGTCGGGACGGCGCAGCTCGGGGTCGGGCTCCGGGCTGTTGACCATGTGCCCGCGGTACACCGGGAGCTCCATGCCGGCCACGGTCTCGGTCGGGCTGGACCGGGGCTTGCCGAACTGCCCGGCGAGCCGGCCCACGCGGATGACGGGCTTGAGGGAGCGGGCCTTCATGACACCGGCCAGGACGTCCAGGAGCGCCGCCTTGCGGGCCACGTAGCCGGGGGTGCACTCGGCCGGGTCCTCGGCGCAGTCGCCGCTCTGGATGATCTGCAGTTCGCCCCGGGCCGCCGCGGCGAGCAGGGTCCGCAGGCGGTCGACGTCCTCACGGCGTACCAGCGCGGGGGATCCCGCGAGTTCGGCCCTGGCGTTCGCCAGGGCTTCTTCGTCCGGCCATACGGGCTGCTGGCCCGCGGGCAATCTATTCCAGCGTGCAACACCGTGCATGCGGCACCTCCCAGTGCTGTACGTACCTGCCGTGACATCGGATGCGCGAGAAGTCTGTGAAACAGGGAATCACGTGAACCACCAGACATTTCTCACTTCGTCATGTGGCGCACATTCGGTCAGGTCGAATAGATGATTCCGAAACAAACCTGACGCATCAACCGCCGACACAAAGGCGGCCGACCGTGAATCATTTAAGGTCCGCACCCTCGGCGGGGCGGTCGGCGGCGAGTACTTGACACACCATCACCGCTTTGTTTCCGGGATATGCCGGGACGTTCTAAGGTGCGAAGCGTGGTGAGTCAAGGAGCTGGAGCGCTGCTGAGGCAGCTGGTGTCGGAGGGTGTGTCCCCGTGGCTGAGCGCGCGGGATCCCGCCGAGTTCGCCACCGGGGCCCGGTATCCCACGCTGGGAGGCCACTTCCACAACGCCCTCGCCCCGGCGGGCAGTACGCCGTCCCAGGCGCGGCGTGCCTGCGATCTGCTGATGCCCGTGTTCGAGGCGAGCAAGGGCACGGTGGGCCATGTCTCCGTGCCGGTGCCGCCCCGCTGGGCGCACGACGCGGAGGCGCTGGCCGCGGCGGCCCGCGCCCTGCACGGTGCGGTGGAGCGGCCCAACGCGCTGATGCGCATGCCGATGACCCCGGCGGGGGTCGAGGCGCTGGCCGGCTGCCTCGCCGACGGGGTCGGGGTGCACGCGGCGCTGGTCTTCTCGGCCGAGCGGTACGCCGAGGTCCTCGACGCGTACGTGGCCGGGCTGGAGCGGTCCCTGGCGTCGGGCCGGCCGCTGGACGGCGCCCCGATGGTGGCCTCGTTCCCGGTGGGCCTGTTCGACCGGGAGGTCGCGGCCCGGCTGGACCGGCTGGGGGTGCCCGCGGACGACGAGGTGCGCGGCGCCGCGGGCGTGGCGGTGGCCCGGCGGATGTACCGGCTGCGCGAGGAGCGGTTGTCCGGGGACTGGTGGCGGGTGCTGCGGGCCAACGGCGCGCTGCAGCCGCGGCTGCTGTGGGGCGCCGGTGCGGACGGCGGCGTGGGCGCCCTCGTGGGCTGGAACACGGCGCTCGCGCTGTCCGTGGAGACGCTGGAGACCGCCGCCCGGGAACCGGCGCTGACCGGCGACACCCTGCTGAACGCCGACGCCGAGGCGGCGTGCGCGCTGCGCGCGCTGGAGCGGCTGGGGGTGCACGCCGGTGAGGTGGCGGCCGTGCTGGAGGTGGCGGAGCTCACGCGCCTCCGGCACGGCCGCCGGGCGGTCAGGACGGGATCCGTGCCGGCCTCCGATCCGGGAACCGGGTTCGCGTCAGCGCCAGCAGCGGAGCAGCCTTGACGGCGGTCTCCTCGTACTCGGCGTCCGGGTCGGACAGGGCGACCACGGCCCCGCCGACCCCGTAGGCGACGCGGTCGGCGGTGATGGTGGCGGTGCGGATCACGATGCTCAGGTCCGCGGCGCCGGAGAGCGAGAAGTAGCCGATCGCGCCGGAGTAGACCCCGCGCGGGCCCGCTTCGAGCCGGTCGATGATCTGCATGGTGCGGATCTTCGGGGCGCCGGTCATCGACCCGCCGGGGAAGGCGGCGCGGACGCAGTCCACGGCCGTCAGCTCCGGGCGCAGCCGGGCCCGTACGGTGCTCACGAGCTGGTGGACGGTGGCGTAGCTCTCGATCCGGAACAGCTCCTCGGCCTCGACGGTGCCGGGGACCGCGCAGCGGCCGAGGTCGTTGCGGACCAGGTCGACGATCATGAGGTTCTCGGAGCGGTCCTTCTCGTCGCCCCGCAGGTCCTCGGCGAGGGCCGCGTCCTCCTCGGCGGTGGCGCCGCGCGGCCGGGTGCCCTTGATCGGCGAGGACTCGACCACGCCGTCCGGGGAGACGCGCAGGAACCGCTCGGGCGAGGTGCTGAGCACGTTCAGCCCGCCGAACTGCAGGAGCGCGCCGAACGGCGCCGGGCTGGTGCGGCGCAGGGTGCGGTACGCCGCCCAGGGGTCGAGGGCGGTGTCGGCCTCGGCCATGTTGGTGAGGCAGACCTCGTACGTCTCCCCGGCGGCGATCTCCTCCAGGCAGGTGTCGATCAGGTCCAGGTAGGCGCGGCGGTCGTGGCGCAGCCGGATCTCGCCGCCGCCCTCCTGCGGGCGCGGGGCCGGCAGCTTGAACCCGGCGAGGCCGGCGAGGCGTTCGGCGGTGCCGGCCAGCCAGGCGTCGGCCGCGGCGGCGGACGCCTCCGCGCCGTCCTCGACGAGGGCGAGCAGCCAGGTGGTCCGCTCGGTGTGGTCGAAGACCAGGGCGCGGTCGGCGAAGACCATCGTGGCGTCGGCGGCGGGCGAGCGGTGCACGAGGTCGCCGCCGCACTCGGCCTTGAGCTCGTAGCCGAGGTAGCCGACCCAGCCGAGGGTGAAGTCGAAGGGGAGGGCACGGTGTTCGGGCAGCTCGGGGAACACGGTGTGCAGGGAGCGCAGGTCCCGGTCGATCCACTCCAGGAAGGGGGCGGCGACGAGCTCGCTGCGGCCGTCCGTCGAGTCGACGGTGACGACCTTGCTCCACACGTCGGCCGAGGCGACCCGGGCGAGCGGGCCGGTGGCGTCGCCCATGACCGAGAAGCGGCCGCGGTCGTCCCCGGGCAGGCTGCTGTCCAGCCAGTAGGCGTGGTCGTTGCCGCGGAAGAGCCGGTCGTAGACGGTCTCGGCGTCCCAGCGGGTGGGCAGCGTGCGGGCGACGAGCCGGAGCCGGCGCACCGGCGCCTCGGCGGCGGGCTCCGCGGCGGGCGTGGCGGGCGCGGCGGGCGCGGGCTGCGCGGCGGTTTCGGGGTGTGCGGCGGGCGTGCGGCGGCGGGCCGCGGGGTGCCCGGAGCGCTGCCCGGAGTGCTGCCCGGCCTGGTGGGCGCGGGTCAGGTCGGCGAAGTTTGCAAACAGCTGGATTCCGTACTGACTGCAAATCGACTCGGGGTGGAACTGCACCCCCCACTGCGGCCGGGTGCGGTGCCGCAGGCCCATCAGGACGCCGTCCGGGGTCCACGCGGTGGCCTCGAGGGCGGCGGGCAGGTCCGTCACGGTGAGCGAGTGGTAGCGGACCGCCTCCAGCGGCGAGGGCAGTCCGGCGAACAGGCCGGTTCCGTCGTGCAGGACCGGCGAGGTGCGGCCGTGGCGGGGCTCGGGGGCCCGGTCGACCGTGGCGCCGTGGACGTGGCCGATTCCCTGGTGGCCGAGGCAGATGCCGAACAAGGGCAGGTCAGAGCGCTCGATGAGCTCCGCGCAGAGGCCGAAGTCGGCCGACCGGCGCGGGGTTCCGGGGCCGGGTGAGACGACGACGTTGTCGAACGCCGAGAGTTGTGCGATCTTCCAGTTCGGGTCGTCATTTCGGACGACCTCCGGCTCCCGCCCATTCACCTCGGCCAGATAGTGGAAGAGGTTATACGTAAACGAGTCGTAATTGTCGACAAGTAGCGTACGCACGACGAAATATCCCCCCGTTCAAATCAAGCCGAGACTGGCCTGATTTCGATCAGCATGTGCTCGACCATGTCTTCTCCGTACTCCCCCTCGCGCACCCGCCGGCTGGCCACCGTCTCCAGCTCGCGCCCGCAGGCGTCGGCGATCCGGTACAGCGCCTCCGTGTCGCCGCGGTCGCTGAAGTGGAGCAGGACCCGGCCCCCGGGCTCGGTCCAGTGCACGGACTGCTCCAGGAACCGGCGGTGCGCCTGGTATCCGGTGTCCACGTACGCCCGCTCGTGTACCGATTTGTACTCGTAACTCGCGGGCCCCATCACGTAGTTGGAGCTCCAGAAGACCGTGTCGAAACGTTCCTGCTCGCGCAGGCCCGAGAACAGGTCGCTGTGGAAGGCCTGCAGGCGGCCCGTCACCCCGTGCCGCTCCGCGTTGACAGCCGCGTTCTCCACGGCCGAGGGGCTGATATCCGCCGCGACGACCCGGTCGTATCCGGCCAGGGCGGCGGTCACGGCGATCACGCCCGTGCCGCAGCCGATCTCCAGGAACGAGCCCGAACGGGCCGCCGCGTCACCGACGTTGAGGCCGAGGAGCTCCAGGGCCACCGTCGTCGAGGGGGAGTACACCGGTGCGAAGACCTCGTCGAACAGGTCCCACTCGCGACCCGCCAGGGTGAACACCCGCGGACGGTCCGACCTGGTCAGGGACAGCCTGCTGCGCAGCAGCGACCGCTCGTAGCTCTGGAGCTGAGACAGCTGGGTCAGCTGGGTCATGCGAACTCCTCAAGGAAGCACCGTGGCTGAGGGCGCCCCGTGGTGGTGACGCCACCGGGACGCTCGGTGATCAGCCTGCCCTTGAGTGGACCCCGACCAGAAGGTGCCCAGATGACAGCGTCCCTCTCGGGGCGTGGTGATCGGGCCACCCTCGGGGCGTCTGACCTGGAGCGAATCTCGAGCGATTCTTGACCGGTTCTTGCCCCAAGAGATACTTTCTGGCGGGCCATGTGGGATTGCTTGCACCCAAGTTCGTGAAAACTGAACGGCTTTAATGGGGGTCGGGGGGAAAATCGTGGTCGACCACGCTTACGAAATGCTGGAACTGCTGAACAGAGAGGCGCCCGCAGCCGCCTTCGACGAGGTGGTCCGCAAAGCGCGCGAGTCAGGCCTGTCCGGAGAAGAACTCGTCCAGCTCACCAGGGCCCGGGACCAGAGCCTCGGCATCCGCGCCCTCTTCGTACGACGCCAGCAGCGCGAGGCGGG
Source organism: Streptomyces sp. NPDC090445 (assembly GCF_044769385.1). NCBI lineage: Bacteria > Bacillati > Actinomycetota > Actinomycetes > Kitasatosporales > Streptomycetaceae > Streptomyces > Streptomyces sp. NPDC090445. The sequence continues at coordinate 309,375 of NZ_JBIVXV010000007.1, read as the reverse complement.
ACTTGCCGCCCTCGTCGACACCGCCCGCGACCTCACCCTTCCCTACGACCTCGACGAACTGCTGAAGGTCATCACCCGCCGGGCCCGGCTCCTGCTCGGCCTCGACATGGCCTGGGTGAGCTTCGACGACCTGGAGGAGGGCTGTTCGCGGGTGCGCTCGGCCGACGGCCACGCCTCCGCCCTGACCATCGGCTTCGCCATCCCCCTCACCGGCGGCGGCGTCGGCCGGCGCGCCGCCGAGGGCTCGGCCCCGTTCTGGTCGGCCGACTACATGAACGACGCGAGCTTCCACCACAGCCCGATCATCGACGAGGTGGTGCAGGCGGAGGGGCTGCACGCCGTCATGGCCGTCCCGCTGAGGCACGCCGGCGCCAGCCTCGGCGCCCTCTACGTCGCCGACCGCAACGTCCGGCACTTCACCCCGGACGAGGTCTCGCTGATGAGTTCGCTCGCCGACCTCGCAACCGTTGCAATCGAGAAGGCGCGCCTGCTGGAGCAGACCCGGTACGAGGTCGAGGAGCTGGAGCAGGACACCTCGCGCGCCCTGGACTCCTCCACCACCGCCCGCCAGCTGCGGGAGACCCACGGCCGCCTCCTCGACCTCGTCCTCCAGGGCGTGGGCCTCGGCAGCCTCGCCGCCGAGGCCGTCAAGGGACTCGACGGCACCCTCGTCGTCCGCGACGCCGCCGGCCGGACCCTGGCCTGCCCCGCCGGCGAACCCCCCGACCTGGACGAGGCGGAGATCCGCACCGTCCTGCTCGACGCGCACACCGACCGCCAGCCCCGCAGCACCTCGGGCGGCATATGGGTCGCCTCGATCGCCGCCGGCGACGCGATGCTGGGCACCCTCATCCTCACCACCCGGGAGCCGGCCTCCTACCTCCAGGTCCAGCTCCTCGCCCTCACCGCCCAGGTGACGGCCGTGGTCCTGCTGATGGAGCAGGGCATGGCCGCCGCCGAGGGCCACATGCGGGACGAGTTCTTCCAGGACCTGCTGCGCGGCACCTCCCTGTCCCCGGTGCAGACCGCCGAGCAGAGCCGCCGCCTCGCCCTCAACCTCGACGAACCCCACGTCCTCGTCATCGCCCGGCCCGAGGGCGGGGTCCAGGGCCGCGTCGCCGCCTGGGCCGCCTCGTACGCCAACCGCCACCACGGCCTCAAGAGCGTCGACGGCGACGGCGTGGTGCTGCTGCTCCCCGGCACCGGGGCCGGCGCCATCGCCCGCGCGGCGGCCAGGGAGCTCACCGAGGTACTCGGCCGGCCCGTCACCGCCGGCTCGGCCGGACCGGTCGACAACCCGTCGGACGTCGCCCGCATGCACCAGGAGGCCCGCCGCTGCCTGGACGCGGTGACCGCGCTCAACGGTGCCGGGAGCACCGCCTCCCCCGAGGAGCTGGGGTTCCTCGGCGTCCTCCTCTCCGAGAAGCCGAACATCGACCGGTTCATCAGCGACACCATCGGCCCGGTCCTCGACTACGACGACCAGCAGTACACCGAGCTGATCCGCACCATGGAGGCGTACTTCGCCTCCGCCAACAGCCCCTCCCGGGCCGCCGAGTCCCTGCACGTCCACCCCAACACGGTCTCCCGCAGGCTGGAGCGGATCACCGAGATCCTCGGCGAGGACTGGCAGAAGCCCGCCCAGGCCCTCCAGGTGCAGCTCGCCCTCCAGCTCCAGCGGACCCGCCAGGCCCTCCGTCCGGGCCGCCGCACCGCACCGCCCCGCCACGCGATCGGCTGAGCCGGGCGGGCCGATCCGGCGCCGCAGGGGCGGAGAGCTACCGCTCGCCGCCCCTGCGCTCCGTGAGCATCCGCACCGCGTGCGCGGCCGACGCCAGTGTGGTGTGCCGGTGCCAGCCGCCGAAGGACCTCCCGCCGAAGTCGGTCATCCCCACCTTCTGCGAGACGGTCGCGAAGTCGTGCTCCACGTTCCGGGACCGCTTCGCCAGCCGCAGCAGCGCCCCGGGAGGCGCCTGGATCATGTCGCTGACCCAGCACCGCTCGGGCCAGCCGCGCGGGTCGGTCCACTCGCCGAACAGCAGCACCGGAGACGGTGCCTGCGGCAGCTCCACCCGCACCCCGACGACCAGCGAGGTGCGCGGCCGCAGGGTCACCGGGTCCGGCCAGGTCACCGGCCGGCGCAGCGTACGGGCCATCAGCAGCAGCTGGTGCGCGGCCAGTTCGCGGTTCCCGCTGCTCGGCAGCACCGGGTCGGCGCACCGCACCCGCATCGAGCCGCGGGCCGTGGCCACGAAGTGCAGGCCGGCCGGGCCGAAGCGCCGGGCCACCGCCGCCGGATCGACGTCGGGCAGGTCGAACACCACCGGCCGGTGCGGCTGCCCCACCCAGTCCCGCAGCTCCTCCACGGCCCCGGCGGCGCATTCCAGCGGGCTCGTGTCCAGCTCCGACCGGTGCACGTTCGGGGACAGCGGTCCGACGCTGTCGCGCCACTTCTCGGTGAGCGCCAGCCGCCAGTTGACGGGGAAGCCCTGCTCCTCCGCGACGGACCACACCCCGAACGCCACCTGGCTGTTGACCATCTGCCCGCGCTCCGGGACGAAGCGGCGGGCGACGCCCACCGACTCGGTCCCGGCCTTGGAGATGACCACCGGCTGGACCACCCAGGCGCGGGGCCGCAGGGCGCGTTCGAGGTACCGGGCGAGGGCGGCCCGTACGGGGCCCCAGTCCCAGGTGGAGGACACGACGAAGTGGTGGAGGCTCTGCTCGGCCGCCCGGTCGCCGACATGGGCCGCGATGTTCCGTATCGACTTGCGGCCCTCGGCCTTGAGCAGCCCGCGCAGGTACACCTCGCCCTTGCGGCGCTGGTCGCTGCGCGGCAGCGAGGCGAACAGCTCGGCGCAGAGCTCGTCGACGACCAGGTCCGGTACGAACCGGCTGCTCAGCGTCTCCAGTCGTTCGAGACTTGGTGCGCTCATGATGCATCCATCCCTTCCCCCGGCTTCCTCCTCATCGCTTCAACCCTGGGGCTGGGGGAGTTGCCGGAACAGGTGGAGCCGTCACACACATTCGCCCGCACGTGCAGGGCGGACCATCACGCCGAGCGGACCGGACCGGCCGCGTGGCCACCGGGTGGCGTGCCCCCGGTGCCCTTGGCCAGGGGAGAGGCGGACCGCATGCTCCAGGAAGGGGGCTGGGGGCGCGGTGGACCACCGGCCCGACCGCCCCACCAGGCCTGATGCGCCACGGGATGGTGACCCCACCACCACCGCCGCGTCCGCGCACGGTGGCGGGACCACCACCCGCACCGTCGCGCACAGCCCAAGCGGAAGGCCCCTCTCCTGCGTAGGCCCACACCCGCACGCGGTCCGCCGACCGGGCGGTACGGGCCGGTCCGCGGGCGGTGGAGGCCCCCGTTAGGGTTCTCCCACATGGGCACCTGGAACGCGCCGAGCATCATCGAACGACAGCTGTACGAGGCCAAGACCGCCAACGACTGGCCCGCCTACTTCGACGCCCTCGCCCGCGCCGAGCTGTTCGTCCCGCAGTCCCGCGCCCGGCTGGACCAGCAGCCGAACGCCGTGTACCTCCAGCCCGTCCGCTTCCCGCAGGCCGGGGCCGCCCCCTGCTACGTCGCCTACACGGCCGGCATGCTCCCCGCCCCCGCCGGCGACCAGGTGTTCTCGCGCCACAGCCTCAGCTGGTTCGCGCACCGCATCGACCCCGGCGACCCCCCGTACCTGGCGATCAACCCGGGCAGCCCGTGCGAGGCGTTCCTCCCGTCCTCGCCCGCCGACCGCGAGGTGTGGAAGTTCCACTGGAACCGGTCCACCGAGTACGGCCTGAAGCAGAACACCGTCCACGCCCTGCACGTCGGCGGCCCGCTGCACGGGGCCGCCGCCTTCGGGCTCGCCTGCGGCGCCCACCTCTCCGTGCACAACGGCCTGTTCTGGAACGCCCTCGGCTACCACGGCGAGGGCTACCTCAAGGAGCGCGAGAAGCTCCGGGACTGGTGGGGGGTCACCACCCGCGAGCAGTGGCTCGCCACCACCGAGCGGCTGCTGGCCGCCGACATGGTCAGCTCGGTGTGGGAATTCACGCTGCGGATCCGCGTCGCACTCGCGAAGGAGTTCGCCGGCCCCGTCGACATCGAGCACTGGCGCCACGCCACCGAGGCCACCCTCCGCGCCAACGCCGAACGCGCCGCCGAACCCCGCATCACCCCCGACGGCGTCACCACCGCCCGGCCGCGCTCGGCCGCGGAGATCGAGGGCGAGATCGCGGGCGTCCAGCGGGTCATCGGCCGGATCGCCCGCTACGAGCAGCGCTTCCGCGCCGACGGGATCCTCGGCGAGGGCAAGTACGTCCGCTCCGTCGAGGCCTGGGACTACGGACGCGCCTCCCAGATGGCCCGCTGGGGCCTCGGCGCCCGCTTCGGCACGGTCGAGGAGACCGAGGACGCCGTCGTCCGCGCCGGCCGCGTGTGCCGGCTCGCCTACCGCTCCTGGGAGGACCTCTCGGCGGGCTTCATCCTGGGGCGCTGCCTCCAGTTCGACGAGGAGGAGTACGGGCACTGGTACACGGACATGGCCGCCGTCCACCAGGCCCTCACCACCGACCCCGGCAGCCCCTGGCTGAACCTCCCCTGGAACCAGACCGACCGCTAGTGCGCGCATCGAGTCGTGACCAAAGGTTCAAGACGGGCGGGCAGTGGCGGGAGATGCCGACGGAGACGGCCAGGTCAAAGGGGGCGGCCTCGAAGAGCAAAACGGGCAGGAGACCGAAAGTGATCCCGCGCTGGAAGAACGACGACGCATCCGGCGCCGGCGGAAACTCCGGCTGAAGGCCGCCCTCCTCGGACGTTCCAGAGGCGGGCGGACCGGCAAGGTCCACCTCGCCGCCGACCGCAAGTGCCGCCCGCCGGCGTTCATCCTGGCCACAGACCAGGCAGCGGACGGCCCGCGGTTCATCCCCGTCCTGAAGAAGGTACGGGTACGCGGGCCCGTCGGCCGACCCCGCATCCGGCGCTGAGGTGCCGGACGCCAAGGGCGGGCAGGAGTTGAGTCAACGGTCAGCCAGCCGTGGACGCGGGGCCTCACCCGTGGATTCCGCGTCGGTGTCGTCGGTGCCGACCGGGCCGCGGGGAAGCATCCGGTCCAGCCACTTCGGCAGCCACCAGTTGGTCCGGCCGAGGAGTGTCATGGTCGCCGGTACCAGCACCATGCGTACGACCGTGGCGTCGATGAAGATCGCGGCGGCCAGGCCGAGCCCGAACATTTTGGCGGAGGGGTCGTCGGCGACGGCGAAGGACAGGAAGACCGCCACCATGATGAGGGCGGCCGAGGTGATGATCCGGGCGGTGCGCGAGATGCCCTCGACGATCGCCGTGCCGTTGTCGCCGGTGCGCAGGTACTCCTCGCGTACGTGGGACAGGAGGAACACCTCGTAGTCCATCGACAGGCCGAACAGGATGGCGAACAGGAACATCGGGATGAACGACACGATCGGAACCGTCGCTTCCAGCCCGATGAGTGCGCCTCCCCAGCCCCACTGGAAGACCGCGACCATGATGCCGTAGGCCGCGCCGATGCTCAGCAGATTCAGCAGTACCGCCTTGAGCGGTACGAGTATCGAGCGGAAGACCAGCATCAGCAGCAGGAACGACATCGCCAGCACGGCGGCGACGAACACCGGCAGGCGTTGGCTGGTGCGTTGGCCCACATCGGACAGGCTCGCGGCGGCGCCGCCGACGTGGGCCCTGGCCGGGCCGTGCCCGATCGCCGTGGGCAGCACGTCGGTGCGCAGCCGGGCGATGGTGTCGGCCGTGGCCTTGTCCTGAGGGCTGGTGGTCGGGAACACCACGAGGGTCGCGATGCCGGTGGCCCGATCGATGTGCGTCGGCGCGACGGATGCGATGCCCGGATCCGCCGCGACCGCCCCGACGAGTCGGTCCAGCACTCCCGGATCACCGGTGGGGTCCGCGGCGATGACGAGGGGACCGTTGGTGCCCGGGCCGAACCCCTCGGCGACGAGGTCGTAGGCGCGGCGCTCGGTACGGCTGTGGGGCAGTGAGCCGTCGTCGGGCAGGCCGACGCGCAGGCCGAGCACGGGCAGCGTCGCGGTCAGCAGCAGCCCCGCCGCGCCGATCGCGTACGGCACCGGGTGCCGGCTGACGTGCCCGATCCAGCGACGCCACCCGGCGGCGTGGGCGGCGCCTGCCGCCGGGTCCCGCCGCCGTGCGAGCCGGCCCGGCTTCCTGGTCTGCAGAGCCCGGCCGATCCGGCCGATCCGGCCGGCCCGGGCCAGGCGCGGGCCCGCCGCGCCGAGGAAGGCCGGCAGCAGCGTCACCGACGCGAGCACCATCGTCAGGACGACGATCGAGACGGCAACCCCGCCCACCGTCATGAACGGCACGTTCGCGACCGCCAGGCCGAGGATCGACACGACGACGATGCCGCCGGCGAAGACCACCGGCCGCCCCGCCGTGGCCACCGCTCGTCCGGCCGCCGCCTGCGGATCGAGCCCGCACGCGAGGTACTCCCGGTGCCTGGCGAGCACGAACAGCGCGTAGTCGATGCCCACTCCGAGCCCGACCATGCTGCCCAGGACCGGTGCGAAGGCGGGGACGTCCGTCACCCCCGCCAGTACCGTCATCGTGGCGACCCCGACGGTCAGCCCGAAGACCGCCATGCCGATCGGCAGCGCGGCGGCGACGAGCGAACCGAACGCCAGGAACAGGATCGCGGCCGCGGCGAGGAGGCCGATCAGCTCGCTCACGCCGCCGTCGGGGTCGGAGAAGGCGTAGAAGAGGCTCCCGCCCATCTCGATGCGCAGCGGCAGCTCGGCGCGCAGCCGGTCGCCGAGTTCGACGAGGGCGTCGAGGTCCTCGGCCGACAGCCGGCTCTGGTCGGGGTACTGCACCCGGACGACCGCGATCCGCCCGTCGGCCGAAACGAGGCCGCCGCGCACGGCGGTGTCCCCGCCCGCGTCGAGCGCCCCCGCCGGGTCGCTCGTGCCGAGCACGTGCGGCAGACGCTTCACCTCGGCCCGCAGCCGCGTGAGAGCGGTGCGCGCGCCGTCGTCGTCGAAGAACGTCGCACCGCCGTCGAGGGGGGTGACGACCACTTGGGCGGTCATCCCCTCCTGGCCGGTGCCTGCCCGCTCGATCAGTTCCGCGGCCCGCTGGGAGTCCAGTCCCGGAGCGGTCATCGAGTCCGCGGTCCGCCCCCCGAAGGCGACGGCGGCGAGGACGGCGAGCGTGGCGATGACCAGCCATGCCGCGATCACCCGCCAGGGATGGCGGGCGGCGCTTGCGCCCAGGCGCAACAGGGCTTTCGAGAGCATCGGGTCCTCCAACCACGTCGTCGGCCGTCGTCGTACGGCCGCCGATGCCGAGGTTCGCCGCCACGGCGCTCCGCGGCATCGGCCCGCGGGCCGCGGATCCGTCGGCCCCGGGGCGGAGTGACGTCCCGTCCTTTCGGCCGATGCGCGCCGCGCCGCGGTCCCTAGGCTGAGAACCGTGCTCCGAGACGACCTGAGAACCCTGTGGACCGAACCCCGGCCGCCCGGCGCGCCCGCCCGGGTGCGGCGGGACTGGGCGCTGCTCGCCGCGGGCCTTGCCGGCGTGGCGCTGGAGGCCGTCCTGCGCGAGGACGTCGTGTGGCGGCCGGTGGCGGTGGTGTCCGCCGTATGGCTGTGCCTGCTGACCCTGTGGCGCCGGACCCGCCCGCTGGCGATGGTGACGCTGGCGTTCGGCTCGGTGGTCCTGCTTCCGGTGGCCTCGCTCGTCGCCGCGCCGCGCGAGCCCGTCGGCCTGTACACCGGCGCGGTCGTGCTCGTGCTGGTGTACGCGCTGCCCCGGTGGGGATCGGGACGCGAGATCGTGCTGGGCGGCGCGGTGATCCTCGCGGTCGGCGCGCTGTGTTCCGTCATGGACGAGACCCCGGTCGGCGAGAACGTCGTGGGCTTCGCCTTCCTGCTGCTGCCCGGCGTGGTCGGGGCTGCCGTGCGGTTCCGGGTGACCGCGCGTGAGCGGCAGTTGGACCAGGTGCGCTCCCGCGAGCGCGAGCAGCTCGCCCGGGAACTGCACGACACGGTGGCCCACCACGTGTCGGCCATGGTGATCATCGCCCAGGCGGGCCGGGTGCTCGCGGGCACCGACCCGTCCGCCGCCGTCGAGGCGCTGGAGGAGGTCGAGGAGGAAGGGGCGCGCACGCTGGAGGAAATGCGCGCCATGGTCGCCACGCTGCGCGACCGCGGGGTCGGCGCCGAGCTGGCGCCCCCTGCCGGAGTCGCGGATCTGGAGCGCCTGGTGCGCACCCCGGGTGGTCGCCTCAGGGTCGATCTGGGGCTCGACGGCGAACTGGACGCGCTGCCCCCGGCCGTGGACGCGGCCGTCTACCGGATCGTGCAGGAGTCGGTGACCAACGCGCTGCGCCATGCGGTCGACGCGACCGAGCTCGTCGTCCGGGTCGCCGCGGAACGGCACGCGGTACGGGTGAGCGTGCGCGACGACGGCCGGCGCACCGGCCGGGGTCGCGACGGATACGGACTTACCGGACTGCGCGAGCGCGCGACGCTGCTCGGCGGCACACTACGAGCCGGCCCGGGTACCGACCGGGGCTGGCATGTCGAAGCCGAACTGCCGAGAGCGAGGAGCGAGAGCCGTGTCCATTCGCGTCCTCGTCGCTGACGACCAGACGATCATCCGCACCGGGTTGCGGATCATGCTGAACGCCCAGCCCGGCATCGAGGTGGTCGGCGAGGCCGCCGACGGGCGGGAAGCGGTACGTCTGGCCCGCGAACTACGCCCCGACGTCTGCCTGTTCGACATCCGCATGCCCGTACTCGACGGGCTCGAGGCCACCCGGCTGGTCGCCGGCCCGGGCGTCGCCGACCCGCTGGCCGTGGTCGTCATCACCACGTTCGACCTCGACGAGTACGTCTACGGCGCGCTGCGTGCCGGCGCCCGCGGATTCCTCCTCAAGGACACGGGACCGGACCTTCTGGCGCAGGCCGTACGGTCGGCGTCCGACGGTGAGGCGCTCATCGCGCCCAGCGTCACCGTCCGTCTGCTCCAGGCATTCGCGGACCTGCCCGCCGGCCGGCCCGTGGCCCAGCCGGTCTCCCCCGTCACCGCCCGCGAGGAGCAGATACTCCTCGCCGTCGCCCGCGGGCTGACCAACACCGAGATCGCCGATGCACTGCACATCAGCCTCAGCACGGTGAAGACGCATCTGGCCAGCCTGATGGCCAAACTCGGCGCCCGCAACCGGGTCGAGATCGCGATGTGGGCCTACGAAACGCGCCGTATCCTCCCCGGAACCTGAGCCGGGTGCCGGGCCGTGTCCCACGAGTCCCCGCCCGGACATCAGTGCACAAAGTCCTCACCAGGACCACCTGATGATCACGACTCGATAGGCGCCCTGGTGCGAGAGCCCTAGCCGGAGGCGCGGACCGAGCCGGTGGTCGTACCGGTGGTGACGCCCACGAAGCAGATGACCTCGCGGTCGCCCCGGGCCCACGTGGCGTCCGACGGGTCGTAGGAGAAGACGGTCCGGCCCGCCAGCTTCGCCGTATCGCCCGCGTAGCCGGCGAGCGCCTTGCCGGAGCACTTCTCCTCGGCCATCCGGGCGACCTTCTCCTTGCCCGGGTACGGACCGTCCGGCAGGTTGAACACGGCGTACACCTCGCCCTCGTGGGCCTTGTCGCAGGACACGATGCGCACCGATCCGGCGGACTCACCGTCCTTCGTCAGATCGTCCTCCGTGGTGAAGCAGTCCCCCACCCGGAGTTCCTCCACATCGGTGAAGGCCGGGCCGGCGACCCGGACACCGGCTTCGCGCTGCGGCGGGGCGGCTCCGGCCGTCCCGCCGAGGAATCCGAGGTTCAGCGCGAGCGCGAGGGCCGCGCCCGGGACGGCGAACGCAAGGACGGCCCGCGTCCCGGTCCTGCCCGACGCCGTGGGCGGGGGCGGAGGTGGGGGTGGGGGCGGCGATGGCGGTGGGGGTACTGCCACGGGTACGGGTCTGGACATCGCGCTGCGCTCCTTGCACGGAGGGGGAGTCGCAACCAGCAGCCGGGCCTCCCGGCCCACGCCTGCCGACGGTGTTGTGCCACTACCCACGCTACCGGGGACGGCGCGGCCCCGCCCGCCGTACCTGACGCCGGGCGACGGGCACCCGCACCCGCCCCCGCACCCGCCCCCGCACCCTGCTCGTCTAGGCGCGGACCGGGCCGGCCTCCTGCGCCGCGTACGAGCGCACCAGGCGGGCCAGTTGGCGGCCGGCCGCGTGCAGGGGCTCCTCGCTGCGGTTGACCTGGGCCGTGACCTCGGCGCCCTCCAGGGTGCTGATGACGGTGGTCGCCACCTCCCGGGCGTCCGGCGAACCGAAGCCGGCGGACAGGAGTTTGTCGAAAACCAGCTGCTCCCAGCCGCGCAGCGCCTCGGCGCACGCCTGCTGGATCCCGGAGTCGGTGCCGAGGGTCTCCAGGGCGGCAGCCGTGACGGGGCAGCCGTCGGTCCAGCCGGAGGCGCGGAGTTCGGCGGCGAGGCGCGCGGTGCAGGCGGTCACCGCGTCCGCCGGGTCCTCGGTGCCGTCCAGCGCCTCGCGCAGGAGCGCGGCGAACTCCCGGCTGCCGTGCTCGATCGCGGCGACGGCGACGGCTTCCTTGCCGCCGGGGAAGAAGTGGTAGACGGAGCCGAGGGTGGCATCCGCCTCCTTGGCGATCTGCTTGATGCCCGTGCCGACGTAGCCCTGCCGCTGCAGCAGGCGCGATGCGGCGACGACGATCCGCTCCCGGGTGGTGTTCTGCATGGGGCCACCGTACCGGCCGATTGAGTAGAGCGCTCGTTCCAGAGCTGTGCTACGTTTCCGTCCACGTTCTGGATAGAGCGCTCGTTCTAGTGAGGGGTGGGATTCTCATGCACAGCAGCAGCACCGGACAGCCGCAGTCGCAGTCGCAGCCGCCGTCGCCGTCGCCGTCGCCGTCGGTCACCGTCATCGGACTCGGCCCGATGGGCCGGGCCATGGCCGCGGCCTTCCTCGACCGCGGCTACGAGGTCACCCTGTGGAACCGGACCGCCTCGCGCGCCGACGACCTCGTGGCCCGCGGCGCCCGGTTCGCGCCGGACGTCGCGGAAGCGCTGGCCGCGAACGAGGTGGCGGTCCTCAGCCTCACCGACTACGCGGCGATGTACGAGGTACTCGAACCGGCCGCCGCCGCGCTCGCCGGGCGGGTCCTGGTCAACCTCAGCTCCGACACCCCCGAGCAGGCACGCGCCGCCGCCCGCTGGGCGGCCGAGCGGGGGGCCGTCCAGCTCACCGGAGGCGTCACCGTGCCGCCTTCCGGGATCGGACGGCCCGAGTCGTCCACCTTCTACAGCGGCCCCCGGGAGGTGTTCGACGCCCACCGGCCACTGCTCGAAGCCGTGACCGGCCGGACCGACCACCGGGGCGAGGACCCGGGTACGGCCGCGCTCTTCTACCAGATCGGCATGACCATGTTCTGGACGTCCATGCTGGGCTACTGGCAGGCGGTGGCCCTCGCCCGCGCCAACGGCCTGACCGCGGCCGGCATCCTGGAGCACGCCGCCGACACCGCGAACTCGCTCCCCGGCTTCTTCGCCTTCTACGCCGAACGCATCGACGCAGGCCGCCACGACGGCGACGTGGACCGGCTGGCGATGGCGATGGCCAGCGTCGAGCACGTCCTGCACACCAGCGCCGCCGCGGGCGTCGACACCACCCTGCCGGCTGCGGTCGCCGCCCTGGTCCGCCGCGGCATGGACGCCGGCCACGCCGCGGACAGCTTCTCCGCCCTGGCCGACCTCATGGGAAGCGGCGCCGGGGCGTAGCCGGGCCCGCCGCCCGACCACCGGGAGTCGGGGGAAGTTGCTGTACGGGCGAGCCGGGGCCCAACTAGCCTCGCGGGCATGACGATTGTGCTGAACGACGCCGTACGCAGCCTGCTCGACGCCCCGCACCCGGCGGTCCTGTCCACCCTCAACCCCGACGGCAGCCCGCAGAGTTCGGTGGTGTGGGTCTCCCGCGACGGCGGCGAACTGCTGGTCTCCACCGAGCAGGGGCGGCGCAAGGAACGGAACATCCTCCGCGACCCGCGGGTCGGCCTGACCGTGTTCGACCTGGCCAACCCCTACCTCTACGCGGAGATCCGCGGCACCGCCACCGTCACCGAGGACACCGGCCGCGCGGTCGCGGTCCGCATCGCGGAGGAGTACCTCGGCCCGGGCGGCGGCAAGGAGTACCGGGAGGCCCCGGCGGAGGACGTCCGCGTGGTCGTCCGCATCACCCCGACCAAGATCCTCGGCAACGCCGCCAAGGCCGGCTAGGGCTCCGCCCGGAAGCGTTGGCCGGCCGACCGACGCCGTCGGCCGGCTCAGGCCTTGAGGTCCAGCAGCAGGGCCATCAGGCCCACCAGTGTCGCGCTGCTGACGATCTCCCGTCGGGCGATCATGCCGGGGACGTCGGTCAGCGGGATCCATTCCAGCCGGTCCGACTCGTTGTGCTCGGTGGGCTCGCCGATGCGCCGAACCCCGTCCGCGCGGAACACGAAGTGCCGGCTGTCGGTGATCCCGGCCGCCGGCTGTGCGTGGATCAGCTCGCTCACGGCCTCCGGACGCCACCCCGTCTCCTCCTCCAGCTCCCGGGCTGCGGCAACCCCAGGGCTTTCACCGTCCTCGACCAGACCCATGGGCAGCTCCCAGGCCCAGGTGTCCGTGACGAAGCGGTGGCGCCACATCATCAGCACGCGCTGCTCCTCGTCGACGGCCGCCGCGACGGCGAGGTCCCGCAGCCGCACGACGTGGTAGTCGGTGCGGGCGCCGTCCGGCTGCTCCACGTCCAGCGAACGCAGCCGCACCCAGGGGGTGTCGTAGAGCGTGCGCTCGCCGTGAACGGTCCATCGCATGTCGTGCCTGCTCTCAGGGGATATCGGGTCGGAGGACGAATGGGTGACGCAGGAGACGACGCGCCCTTTCGGGCAGGCGTCGGCTCCCTTCCGTGTGTACTTTTGGCGACCGTCTACTTGCACCAGGTAGTCGAGCGTGCACAAAAAGCAAGGCACGGAGGGTAAGTATTCATGCACAAGCTCCAGCAGGCCGTGATCGCCACTGTGGCGGTGGCGAGCCTGGCCGCCGTTGGCGCGGGAAGTGCTCACGCCGCTGATGCGAGTGGCCGCGCTTCGCACGTCGCACCGCCCGCCCCGAAGGCTGCCCAGCTCCCGCAACTGCCCCGGCTCCCGCAATTTCCGCAGCTCCCGCAGCTCCCGGAACTCCCGAAGCTCCCGAAGCTCCCGAGCAATTCCGTTCTGCATACGCAGTACGCACCGTACGCACCGTACGCGCCGTACGCACCCTACGTGCCGTACTCCGCGTACGCGCCCTACACGCCGTACGCGGCCGACGCTCCGGGAACCCCCAACACGCCCAACACCCCGAATACCCCGAACACTCCGAACACGCCGAACACCCCGGGCAACGGCACACCCCATACGCCGAACACTCCGAACACGCCGAATACCCCCAATACGCCGAACACCCCGGGCGGCGGCAACACTCCGAACACACCCAACACGCCCAACACGCCGAATACCCCGAATACCCCGAATACGCCGGGCGGCGCGCTTTAGGGGTATCGAAGACCGAGGGGCTGATTGGCCCTTCACATCACACAGCGGCGCCGCGCAGTGAATTCACTGCGCGGCGCCGCCATGTATGTGTCCAGTGCGTGCATCACCTCAGTTGGGGGTGTTCGGGGTGTTGGGGGTGTTCGGCGTGTTCGGGGTGTTGCCACCGTCGGCCGGGGTGTTCGGGGTGTTGGGAGTGTTGGGGGTGTTCGGCGTGTTCGGGGTGTTACCGCCGTCAGCCGGGGTGTTCGGGCTGTTGGGAGTGTTGGGGGTGTTCGGCGTGTTCGGGGTGTTACCGCCGTCAGCCGGGGTGTTCGGGCTGTTGGGAGTGTTGGGGGTATTCGGCGTGTTCGGCGTGTTACCGCCACCGCCCGGGGAGTTCGGAGTATTCGGAGTGTTGGGCGTGTTCGGAGTGTTCGGCGTGTTACCGCCCCCACCCGGACTGTTCGGGGTGTTGGGAGTGTTGGGGGTGTTCGGGGTGTTGGGCGTGTTCTTGCCCTTGCCCGGGGAGTTCGGGGTGTTGGGAGTGTTGGGCGTGTTCGGGGTGTTGGGCGTGTTCTTGCCCTTGCCCGGGGAGTTCGGGGTGTTCGGGGTGTTGGGCGTGTTCGGGGTGTTGGGCGTGCTCTTGCCCTTACCCGGGGAGTTCGGGGTGTTCGGGGTGTTGGGCGTGTTGGGCGTGTTCGGGGTATTGCCGCCGCCGCCCGGGGTGTTCGGGGTATTCGGAGTGTTCGGCGTGTTCGGCGTGTGCTCGGTGACCACCATCTGCGGCGCCGGTGCGGCCATCGCCGTGGCCGGGAGTGCGATTCCTCCGGCCATTGCCATGGAAGCGGCAGCCAGCATGATCTTGCGGGACATGTTCATCATCGGTCTTCTCCATTCGGCGCCGCGGGGATTCCTGATATCACCCGCGGCAAGTCGGGATGCTTTGAGGCCTCGTGCTCTTCTCCGGGATTCCCCGGTGAGGACCTGCTTCAAATAAACCCGACGAGGAGGAGAGGGTCATGTCACATGAATACGTGGCTTGACGCCGGAAACCGATGGTGGTAAATCGCGGCCCGGGGCGTGGCGCCCGTCAGTGGCCGGAGACGGCGAAGGAGTCCACCGCCGTGCTGAAGATGCCGTGGGCCTCCTTGGACCGGCCGACCGGGGCGGACACCCACACGTCGTACAGCGTCCCGTTCTGCTCCCAGGCGAGGTCGTACGTGTGCCGGGCGCCCTCGGCGGCGGAGAAGCCGTCCCAGGTGAACTCCCAGAACGCGGCGGGCAGTCCGCGGTGGGTGGTGGCCGTGACCCGGTTGTCGCGGTACCCCTTGTTGTTCACCGGGCCCCGCTCGTCGGCGGCCAGCATCGACCCCATCGCCCCGCCGGGCGGCAGCGTCCCGAACTTGATGCCGACCCGGACGGCCCCGTCGGCCGTGATGTAGAAGGTCCGCTCGCCGTCCGTGGAGCGGACCGTCCCCCGGGGCACGTTCAGGCTGAACCCGCGCAGGTCCTGGACCTTCGTGTACCCGGCCGGCACGCCCCCGGACTGCGGCGGCGTCGGGGACGCCGGCGAAGGCACCGGCACGGACACCGACCCGCCCGGCGACGGCACCGGGTCCGTGGGCGAGGGGGACGAGGTGGACGGCGCGGGCGATGCGGTCGACGGGGCCGCGGACCCCGGCGGGGCGGGGACGGGCGGTGCCGAGGCCGCCGAGCCGCCCGGGCCCTTCGCCGTCCGGCCGTCGAGCAGCGTCACCGCCGTCACCGCGCCCGCGCAGGCCGCGACGGCCCCGGCCACGACCAGCGCCGCCCGCGCACCCCGCAGCCGGGGCCGCGGCCGGCCTTCCCGGCCCGCGGGCCGGTCCCGGTCGATGCGGTTCTCGCGCCCGGCCCCGTCGTCCACGGGGTCCGGCGCCCGGTCCACCTGCTCGGTGGGCGTGTATACGGCCCCCGCGCCGGAAGCCGCGCCGGAAGCCGTCTCCTCCTCCGCCGGGCTGCGGTCGCCCGCCGCGCACGCGGCCAGCAGCCGCCGCGCCTCCGCGGCCCCCATCCGCCGCTCCGGGTCCCGCTCCAGCAGGCCGCGGACCACCGGCAGGAGCGGCCCGAGCCGGGCCGTCGGCCGGATCTCCTCGTACACGACGGCGTGCAGGACGGCACCGAGCGAATCCCGGCGGAACGGCGACTCGCCCGCGACCGCCGCGCACAGCAGCGCGCCCAGCGACCACAGGTCCGACGCCGGGCCGCCGGCGGCGCCCTGCATCCGCTCCGGTGCCGAGTACTCGGGCGTGCCCGCGAACATCCCGGTCCCGCTGATCGTCGTCGTCCCGGGGAGGCTCGCGATGCCGAAGTCGGTGAGCACCACGCGGCCCGTACCGGCCTCCAGCAGGACGTTCGCCGGCTTCACGTCCCGGTGCAGCACGCCGTGGGCGTGGCCGGCGGACAGGGCGCCGAGCAGGTCGAGCCCCACACCGGCGGCCTCCCGCGGGGAGAACGTCCCGTCGGGGGCGGCCAGCCGGTCGGCGAGCGACCCGCCGTCGACCAGCTCCATCACGATGACGGGCTGCCCCTCGTGCTCGACCACGTCGTGGACCACGATCACGTGGGGATGCCGGATCTGCGCCACGGCCCGCGCCTCGCGCAGCGCGCCCGCCGGATCGGCCCCCGTGTCGAGGGACAGCGCCTTGACCGCGACCGAACGCCCCAGCAGCTCGTCGGCGGCCCGCCACACGACGCCCATGCCGCCCCGGCCGAGCCTCTCCTGCAGCCGGTAGCGCCCGGCGATCACCGTGTGGCCGCCGGCCTCCGACCCGTCGTGCAGCGACACCCGCTCCCCCGTCCCCGTTCGCAGACCACGGCCATGATGCCGCACGCAGCCCAACGCCACACCGGAGATGCACTCTGACGGCAGTTCAGGGCAGCACCGCCCGGACCCCCGCCCAGGCGTCCACGGCCCGGGCGGTGTCCGGGGCACCGTCCAGGTGGGGCCGGACCGCGGCCATGCTGTTCAACAGGAGCTTGATGCGGCGCAGGTGGCGGATGCGGCGGCGGGGCAGGTCCCGCCAGGCCAGGCCCTCCGCGGCCGCCTGAGCCGGGGTCAGGTCGATCAGGTCCAGCACCTCGCGGCACAGCCCGTCGGGGTCGCCGCCGAGGCCGTGGCCGGGGCCGAACTGCCGGATGAGGTACGCCCGTACGCCGGCCCGGTCGATCGCGTGGTCCAGCGGATGCCGCTCCGCCCACGCGGCGGTGCGGTCCACCGCGGCCAGCGCCACCCGGCCCCAGCGCAGCCGCATCCCGTCGGGCAGGGCGTCGTCCTGCATCCCGGACACGCCGTGCGAGCGCAGGGTCAGCGGGTGCGGCTCGTCGGCCAGCGGCGGGTCGGTGGCCAGCCAGGCCTCCAGGTCGGCCAGGGCGTGGCCGCCGGGCGGCACCGCGGTCAGCACCTGCCCGCGGGTGAGCAGCGCGGTCATGGCGCCGGTGAGGCGGACCCGTGCCGCCTGGCCCGCGCGGAGGGAGGTCACCCGGTGCCCGCGCCGCTCGATGTCCCGCAGCCCGAGGCGCGCGTCCCCGGCGGCGTACACCTGGCCGGTCCGGGCGACGCCCCCGATGCACCGGACGGCACACAGCCCGCCCGCGGCATCGGCCTCCTCGACGGAGTAGACCTGGAACTCGGCGATGGACACCCGACACGCCCCCCTTCAGGCCCGGAAGGGTACCTTCCCTCGCCCTCCGCCCGCCGCTCGAGCCGCCCTTCCGGCCACCGGCCCGCAGTCGGCGGGGCCGCCGGGCGGGCCGGAGGCGGCCCGGGCGGGCCGGGCCTCGGCGGCCCCGCCCGGGTCAGGCACGCTCGGGGGCCTCCAGGACCAGGCGGATCTCGGAGACCTCGTAGCCTGCGCGGGCGAAGGCGGCGGCCATCGGGGCGTTGACGGTGTCCGTCGTCGCCGTGATGCGGTCGGCGCCCGCGGCGGCGTGGAAGCGGGTGATCTCGGCGAGGACCTCGTCGATCAGGCCCTGCCCGCGCTGCTCGGGCACGACGCCCAGGTAGCCGACGTTGCGGTGGTACGGGGTCGCCGACGGGACGGCCAGGCCGGCGAGGGTGCCGTCCGGCAGCTCGGCGAGGCGCCACCAGGAGCGCTCGCCCGGGCAGTCCAGGTAGAACTCCATGTCCTCGCGGGCCAGCTGCTCGGGGGTCTTCGCACGCAGCTCGCTCTGCGTGGCCAGGTCGAGGCTGCCGGCGGAAATCCGGACGAAGGCGTCGAGGAACTCCTCGTCGGTGCCCTCCCGGAAGGCCAGCCGCCCGGTCGGCGCGGCGGTCCCGGAGAACGGGGTCCACTCGAAGCGCAGCCGCTCGATCTCACGGGTCAGGCCCGCCCGGTGCGCGGCCTCCCGGCGCCAGGCGACCGCCCCGGCCAGGTCCGGACGGCTCCGCCAGTCCGCGGGCAGGGAGAGGTTCCAGAGCGGGAGGGCGCCGAAGGCCTCGTGCCCGGCGGCCAGCAGCCCGGCGGCGAGGGCGGCCGGGTCGGCGACCGAGGACCGGACCTGGAGGCAGTCCAGGGCGATGGGCCGCTCGCTGTCGGCGCGGCCCCACCACAGGGCGCGGGCCAGGACCTCGCCGTCCGCGTCCTCGGCGAACCAGGTCCACTCGGGGCGGAAGCGGTGGGCGGCGAACTCCTCGCGGACCTTCCCGGCGGGGAGGGCGGGGACGGGGCCGTCGGCGGGGTGGTCCGCGGCACGGTCGAGGTCGGCGGGGTCTGCGGTGGCAGCACGGAAGATCATCCGTGGATGATCACACGGGGCGGCGGCCGTGGCCAGGGATTTCGGTGGGCGTCGCCGCCCACCGCGCCGACGGCCGATGGCCGGCCCCCTCGACAGGGGACCGGCCATCAGGCGGTGGAGCGGGTGGAGCGGTGGAGCTGCCTGCTACTGCCAGGTGATCAGGCGGCGCGGGTTCTCCAGTACGGCGGCGATGTCGGCCAGGAACTTGGAGCCGAGCTCGCCGTCGATCAGGCGGTGGTCGAAGGACAGCGCCAGGGTCGTGACGTGGCGCGGCTTCACCTTGCCCTTGTGGACCCACGGCTGGAGCTTGATCGCGCCGACCGCGAGGATCGCGGACTCGCCGGGGTTCAGGATCGGCGTACCGGTGTCGACGCCGAAGACGCCGACGTTGGTGATGGTGAGGGTGCCGCCCTGCATGTCGGCCGGGGAGGTCTTGCCGTCGCGGGCCGTGGCGACCAGCTCGGACAGGGCCCGGGAGAGCTCCGGCAGCGTCTTGGCGTGGGCGTCCTTGATGTTCGGGACGATCAGGCCGCGGGGGGTGGCCGCCGCGATGCCCAGGTTGACGTAGTGCTTGAGCACGATCTCCTGGGCCGCCTCGTCCCAGGACGCGTTGACGTCCGGGTTGCGGCCGACGGCCACCAGGACCGCCTTGGCGATGAGCAGCAGCGGGTTGATCCGCAGCCCGGCCAGGTCGGGGTCGGCCTTGAGCTCCTGGACCAGCTTCATCGTCTTCGTGATGTCGAAGGTGATGAACTCGGTGACGTGCGGCGCGGTGAACGCCGAGCCGACCATGGCCTGGGCGGTGACCTTGCGGACGCCCTTGACCGGGATACGGGTCTCCCGGGCGCCCGGCACGGCCGGCGCGGCGGCGGCCGCCGGGGCGACCGCCTCGGCCGGAGCGGGGACCGCGGCCGGGGCGGCGGCCTGCGGGGCGAGCGCGGCCGCGGCGGCGGCGTGCACGTCCTCGCGGGTCACGATCCCGCCGTCGCCGGTGGGGACCACGGCGGCCAGGTCGATGCCGAGGTCCTTGGCGAGCTTGCGCACCGGCGGCTTCGCCAGCGGCCGCTCGCCGGCGGCGGGCGCGTGCCCGCTGCCGTTGAGGACGGGGGCCGGGGCCGGGGCGGGCGCCGGGACGGCCACCGGAGCCGGCGCGGCAGCGGCCGCCGGAGCCGCGGCAGCGGCGGCCGGGACGGCCTTGCGCGGGCGGCGCTTCGTCGAGGACTGGGCGACGCCGTAGCCGACCAGCACGGGCTGGCGGCCCTCGGGCGCGACCTCCTCGTCCGGGGCCTCGGCGGGGGCGGCCGGAGCCGTGGCGGCAGCGGCGGCCGGGGCCTCGGCGGGGGCCGCGGACGCGTCGCCGGTCTGCACGGAGATGATCACCTGGCCGACGTCGACCGTGGTGCCCTCCTCGAACAGCAGCGCGTGCACGGTGCCGTCGAAGGGGATCGGCAGCTCCACGGCCGCCTTCGCGGTCTCGACCTCGCAGACGACCTGCCCGTCGGTGACGGTGTCACCCGGCTGGACGTACCACTTGAGGATCTCGGCCTCGGTGAGGCCCTCGCCCACATCGGGCATCTTGAATTCGCGGATGGTCACGGGGGCTCTCCTCAGTACGCCAGCGAGCGGTCGACGGCGTCGAGCACCCTGTCCAGACCCGGCAGGTATTCCTCTTCCAGGCGGGCCGGCGGATACGGCGCGTGGTAACCGCCCACGCGCAGCACCGGCGCCTCCAGGTGGTAGAAGCACCGCTCCGTGATGCGAGCGGCGATCTCGGAGCCCACGCCCAGGAACACCGGGGCCTCGTGGACGACCACGAGCCTGCGGGTCTTCTCGACGGAGGCCTGGATGCCGTCGAAGTCGACGGGGGACATCGAGCGCAGGTCGACGACCTCCACCGACTTGCCCTCCTCGGCCGCCGCGGCGGCCGCCTCCAGGCAGACCTTCACCATGGGGCCGTACGCGGCCAGTGTGAGGTCCGAGCCCTCGCGCACGACCCGCGAGGTGTGCAGCCCGGTCGGGATGGCGTCGGTGTCGACCTCGCCCTTGTCCCAGTAGCGCCGCTTCGGCTCGAAGAAGATCACCGGGTCGTCGCTGAGGATCGCCTGCTGGAGCATCCAGTAGGCGTCGCTCGCGGTCGACGGCGAGACCACCTTCAGGCCCGCGACGTGCGCGAAGAGGGCCTCCGGGGACTCCGAGTGGTGCTCGACCGCGCCGATCGCGCCGCCGTACGGGATGCGCACGACGACCGGCATCTTGACCTTGCCCAGGGCGCGGGCGTGCATCTTCGCGAGCTGCGTGACGATCTGGTCGTACGCGGGGAAGACGAACCCGTCGAACTGGATCTCCACGACCGGCCGGTAGCCGCGCAGGGCCAGGCCGACGGCCGTGCCGACGATGCCGGACTCGGCGAGCGGGGTGTCGATGACCCGGTCCTCGCCGAAGTCCTTCTGCAGGCCGTCGGTGATCCGGAAGACACCGCCCAGCTTGCCGACGTCCTCGCCCATGATCAGGACCTTGGGGTCCGTCTCCAGGGCCTTGCGCAGCGACTCGTTGAGCGCCTTCGCGATCGACATCTTCTCGACAGCCATGATCAGTTGCCCTCCTCGAACGAGGCGAGGTAGGCGGCGAACTGGGCGCGCTCCTCGTCCACCAGCGCGTGCCCGTCGGCATAGATGTTCTCGAAGATCGCCATCGTGTCCGGGTCGGGCATGGTGCGCACGGCCTCGCGGACCCGCTTGCCGAGGGCCTCGCTCTCCGTCTCCAGCGACTCGAAGAAGGCCTCGTCGGCATCGCCGGTCGCCAGCAGGTGGGCCTTCAGGCGCAGGATCGGGTCCTTCGCCTCCCAGGCGGCCCGCTCCTCGTCCCGCCGGTAGCGGGTCGGGTCGTCGGAGGTGGTGTGGGCTCCCATGCGGTACGTGAAGGCCTCGACGAGCGTCGGGCCCTCGCCCTGCCGGGCCCGCTCCAGGGCCCAGCGGGTCACGGCCAGGCAGGCCAGGACGTCGTTGCCGTCGACCCGGACGCCGGGGAAGCCGAAGCCCGCGGCGCGCTGGTACAGCGGCACGCGCATCTGGCGCTCGGTGGGCTCGGAGATCGCCCACTGGTTGTTCTGGCAGAAGAACACCACGGGCGCGTTGTACACGGCCGAGAAGGTGAACGCCTCGTTCACGTCGCCCTGGCTGGACGCGCCGTCGCCGAAGTAGGCGATGACCGCCGAGTCGGCGCCGTCCTTGGCCACGCCCATTGCGTAACCGGTCGCGTGCAGCGTCTGCGAGCCGATGACGATCGTGTAGAGGTGGAAGTTGTTGGTGCTCGGGTCCCAGCCGCCGTGGTTCACGCCGCGGAACATGCCCAGCAGGTTGGTGGGGTCGACGTCGCGGCACCAGGCCACGCCGTGCTCGCGGTACGTCGGGAACACGTAGTCGTCGTCGCGCAGCGCACGGCCGGAGCCGATCTGGGCGGCCTCCTGGCCGAGCAGCGAGGCCCACAGGCCCAGCTCGCCCTGGCGCTGGAGGGCGGTCGCCTCACCGTCGAAGCGGCGGGTCATGACCATGTCGCGGTACAGGCCGCGCAGGTCATCGGCGGTGATGTCGGAGACGTAGGGGAGGAATTCCGCGTTCTCCGCGTTCTCCACCCGGTCCCCTTCCGGCGTCAGCAGCTGTACGAGCTGGGGCTCGGTGCTCTGCGCGGTGGCGACAGCCTTCGCTGCGGGGGTCTTGGAGGCGCTCGCAGCGCCTGCCGCCCGCTTGGTGCCGCTGCTGCGTCGCGGCTTGCGCGCGGCAGTGCTCTCCACGGTCACGTGTTGCTCCTCCGTCGTTCCGGCTCCCGGGTTCTCCGGGGTCCAGTGCGGCTCACCTGGATCTGTACCGGCGCACGGGGTGGGTGCGGCCGTGTACGGGATTCAGGCGTGACAGGTGCCCCGGCGACAGTCCTGCGCAATCACGTTACCCAGTACCGCGCATAACTGCGAAACCCCACTTGACCTGCGTTTTTGCTTGGATTTCCAAGTAAATCCGCCGAGCGGGGAACAAGCACTGGTCACAGCCTTGCAGGGGCCGGAACAACGGCACGTTATCCCGGGTAACGACCTCAGGGAAGGGGTGAGTGTGTGAAACTGAGTTCGTGCGCGAAGACGGAAAAATCAAGGTATTCCTCCTGGACGACCACGAAGTGGTACGGCGCGGTGTCCACGAGCTCCTGTCGGTCGAAGAGGACATCGAGATCGTCGGAGAGGCCGGAACGGCCGCGGATGCCCTGGTTCGGATCCCCGCCGCGCGCCCCGATGTGGCCGTCCTCGACGTGCGCCTGCCGGACGGCAGCGGGGTGGAGGTCTGCCGCGAGGTCCGCTCGCAGGACGAGGGGATCAAATGCCTGATGCTGACCTCGTTCGCCGACGACGAGGCCCTCTTCGACGCGATCATGGCCGGCGCCTCGGGCTACGTGCTCAAGGCCATCCGCGGCAATGAGCTGCTCGGCGCCGTACGGGACGTGGCGGCGGGCAAGTCGCTGCTGGACCCGGTGGCCACGGCCCGGGTGCTGGAGCGGCTGCGCGACGGCGGCGGCCGCGGCGACGACCGGCTGGCCGGCCTGACCGAGCAGGAGCGCAGGATCCTCGACCTGATCGGCGAGGGCCTGACCAACCGGGCCATCGGCGAGCGGCTGCACCTCGCCGAGAAGACCATCAAGAACTACGTCTCCAGCCTGCTGTCCAAGCTGGGCATGGAGCGCCGCTCGCAGGCCGCCGCGTACGTGGCCCGCCTGCAGGTGCAGCGGCGCGCCTGACGGGCGGACAAGCGGACAAACAGCCAAGCGGGCAAGACGACGAGTCGGCAAGCCCGCAAGCCCGCAAGCCGCATTGAATTCCGCGGAACCGGATCTATTTAATCCGGTTCCGCGGCGCGTTCAGTTCGATCCCTCCAGCGGATTCGGCTCCACCGCCCCTCCGGACGGGCTCTTCACGGGCGACGGCGCTGACTTCGTCGGCGACGCCGGAGTCGACTTGGTCACCGACGGAGACGGGCTGGTGATCGACTGCGACGGCGAGGGGCTGCTGCTCGGCGTGTTCTTCGGGCGGGACGGTGGCGGCGTGAAGTCGTCCGACGGCCGCGAGGAATTCGACGTGTCGTTCGACGGCGTGTTCTGCGATACCGAGGGGGTGTCCTGCTTGGCGCTGGAGGAACTCTGGACGACCGCCGGGCTGTTGTCGCTGCCCTTGTTCTTGTTGCCGACCGAGCTGACCGCGTACGCCACCCCGCCCGCGATCGCGATGACCGCGAGGACGGCGAACAGCCACAGCTTCCAGCGGCCGCGGCCGCGGTCGTCGTACTGGTTGTAGGGGTCGTGGCCGCCGTGGCCGCCGTTGGCCGGGGCGCGCCCGTGGGTGTCGTACCCGCCGCCGGGGAAGGCCGTGCCGTCGTCCGGGTTCAGCGGCGGCACCATCGGCTGCCGGAACTGCGAGGTCGTCGCGTGCGCGGCGTACTGCTGCGGGCCGCCGGCCTGGGCGACGGGCATCGCGGCGGTGGGCGCGGCACCGCCCCGC
This sequence comes from Streptomyces sp. NPDC090445, assembly GCF_044769385.1. NCBI lineage: Bacteria > Bacillati > Actinomycetota > Actinomycetes > Kitasatosporales > Streptomycetaceae > Streptomyces > Streptomyces sp. NPDC090445. Next base: position 285,479 of record NZ_JBIVXV010000007.1, on the reverse strand, counting down.
CCGTGCGGCAGGGCCATGGTGACCGGGCCGGTGTTCCAGGTGCCGGTGTTGGGCCCCTGGTCCTGGAGCATCTGCAGGGCGTACTGGACGAGCCCGCGCATCTCCTCGGCGCTCTGGAACCGGTCGTCCGGGTCCTTGGCGAGGGCGCGCATGACCATGCCGTCGAGCTCCTGCGGGATGTCCCCGCCCTCGGGCAGCTGCGAGGGCGGGACCGGCGAGTCCTGGACGTGCTGGTAGACCACGGACAGCGGGGTCTCGCCGGTGAACGGGGGCCGCAGCGCGAGCAGTTCGTACAGCAGGCAGCCGGTGGCGTACAGGTCGGAGCGGTGGTCCACGGCCTTGCCGAGGGCCTGTTCGGGCGACAGGTACTGCGGGGTGCCCATCACCATGCCGGTCTGGGTCATCGTCGACTGGACGCCGTGCAGGGCGCGGGCGATGCCGAAGTCCATCACCTTCACGGCACCGGTGTCGGTGATGATGACGTTCGCCGGCTTGATGTCGCGGTGCACGATGCCGTGCTGGTGCGAGTAGGCCAGCGCCTCCAGCACGCCGGAGACGATGATGAGGGCCTGCTCGGGCCCCGGAGCCTCCGCACTGATGAGGAGGTCGCGGATGGTGCGGCCCTCGACCAGCTCCATGACGATGTACGGGACCGTGCTCGGGCCGACCTTGTCCTCACCCGAGTCGTACACGGCGACGACGGCGTGGTGGTTCAGCCCGGCGACCGACTGCGCCTCACGCGTGAAGCGGGCCTTGGAGACGGGGTCCTCGGCGAGGTCGGGGCGCAGCAGCTTCACGGCGACGGTCCGGCCCAGCCGGACGTCCTCGGCGGCGAACACCTCGGCCATGCCGCCGCGGCCCAGGCGGTGGGTCAGCCGGTAGCGGCCGTCGCCGACCAGGCCGCCGGCGCCCCAATGCTCAGGATCGTCTGCCATCCCGGCGCCGCTGTCCTCGGGTTCGGGTGCCATGAGTCCTCGCCGTCGTCTCTCTCGGCCGCCGCTGAGCGGTAGGTCCATTTCGTGTGCTCCGGTGAACGCTACAGCCTCGGAACAGGTCGCCGTTCGGACAATGGCTCGTGGTGGCCTTGTCGTCACGGAACGCGCACCTGGCTTGACGTGTGCTTGCCCTCCGGCAGACTGGGCCCGACATGCGCTCAGCCAGACGCGTAGGGACACACCCCGAGGGGAAGCAACAGTCATGAGCCAGGACGGCAATCAGGCCGAGTACGCGGGCGGCTCTCTGGCCGGTGGCCGTTACCAGCTAAGGGATTTGCTCGGTGCAGGCGGCATGGCGTCCGTCTACCTGGCGTACGACAGTGCGCTCGACCGGCAGGTCGCCATCAAGACACTGCACAGCGACCTCGGCCGGGAAGCCTCGTTCCGCGAGCGGTTCCGCCGTGAGGCCCAGGCTGTTGCGAAACTGTCGCACACGAACATCGTCTCGGTCTTCGACACCGGCGAGGGCGAGGTCACCTTCCCCGACGGCCGGAGCGACGCGGCGGTCATGCCCTACATCGTCATGGAGTACGTGGAGGGCCGGCCGCTCGGCTCGGTGCTCGCCGCGGACGTCCGCCAGTACGGGGCGATGCCCGCCGAGAAGGCGCTGAAGGTGACGGCCGACGTGCTGGCCGCCCTGGACACCAGCCACGAGATGGGCCTCGTCCACCGCGACATCAAGCCCGGCAACGTGATGATGACCAAGCGCGGCGTGGTCAAGGTGATGGACTTCGGCATCGCCCGCGCCATGCAGTCCGGCGTCACGTCGATGACACAGACCGGCATGGTCGTCGGCACCCCCCAGTACCTGTCGCCCGAGCAGGCCCTGGGACGCGGCGTCGACGCCCGCTCCGACCTGTACTCGGTCGGCATCATGCTGTTCCAGCTGCTGACGGGCCGGCTCCCGTTCGACGCCGACTCGCCGCTCGCGATCGCGTACGCCCACGTCCAGGAGGAGCCGGTCGCCCCGTCCTCCATCAACCGGTCACTGACCCCGGCGATGGACGCGCTGGTGGCGCGGGCCCTGAAGAAGAACCCGAACGAGCGCTTCCCCACCGCGGCCACCATGGGGGACGAGATCGCGCGGGTCCTGGCGGCCGGTCAGACCGGCGCCCCGGCCATCGTCCCGGGCGCCCCCGCCGGCGGCAGCGGGGCGGGCGTCGGCTCGACCGTGTTCCCGCCGCTGGACTCCGGCTTCCAGGCCCCGTCGGCCCAGCAGGCGCAGCAGCCGTACGCGCCGACGCCGGCCCCGGCCCCGTACGCGCCGACCCCGCCGCCGATGCCGCAGACGCATGGTCAGGGCGGTTACGCCTACCCGCCGCAGCAGCCGGTGGCGCAGCAGTACGCGCCGCAGACCCCGCCGCCGTTCGCCTCCTCGCCGGCCGCCCCGCAGGGCCCGTCCGACGGCGGCGCGGGCGGCAGGAAGAACATGCCGGTGGTCGTGGGCGCGATCGCGGTGGCGCTCATCGCCATCGGCGGCCTCGTCTACGCGGTCGTCAACAACGGCGACGACAAGGGCGGCAAGGGCACCCAGGCCAACCAGCAGACCACGGGCGGCCAGGCGGCCGACCCGTCCGGCTCCGCCAAGGCCGGGCACAAGGGCCCGGACACGACCCGCACGATCGACCCGAAGCAGTGCAAGGAGCCGACCAAGCACTACAGCGACGCCGGCAAGGTGATGGCCCCGGACTTCCGGTTCAAGCACCTCCGCTCGGTGAAGGAGTGCATCCAGGCGGCGGGCTGGCAGTACAAGATCGAGAAGCGGGACGAGGCGGTCTACGGCGAGGACACGGTGCTGTCGCAGCTGCCCGAGCCGGGTGCCAAGGTCGACAAGGAGGGCAAGACCGAGTTCACGCTGATCGTCTCCACGGGCGACCCGCAGTAGCCGGCCTCCGGGCCGACGCACCGGGCCGACGTCTCGGGCCGACATCCCGGGCGGGCGTACCGGGCCGACATCCCGGGCGGGCGTACCGGTCCGGCCGGGCCGATCGGCGGCTGACCTGCCGGTCCGGCCTACCTGCCGGTCCGGCCTACCTGCCGGTCCGGCCTACCTGCCCGGTCCGGCCGACCGGATGGGCGTCCGCCGTTCGGCCCCATGTACGGGACACCACATCCCGGGCACCCCGACGGGGCGCCCGGGATGCCCGCTTTGCCCCACCATGTGAATCTGAGCGGGACAGTTCGGCCTCCCCCAGACACCGTCCGGGGGGACCCCCACGGATGGGAGGGGCTCCCCGTGAACCGAAGCCTCCGGGCGCCGCGCCCGAGCCTCCGGGCGCCGCGCCTGCCGGCCGCGCGGACCCGGCACCTGCCCGCCGCGCGGAACCGGCACCTGCCCGCGGTGGCCGTGCTGCTCGCCGCGGCGCTGTCGCCCGCCGCACCGGCCGCCTCCGCCTCCCTCCTCGCCGCGCCGTCCGCGTCGGCGCCCCGGGCCCCCGATCCGGCGGACGACGCCCCCGACGAGAAGGTGTACGGGAAGCTGGCCGGCAGCGTCGCCGGGGTCGGGCGGGTGCGGCCGGGCCGTCCCGCGGCCGAGCCGGCGAACCCCGAGACCGTCCTCGCCTCCCGTCCCTTCCCCCCGGTGCACCCCCGGCCCGTACCCGCCACCCCGCCCGCGCCCGACCCGCCCCGCGCACAGCAGCCCCCCGCCGATCCGTACTCCGCGCTCGCCACCGAGCCGAACGACCGCGCCGCCGACCTGGCCGCGCACCTGCTGCCGCTCGGCACCGGCTTCGCCCTGATGGGGCTGGGCCTGGGCTACCTCGGCGCAAGGCTGCGCAAGGGCCTCTGACCTGCGCCGGGGCGCACGGGACCCGCTCGCCCCGCAGGAGGCGGCGCCGCGCGGACCGTGCCGGAGAACAGTTGCGCGAGCCGACATACCCGGTATACATACTCGGTATGTCGATCCGCCACGGCCTTCTCGCCCTGCTGGAACAAGGACCCCGGTACGGCTCCCAGCTGCGCACCGAGTTCGAATCCCGCACCGGCTCCACCTGGCCGCTCAACGTCGGGCAGGTGTACACCACCCTCGCCCGCCTGGAACGCGACGGCCTCGTCGCCCCCGGCGGCGAGGACGCCGCCGGCCACACCCTCTACGCCATCACCGACACCGGCCGCGCCGAACTGCGCGAGTGGTACGCACGGCCCGTCGACCGCGCCAACCCTCCCCGCGACGAGCTGTCCATCAAGCTCGCCATGGCCGTGGGCTCGCCCGACGTGGACATCCGCGCCGTCATCCAGGCCCAGCGGCACGCCACGATCAAGGCGATGCAGGACTACACCCGGCTCAAGGTGCAGGCGCTCGCCGCCGTCGAGAAGGGGGACTCCCGCGAACGCGACGACGTGGCCTGGCTCCTGGTGCTGGAACAGCTGATCTTCCAGACCGAGGCCGAGGCCCGCTGGCTCGACCACAGCGAATCCCGGCTCGTCCGGCTCTCCCTCACGGCCGGCCGGAGAGCCGAACCCGCCCCACCCCAGGCCGCCGAACCCGCCGCCCCGCAGCCCCGCGCCGCCCGCTCCCCGCGGAGCTGACGACACCGCCGTCCCAGGGGGGACCCATGACCGACCAGCGCCCCGCACAGCCCGTACTCCAGCTCGAGAAGCTCGTCCGCACGCACGGCACCGGCGCCACCGAGGTGCACGCCCTGCGCGGCGTCGACCTCGCCGTCTACCCCGGCGAACTCGTCGCCGTCATGGGGCCCTCCGGCTCCGGCAAGTCCACACTGCTCACCCTCGCCGGCGGCCTCGACCGGCCCACCGCCGGCCGCGTCCTCGTCGAGGGCACCGACATCACCGCCGCGAACCGCAGGCAGCTCGCCGCCCTGCGCCGCCGCAGCATCGGCTACGTCTTCCAGGACTACAACCTGATCCCGGCCCTCACCGCCGCCGAGAACGTCGCCCTGCCCCTCGAACTCGACGGGGTCTCCGCCCGCAAGGCCCGGGCCTCCGCCCTCGCCGCCCTGGAGGAGATGGAACTCGGCGCGACCGCCGACCGGTTCCCCGACGAGATGTCCGGCGGCCAGCAGCAGCGCGTGGCCATCGCCCGCGCCCTCGTCGGCGACCGCCGCCTGGTCCTCGCCGACGAGCCCACCGGCGCCCTCGACTCCGAGACCGGCGAATCCGTCCTCGCCCTGCTCCGCTCGCGCTGCGACGCGGGAGCCGCCGGCATCCTCGTCACGCACGAACCGCGGTTCGCCGCCTGGGCCGACCGCGTGGTCTTCCTGCGCGACGGCAGCATCGTCGACTCGACCCTGCGCAGCCACGCCGAATCGCTGCTCTCGGGGCAGGCGGGCCGGCCGTGAAGGCGTACCACTCCTGGATCGCGGCCATCCGCATCGCCCGCCGCGACGCCTGGCGCGCCAAGGGCCGCAGCTCCCTCGTGCTCGCGATGATCGCCCTGCCGATCATCGGGGTCAGCGCGGCCGACCTGACCCTGCGCAGCGCCCAGCTCTCCCCCGCCGAGACCGTCACGCGCAGGATGGGTGCCGCCGATGCCTCCCTGACCTCCTCGGGCCTGGGCGCACCCATCCTCCAGAAGCCCGACGGCGGCGGCTTCTCGCCCGCCGACGGCTCCGCCTTCGACCAGGCTCCGGAACCGGACCCGCAGCAGCTCGCGTCCGCAATCCCGGCAGGCGCCCAGTCCCTCAAGGACAGCAGCAGCTACGCCAAGGTCCGCACCCGGTTCGGGCTGCTCGACACCCAGCTGCGCGAGCTCGACCTGTCCAGCCCGCTGGTCCAGGGCATGGTCGTCATGGACCGCGGCCGGATGCCCGAGGAGGCCGGCGAGGTCGTCGCCACCGACGCCTTCCTGAAGACTTCCGGCCTGTTCGTGGGCTCGCAGTTCACGCCCCGCGGATCGAACACCTGGTACCGGATCGTGGGCGCGTACGAGCTTCCCTCGGAGCTCGACCGGAACGAGGTCATCGCCCCGCCCGGCACCCTGCTGGCCCCGCTCGACAAGGAGCTCCGGGCCGCCGGGGTGCCCGGGGTGGCCGCCCGCGACGCGTACCTCGTGAAGACCGGGCCCGAAGGTTTCACGTGGAACATGGTCAAGGCGGCCAACACCAAGGGAGTGCTGGTCCACTCCCGCGTCGTCACCCTGCACCCGCCGGCCCCGTCCGACGTGCCCCTGTACGCAGGGATGGACAGCCTCGGCAACGACGGATCGCCGGAACTGCCGGCCGCCGAAATGGCCGTCCTCGCCACGGTCGTCGGCCTCGCCATGCTGGAGATCTGCCTGCTGGCCGGGCCCGCCTTCGCGGTCGGCGCCCGCCGCTCGCGCCGCCAGCTCGGGCTCGTCGGCGCCAACGGCGGCGACCGGCGGCACATCCGGGCCATCGTGCTCTCCGGCGGCCTGGTCATCGGCACCGCGGCCGCCGTCGTCGGCACCGCGACCGGCACCCTGCTCACCGTGGCCCTGCGGCCGCTGCTGGAGGAGCAGGTCGGCGCCCGCTTCGGCAGCTTCGACGTCCGCCCGCTGGAGATCGCCGGGATCGCCCTGCTCGCCGTCGTGACCGGCGTCCTGGCCGCGGTCGTCCCGGCCGTCAGCGCCTCCCGCCAGACCGTGCTGGCCTCGCTGACCGGCCGGCGCGGGATCCGCCGGGCCGGCCGGGTCCTGCCCTTCCTGGGACTCGCGGCCCTCGGTGCCGGCGCGGCGATCGCCCTCTTCGGCACCGCCTCCCGGATGAGCGGCAACGTCGTCGTGTTCGGCAGCGTCCTCGCCGAACTCGGCCTCGTCGCCCTCACACCGGTGCTGGTCGGCCTGTTCGGGCGGCTCGGGCGCATGCTGCCGCTGTCACCGCGGCTCGCGCTGCGCGACGCGGTGCGCAACCGGAGCCGCACCGCACCCGCCGTCGCCGCCGTCCTGGCCGCCGTCGCCGGCACCGTCGCGGTCGCCACCTACGCGCAGAGCCACGAAGCCCAGGCCCGGTTCGAGTACGTCGCCGAACTGCCCTCCGGCTCCGGCCGGGTGGAACTGCACGAGCCCGGACACCAGAAGGCCATGGCGGCCGTCCGCGAGGCCGTGAGCCGCGAACTCCCACTGGCGGTACGGGCGGACGTGGACGCCGTCCACGTCGGCGCGCCCGACTGCGAGCAGGCCGCGCGCGGCGACGGCTGCGGCCGGGCCGAGATCATGCGGCCCGCGGAGCAGCGCTGCCCCCTCGACTCGGACGGCCGGCGCGACACCCTCACCGACGCGGAGCGCCAGACCCTGCTCCGGGACCCGCGGTGCGCCCCGCCCCGGCACTCCATCGCGCACCCGCTGGTCGTCGCCGACGAGAAGCTGCTGGCCACGCTGGCCGTCACCGACCCGGGCACGGTCTCCGCGCTGAAGTCGGGGCAGGCCGTCTCGTTCGACCGGCGCTACGTCAAGGACGGCCGGGTCACGGTGCGGCTGATCAGCAACGAGGCGGACCGTGCGGTCACCGGGCCGGACGAGGACGCCGCCGGCGAGGACAAGGTGTTCGCCGTGCACCAGGCGCCCGACGGCGTCGACGGCTACGGCATCAGGCTCGTCCTGCCGCCGTCCGCCGCCAAGGCGGCCGGCATCGCGACCCAGCCCTTCGCCTCGTACTTCACGCTCGACGGGCCGGCCACCGACCGGCAACAGCAGCAACTGGCCGCGCAGATCGACCGGATCGGCGTCGAGGCCCCCGTCCTGATCGAGTCCGGCTACCAGGGCGGCGACAGCGTGGTCCTGCTCGCGCTGACCCTCTTCGCCGGCCTGGTCACCCTCGGCGCCGCGGGCATCGCGACAGGGCTCGCCCAGACCGACGCCGAGGCCGACCTGAAGACCCTGTCGGCGGTCGGCGCGACCCCCGGGGTGCGGCGGGCCTTCAGCGGCTTCCAGTGCGGCCTGGTGGCCCTCATGGGCGTCGTCCTGGGCACCCTGTCCGGAATCCTGCCCGCGGTCGGTCTGAGACTCTTCCAGCGGCGCGAGGCCGAGCACGCCCTGGAGACCTCCGGCGGCCCGGACGACGTCGTCCACGTGCCGATCGTCGTGCCGTGGGAGACGTTCGGGACGCTGCTGGTCCTGGTCCCGCTGGGCGCCGCCCTGCTGGCGGCCCTGGTGACCAGGTCCGGCGGCGGGTTCGCGCGGCGCACGGCCGACTGACGGTCACCCGGTGTTGCCGCCCCCGTACAGGGTGGATCACGCCCGTACGGGGGCACACCGTCTGAGAACCCAGGTGTGCGAGAGAATGACAGGCATGGAGATGCCGAGGAGTGAACGGTCGCAGGACAGTCCCCCGCACGTCCTGATCGTGGGACAGGACGGGATGGCGGTCGGCGGCGCCGATGACGAGTCGCGCGAGGTCCCGGTGACGGAAATGGTCGAACAGCCCGCCAAGGTCATGCGGATCGGCAGCATGATCAAGCAACTTCTGGAAGAAGTCCGCGCCGCGCCTCTGGACGAGGCCAGCCGGGTCCGGCTCAAGGACATCCACGCCGCTTCGGTCAAGGAGCTGGAGGACGGCCTGGCTCCGGAGCTCGTCGAGGAACTGGAGCGGCTCTCCCTGCCGTTCACCGAGGAGACGGTGCCGTCCGAGGCGGAACTGCGCATCGCCCAGGCCCAGTTGGTGGGCTGGCTGGAAGGCCTCTTCCACGGCATCCAGACCGCCCTGTTCGCGCAGCAGATGGCCGCGCGGGCCCAACTGGAGCAGATGCGCCGGGCCTTGCCGGCGGGCGCGCCGCACGACGACGACGAGGACGGCCCGCAGCGGCCCGTCCGCTCGGGACCGTACCTGTAACCACCGCACGAGCTGCAATGGCACCCGGGCGGGGCCGGCCCCCTCCGCCCGGAGCCGCGGCCCGCGACCCCGACGCCCCACACCCGGGTCGCGGCCGCGGCTCCGGCACCCCGGGCCCGGCTCCGGGTCCGGGCAGAGCCCGAAAACCAGCCCCGCCGGCGCTTGACCCGCGAACCCAAGCCCCATCGCGCCGGCGCCTCGAGACCGAGGCCGGGCAAATCCAGCCCCGCCGGCGTTTGAGGCGCGGGTCCGGGCAGAGCCCGTGGAACGGAGGAAGGGTGGGGCGGGGAGATGCCCCGCGCAGCGGCGCCTACCGCGGACCGGCAGCCGCAGCCGGGTCCGGGTCGCAGCTCCGGCGCCCCGGGCACACAGGTCCGGGTCGCAGGGCCGGTCCCGGGGCAGGCCCAGGCCCAGGCGCAGGCGCAGTCGCGCGTCGCGGCCGGTCTTGGGGCCGGGCGGGGCAAGTGCGGTTGCTCGGCCGGAACATGGACCGCTCATACTCGGGGCATGAGCTACGACGCGATCGTCCTCGCCGGCGGCGCCGCGCGGCGACTCGGCGGTGCCGACAAGCCGGGTCTGCGCGTGGGCGGGCGAACCCTGCTCGACCGCGTCCTCGACGCCTGCGCCGACGCCACGGCCACCGTGGTGGTCGGGGACCGCCGGCCCACCGCGCGTCCGGTCCGCTGGGCCCGGGAGAACCCGCCCGGCGCCGGGCCCGTGGCCGCCCTCGACGCCGGACTGCGGCAGACCACGGCCGAGCTGGTCCTCGTCCTCTCCGCCGACCTCCCGTTCCTCGGCCCGGCCACGGTCCGGGCCCTGCTCGCGGCCACCGGCGCGGCGGGCGCGGAGGGCCCGGAGGGCGCCCTGCTGCGCGACCGCACGGGACGCGACCAGCCCCTCGTCGCCGCCTACCGGGCCGAGCCGCTGCGCCGCGAGATCGCCCTGCTGGCCGCCGAGCACGGCACCCTCTCCGGCCTGCCCCTGCGCGCCCTCACCGCCGAACTGCGGCTGGCGCACGTGACGGACACCGAGCCGCTCGCCTCCTTCGACTGCGACACCTGGGAGGATCTTGCATCAGCCCGCGCCAGGATCAGGGAGCATGGAAACGTGCTGGAGCAATGGATCACCGCCGCCAAGGCCGAGCTCGGCATCGACGTGGACGTCGACACCAAGGCCCTGCTCGACCTCGCCCGCGACGCCGCCCACGGCGTCGCCCGGCCTGCCGCCCCGCTGACCACCTTCCTGGTCGGCTACGCGGCGGCCCGCGCCGAAGCCGCCGGAGCGGACCCCGCCGCCGCCGTCGCGGAGGCCTCCCGCAAGGCCGCCGACCTCGCGCTGCGCTGGGCCGCCGAGTCCGGGGGCGACGCCGAGACCGGAGAGGGCACCCCGGGATGAGCCCCACCGACTCCGACCACGCCATGGAGGCCCTCGACGAGGCCCTCGCCCTGGTCAGCCGCACCCCCGCGGGCGGCGCCGGCCCGGGTTCCGGCGGACACCGCTCCCTCGGCTGGGTGCAGGCCCGCGAGGCCGCCGCCCGCGCCGGATCCGGTGTCCGGGCCCGCATCCACCGCGTCCCCCTGGCCGAGGCGCTCGGGGAGGTGCTCGACCAGCCCCTGGAAGCCCTGACCGACCTGCCGTCGTTCGACACCTCTGCCATGGACGGCTGGGCCGTCGCCGGGCCCGGTCCCTGGACCGTCCGCCCCGGCGAAGGGGTGCTGGCCGGCGACGGACGCCCCGAGCCGCTGGCCGACGGGGAGGCCGTACGGATCGCCACCGGCGCCCGGATCCCCGCCGACACCACGGCCGTGCTCCGCAGCGAGCACTCCCGGGAGTCCGGCTCGCAGGTCTACGCCGACCGGCCCGTGCAGACCGGCCAGGACATCCGCCCGCGCGGCCAGGAGTGCCGCTCCGGCGACCTGATGCTGCCCGCCGGCTCCCTCGTCACCCCGGCCGTGCTCGGCCTCGCCGCGGCCGCCGGGTACGACGAGCTCGCCACCCGGACCCGGCCCCGCGTGGAGATCCTGGTCCTCGGCGACGAGCTGCTCACCGAGGGCCGCCCGCACGACGGCCTGATCCGCGACGCCCTCAGCCCGATGCTCGGCCCCTGGCTGACCCGGATCGGTGCCGAGGTCACCGGCACCCGCCGGATCGGCGACGACCCGGCCGGGGCCGAGGCCCTGCTGGACGCCGTCACCGGCTCCGACGCGGACGTGGTCATCACCACCGGCGGCACCGCCTCCGGGCCTGTGGACCACGTCCACCCCGTCCTGCGCCGGGCCGGGGCGGAGCTGCTGGTCGACGGGGTGGCCGTACGCCCCGGACACCCGATGCTGCTGGCCCGGCTCGGCGACCGCACCGAGGGCCGCCACCTCGTCGGGCTGCCCGGCAACCCGCTCGCCGCCGTCTCCGGCCTGCTGACCCTCGCCGAACCGCTGCTGCGCGCCCTCGCGGGCCGTCGGCAGCGCCCCCGGTACGCCGTCCCCGTCCAGGGCGGCATCCCGGGCCACCCGAACGACACCCGGCTCGTCCCGGTCCTGCTGACCGACGAGCACGCCGTGCCGCTCCGCTACAACGGCCCCGCGATGCTGCGCGGCATCGCCGCCGCCGATGCGCTGGCCGTCGTACCGCCGCACGGCGCGCGGGCGGGGCAGGATCTGGAGATCCTCGACCTGCCCTGGGTCTCGGGAGGATGTTTCACGTGAAACTCCCCGGCCAGGACGCGATCGCCCGGGAAGCGGGCGAGAACCTCGTCTCGCGCCGCGTCCAACTGCCCCGGCGGGTGGTGGAGAAGCCGATCCGGCAGGTCGCGAAGCGTGTGCTGATGGCCCTGTTCGTGCTGTGCCTGACGGTCCTGATCGTCTGGCTCGACCGCGGCGGCTACCACGACAACGCGGACGACAAGGTCGACTTCCTCGACAGCGTCTACTACGCCACCGTGACCCTGTCGACGACCGGCTACGGCGACATCGTCCCGTACAGCGACAGCGCCCGGCTGGTCAACATCCTGCTGATCACTCCGCTGCGGGTGCTCTTCCTGATCATCCTGGTCGGGACCACCCTGGAAGTGCTGACCGAGAAGACCAGGGAAGAGTGGCGGCTGGGCCGCTGGAGGAAGAACTTGCGCGAGCACACGGTCGTCGTCGGCTTCGGCACCAAGGGCCGCTCCGCCCTGCTGACCCTGCTGGCCACCGGCCTCAAGAAGGACCGGGTCGTCATCGTGGACCCCAGCTCCAAGGTGATCGACATGGCCAACGCGGAGGGATACACGGGCGTGGTGGGTGACGCGACCCGCTCCGATGTCCTGCTCCGCGCCGAGGTGCACAAGGCCCGTCAGGTCATCATCGCCACCCAGCGGGACGACACGGCGGTCCTGGTCACGCTGACGGCACGGCAGCTCAACCGCGGCGCAAAGATCGTCGCCGCGGTCCGCGAGGAGGAGAACGCCCCGCTGCTGCGGCAGTCGGGCGCGGACGCCGTCATCACGAGCGCGAGCGCGGCCGGGCGGCTGCTGGGCCTCTCGGTGCTGAGCCCCAGCGCCGGCACGGTCATGGAGGACCTGATCCAGCAGGGCAGCGGGCTGGACATCATGGAGCGGCCGGTCAACAAGTCCGAGGTGGGCCGCAGTGTGCGGGAGACCGACGACCTGGTGGTCAGCGTGCTCCGCGGCCACCGGCTGATCCCGTACGACGACCCGCACGCGAGCCCGCTCCAGCTGACGGACCGTCTCATCACCATCGTCCGCGCGGTCCCGCCCGCCGCCCCGGCCGAGATCGGCAGCACGGGGCAGTAGGTCATCCCGCCAGGCGCAGGCTCCACCGGCGCGACGGGTGCGTGTCGCAGTCGTACTGCACGAGCCCCACGTTGTTGTCGGTGGAGACCCCGCCGGCCACGGTCATGCACAGGCCGGTGGCCACGTTGACGATCTGGTAGGAGCCGCTGGTGCTGTCCCAGTTGGTGATCCGCCAGCGGCGCGAGGGGTGGGTGTCGCAGGTGAACTGGACGAGCCCGACGTTCTTCTCCTGGGATTCGCCGCCGGCGACGGTCGCGCACCTGTCGGTCTGGTCGTTGTAGATCCGGTACGAGCGGCCGTTGTAGTCGGTGAGGATCCATCGGCGCGACGGGTGCGTGTCGCAGGTGAACTGGACGAGCTCGATGTTGTCGGCCGTGGAGACGCCGCCGGCGACGGTCGCGCACTTGCCGGTCTGCAGGTTGAGGAGCTGGAACGAGGCCCCCGACACCGGCCCCGGGTCGGCGGGCGCCGCGGGGTACGCCACCGCGGGAACGGGAAGCAGCATGAGGCCGCCGGCCGCGAGGGCCGTCGCAGCCGTCGTCAGACGGCGGATGCGGGGGATGCGGGGGATGCGGGGGGACGTGCGCATGGGAGTGCCCCTCTCTCGATACCGCGAGAAAGGCGCCGGCGCCGCGCGGGGCGGTCCTGCCGACGGCCGCTGATCAAGGTCGGACGACCCTCCCACTATCCGTGCCCGTGCCGGGGCCCGCAACCGGGGAGTTGGCGTACGCTCCGGGCCATGCATGCGATCTCCATCGAGCAGCCCGGCGGCCCCGAGGCCCTCGTCTGGGCCGAGGCCCCCGACCCGGTGCCCGGCGAGGGCGAGGTCCTCGTCGACGTCGTCGCGAGCGCCGTCAACCGCGCCGACGTCCTGCAGCGCCAGGGGTTCTACAACCCGCCGCCCGGCGCCTCGCCCCACCCGGGCCTGGAGTGCTCGGGGCGGATCTCCGCGGTCGGCCCCGGCGTCTCCGGCTGGGCCGTCGGCGACGAGGTGTGCGCGCTGCTCAGCGGCGGCGGGTACGCCGAGCGGGTGGCCGTGCCGGCGGGCCAGCTGCTGCCCGTCCCGGAGGGCGTGGACCTGGTGACGGCGGCCGCCCTGCCGGAGGCGGCCTGCACGGTCTGGTCGAACCTGTTCATGGTGGCCCACGTGCGGCCCGGCGAGACCGTGCTGGTGCACGGCGGCTCCAGCGGCATCGGCACGATGGCGATCCAGCTGGCGAAGGCCGTCGGCGCGACGGTGGCGGTGACGGCCGGCGGCCCGGAGAAGCTGGCCCGCTGCAAGGAGCTGGGCGCGGACGTCCTGATCGACTACCGCGAGCAGGACTTCGTGGCGGAGGTGCGGGCGGCGACGGGCGGCGCCGGGGCCGACGTGATCCTGGACATCATCGGGGCGAAGTACCTGGCGCGGAACGTCGACGCCCTCGCCGTGAACGGGCGGCTCGCGATCATCGGCCTGCAGGGCGGGGTGAAGGCCGAACTGAACCTGGGCACCCTGCTGTCGAAGCGGGCGGCGATCGCCGGAACCACGCTGCGGGCCCGCCCGCCGGCCGAGAAGGCGGCCATCGTCGCGGCCGTGCGGGAGCATGTGTGGCCCCTGGTGGCGGCGGGCCGGATCCGCCCGGTCGTGCATGCGGTGTACCCCGTCCGGGAAGTGGCCGAGGCCCACCGGACGATGGAGTCGAGCACGCACGTGGGCAAGCTCCTGCTGACCATGTGAGCGCCCGGCGGGGCGGCTACCTGAGGGCGGCGGCGACGAGCCCCTCCAGGGCGTCGACGGGGACCCCGGCGCCCTGGACCAGGTGCTCGAAGACCAGCCCGTCCACGCAGGCCGGCAGGGTCTGGGTACGGGCGTCCGCGTCGGGTGCGCCGTCTGCGGCCAGGAAGGCCCGCACGGCGGCCCGGCCGGCGACCGGCTCTCCCACCCCGTGGCGGTGTCCCTGCGCAACGGCGCGCTGCGCCCGGCCCCCTCCGGGTCCGCGGTCCGCGGCATCCTGCGGCACGCGGACGGGAAACCGCCGCGGCTCCCGGCGCGGGTCGGATGACCCGTACCGGGAGCCGCGGCGGCGCCGCCGGGGCGGCTACAGCGAGCGCAGCAGCACCGCCGGGGACTCCACGCAGTCGGCCACGTACCGCAGGAAGCCGCCCGCGGCCCCGCCGTCGCAGACCCGGTGGTCGAACGTGAGGGACAGCTGGACCACCTGGCGGACCGCCAGCTCGCCCTGGTGCACCCACGGCTTGGGGATGATCCGGCCCACCCCGAGCATCGCCGCCTCCGGGTGGTTGATGATCGGCGTGGACCCGTCCACCCCGAACACGCCGTAGTTGTTCAGCGTGAACGTGCCGCCCGTGAGGTCCGACGGGGCCAGCTTCCCGGTCCGTGCCAGCTCCGTCATCCGGGCGAACTCCGCCGTCAGCGACTCGGCGCTGCGCCCCTGGGCGTCGCGCACGACCGGCACGACCAGGCCGCGCTCGGTCTGGGCGGCGAAGCCGAGGTGCACGGCGGGCAACCGGACGATCTCGTTCGCCGCCAGGTCGACGGTGGAGTTGAGCTCCGGGTAGCGGGCGAGCGCCGCGGTGCAGATCCGGGCCAGCAGCGCGAGGACCGAGACCTTCGGGCCGCCCGCGGCGTTCATCGCCGCCCGGGCCGCCATCAGCTCGGTCGCGTCGGCATCGACCCAGCACGTGGCGTCCGGGATCTCCCTGCGGCTGCGCGAGAGCTTGTCGGCCACCGCGCCGCGCAGCCCCTTGAGCGGGATGCGCTCGCCGGCCGCCGCGACGGGAGCGGCCGCCACCGGGGCGGGGGCCGCGGCCGGAGCCTTGAGCGCCGCCTCGACGTCCGCGCGCAGGATCAGGCCCTCGGGGCCGGAGCCGCGCAGGGCGCGCAGGTCGATCCCGTGGTCCCGGGCGAGCTTGCGCACCAGGGGCGAGATGACCGGAACGGGCCCGGTGACCAGGGCCGCCGGGGCGGCAACGGCCACCGCAGCCGGGGCCGCGGCAGCCGCCGGGGCGGCGGCCAAGGGCCGGGACACGGCCGCAGGGGCGGGAGCCGGCGCGGCGGAGCCCGGTCGCACCCGCCTCCGACGCGCCGGGCGGGAGTGGTCCGTGCCGTAGCCGACCAGGACGTTGCCGGAACCGGAAGCCTCCGGCTCCGCGCCCTCACCGGCCACGGCGACCGCATCGGCCGCACCCGCACCCACCGCCACAGTGATCAGCGGTGCCCCGACGGGGAGTTCCGTGCCCTCCTCCCCGAAGCGGGCGGTGACCACACCGCCGTAGGGGCACGGCACCTCCACCATCGCCTTGGCCGTCTCGACCTCGACCACCGGCTGGTCGACGGCGACGACGTCGCCGACCGCCACCAGCCAGCGGACGATCTCGGCCTCGGTCAGTCCCTCCCCGAGGTCGGGGAGCTTGAACTCCATTACCTGCGCCATCAGTTCTCCCACTGCAGGCGGGCCACGGTGTCCAGGATCCGGTCCACACCGGGCAGGTGGTGCTTCTCCAGCATCGGCGGCGGGTACGGGATGTCGAAGCCCGTCACGCGCAGCACCGGCGCCTCCAGGTGGTGGAAGCACTTCTCCTGGATGCGGGCGGCGAGCTCCGCGCCCGGTCCGCCGAAGCCGTTCGCCTCGTGCACCACGACCGCGCGCCCGGTACGGCGTACGGCGGCCATGACGGTGTCCTCGTCGAGCGGCACCAGCGAGCGCAGGTCGAGGACCTCCAGGTCCCAGCCCTCCTCGCGGGCGGCCTCGGCCGCCTCCAGGCACACCGGGAGGGAGGGCCCGTAGGTGATCAGCGTCGCGCTCGTGCCCGGGCGCCTGACCTGCGCCGTGCCGATGCCCGGTACGGCGGCGGGCGCCTCCGGGTTCCAGTCGGCCTTCGACCAGTACAGCCGCTTCGGCTCCAGGAAGACCACCGGGTCGTCGCTGGCGATCGACGCGCGCAGCAGCCCGTAGGCGTCCTCGACGGTCGCCGGGGTCACCACGTGCAGGCCGGGGGTGGCGATGTAGTACGCCTCGGAGGAGTCGCTGTGGTGCTCCACGCCGCCGATCCCGCCGCCGTACGGCACGCGGATGGTGATCGGCAGCGGCATCGCGCCGCGCGTGCGGTTGCGCATGCGCGCCACGTGCGAGATGAGCTGCTCGAACGCCGGGTAGGCGAACGCGTCGAACTGCATCTCGACGACCGGACGCAGCCCGTACATGGCCATGCCGACGGCGGTGCCGAGGATGCCGGCCTCCGCGAGCGGGGTGTCCGTGCAGCGGTCCTCGCCGAACTCCTTCGTGAGGCCGTCCGTGATGCGGAAGACGCCGCCGAGGGCGCCGACGTCCTCACCCATGACGTGGACCGTCGGGTCCTCCGCCATGGCGTCGCGCATGGCCCGGTTCAGGGCCTGCGCCATCGTCGCGGGCTTCGCCGCCACCGTGGTCACGACTGTTCCTCCGCATCGAGCTCGGCCCGCAGCATGTCCGCCTGCTCGCGCAGCCGGCCGGTCTGCTCCGCGTAGACGTGCTCGAACAGGTCCATCGGGTTCAGGACCGGGTCCGCGTTCATCCGCTCGCGCAGGGCGGCCGCCATCTGCTCGGCCGCCTCCTTGGCTTCCGCGATGCCCGCCGCGTCGAGGACGCCGCGGGCGGTCAGCTCGCGCTCCAGCAGGTCCACCGGGTCGTGCGCCTTCCATGCCTCGACCTCGGCGTCTCCGCGGTAGCGGGTCGCGTCGTCGGCGTTCGTGTGCGCTTCCATGCGGTACGTGACGGCCTCGATCAGCGTCGGGCCGCCGCCGGACCGGGCCCGCCGGACCGCCTCGGACAGCACCTCGTGGACCGCGGCGATGTCGTTGCCGTCGACGAGGCGGCCGGGCATGCCGTAGCCGACGGCCTTGTGGGCCAGGGTCGGGGCGGCGGTCTGCTTGGCGAGCGGCACGGAGATGGCGAAGCCGTTGTTCTGGACGAGGAAGACCACCGGGGCCTGCCAGACGGCCGCGAAGTTCAGGGCCTCGTGGAAGTCGCCCTCGCTGGTGCCGCCGTCGCCGATCATGGCGAGGGCGACGACGTCGTCACCGCGCAGCCGCGCCGCGTGCGCCAGGCCCACCGCGTGCGGCAGCTGGGTGGCGAGCGGGGTCGACAGCGGGGCGATCCGGTGCTCGCGGGGGTCGTAGCCGGTGTGCCAGTCGCCGCGCAGCAGGGTCAGCGCCTGTACGGGGTCCAGGCCGCGCGCCACGGCCGCGAGGGTGTCGCGGTAGCTGGGGAAGAGCCAGTCCTGCTCCTGGAGGACCAGCGCGGCCGCGATCTCGCATGCCTCCTGGCCGACCGTGGAGGGGTACACCGCGAGGCGGCCCTGCCGGGTGAGGGCCGTGGCCTGCGCGTTGTAACGACGCCCGCGCACCAGTTCGGCGTAGCAGCGGCGCATCAGCTCGGGGTCGAGCTTCTCGGCGGCCGGCGTGCCCAGCACCCGGTACGGCTCGGGGTCCGGGAGCAGCGGGGCGGGGTCCGTACGCGGACTCCAGGCGGGCGGGGTGGCGGATCGGTGGGACGCCCCGGCACCGGGCAGCTCTTGGACCGTCATGGCGGCGTACACCTCCTCTTGGGAAGCGGGCTCCTCTTGGGAAGCGGGCAGGGGGCACCTCGGGGCTGTGAGGCGCCTCACCAACCGATTGTTCGGTCGATGGCGCAATTTGGCTACAGGCGGCGTCAGGCTGTGGACAAACTGGCGCCGGGGCCCTGGGATGGATGCAGGACGTCCAGGACAGGGAGGCAGTGGGCAATGCCGGATGAACAAATGGCCGCAGGCGGTTCCGCACCGGTCCCGGCGGGGGGTTCCTCCTCCGTCCCACCGGTCCCGTCCGCCCCGCCCCGCCCGCTGGACCCCATCGACCGGTCGATCATGCGGCTGCTCCAGGCGGACGGCCGGGCCTCGATACGGTCGGTGGCCGAGCAGGTCCACGTGTCGCGCGCGAACGCCTACGCCCGGATAAACCGGCTCATCGACGACGGGGTGATCCGCGGGTTCACGGCTCGCGTCAACCACGAAAGGGCAGGTCAGGGCGCCTCCGCCTATATCACTTTGAAGATCGTGCAGAACTCCTGGCGCACGGTCCGCGAGAAGCTCCGCGAGCTGCCGGGCGCCGCGCACATCGCCCTGGTCAGCGGCGATTTCGACGTCCTGCTGCTGGTCCACACCCCCGACAACCGGACCTTGCGGGAGCTGGTCCTCACCCGCCTCCAGGCCATTCCGGAGGTGCTCTCCACGCGCACGCTGCTGGTCTTCGAGGAGACGGACCTGCTCGACGCGGCCCCGGGGGCCGGCGGAGCCGGCCAGGCCCTCCCGGAGGACTAGCGGCCCCCGCGCAGGACGGGCCGGCCCGCACACGTGTTCCGGCCGAATCGGATCACTGCTGGCAGTGGCCGAAGGTCACCACGTACGTCCAGGCGTTGTTCGCGCCGGCCCCGGCCGGGTCGGCCGAACCGGCCTGCGCCCAGCTGCCGATGTCGCGCATGGAGCCGTTGAGGATGAGCGCGCGGTGGCCCGGGCTGTTCATCCACCAGTCGACGGCGGCCTTCGGGGAGCCCCCGGTGCCCCAGCCGGTGTAGGTGATCTCACCGAACGCCCACGAGCGCGGGTTCGGGCAGTAGCCGGCCGCGATGATGCGGCTCCCCGGCGTGGAGCCCGTCTGCGGGTTGCGGTGCGGGTCCTTGCCCGGACCCCACCACTTCTGCTGGACGGCGGCGACGGCGTGCTGCCGGGCCGCGCTCGTCAGCGGTCCGTTGAAGGTCAGGGCCGGCAGCCCGCGGCTGGTGCGCTGGGCGTTGATCAGGCACACCACGGAGTTGTCGCAGCCCTGGGCCGCGGCCGGGGGCACCGCGACGGGTACCAGCGCGGCGGAGAGGGCAGCGGCCACGAGGGGGCCGAGAAGACTGCGGGTTCGAGAAGCACGGCTTGTCACGAGGGTCCACCTCCCGCGGGACGAACTGGGGTGCAGGGGTGCGGAGGTGGCGGCCGGTCGCCGGGAACTTCTCTCCCAGGCTGCCATCGGGGCGGCCCGGCCGCCATCCGGGACCGGGCCGACCCGAAGGGGCCTGCTGCGTTCGGCGCGGCGGTGCAGGCGCCCGCCGGGACCTCGCCCGCCGGGACCTTCGCGTCGCCGGCTGTCCTCACGCGGGCCTTGGTGCGGGGCGCGGCCTTGGTGCGGGGCGCGGCCTTGGCCTCGGGGATCAGCCGCGGACCGTCCGCAGCCCGTCGAAGGCCATGTGGACCACGGCGTCGGCCAGCTGGTCCGGGGTGGTGCCGGGGTGCGGGCGGTACCACTCCACCAGGGAGTTGACCATCCCGAAGAGCAGGCGGGTGGCCAGCCGGATGTCCACGTCCGCCCGCAGGTCCCCGTCGGCTGCGGCGGCCTTGAGGAGCTCCGCGACCTGGTGGTCGAACTCCCGGCGGCGCTCCAGCGCCCAGCGCTCGGTCCGGGTGTTGCCCCGCACCCGCAGCAGCAGCGTCACGTACGGCAGCTCCCCGACCAGGACCTCCACCGTGCGGCGCGTGACGTACTCGACCCGCTCGACCGCCCGGCCCTGCACCGCGCCCGGCTCTTCGAGCACGGAGAAGAGCCCGTCGAGCGCGCGGCTGACGGCGCGCTGGAGCAGCTCCTCCTTGCCCGCGACGTGGTGGTAGATCGAGGACTTGGAGATGCCGGCGGCCTTGGAGAGGTGCTCCATGGAGGTGCCGTCGTAGCCGCGCTCGTTGAAGACCTGGACCGCGACCGTCAGGAGCGACTCGGGGGTGTAGGTGTCCCGCCTGGCGGTCGTCATGCGCTCTCCTCCGCCGCGGCGGCGTCCCCGGCGGCTCCCTCGACTCCCTCGGCTTCCTCGACTCCCTCGGCTTCCTCCGGCGATTCCGCGTAGCCGAGCTTGAACAGCGCCAGCGAAGGTGCGTAGCGGCCGCCCGGGCAGCGCTCGTCGAGGTGGTGCAGCAGGTCGTACGCCCAGTCGGAGCCGAGCCGCTCGTGCCATGCGGACGGGCCCAGCGGGTAGTTGACGCCGAGCCGCATCGCCGTGTCGATGTCCTCGGCGGAGGCCACGCCCCGGGCGACGGCGTCGGCGGTCAGGTCGATCAGCATCGCGACCGTACGGGCCACGATCATGCCCGGGACGTCGCCGATGACCGAGACCTGCTTGCCGAGCTTCTGGAACAGCCCGACGGCCTCGGCGAGGGTCTGCTCGCTCGTGTCCGTGCCGGCGGAGAGCGCGATGCGGGTGGCCCCGCGGTAGTCGAGCGCGAGGTCGAAGTAGACGACGTCGGTGAACTCGACGGAGGTCTTGCCGTCCGCGAGCACCAGCTGCCCCTCGCCGGGCAGCTGGATGTACGGGCCCCCGGTCCCGGCGGCCGTGACCGCGATCCCGGCCTCCTCCATCAGGTCGACGAGGTCCGCGGCGGGGCCGAGGTCGCCGACGACAGTGACCTTCTCCGGGGCCTGCGCGGGGGCGGCGGTGTGCGGGACCGGTGCCGGCGCGTCCGGGCCGTACGGGTACCAGCCGTGCCCCGACTTGCGGCCGAGGCGGCCCGACTGGACCAGCCGGCGCTGCGCGAGCGAGGGGGTGAACTTGGGGCTGCGCCAGAAGGACTCCCACACCGACCGGGTGACGGCCTCGTTGACGTCCTGTCCGATCAGGTCGGTCAGCGCGAACGGGCCCATCTTGAAGCCGCCGCTCTCGCGGAGCACGGCGTCGATGGTGGCCGGGTCGGCGCCCTGCTCCTCGTACACCGCGAAGGCCTCGGCGTAGAAGGGGCGGGCGATGCGGTTGACGATGAAGCCGGGGGTGTCGGCGCAGCGGACCGGGGTCTTCCCCCAGCTCAGCATGGTGCGGTAGCCGCGCTCGGCGGCGGCCGGGTCGGTCGCGTGGCCGCTGACCACCTCGACGAGCGGGAGCAGCGGGGCCGGGTTGAAGAAGTGCAGGCCCAGGAAGCGGCCGGGGTGCGTGAGCCCGGCGGCCAGCTCGGTGACGGAGAGGGAGGAGGTGTTGGTCGCCAGCAGGGCGTCCGGGGCGAGCACCTCTTCGAGTGCCGTGAAGACCGCGCGCTTGACGCCGGTGTCCTCGACGATCGCCTCGACGACGAGCGCGGCGTCCGCGAGGTCGGAGAGGGCGGAGGCCGCAAGGATCCGGCCGTTCGCGGCCTCGGCCTCGGCGGGCTCCAGGCGGCCCTTCGCGGCCATGCGGTCGACACGGTCCTGGACGATGGCGACGCCGTCGGCGGCGAGGGCGGCGTTGATGTCGTAGATCAGCACCCGGTGACCTGCGAGGAGCGCGACCTGGGCGATGCCCTGGCCCATGGTGCCGGCGCCGACCACCGCAACGGTGCGGGACCGTTCGATTGCTGTCATGTCCTGATCCTCCCGCACCGAGTTATCCACAGGTCGGTCGGGCCCTCTTGTCCCGACCGATCGTTCGGTTACTCTAACTCCAGTCTGCTCTTCTTCACCCGCCCTTGCCTGATCCCAGCCTGCGATCCAGTCTGGTCTTGCCCGGCTCAACGAGGAGTTGGTCCCTGATGGCCGCCGAGCCCACCGTCACCCAGTCGCCCGCCCTGTCGGAGCTGTCCGCCAAGCACCGGCCCACCCTGGACCAGGCGCTGGAGGCCATCCGCAGCCGTGCCTACTGGTCCCCGCACCCCGAGCACCCCAAGGCGTACGGCGAGACCGCCCCCGCCGACGGCCTCGCCGCGTTCCAGGCCCGCCAGGGCACCCGCTTCGACCTGGACCAGCCCGGCACCGACGGCTGGACGGGCGGCGAGGTCTCCCCGTTCGGCCCCTCGCTGGGCATCGAGTACCCGCACGTCGACCCGGACGTGCTGCTGCCCGCGATGCGCGCCGGCATGGGCGCCTGGCGGGACGCCGGGCCGGAGGCGCGCGCCCTGGTCTGCATCGAGATCCTGGCCCGCATCAGCGCGCGGACGCACGAGTTCGCCCACGCCGTCATGCACACCAGCGGCCAGGCCTTCATGATGGCGTTCCAGGCCGGCGGCCCCCACGCGCAGGACCGCGGCCTGGAGGCCGTGGCGTACGCGTACGCGGAGCAGACCCGCGTCCCCGGCCGGGCGGACTGGTCCAAGCCGCAGGGCAAGAAGGACCCGCTCCAGCTGGACAAGGCCTTCACGGCGGTCCCGCGCGGCGTCGCCCTGGTGATCGGCTGCAACACCTTCCCGACGTGGAACGGCTACCCGGGCCTCTTCGCCTCCCTCGCCACCGGCAACGCGGTGCTGGTCAAGCCGCACCCGCGGGCCGTCCTCCCGCTCGCCCTGACCGTGCAGGTCGCCCGCGAGGTCCTGAAGGAGACGGGCTTCGACCCGAACCTGGTCGCCCTGGCCGTCGACCGCCCGGGCGAGGGCATCGCCAAGGACCTGGCCGTCCGCCCCGAGATCAAGGTGATCGACTACACGGGCTCGACGGAGTTCGGCGACTGGCTGGAGGCCAACGCCCGCCAGGCCCAGGTGTACACGGAGAAGGCCGGCGTCAACACGGTCGTCGTCGACTCCACGGACAACTACAAGGGCATGCTGGCGAACCTCGCCTTCTCCCTGTCGCTCTACAGCGGCCAGATGTGCACCACCCCGCAGAACCTGCTGATCCCGCGGGACGGCATCGACACGGACGCCGGCCGCAAGACGTACGACGAGGTCGTCGCCGACATCGCGGCCTCGGTCGGCGGCCTGCTCGGCGACGACGCCCGCGCGAACGCGCTGCTGGGCGCGCTGGTCAACCCGGACGTCAAGGCCCGCCTGGAGGCGGCCGCCGGCCTCGGCGAGGTCGCGCTGGCCTCCCGCGAGGTGGCCAACCCCGAGTTCCCGGACGCCGTGGTGCGCACCCCGGTCGTGGTGAAGCTGGACGCCGGCAAGGCGGACGACTCGGCGCCCTACCTCTCGGAGTGCTTCGGCCCGGTCTCCTTCGCGGTGGCCGTGGACAGCACGTCGGACGCCCTCGCCCTGCTGCGCCGCACGGTGCGCGAGAAGGGCGCGATGACGGTCGGCGCGTACACCACCTCCGCGGACACCGAGCGGGCCGTCGAGGAGGTCTGCCTGGAGGAGTCGGCGCAGCTCTCGCTGAACCTGACCGGCGGGGTGTACGTCAACCAGACCGCGGCGTTCTCCGACTTCCACGGCTCGGGCGGCAACCCGGCCGCGAACGCCGCGCTGTGCGACGGGGCGTTCGTCGCGAACCGCTTCCGCATGGTGGAGGTCCGCCGCCAGGCCTGACGGCCGCGGCTCAGCCGGGGTGGGGCCCGCCCCAGTGGAACAGGGCCATGGCCACGCTGGTCGCCAGGTTGTAGCTGGACACCTGCGGCCGCATCGGCAGGGACACGAGGTGGTCCGCCCGGGCGCGCAGCTCGGGCGAGATCCCGTGCCGCTCCGAGCCGAAGGCCAGCAGCGCGTCGTCCGGGAGGGCGAGGGCACGGATGTCCTCGCCCTCCGGGTCGAGCGCGTACAGGGGCCCCTCGGGGAGGGTCTCCAGACTCACCGACTGCACGGTGGTGGCGTAGTGCAGCCCGGCCCCGGCCCGCACCACGTTCGGATGCCACGGATCCAAATCGCCCCGGGTGACGACGCCCGTCGCCCCGAACCCGGCGGCGAGCCGCACGACGGCTCCGACGTTCCCCAGGTTCCGCGGGTTGTCGAGCACGACGATCGGCGCGGTCCGCGGCATCCGCTCCAGCCGGGCCCGCCCCTCGGCGGCATCGGGCCGCACGGCGAGCGCGGCGACCCCGGTGGGGTGCACGCGGGGGAGCAGCGTCCGCAGCTCGGCGGCCTGCACGAGCCGCTCGACGTCGCCCTCCACATCGGGAGCCAGCTGCGCGGCCAGCGCCCGCACCGCCTCGGGATCGTCGGCCACGGCGACCCGCACGTCGGCCCCGAACCGCAGCGCGTGCTTCAGCGCATGAAACCCGTCGAGCAGGACGAGATCGCCGCCGCCCTCCTCAACCGCACGCCACTCCCGCACCGTCTGTTCACTCATGCAGCGAGCCTACGTGCGGCGTGTTGCGCGACCAATAAACGATCTTCCCCTGTGATGACAGGGGCATGTCACACACCCCGCGGGCCGGGCAAATCCAGCCCCGCCGGCGTTTGAGGCGCGGGTCCGGGCAGAGCCCGGGGAACGGAGGAAGGGTGGGTCGGGGAGGTGCCCCGCGCAGCGGCGCCTACCGCGGACCGGCAGCCGCAGCCGGGTCGGGGTCGGATTCCGGGTCGGAATCCGGGTCGGAATCCGGTTGCGAGTCCGGGTCGGAATCCGGATCGGCATCCCGGGCCGGCCCGGGCAGAACCACCGGCTGCGCCACCCCCGGCCGGCGGCGCAGCCGCCCGACCGCAGCCCCCGCCCCCACCAAAAACGCGGTCGGCAGGAACACCGCGTCAGCGGCGATCATCGCCAGAGAAAAGAACGGCAGCCCCAGCAACACCGCAATCCCCGCATGCTCCAGCATCATCACGCCGAGCAGCGCATTCTTGATCCGCCGGTGGAACACCGTGAACGGGAAGGCCACCTGCAGCACAACGGTCCCGTACGTCAGCAGCATCACCACCGTCCCACTGCCTGCCAGCAGCGCCGACAGCCCGGGCCACGGGCTGAAGTAGTCCAGCCCGAGCGGGTAGTACAGCGCGGTCCCGTCCTGCCACCGCGACCCCTGGACCTTGTACCAGCCCGCCGTGGCGTAGATCAGGCAGACCTCCGCCATGATCACCAGCATCCCGGCGTTGTGCACCACGTTGGCCAGCACGTCCAGAAGGGCCCGCCCCTCGCCGCGCCCGCGCTCCCCGCTCCGCCCGGCCTCCTCGCCGGCCGCGGGGCCTGCGCTCCGCTCGGCCGTCCACCACAGCGCGGCGACCACCCACAGCGCGGTGTACGCCGCCGTCCAGCCGAGCCCGAACCGCCCGGTCAGGGCCCCGTACGCGAACACGGCACCGAGCACGCCCCACAGCACCGGCCCGGCCGCCCCCGCCGAGGCGGACCCCCGCAGCCGCGCCCGCCGCGCGTCCAGCGACCACACCTGTGCGCACCGCGTGAGCACCAGGTAGATCGCCATCAGGTGGATGACGTTGTCGCCACCGTCGCCCATGAACACGCTGCGGTTCTGCAGGGACAGCACCCCGGCCATGAACACCACGGACGTGGCCCGGGTCCGCCAGCCCAGCATCAGCAGGGCGCTCGCCAGCACGGCCGCCAGGTAGACGGTCTCGAACCACAGTGCCGAGTCCGACCACAGCAGCACCGTGAAGGCGTGGTTCGATTCGACCAGCCGCCGGGCGAGCTCCCAGCTCCAGGGGCCGTCGGGCCCGTACAGTTCGTGCCGGTTCGGGTACTCGCGCAGCAGGAAGAACAGCCAGGTCCCGGCGAAGCCGATCCGGACGACGGCGCTCTGGTAGGGCCCGAGCGCTTCCCCGGTGACCCTCGCCAGCGCCCGCGCCGCGCCGGCCCGGGCCCGTCTCAGACCGTCCACCACGGCAGCTCCCGGTAGTACGTCTGGGTGTCGGTCCGCTCGTCGCTCCAGGCCGGCGCGGGCACCGCGCGCGTCGCCGAGCGCAGCTGGATCCGTACGACCTCGCCGTCCCCGCCAACCTCGCCGTCCCCGCCGGTCCCGGTCCCGGCCCCGGCCCCGGTGCCGGTCCCGCCGAGCCGGTTCAGGGCGATCCGCCGCAGGTACTGCTCGGACAGCTCACCGCGCTCCCCGTTGGGGTTGTCGTCCTCGTCGTGGGAGCCGGTGAAGAAGTCCCAGGCGCGGCGCAGCTCGTTCTGCCGGGTGTGGCTCGGCAGCAGGCTGTGCCGGATGGCCGCTCCGTCGTCGGCGGACAGGTCGTGCCACGGCCCGGTGACCACCTCCCCGCCGGGGGTCCGGTATTCCGCCCGGACCTCGACCGCGATGTTCTGCTGGAGCGGGTTGGGGGCGAAGAGCTTCCAGTTCTGCTCGAACTCGGGGTAGATCCAGCCGTCGACCGCGGCCGCGTGCCGCTTGCTCAGCGTGTTGGACGGCGCGACGTGCAGGAAGACCAGGGCCAGGTGGGTGCAGGCCGCGAGGCCGGTCGCGGCCAGGGCGAGGGCCGCGACGGCCCGGTACGGGCCGGACAGCCCCGCGATCCCCGGCGGGCGGACCGGCGCTGCAGTCGGCGCTGCGGCCGGCGGGACGGCTTGCGGGACGGCCGGCGGGCGGGCGGGCGGGCGGGCGGGCGGAGCGTCCGCTTCGGCGGTCTCGCGCTCGTTCGATTCCATCGTGTCCCGATCGTTCGGCGTCCACAGGGTTGACCACAGAGGTTGACACCCTACGGGCCGCCGACTCACCATTGAAGGGAACGAACCGAACGATCGGTCGGTCGGGCGGTCAACAGACTCTGGCAGGGAGCCGGGATGGTGGCAGTGACCCCGGAAGCGGGGCAGGACGCGGGGCTGGAAGCCGGCCTCGCGGCACAGCTCGCGGCGGCTTTCGACGCCGCGGTGGCGGCCGACGACCGCGTCGAGCCGCGGGACTGGATGCCCGACGAGTACCGCTCGACGCTCGTACGCCAGATGGCCCAGCACGCCCACTCCGAGATCATCGGGATGCAGCCCGAGGCCAACTGGATCACCCGCGCGCCCTCGCTGCGCCGCAAGGCGATCCTCATGGCCAAGGTGCAGGACGAGGCCGGGCACGGGCTGTACCTGTACAGCGCCGCCGAGACGCTCGGCACCAGCCGCGACGAGCTGCTCGACAAGCTCCACGCGGGCAAGCAGAAGTATTCGTCGATCTTCAACTACCCCACGCTGACCTGGGCCGACGTCGGCGCGATCGGCTGGCTCGTGGACGGCGCGGCGATCACCAACCAGGTGCCGCTGTGCCGCTGCTCCTACGGGCCGTACGCCCGCGCCATGGTCCGGATCTGCAAGGAGGAGTCCTTCCACCAGCGCCAGGGCTTCGAGCTCCTCCTCGCCCTCTCCCAGGGCACCCCGGAGCAGCACGCGATGGCGCAGGACGCGGTGGACCGCTGGTGGTGGCCCTCGCTGATGATGTTCGGCCCGCCGGACGCCGAGTCGTCGCACTCGGCGCAGTCGATGGAGTGGCGGATCAAGCGGCACTCCAACGACGAGCTGCGCCAGCGCTTCGTGGACATCGCCGTTCCGCAGGCCGAGACGCTCGGCCTGACCCTGCCCGACCCGGACCTGAAGTGGAACGAGGAGCGCGGGCACCACGACTTCGGCGCGATCGACTGGACCGAGTTCTGGGACGTGCTCAAGGGCAACGGCCCGTGCAACGACCAGCGGCTCGGACAGCGCCGCCGGGCCCACGAGGAAGGCGCGTGGGTCCGGGAGGCAGCCGCGGCGTACGCCGCCAAGCACACGGCGGCACCGGCCGCCGCGGCAACGAACGAGGAGGCAGGGGTATGACGCAGAACTGGCCGCTGTGGGAGGTGTTCGTGCGCTCGCGGCGCGGCCTCTCGCACACACACGCCGGCAGCCTGCACGCTCCCGACGCGGAGATGGCCCTGCGCAACGCCCGCGACCTCTACACCCGGCGCAGCGAGGGCGTCTCCATCTGGGTGGTGCCCTCCGCCGAGATCACCGCGTCCTCCCCGGACGAGCGGGACCCGTTCTTCGCTCCGGCGGCCGACAAGGCGTACCGGCACCCGACCTTCTACGACATCCCCGAAGGGGTGAGCCACCTGTGACCGGCACCGACATCGCCGTGCCGGCGGCGGCCGCCCTCGCCCTCGGGGACGACGCGCTGGTCCTCTCCCACCGCCTGGGCGAGTGGGCCGGCCACGCCCCCGTGCTGGAGGAGGAGGTCGCCCTCGCCAACATCGCGCTCGACCTGCTCGGCCAGGCCCGCGTCCTGCTGTCGATGATCGGCGACGAGGACGAGCTGGCGTTCCTGCGCGAGGAGCGGTCCTTCCGCAACGCGCAGCTGGTGGAGCAGCCGAACGGCGACTTCGCCCACACCATCGCCCGCCAGCTGTACTTCTCCCTGTACCAGCACGAGCTGTACGCGCAGCTCGCCGCCGGGGACGGGCCGTTCGCCGGCCTGGCCGCGAAGGCCGTCAAGGAGACCGCGTACCACCGCGACCACGCCGAGCAGTGGACGCTGCGGCTCGGCGACGGCACCGAGGAGAGCCGCCGGCGCATGCGGGCCGGCCTGGACGCGCTGTGGCGGTACACCGGCGAGCTGTTCCAGCCGGTGGAGGGCCTCGACGGGGTCGACTGGACCGCGCTGGAGGACCGCTGGACGGCCGCGCTGGGCGGCGTACTGGAGCGGGCCGGGCTCTCCCTCCCGGAGGGTCCGCGCACCGGCGCCTGGGCCGCCGGGGCCGGCCGGCAGGGCCTGCACACGGAGCCGTTCGGCCGGATGCTGGCCGAGATGCAGCACCTGCACCGCAGCCACCCGGGGGCGACATGGTGACCCGCGCACAGGAGGCGCCCGAGGTTCTGAGCCGCCTGGAGGCGGAGCTGACCGAACTGGCCGGCTCCGTCCCCGACCCCGAGCTGCCCGTGCTCACCCTGGCCGAACTGGGTGTCGTACGCGGGGTGCGGATGCACGAGGACGGCCACGCCGAGGTCACCCTCACCCCCACGTACACCGGATGCCCGGCCATCGAGGCCATGTCCGCCGACATCGAGCGGGCCCTGACCGGCCACGGCATAGCCGACGTCCGGGTCCGCACCGTCCTGTCGCCCGCCTGGTCGACCGACGACATCAGCGCCGAAGGCCGGCGCAAGCTGGCCGAGTTCGGCATCGCCCCGCCCCGCCCGCACGCGGCGGACGGGCCGGTTCCCGTCGCCCTGTCGGTCCGCTGCCCGCACTGCGGGTCCACCGAGACCGAGCTGCTCAGCAGGTTCTCGTCCACCGCGTGCAAGGCACTGCGCCGCTGCACCGCGTGCCGTGAACCGTTCGACCACTTCAAGGAGCTGTAGATGGCCGCGTCCACGCCGTCGCCCGCGCCGGCGACGGGCTCCGCGCGTCCCCCGCGCCACGGCGCCTTCCACCGGCTGACGGTGTCGGCGGTCGACCGGCTCACCGACGACTCCGTGGCGCTGACCCTCGCGGTCCCCGAAGAGCTCCGCGCCGACTACCGGCACACCGCCGGCCAGCACCTCACCCTGCGCCGGACGACCCCCGAGGGCGCCGAGGTCCGCCGCACCTACTCGATCTGCTCCCCGGCCCCGGACCCCGCCGGTCCCGGCCCGGAGCGGCTCCAGGTCGGCGTACGGCTCGTGGAGGGCGGCGAGTTCTCCACCTTCGCGCACAAGGAGGTCGCCGCCGGGGACGCGCTGGACGTGATGGTCCCGGCCGGCCGCTTCGTCATCGACCCGGCCGCCGCGCCCGCGGGCGGGCACTACGCGGCGATCGTCGGCGGCAGCGGCATCACCCCGGTGCTGTCGATCGCCGCGACGCTGCTGGCGGCCCGGCCCGACGCCCGGTTCTGCCTGGTGCGCACCGACCGCACGCAGGCCTCGACGATGTTCCTGGAGGAGGTCGCCGACCTCAAGGACCGCTACCCGGACCGCTTCCAGCTGGTGACGGTGCTGTCCCGGGAGGAGCAGGAGGCCGGGCTGCCGTCCGGGCGGCTGGACGAGGAGCGCCTGAAGGGCCTGCTGCCGGCGCTGCTGCCCGTCGCCGACGTCACCGGCTGGTACCTGTGCGGTCCGTACGGGCTGGTCGTCTCCGCGGAGCGGGCCCTGGGCGCGCTCGGTGTCGGGCGCGGCCGGGTCCACGAGGAGGTCTTCCACGTCGAGGACGCCGCCGCACCGGCACCCGCCGCGGCCGCGGCTCCCGCGCACGGCCGGGTCACCGCCCGCCTCGACGGCCGCTCGGGCACCTGGCCCGTCCAGGGCGGGGAGTCCCTGCTGGACACGGTGCTGCGCAACCGCGCGGACGCCCCGTACGCCTGCAAGGGCGGGGTGTGCGGCACCTGCCGCGCGTTCGTGGTGAAGGGCGAGGTCCGGATGGACCGGAACTTCGCGCTGGAGGCGGAGGAGACGGACGCCGGGTTCGTGCTGGCCTGCCAGTCCCACGCGGTGACCGAGGAAGTGGAGATCGACTTCGACCGCTGAGAGCGGCTTCGACCTCCGAGGGCGGCTTGGGCCGCCGAGCCCGCCGGCGGCGGCCCCGTGCGGGGCTGCCGCCGCAGGCCTGTCCAATTCCCGGAACCTGCCCTATCTTGACGCTCCGTCAGATTCAGGTGCCCGGGCTCCGGTGTGCAGCCCGGGTTCCGGTGCACGCCCGGGAGGACAGGCAGTGGACTTCACCTTCACCGAGGAGCAGCAGGCCGCCGTTGAGGCGGCGAAGGCAGTCTTCGCCGGGGTCGCCCCGGACGGCGTGCCCAGCCCCGCCCTGACCCCGGGCGCCGTCGCCGACGACTTCGACCGGCCGCTGTGGGCCCGGCTCGCCGCGTCCGACCTGATCGGCCTGGTCCTGGCCGAGGAGTACGGGGGCGCCGGCCTCGACGCCATCGCCCTGTGCCTGGTGCTGCGCGAGGCGGCGAAGCGGCTGGCCCGGGTGCCGCTGCTGGAGCACTGCGCCACCGCCGCCGTCGTCCAGGCCCACGGCAGCCCCGAACTCGCCCGCGCCCTGCTGCCCGGCGCCGCGACCGGGGCCCTCGTCCTCACGGCCGCCGCCCACGGGCGCAGCGGCCACGACCCCGCCGAACTCGCCGTCGGCGCACGCCGCGAGGGCGACGGCTGGATCCTCGACGGGGTGCAGACCGCCGTGCCGTGGGCGCACGCCGCGGACTGGATCGCCGTACCGGCCCACACCGGCGCCGGGGAGGCCGTCCTCGCGCTCGTCCCGCGCGGCGCCGAGGGCCTCGCCCTCGCCGACCAGTACTCGACCAGCGGGGAACTGCTCGCCGAACTGTCCCTGGACGGTGTCCGGGTGCCCGCGGCCCGACTGATCGCCGCCCCGGCGGCCTGGGAGCGGCTGCACCGGCTCCTCACCGTCGGGACCTGCGCCCTCGCGCTCGGCCTCGGCACGGCCGTGCTCGCCATGACCGGTGAGTACACGGGCAAGCGCGAGCAGTTCGGCTTCCCGGTGGCCACCTTCCAGGCGGTCGCCGTGCAGGCCGCGGACCGCTACATCGACCTGCGCGCCATGGAGGCCACCCTGTGGCAGGCGGCCTGGCGGATCGACGCGGCGACCGGCGGGGCCGGCGGCCCGCTGCCGCCCGCCGGGGACATCGCCGTCGCCAAGATCTGGGCCTCGGAGGGGGTGCGCCGGGTCGTGCAGACGGCGCAGCACCTGCACGGCGGCTTCGGCGCCGACACCGACTATCCGCTGCACCGCTACCACGCCTGGGCCAAGCAGCTGGAACTCCAGCTCGGCCCGGCCGCCGCTCACGAGGAGGCGCTGGGCGACCTGCTGGCCGCCCACGCACTCACCTGAGGCGCCTCACAGCGCCCCACCAACACCCCACAGGCACCCGCCGGCGCCCCACGGCGCACGGCGCCCCACGGGCACCCGAACGCGCCGCAGGGCACGAGGCGTGGCTACAGCACGAAGGCCTGGCTGCCGTTGTCGGTCACCATCGGGCGCCCGGCACCGTCCCAGGCCTGCATCCCGCCGTCGACGTTCACGGCGTCGATGCCCTGGCGCACCAGGTACTGCGTGACCTGCGCGGAGCGTCCGCCGACCCGGCACACCACGTGCACCCGGCGGCCGTCCTCAATGGCTTCCGTCAGCTCGCCGAAGCGGGCGGCGAAGGCGCTCATCGGGATGTGCAGGGCGCCTTCCACGTGCCCGGCGGCCCACTCGTCGTCCTCGCGCACGTCCAGCACAAAGCCTTCGGAGGGCACCGCGGCGGCGTCCACCGAGGGAAGCGGTCCGAAGTTCATACGTCGCCTTCTCTCATCACAGGTCGGGCCCCCAACCTATCCGAGCCGGCCGGGCTCACCCCGCGGCCAGGGCGGCGAGCTGGGCCTCCTTCTCGGACACCTGGGCCAGCAGCTGCTCGGCGATCTCGTTCAGCAGCCGGTCCGGGTCCTCGGGGGCCATCCGCAGCATCGCCCCGATCGCGCTGTCCTCCAGCTCGCGGGCCACCACCGTGAGCAGCTCCTTGCGCTGGGCCAGCCACTCCAGCCGGGCGTACAGCTCCTCGCTCTCGCTCAGCCGCTGCTCCGCCTGCGCCGCCTGCGCCGCCGGGCCGGCCGCCCACTCCTCGGCCAGCTCGCGCAGCAGCTGCTCCTCGCCCCGCCCGTACGCGGCGTTGACCCGGGCGATGAAGGCGTCGCGCCGCTGCCGCTCGGCCTCGTCCTGGGCGAGGTCCGGGTGGGCCTGCCGGACGAGCTCGCGGTACAGGCGCTTGACCTCCTCCGTCGGCCGCACCCGCTGCGGCGGCTGCACCGGCCGGTCGGTGAGCATCGCGCCCGCGTCGTCGGAGATCCCGTCGGAGCCCATCCAGTCGTGGAACAGCTCGTCCACCCCCGGCATCGGCATCACCAGCGAGCGCGCCTCGCGGGCCAGCCGCAGGTCCTCGGCGTCGCCGCTGCGCTCCGCCCTGGCCTCGGCGATCAGCGCGTCCAGCTCGTCGAGCCGCGCGTACATGGGGCCGAGCTTCTGGTGGT
Organism: Streptomyces sp. NPDC090445; assembly: GCF_044769385.1. NCBI lineage: Bacteria > Bacillati > Actinomycetota > Actinomycetes > Kitasatosporales > Streptomycetaceae > Streptomyces > Streptomyces sp. NPDC090445. Next base: position 252,386 of record NZ_JBIVXV010000007.1, on the reverse strand, counting down.
GCAGCCGGGAGAAGTTCTCGACCTCCACCCGGAAGGTCTCCACCGCGATCTCGAACTCGATCAGTGCCTGCTCGGCGGCCCGCACGGCCCGCTCCAGGCGGGCCTCGGGCCGCTCGTCGCCGGGGGCGCCGGAGGCCGGACCGGAGGCACCGGAGGTCGCGGAGGCGGTCTCTTCACTCTGCTGCTCGCTCACCCGGCCACCCTAAGCCCGGTCCGGCCGGGCCCGGGTTTCGGCCAGGACACAACCGGAACGCCCAGCCCCCGGACTCGGTTCAAACCCAGGAACCGGCTCAGCCCCCGGACTCGGCTCAGCCCGAGGAATCGGCTCAGACCCCGGAGACTCGGCTCAGACCCCGGACTCGGCGGCGATCCGCCCCGCCTTCACCGCCGCCACCAGGTCCGCGTGGTCGGCCTCCGTGCGGTCGGCGTAGGCCACCGCGAACGCGGCGAACGCCTCGTCCAGCTCCTCGTTCTTGCCGCAGTACCCGGCCAGCAGCCGCGGGTCGGCGCTGTGCGCGTGTGCCCGGGCCAGCAGGGCCCCGGTCATCCGGCCGTAGTCGTCGAGCTGGTCCGCGGAGAGCGCCGCCGGGTCCACGCTGCCCTTGCGGTTGCGGAACTGGCGGACCTGGTACGGGCGCCCCTCGACCGTGGTCCAGCCCAGCAGGATGTCCGAGACGACCTGCATGCGCTTCTGCCCGGCCACCACGCGGCGGCCCTCGTGCTCCTCGGTCCGGGCCTCGAAGCCCACCGCGGGCAGGTGGGGCAGCAGCACCGACGGCCGCGCCTCCTTGACCTGGAGCACGAGCGGCTCGCCCCGGTGGTCCAGCAGCAGCACCACGTACGAGCGGGTGCCGACGCTGCCCGTGCCGACCACGCGGAACGCGACGTCGTGGATCGCGTACCGGGCCAGCAGCGGCAGCCGGTCCCCCTGCAGCGTGTGCAGGTACGGGCCCAGCGAGGCGGCCACGGCCGCCGCCTCCGCGTCCCCGACCCGGCGCAGCACCGGCAGGGCGTCCACGAAGCGCCGCCCGCTGTCGGGGCAGGGCTCGGTGGACTTGGCGGCGAACCGCGCCGAGGTGTTGCTGCGGGCCTTGTCCACGACCCGCTGGAGGATGCCGAGCATGTCGCGGGCGTCGGCGTGCGTGACGAGCTTCTCGTCCGCGATCGCGTTCCAGGCGTCCATCGCCGGCAGCTTGGCCAGCAGCCGCATGGTGCGGCGGTAGGTGCCGACGGCGTCGAGGGCGGCGGCCCGGCAGGTGTCCTCGTCCGTGCCGGCGACCCGGCCGGCCAGGATCAGCGAGGTCGCCAGCCGCTTCAGGTCCCACTCCCAGGGCCCGTAGACGGTCTCGTCGAAGTCGTTCAGGTCCATGACGAGGCGGCCGCGGGCGTCGCCGTACAGGCCGAAGTTCCCGGCGTGCGCGTCACCGCAGATCTGCGCCCCGATGCCGGTCACGGGGCCGGCGGACAGGTCGTGGGCCATCAGTCCGGCGGCCCCGCGCAGGAACGCGAAGGGGTTCGCGGACATCCGGCCCACGCGTATCGGCGTCAGCTCGGAGACCCGCCCGGCGTTGGACTCCTCCACCGCGCGCACCGCGTCCGGCCGCCCGGCGGGCGCCTCGAAGCGGGCGTGCGCCGCGCGCGGCACCCTGCCCCGGAGCGCCTTGCCGGCCTCCCTGGGCGAGCCGTCCTCCGTCCGCGGCGCGAACCCCGGGACGTCCGGCAGCCGCCCCTCGCAGTCCGCCGTGCCCACCACACCCGCCGTGCCCGTGCCCGCAGTGCCCGCCGCGTACGCCGCGCGCCGTTCCGCCATCGCCATGCTGCCGCCCCCGCCCGTGACCGCCGGGCCCGCCGGCGTCTTCCCGTTGTTCCGCTGTTCCGTTTTCGCCGTTCCGGTCCCGGCGTCTCCGCCGTTCCGGTGCCCGACCGTATCTAGAGCCCGGCGTCCCTGGCCAGCAGGGCCGCCTGCACGCGGTTCTCGCAGCCCAGCTTCGCCAGGATCCGGCTCACGTACGTCTTCACCGTCGCCTCGCTCATGTGCAGCCTCCGGCCCGCGTCCGCGTTGGACAGCCCCTCGCCCAGCAGGGCCAGCACCCCGCGCTCGCGCTCGCTCAGCTCGGCGATCCGCCGCCTGGCCTCCTCGCTGCGCGCCGCCGCCCGGCCCGACGCCAGCTGGTCGACGACGTGCCGGGTCGCCCCCGGCGAGAGGTACGCGTCCCCCGCCGCGGCCGCCCGCACCGCGCCGATCAGCTCACCCGGCGCCGAGTCCTTGAGCAGGAACCCTGCGCTGCCCTGGCCGAGCGCCCGCAGCACGTTCTCCTTCTCCCCGAACGTCGTCAGGACCAGGGCCCGCACCTCGGGCACGGCCCGGCCCAGCTCCCCGAGCGCGGTCAGGCCGTCCATCACGGGCATCTGGATGTCGAGGAGCACCACGTCCGGGGCGTGCGAGCGGGCCAGCTCCACGGCCTCCCGGCCGTTCGCCGCCTCGGCGACGACCTCGATGTCCGGCGCCGACGTCAGGATCATCCTGATCCCGGCCCGGATCAGCGGCTCGTCGTCAGCGATCACCACTCGGATCACCTTGGCTGTCACCCGCGCTCCTACTGCTTGACCTCGTACGACTGCTTGTCGACGAGCTTGCCGTCCTTGAAGCAGAACCGGAAAACCGTATCGCCGTCGAGTTCGTCGTTCGCCGACGACAGCCAGGCCACGCACGCCGAACCGGCGGGCTTCTGCGGGCCCTTGCGGTCCAGTCCCTCGGTCAGGAAGCTCTCCCCCGAAGGCAGCCGGTCCCGCACCGCCTGCTCGCTCTCGCCGATCCGGAACAGCTCGTACTCCTCCGGGCTCATCATCGACTTGGTCACCGAGCCCAGCAGCAGCGTCATGACCGCCCCGATCACGATCACGAACACCACCAGCGCCGCGAACGCGATACCGCAGCCCAGGGCGACACCGCCGGTCCGGCTGCGCCCGCGCACCACCAGCTCCCGGTCCACGGCGGCCCAGTCCATCGGCGGCCCGGCGGCCGCCGCGGCCAACGCCTGGGCCTGCTGCCCGAAGTCGTCGGCGACGTCCACGGCCCCGGCCGGCTCCGCCCCGTACGGCAGCACGCCGGCCACCCGGAACCCGCCGTCCTCGGTGCCGCCCGCGTGGACCATCCCGCCGACGAGGCGGGCCCGCTCCCGCAGCCCGGTCAGGCCCTGCCCGCCCGAGACCACCTCGCCCGCCGCCGGCCGCGCCGGAGCGGGGCCGTTGGCGATCTCCACGACCAGCGAGTCGTCCTCGTACCGCAGCTCGACGGTGATGGCGGCGCCGGGGGCGTGCTTGTAGGCGTTCGTCAGCGCCTCCTGCGCGATCCGGTACGCCGCGTGGTCGCAGGCCGCCGCCAGCGGCCTCGGCCTCCCCTGCGCGGCCAGCAGCCGTACGTCGGTCCCCGCGGCCCGCGCCGCCTCCACGATCCCCGCGATGCCGGCCACACCGCGCGCCGCGGGCTGCGCCTCCTCCACAGGAGCCGCCTCCTCCACCCCGTCGCGCAGGATCCCGACGACCTCGCGCAGTTCGTGCATGGCCGACACCGAGGCCTGCCGCAGCACGCCCACGGCCTCGCGCTGGCGGTCGGTGAGCTGGGGGTCCACCTCCAGCGCGCCGGTGTGGACGGCGATCAGCGCCAGCTGGTGGCCCAGGCTGTCGTGCATGTCCTGGGCGATCCGCTGCCGCTCCCGCAGCCGGGCCTGCCCGGCGACCATGGCCCGCTCCCGCATGAGCTGCCCGTTGCGCTCCTGGAGCGCCCGCAGCAGGGTCCGGCGCTGCGACCAGTACCGGCTGGCCAGGCCGGGCATCACGGTGGTGACGAGGAACATGAGCGTGCTGAACACGATCACCAGCAGGGGCTTCATCTGGGACAGCTCCACCACGGAGAAGCCCACCGAGGCCAGGAAGGCCAGGGCGAAGACGGTCAGCGCGCGCCCGACGCCGACGATCCGGCGGCCCGCGGACCAGCTCAGCGGTATCGTCACCAGCACCGTGCCGGGCAGGAACGAGGACGCCGCCGCGCTGGCGACGAGGGTCGCGCCCGGCAGCCGGCGCCGCAGCAGCACCAGGGCGAACACGGCCGCGCCGCCGGCGACCATGCGCACCGTGCTGCCGGTGTCCAGCGCCTCGACGCCCAGCCCGAGCAGAGTGACCATTGCCGCAATCGCCAGATCGCCGGCGAGCATCCGCCGGGTCCACGGCTCGGGCCCCTGCAGCCAGTTCCAGCCCGCCCGTATCTTCGCCGTCGCATCCACGCGACGACCCTAGGCATTCCGGCCACGGCGGCAATGCCGCCTTTCGTCGCGGCCCGCCCGACGAAAGTCGTCGGCACGGCACGGAAGTTGGCCCGGCATCGGATCCCGTCCCGGCACAACGAAGAACCCCCGCTTCGGATTTCTCCGAAGCGGGGGTTCCATCTGTGGGCGAGGGGGGATTTGAACCCCCACGTCCCGAAGGACACTGGCACCTGAAGCCAGCGCGTCTGCCGTTCCGCCACTCGCCCGAGCGACGTCCCAGTGGTTCTTCCCTTTCGGTCCGTCCCCCTGGCGACGAACGAAACATTAGCACGTCATCCGGGGTGGATTCACATCGCTTTCCCCGGGCCCCCCGATCCCGCCGAGAACGCCCCTCCCGCACAGCACTCCCGGTGCGGGACACTGTCCCTTGCGCACCCCTACGATCCCTTGTGAGGACCAACACTCGTCCGGACAGGACCCAGGGGGAACCACCCGAATCCGCCACGCGTGGATACGATCAGTAAGCAGTACAGGGCGACAACGACGGAGGAGGTGCCCCATGGGAGTTCTGAAGCGGTTCGAGCAGCGACTCGAAGGTCTGGTGAACGGCACCTTCGCCAAGGTCTTCAAGTCCGAGGTCCAGCCCGTCGAGATCGCGGGAGCACTCCAGCGGGAGTGCGACAACAACGCCACGATCTGGAACCGTGAGCGGACGGTCGTCCCCAACGACTTCATCGTCGAGCTGAGCGCCGGCGACTACGAGCGCCTCAGCCCGTACTCCGGGCAGCTCGGCGACGAGCTCGCGGGCCTCGTCCGCGACTACGCGAAGCAGCAGCGCTACAGCTTCATGGGACCGATCAAGGTCCACCTGGAGAAGGCCGAGGACCTCGACACCGGCCTCTACCGGGTCCGCAGCCGTACCCTGGCCTCCAGCACCTCCCAGCCGCAGCAGCCCCAGGACCAGCAGGGCGGCGGCTACGGCTACCCCCCGGTCGCCGCGCCACCGATGCCCGCCGGGCCGCCTCCGGGCGCGCCGGGCCGCAGGCCGGGTGCGGGCGGACCGGGCCCCGTGCCCCCGGGCGGCGCCCCCAAGCGCCACTGGATCGAGATCAACGGCACCCGGCACCAGATTTCCCGCCCCACCCTCGTACTCGGCCGGAGCACCGAGGCCGACGTGCGGATCGACGACCCCGGCGTCTCGCGCCGGCACTGTGAGATCCGGACCGGAACGCCCTCGACGATCCAGGATCTCGGGTCCACCAACGGCATCGTGGTGGACGGGCAGCACACCACCCGCGCTACGCTCCGCGACGGCTCGCGGATCGTCGTGGGCAGCACCACCATCATTTACCGGCAAGCCGAAGGGTGAAGCGGGGGCAATGTCAGAGCTGACCCTGACGGTCATGCGGCTGGGTTTCCTGGCCGTTCTGTGGCTGTTCGTCATCGTGGCCGTCCAGGTCATCCGCAGCGACCTCTTCGGTACGCGCGTCACACAACGCGGCTCGCGCCGCGGCAGCAGCGGCGGAGCGCCGCAACAGGCGGGCCGGCAGGCCGCCGCGCCCCCGCAGCAGCGCCAGCGCCGCGGGGCGCCCACGAAGCTCGTGGTCTCCGAGGGCACCCTGACGGGCACCACGGTGGCCCTCGCAGGCCAGACGATCACCCTGGGCCGCGCCCACGACTCCACGATCGTGCTGGACGACGACTACGCCTCCAGCCGGCATGCCAGGATCTACCCCGACCGGGACGGCCAGTGGATCGTCGAGGATCTCGGGTCCACGAACGGCACGTATCTCGACCGGACCCGGCTGACCACCCCGACGCCCATTCCGCCGGGCGCCCCGATCCGCATCGGCAAGACCGTCATCGAGCTGCGGAAGTAGTACGAGAATGAGCGAGCGGAGCGAGCGAGCCGCGGCAGTCCGTCCCGTGCAGGACGCGGACCCGAGCGCGCTCCCGACCGGAGGGTGGGCAGTGTGGCTCGAGACCGGTTGTACCCCGAGGAAGCGTCGACAGGGCAGGTGCACATGAGTCTGTCCCTGCGATTCGCCGCCGGATCACACAAGGGCATGATCCGCGAGGGCAACGAGGACTCCGGCTACGCCGGCCCCCGCCTCCTCGCGGTCGCCGACGGCATGGGCGGCCAGGCCGCAGGCGAGGTCGCCAGCTCCGAGGTGATCTCCTCGCTCGTGCAGCTCGACGACGACGTCCCGGGCTCCGACATCCTGACCTCGCTCGGCACGGCCGTGCAGCGCGCCAACGAGCAGCTTCGCCTCATGGTCGAGGAGGACTCCCAGCTCGAAGGCATGGGCACCACCCTGACCGCCCTCCTGTGGACCGGTCAGCGCCTCGGCCTGGTGCACGTCGGCGACTCCCGCGCCTACCTGCTGCGCGACGGGGTCCTGACACAGATCACCCAGGACCACACGTGGGTGCAGCGCCTCGTCGACGAGGGCCGCATCACCGAAGAGGAAGCCACCACCCACCCGCAGCGCTCCCTGCTGATGCGCGCCCTGGGCAGCGGCGACACGGTCGAGCCGGACCTGTCCATCCGCGAGGTCCGCGTCGGCGACCGCTACCTGATCTGCTCCGACGGCCTGTCCGGCGTCGTCTCCCACCAGACCCTGGAGGAGACCCTCGCCGACTACCACGGCCCCCACGAGACGGTGCAGTCCCTGATCCAGCTCGCCCTGCGCGGCGGCGGCCCGGACAACATCACCTGCATCGTCGCCGACGTCCTCGACACCGACAGCGGGGACACCCTCGCCGCCCAGCTGAACGACACCCCGGTCGTCGTCGGCGCGGTCGCCGAGAACCAGCACCAGCTCTTCGACGGCGGCGCCATGCAGACCCCGGCGGGCCGCGCCGCGGGCCTGGGCCGCCAGGTCCCGCCGCCCGCCGGCGCCTTCGGGCCGCCCGGCAGCGGCGACGCCCCCGGCTACGGCTACCCCGACCAGAGCCACGGCCAGGGAGGCGCGTACGGCAGCTTCGGCGACCCCGAGCCGTACGATGACGACGCCCACTTCGACGACACCTACGACCACCCCCGCAGGCGGCGCAGCAAAGGGCGCAAGTGGACCGCCCGCACGCTGATCCTGCTGATCGTGGCCGGAGTCGTCGGGGGCGGCCTCTACGCCGCCCACCGCTGGACGCAGACCCAGTACTACGTCGGCGTCAAGGGCGACCACGTCGCGCTCTTCCGCGGCATCAGCCAGAAACTCGGCCCGCTGGAGCTCTCCACGGTGGAGGCCGACCGCTCCGACATCGAACTGAAGTACCTGCCGCCCTTCAAGCGGAAGCAGGTCGAGGCGACCATCAGCGAAACCAGCCTCGCCGGAGCCCGCCAGAAGATCGATGAACTGGGCGTGCAGGTTTCTGCGTGTAAGAAGGACGAGGAGCGCCGCAACGCGGAGCAGAACAGCCAGACACCGGGTCCCGGCAGCCTGACTGCGGCAGAGCAGCAGCTGGTGGGCCTGTGCGGGAAGCAGTAGTCATACGCGGGCACAGGGGGCCTGCCACACCATGAGCGTTGTCACCAACACGACCACCATCGGCGCCATCGAGCTGCCGAGCAGGCGGAACACCGAGCTGATGCTGCTCGTGTTCGCCGTGGTCATCTCGATCTTCGCCTACGCCAACGTGGGGCTCGCGATCCACGGCGAGCTGCCCCCGGGCATACTCGTCTACGGCGGCGGCCTCGCCGTCCTCGCGGGCATCGCCCACTTCGTCGTACGCCGCTACGCGAAGTACTCCGACCCGCTGCTGCTGCCGATCGCGACCCTCCTGAACGGGCTCGGCTGCGTGCTGATCTGGCGCCTGGACCAGTCCGAGCGGCTGCAGAACCTCGCCAAGCGCAGCTTCGGCAACTTCTCCGAGTCCGCGCCGCGCCAGATGATGTACACCGCGGTGGCCATCGCCATGTTCGCGGCCGTGCTGCTGCTCCTGAAGGACCACCGCACGCTCCAGCGGTTCACGTACATCTCGATGGCGGGCGCGCTGGTCCTGCTGATCCTGCCGGTCATTCCCGGTCTGGGCGCGGACGTCTTCGGCGCCAAGATCTGGATCAGCGTCGGCGGCTTCTCGATCCAGCCCGGCGAGTTCGCGAAGATCGTCATCGCGATCTTCTTCGCCGGCTACCTCATGGTGAAGCGCGACGCGCTGGCCCTGGCCAGCCGCCGCTTCATGGGCCTCTACCTGCCGCGCGGCCGCGACCTCGGCCCGATCCTGATGATCTGGGCGATGAGCCTGCTCGTCCTCATCTTCGAGAACGACCTCGGCACCTCGCTGCTCTTCTTCGGCATGTTCGTGATCATGCTGTACGTCGCCACCGAGCGCACCAGCTGGATCGTGATCGGCCTGCTCATGAGCGTCGGCGGCGCCGTCGTCGTCGGCACGTTCGCCAGCCACGTGCAGGCACGTGTCAACGCCTGGCTCGACCCCTTCGGCTGCTACACCAAGTCCGGCGCCTGCGAGCAGGTCGGCCAGTCGATCATGAGCTTCGGTTCCGGCGGCGTCCTCGGCGCCGGCTGGGGCCAGGGCAACTCGGACCTCATCGGCTTCGCCGCCAACTCCGACTTCATCTTCTCCACCGTCGGCGAAGAGCTCGGCCTCGCCGGCGTCATGGCCTTCCTGCTGCTCTACGGCCTGATCATCGAGCGGGGCGTGCGCACCGCGCTCGCCGCCCGCGACCCCTTCGGCAAGCTCTTCGCCATCGGGCTCTCCGGCGCCTTCTCGCTGCAGATCTTCGTCGTCGCCGGCGGCGTCATGGGCCTCATCCCCCTCACCGGCATGACCATGCCCTTCCTGGCGTACGGCGGTTCCTCCGTCCTCGCCAACTGGGTCCTGGTCGGCATCCTCATCCGGATCAGCGACACCGCCCGCCGTCCCGCGCCGGCCCCCGCGCCGTCCCCCGACTCCGAGATGACCCAGGTGGTCCGCCCGTCATGAACAAACCCCTGCGCCGCATCTCGCTCTTCTGCGGACTGCTCGTCCTCGCCCTGCTGATCCGGACCAACTGGCTCCAGTACGTCCAGGCCGAGGAGCTGAGCACCCGCAAGGAGAACCGACGGGTCCAGATCGCCCAGTACGCCACCCAGCGCGGCAACATCATCGTCAAGGGCGGGCAGTCCATCACCGGCTCCGTCGAGACGCCGGGCAGTGACTACAAGTACAAGCGCGTCTACACCGACGGCCCCATGTGGGCCCCGGTGACCGGCTACGCATCGCAGGCGTTCGGCTCCACGCAGCTGGAGTCCCTCGAGGACAAGATCCTCACCGGCAACGACGACCGGCTGTTCTTCGACCGCACCATCGGCATGTTCACCGGCGACAAGAAGGCCGGCGGCAACGTCGTCACCACGCTGATGCCGGACGTGCAGAAGGCGGCGTACGACAAGCTCGGCACCACGTCGGGCGCGGTCGCGGCCATCGACCCGCGCACCGGCGCCATCCTGGCCCTGGTCAGCACCCCCTCGTACGACCCGTCCGCCTTCGCCGGCAACTCCAAGACGGACGAGAAGGCCTGGGTCGAGCTGAAGGACAGCCCGGAGAAGAAGCTCGTCAACCGCGCGCTGCGCGAGACCTACCCGCCGGGCTCCACCTTCAAGGTCGTCACCGCCGCCGCCGCCCTGGAGCACGGTGTCGTCACCGACATCAACGCGCCGACCGACACCCCCGAGCCGTACCTCCTGCCGAACACGAAGACCCCGATGGTCAACCACGCCAAGGGGTGTGAGAAGGCCAACCTCAACTTCGCGCTCCAGGTCTCCTGCAACTCCGTCTTCGCCAACGTCGCCGACAAGGTGGGCAAGGACAAGATGCTGGAGACGGCCCAGAAGTTCGGCTTCAACAACGACAAGATCGACACCCCGGTCCGCGCGTTCGCCAGCATCTACGACAAGACGATGGACCGGCCGAGCAACTCGCTCTCCGCGATCGGCCAGTACAACACCGCGGCCACCCCGCTCCAGATGGCCATGGTCGCCGCCGCCATCGCCAACGACGGCAAGCTGATGAAGCCGTACATGGTCGAACAGCTCACCGCGCCCAACCTCGACGTCATCGAGAAGCACGAGCCGCAGGAGATGAGCCGCCCGCTCTCCCCCGCCAACGCGCAGAAGCTCCAGCAGATGATGGTCAACGTCGTCGAGAGCGAGAACGGCACCGGCGGCAAGGCCAAGATCAGGGGTGTCCAGGTCGGCGGCAAGACCGGTACCGCCCAGCACGGCGAGAAGAACGCCAAGCGCCCGTACGCCTGGTTCATCTCCTACGCCAAGACCGACAAGGGCTCTCCCGTCGCGGTCGCCGTGGTGATCGAAGACAGTGACGCCGACCGCGAGGACATCAGCGGTGGCGGTCTCGCCGCCCCCATCGCCAAGGCCGTCATGGAAGCCGTCCTGGCCAGCAAGGGCTGACCGGCGGCACGGACAATGGCAACGACGGAACGAGGCGTGAAGGCCGTGTCCGGTGTGACGAGGGGCACTGGTCCCGCCCGGAACCGGGCGTACGGTACCGGTCCTGTATCAGGCTGTGGTCGCGAACCGATCGCCGACGATCGGCCGGTAGCCTTTGCGCGAACAGCACACCGCCGGACCACACACCGGTGCGGTCGGGACTGACGGGAGAGGGCTGGAACGTTATGGAAGAGCCGCGTCGCCTCGGCGGCCGGTACGAGCTGAGCCACGTGCTCGGCCGCGGTGGCATGGCCGAGGTGTACCTCGCCCACGACACCCGGCTCGGCCGTACCGTCGCCGTCAAGACCCTGCGCGCCGATCTCGCCCGCGACCCGTCGTTCCAGGCCAGGTTCCGCCGCGAGGCCCAGTCGGCCGCGTCGCTCAACCACCCGGCGATCGTCGCGGTCTACGACACCGGCGAGGACTACGTCGACAACATCTCCATCCCGTACATCGTGATGGAGTACGTCGACGGCTCCACCCTGCGCGAACTGCTGCACTCCGGCCGCAAGCTGCTGCCCGAGCGCACCCTGGAGATGACCATCGGCATCCTCCAGGCCCTGGAGTACTCCCACCGCGCCGGCATCGTCCACCGCGACATCAAGCCCGCCAACGTCATGCTGACCCGGACCGGCCAGGTCAAGGTCATGGACTTCGGCATCGCCCGCGCCATGGGCGACTCCGGCATGACCATGACGCAGACCGCGGCCGTCATCGGCACCGCCCAGTACCTCTCCCCGGAGCAGGCCAAGGGCGAGCAGGTCGACGCGCGCTCCGACCTCTACTCCGCCGGCTGCCTGCTCTACGAGCTGCTCTGCGTCCGACCGCCGTTCATCGGCGACTCCCCCGTGGCCGTCGCCTACCAGCACGTACGGGAAGAGCCCCAGCCGCCGTCGAACTTCGACCCCGAGATCACGCCCGAGATGGACGCGATCGTCCTGAAGGCGCTGGTCAAGGACCCCGACTACCGCTACCAGTCGGCCGACGAGATGCGCGCCGACATCGAGGCCTGCCTGGAGGGCCAGCCCGTCGCCGCGACCGCCACCATGGGCACCTCCGGCTACGGCTACCCGGACCCGGGCGGCAACTACGGGCACCAGGGCTACGACCAGCCCACAGCCGCCCCGCGCCCCTCCGACCCCGGCCAGACCTCCATGCTCCCGCCGATGCCCCCGGGCGACGGCGGCTACGGCTACGGGGACCAGGGCTCCGGCGGGTACGACCAGGGCCACGGCCGCCGCCAGAACCAGAAGAAGAGCAAGGCCTCGACGATCCTGCTGGTCACGGCCGGCGTCCTCGTCCTGGTCGGCGCGATCCTGATCGGCCGCTCGCTGTTCAACACCGCCGACAACAGGCCCGTCGTGCCCAAGCTGATCGGCGAGACCTTCGAGCAGGCGCAGAAGAACGCCGACAGCGTGGACCTCAAGGTCGAGAAGACGGCCGACGAGCCCTGCGACAACCAGCCCAAGGGCAACGTCTGCAAGCAGGACCCCGCGCCCGACACCCGGGTCGACAAGGGCTTCACGGTCAAGCTGACGATCTCCTCGGGCGCCCCGCAGGTGGCCGTCCCCAACGTCGTCAACATCAGCTTCGAGGAAGCGGAGAAGGCGCTCAAGGAGAAGGGCTTCACCGTCGAGAAGAAGACCCAGGACTCCGACCGCACCCCCGGCACCGTCCTGGACCAGAGCCCCAAGAGCGGCCAGGCCCAGAAGGGCTCCCCGGTCACGCTGACCGTCGCCAAGGAGCCGGCCAAGTCCACGATGCCCGACCTCCTCGGGGCGACCAAGGAGGAGGCGGTCAAGCGCCTCACCGCCGCCAAGCTCAAGCTGGGCAGCACCACCGAGATCGACTCCCCCGGCGCCCCGCCGAAGACGGTCGTCAATCAGCAGTACAACCCGGGCGACCAGCTGGCGCCGGGCACGACGGTGAACGTGTCCCTCTCAAAAGGAGCACAGCAAACACAGGTCCCGAACCTCGCCGGACGAACGGTCGGCCAGGCCAAGCAAGAGCTCGCGGCCCGAGGACTGACCTTCGGCGCGGTGCTGTCGGGCCCCACGGACGACAACGCGATCGTCGTGAGGAGCGACCCGAACCCGGGCACCCCCGTCCCCGGGGGCACGGTCGTGAACGTCCAGACGTTCGGCGTCAACGGCAACCAGCAGGGCGGCAACAACGGGCTCCCCGGCCTCGGAGGCCGCTGACCAGGACACCGCCCCCGCACGACACGAAGGCCCGGCCGCTCTTCCCCACAGGAAGAACAGCCGGGCCTTCGCGTACTCACCTCCTGTCCCGCCTCCGCACATTTCCGCGAAAACCGATCGTGTCTTCATATGTCGGGAATCGTTGGTCCGGTCGGGGTGGGACAGCGGGTTCCGCCCGGGAGGGGCGGAACGATGGTCAGCGAATCGGTACTGCTGGAATCCAGGACGCTGCGCACGAGCGTCCTGGACCGTACGCACGTCCTGGACAAGGTGAAGGCACTGTCGCTCCTGCCGGACGGACTGCACGTAACGACGGCGATGGTGGCGGCCTACTACGAGGTCTCGGAGCGCGTGATCAACCAGCTCCGGCTACGCCACCGCGAAGAGTTGGGCCAGAACGGCATGCGCACCCTCAAGGGCTCCGACCTGGCGACTTTTGAAAGCTACAACCAGTCGCTTTCAAAGGCGCGTCATCCACAGGCTCGCGGCCGTGGCGGGCGCGTACACCTGGCCGTGTACACCCGCCGGGCCATCCTGAACGTCGGGATGCTCCTCCGCGACAGCGAAATCGCACGTCAGGTGCGTGCCTACCTCCTCGACACCGAGCAGGAGGCCCGCTCCCATCCTGTGGATAACTTTCTCCACCAGACCGACTCGGGTGACGAGGCCACGGAAATCCTCCGCCGGCAGGTCGTCCCCATGCTCAACGTGCTCATCGAGGCCTCCGGCGAACACCACCGCGAGTTGGTCTCCCTCCGGCAGGACGTCACACGGATCCAGGCGAAGCTCGTCGAGCACGACATCGCCATCAGCCGGCTCCAGCGCGACCAGGAGGCCCGGGCCCGCACCGGGGGCATCGAAACCGTCACCGCCATGAACCGGCACGAGTTCGAACTCCACGTCGCCGGCCTGCTCCGCCGCGACGGCTGTACCGACGTTGACGTGCACGGCGTGGCCGCGGCGGCAGACTCGGCATCGACATCACCGCCCGCACCGCCGACGGCCGTACCGTCGCCGTCCGGTGCGAGAACGCCACACCCTTCCGGCACGTGCCCAGCGGTGAGATGCAGAAGTTTCTCGGCGCCTCCAAGGTCCTGCACCGTGCCGACGCGGCCCTCTACGTGGCAACCTGCGCCTTCACCCGCGAAGCCCTGGCCATCGCCGCCCGGGGCGGCGTCACCGCCGTTCACCGCGGCCTTCTCGAGGCCTGGAGCGCCGGAGCCCGACTGCAGGCCCTGCGGTAGGGAGGTGCCGGGGGCACGGCCCCGCAAGGTCAGCGCAGCTCGGCCGGCGGCGTCCGCTTCGCGTCGACCTTCTCCGTGCGCACCAGCTCGCCCCACACCACGTACCGGTACTTCGAGGTGTACACGGGCGTGCAGGTGGTCAGCGTGATGTACCGGCCCGGCGCCGTCTTCCCCGACTCCTTCGGAAGCGCCGAGATCGCGTCCACGTTGTACTTGGAGGTCTGGCGCAGCTCCGCGAAGACCTTGTACACGTACCAGGTGTCGCGGGTCTCGAAGACGACGGCGTCGCCCTTCTTCACCTTGTCGATGTGGTGGAACTTCGCCCCGTGCCCGTCGCGGTGCGCCGCCAGCGAGAAGTTGCCCTGCTTCTCCCACGGCAGGGCTGCCTTGACCGGGTCCGTGTAGTAGCCGGCCACGCCGTCGTTGAGGACCTCCGGCGACGTGCCCCGCTTGACGAGCACCTCGCCGCTCTTCATCGCGGGCACGTGCAGGAAGCCGATGCCGCCCTGGGTGTCCAGCGCGCCGGGCCCCGCCTGCGCCCCCGCCGCGGGCGCGCTCTGCCACTGGCGGCGGACCTCGTCGCCGCGCGCCGAGGCCTGCCGGTCCGCGAGCACGTTCGTCCACCACAGCGAGTAGGCCACGAACAGGCCGAGCACCAGGCCTGCCGTGATCAGGAACTCGCCCAGCAGGCTCAGGAACCCGGCGAGCACGCTGCTGCGGGAAGGCGCGGTACGGGACACGGCGGTTCGTCCTTCGAGCGGGGGCGGCGGCTGCCGCCGGCCTATCGGGCGGCCAGCGCGGGCGGAGCGCCCTGGCCGCGCGGGCGTTCGTCCACCATCCTGCCCCATACGATCATGCGGTAGGTGCTGGTGAACTCCGGGGTGCAGGTCGTCAGCGTGATGTACCGGCCCGGGGCGGTGAAGCCCGAGCCCTCGGGCACGGCTTTCAGCACGGCCACGTTGGTCGGCGGTGTCTGCGGCAGGATCGAGGCCATCTCGTACGTGTAGTACGCGTCCCGGGTCTCGACCACGATCGGGTCGCCCGGCACCAGCCGGTTGATGAAGCGGAACGGTTCGCCGTGCGTGTTGCGGTGGCCGGCCACCGCGAAGTTGCCCTGTTTGTCCGAGGGCATCGCGGTCTTGAGAGCGCCGTCCCCGTAGTGCCCGACCATCCCCCGGTCGAGCACCTTGGGCTTGCTCACGCCCTCCGCGACCGGCACCTTCACGTCCAGCTTCGGGATGTGCAGGATGGCGAAGCCCTGCCCAGGTTCGAAGGCCGCCGGCGGCGGGGCGGCGGCATCCCCCGGCTGCTGCTCCCAGGTCTGGCGCAGCGAGCCCGCGGCCCCGTCGGCCGTGCGCTGCGCGAGCACGTTCGTGTACCAGAGCTGGTAGGCCACGAACAGGAGCATCACCACGCCCAGCGTGATGAACAGCTCCCCGAGGAGCCGGCTCGCGACGATGAGCGGCCCGCCCGAGGCCGGCCGCTTGCGCCGCCGCCCGCTGCCGTGCCGCCGCGCCCGTTTCGCGGCCTGCTGGGCGGCCCTGCGCCGCGCGGCCCGGCCCTCGGTGGGCGCGGACGGCGCGAGCGAGGTCACGCGACGGCCTTGCCCACCACCGGGGCCAGCCCCGCCGAGCGCTCGACGGCACCCTTGTCGCCGCAGCGGACGAGCCAGTTCGCGAGCATCCGGTGACCGTGCTCGGTCAGCACCGACTCGGGGTGGAACTGCACGCCCTCCACGTCGTGCTCCCGGTGCCGCAGCCCCATGATGATCCCGTCCTCGGTGCGCGCGGTGACCTCCAGGACGTCCGGGAGGGTCTGCGGCTCGGCCGCGAGGGAGTGGTAGCGGGTCGCGGTGAACGGCGACGGCAGCCCCCCGAAGACGCCGAGCCCGTCGTGGACCACCGGCGAGGTCTTGCCGTGCAGCAGCTCCGGGGCGCGGCCCACGACGCCGCCGTAGGCGACGGCCATCGACTGCATGCCGAGGCAGACGCCGAAGACGGGGACGCCGGTGGCGGCGCAGTGGCGGACCATGTCGACGCAGACGCCCGCCTCCTCCGGGGTGCCGGGCCCGGGGGACAGCAGCACGCCGTCGAAGCCGTCCTGGGCGTGGGAGAGCGCGACCTCGTCGTTGCGCAGCACCTCGCACTCCGCGCCGAGCTGGTACAGGTACTGGACCAGGTTGAAGACAAAGCTGTCGTAGTTGTCGACCACCAGAATGCGCGCGCTCACGGAGTGGCTCCCGATCCCTCGTCCACCGTCACATCGTTGAACGGAAGGAGCGGCTCGGCCCACGGGAAGACGTACTGGAACAGCACGAAGACCGCCGCGAGGACCAGTACGAGGGAGATCAGCGCGCGCACCCACGCGTTGCCCGGCAGATGCCGCCAGATCCAGCCGTACATGCCGTCCGCGTCCCTTTCGCTCACGCACCGCAGGGGCGGTACGCACACAGACTAAAGCCCGCGGCCCGGCGTCAGGGGGTGCTCGTCGCAGAGGAGCTCTCGACGGGCTTCGCGTGGTGGAGGTCCACGGTGCCGGAGTAGCCGGGCAGGGTCAGCTCCTTGTGCTCGTCCACCTTCCAGCCGAGCCCGTACGCCGTCACGTACATCTGGTAGTTCTGCAGGGCCGGAGAGGCCGCGAGGGCCTTGCGCAGGGCTGCCGGGTCCCCGACCGCCGTCACCTTGTACGGCGGCGAGTAGACGCGGCCCTGGAGGATCAGGGTGTTGCCCACGCAGCGCACGGCGCTGGTGGAGATCAGCCGCTGGTCCATGACCTGGATGCCCTGGGCGCCGCCCTGCCACAGGGCGTTCACGACGGCCTGGAGGTCCTGCTGGTGGATCACGAGGTCGTTGGGCTGCGGCTCGGGCACGTTGGGGATGCGGGCGGTGGCGCCGGGCGGGGCGTCGTTGAGGGTGACGGTCAGGGCTTTGCCGGAGAGGGCCTCGGTGCCGGAGGCGGTGCGCAGGGCGGCCAGCTTGGCGTCCTCGGCCTTGGTGCTGCCGTCGTCGCGGTCGGCGAGGGCGTCGACCCGGCCGCGGAGGGCCGCGGTGGTCTGTTCCAGCTCCGCGTTGTTCTGGCTGCGCTCGTGGATGAGGTCCGAGAGCTTGAGCAGCGAGGCGTCCGTCCGGATGTTCGTACCCTTGGACGTGTTGAAGCTGGTGATGAAGATCAGGCCCGCGAGTGCGAAGACGGCGGCCGTGAGCAGCCGGACCGGCCGGAACCGCCGGCGGGGACCCGCGGAGGAGTCGTCGGAATTGCTCAACGTACCCTTCTCCTTCAACGCCAGAGGTCCACTACGCTAACGGACGCCCGGGGCAGGCAGGTCCCCAGCGCATCGACAGGAGAAGCCCCTCGTGCCGAAGTCACGTATCCGCAAGAAGGACGACTACACGCCGCCGCCGACGAAGGCGCAGCAGATCAAGCTGACCAACCGCAGCTGGGTCGCTCCGGTCATGCTGGCACTCTTCCTGATCGGCCTGGCCTGGATTGTCGTGTTTTATGTGAGTGAGACCCAGCTTCCGATCGAGTCCATCGGAAATTGGAACATTGTAGTCGGATTCGGGTTCATCGCGGCGGGATTCGGCGTTTCCACTCAGTGGAAGTAAGCGGCTCACGCGGTGGGGCGGGGCGGCCAAGCACAGGATGCAGCCGCCCCGCAAGCTCTCCCCAGGAGTTATCCACAGCGTCATCCACACCTGAGGAAAAGACAGACCATCTGTGGATAACTCTGTGGAGCATTGACGCCGGTGTGATCAGGTGAGTTCGGCCGTCCGGGCCAGTACCAGGCCCGCTGCCAGCAGAAATACCAGCGCGCACGTCCCCCATTGGACGGAGGCCCGTTTTCCCCCGGTCCCCGGTGCCAGCATCGCCAGCCCGAGCAGCAGGCCGGTCAGCAGGCCACCCA
Source organism: Streptomyces sp. NPDC090445 (assembly GCF_044769385.1). NCBI lineage: Bacteria > Bacillati > Actinomycetota > Actinomycetes > Kitasatosporales > Streptomycetaceae > Streptomyces > Streptomyces sp. NPDC090445. Next base: position 234,323 of record NZ_JBIVXV010000007.1, on the reverse strand, counting down.
CATGGGCCTGCCAGGACACCGACAGACTGCCGCCGAAGGGCACGAAGGTCAGCACCAGCATGAGCACGACCATCGTGATGACCGGCCGCATCTCGTAGCGGAGCCGGCGCGCCAGCACGACGGTCGCCCCGAGCAGCCCGAAGACGGCCCCGGAGGCGCCGAGGGTCGGGGTGTTCGGCTCGGTCAGCAGGTACACGAAGGCGCTCGCGCCCAAGCCGGACAGCACGTACACGGCGAGGTAGCGGACCCGGCCCAGCGCCGCTTCCAGCGGTCCGCCGATCACCCACAGGGCCAGCATGTTCCCCGCGATGTGCCACCACTCCGCGTGCAGGAACACCGAGGTCAGCAGCCGGTGGTACTGGCCGGTGGAGATGCCCTCGACGGGGCCGCCGATGTAGTCGACGTACCGGCCGAGCAGCTCCAGCTGGACCACGAGCGGGGGGAAGAGCAGGCCGGCCAGGAAGACCGCGGCGTTGATCCCGATGAGGACCTTGGTGACCAGGTGGGGATCGTCGGCCACGGCACCGCCCGCGAGGGTGCGCGGAGCGTTCGCGGCCGGGCGGTGGCCGGTTCCGGAGCCCTCGCGGACGCATTCGGGGCACTGGAAGCCGACGGAGGCGCTGATCATGCACTCGGGGCAGATGGGGCGCTCGCAGCGGGTACAGCGGATCCCCGTGTCGCGGTCCGGGTGGCGGTAGCAGCCCGGCAGACGGTCGGTGTCCATCGGTCCCCTCGGTCAGCGGCGGGACGGCGGTGCCCCGCCGGTCCGGTATGCCATCAGGACGGACGGGCCGGGCGGAAGGTTCCCGGACGGAAGGTTCCCGGGCAGAGGGCCGCCCGGCGGGCGCTCCCCGTCAGCGCTTCTCGACGGAGACGGACTTGATGATCACGTCTTCCAGGGGGCGCTCGGTGCGCGGGTTGGTCGGCAGGCCGGCGATCGAGTCCACGACCGACCGGCTGCCCTTGTCAATGACCTCGCCGAAGATCGTGTGCTTGCGGGTGAGCCAGGCAGTGGGGGCGACGGTGATGAAGAACTGGCAGCCGTTGGTGCCCGGGCCGGCGTTGGCCATCGCCAGCAGGTAGGGCTTGGTGAAGGCCAGGTCCGGGTGGAACTCGTCGGCGAACTGGTAGCCGGGGCCGCCGGTGCCGTTGCCGAGCGGGTCGCCGCCCTGGATCATGAAACCGCTGATCACGCGGTGGAAGACGGTGCCGTCGTAGAGCGGGTCCGTGGTCTTCTGGCCGTCGGTGGGGCGGGTCCACTCACGGGCGCCCGTGGCGAGCTCCACGAAGTTCCGGACGGTCTTCGGGGCGAAGTTCTCCAGCAGCTCGATCTCGATGTCGCCGTGGTTGGTCTTCAGGGTGGCGTAGAGCTTCTCGGCCACGGATCTGCCTTCCATAGTCAGCACTGTCGGTGCCCGATCCTCCCACGGAGGGCCGTACGCCACAGAAATCCCCCACCCGGATGCCCTGTCACGCATGCCGCCCGGCCCCAAGCCAGGCATGATCCGACAAAGGGTGGAAAGGTGAACTGTGTCCGCCACCGAGGAGGAGGATCCCGTGACCCGCAACGACAGCGTGCGCCTGGTCGCCGACAGCGCCCGGGACACGATGAGGCACGCAGCGGAGCTGGTGGCGCCGTACGCAGAAACCGCCAAGGACGCGGCGGTGCACTACGCGCACGAGGCGAACGAGCGGCTGACGCCGAAGGTCTCGCAGGCCGCCCAGCAGGCCTCGCGCCAGGCACGTACGGCGTACGACACCCACCTGCATCCCCGCATGGTCGCAGCGCGCGGCCACGTGCCGCCGAACGTCGACCGGGCGGCCACGCAGGCGGTGCACCAGACCCGGCGCATGGCCCGTCAGGCCGCCGACTACACACAGCCGAAGCTGGAGAACGCGATCGCGGCCGGCCGGCCGATGGCCGAGGAGGCCGTGCTGCGCTCCGCGGCGGTCACCGCGGCGGCCCTGGCGGCGCTGCGCGGCCAGATGTCGGCCCAGGAGGTGAAGAAGCTCGTCAAGCACCACGAGCGGCTGCAGCGCCGGAACCGGATGCTCAAGGGCGTGGTCGTGGCCGGCGTGCTGGCCGGCGCCGCGTACCTGGCCTGGCGGTGGTGGGACCAGCAGTCCAACCCCGACTGGCTCGTCGAGCCGCCCGCGGCGACCGAGCTGTCCTCGCGCGACGAGGCCCAGGCGACGTTCGACGACGAACTGGCCGCGAAGGAGCGGGAGGCGGGCGAGACGGACGAGGAGTAGCCGGGAACGTGGCGCGTGGGGCCGGATCCCTCGGATCCGGCCCCACGCGCCGTGTCGCCGCCTGACCTGGGGTCAGCCCGGCGGCCTGCCGGGCAGGGTGAGCACCTGCCCGGGGTGGATCAGGTGGGGGTTGGCTCCGATGACGCCCCGGTTCATGGCGTAGAGCTCGCGCCAGCGGGCCTCGTTGCCCAGTTCCCGGAGGGCGATCGAGGTCAGCGAGTCACCGGCCCGGACGGTGTACGTGCGCTTCACGGCGCCCGTCGCGGCGGCCGGCGCGGGAGCCGCGGGGACCGCCTTGTGCGCGGCGGACGCGGGCGTCGGGGTGTGCGGCGGATGGTCGGCCGCGGCGGGCCTGTGCGGGGCCCGGGCGGCCTTGGGCGGGGCGGGGGCGGGCTTCGGCGGGGCCGCGGCGGCCATGCGCTCGGCGGCCTCCCTGGTGGCCGCGACCGCGTCGGCGTACGTCGTCGCGTAGTCGGCGGTCGGGGTCGCGGCCGCCTTCTCGGCGGCGGCCTGTTTCTTCTTCTCGGACCTGAGGAAGTCGAAGAGTCCCATGTCTGTGCGCCTCCGGCGTGGTCTCGGCCCCTGGCTCGGTGCCTGTCCCCACTGTCGGCCAGAAGGCGCCGCCCGGCCCTGCGAACGGCCCATCCGAGGGATCCGGACGGCCCCCGCGGGGTCGTCGTTTCACGTGAAACATCGCCCCAGCGGTACGAGAAAACCCCTCCTGGTCTGCGTTTCCGCAGGTCAGAAGGGGTAAAGAAGTGGAGCTTAGGAGATTCGAACTCCTGACATCTGCCTTGCAAAGGCAGCGCTCTACCAACTGAGCTAAAGCCCCGAAAGGGAGGACGCACCCCTCTCCCGCGAAGGAGTGGTCGTTCCGCAGAACAGAGTACCGGGTCCTCCCCCTCATCCCGCAAAATGTTGGGGACTCCCACCGTGCGACCACTCTCCGTAAGATGCTCGCGAGGTTCGCACCAGCGAAGGGGAGTAGGACGCGTGGACGCAGTACAACAAGAGGCTACAGCCAGAGCCAGAGAACTTCAGCGCAGTTGGTACGGGGAACCCCTCGGCGCGCTGTTCCGCCGGCTCATAGACGACCTCGGCCTGAACCAGGCCCGCCTCGCTGCCGTCCTCGGCCTCTCGGCCCCCATGCTCTCCCAGCTGATGAGCGGCCAGCGCGCCAAGATCGGAAACCCGGCCGTGGTCCAGCGCGTGCAGGCGCTGCAGGACCTCGCGAGCCAGGTGGCGGACGGAAGCGTCAGCGCCGCGGAGGCCACCGACCGGATGGACGAGATCAAGCGGACCCAGGGGGGCTCCGTCCTGATCAACAGCGGTCAGACCAGCACCGGTTCCGGCGCACCGACCGTCAAGCGCGTCGTCCGCGAGATCCAGTCGCTGCTGCGCTCGGTCTCCGCGGCCGGTGACATCATCGACGCGGCGAACAGTCTCGCCCCCACCCACCCGGAACTGGCAGAGTTCCTCAAGGTGTACGGCGCGGGACGCACTGCCGACGCGGTGGCCCACTACGAGGCCCACCAGAACTGACACGCACGGCACCGGCGCACACGGCACCGGCGCACGTACGGCGGACGAGCACAACGGGGGACGGACGCAGCAATGGGTGAGGTCTTCGCCGGCCGGTACGAACTGATCGATCCGATCGGGCGCGGCGGGGCGGGCGCAGTCTGGCGTGCCTGGGACCAGCGACGCCGCCGGTACGTGGCCGCGAAGGTGCTCCAGCAGGGCGACGCCCACACGCTGCTCCGGTTCGTCCGCGAGCAGGCCCTGCGGATCGACCACCCCCACGTCCTGGCCCCGGCCAGCTGGGCGGCGGACGACGACAAGGTCCTGTTCACGATGGACCTGGTCTCCGGCGGGTCCCTCGCGCACGTGATCGGGGACTACGGCCCGCTGCCGCCGCGGTTCGTCTGCACCCTGCTCGACCAGCTCCTGTCGGGGCTGGCGGCGGTGCACGCGGAGGACGTCATCCACCGCGACATCAAGCCGGCCAACATCCTGATGGAGGCCACGGGAACCGGACGGCCGCACCTGCGGCTGTCCGACTTCGGCATCTCGATGCGCAAGGGCGAGCCGCGCCTGACCGAGACCCACTACGTGGTGGGCACGCCCGGCTATTTCGCCCCCGAGCAACTGCGCGGAGCCGAACCGGACTTCCCCGCCGACCTGTACGCCGTCGGCCTGGTCGCCCTCTACCTGGTCCAGGGCCGCAAGCCCGATTCCGAGGCGCTCGTGGAGCAGTTCCTCGCCCACGGCGTCCCGGACGCGCCCGAGGGCGTCCCCGTGCCTCTCTGGGACGTGATCGCGAACCTCCTGCAGCCGGACCCCCGGAACCGCTTCAAGACCGCCACAGGGGTCCGCAGGGCCCTTGCCGAGGCCGTTGAGCTGCTGCCGCCGGACCTGTCGGGCGAAGACCCGGTGGAAGTCTTCGACCAACTCGGTCCGCTGCCGCCCGGTTTCGGCCCGCAGGGGCCGCAGAAGCCGGCCGGGGCAGCGTCCGCGCCGGCCGCGCCCGCCCCCTCGGATCCGAGGGCTCCCGGCGTGGTGACAGGTCCGGAACCGAGTGCCTTGAAGGCACCCGGTTCCCCGCCGGTGCCTCCCGGGGCTGTGCCCGCCCCGACGGCGCCTCCCACGGCCGCGACCGTGGCGGCGGAGCCCACCCGTACCGACCCGCGGGGCACGCCGACGCCTGCCACGGCGGTGCAGGCCGGCCCCTTCCCGCAGCCGGCCCCGGCCACTCCGGCCGCCCCGGCCACTCCGGCCGCCCCGGCGGCCGCAGCCGTTGCCGCTCCCGCTTTCGGGACCGGCAGCTTCCGCCTGGCCCCGCCGGAACCCGTCACCGCCCCGCACCCTGCGGCCCCGGCCGGGGCTCCGGCCGCGCGGACCGGCGGGATCGCCCCGCCGCCGCGGAAGGTCGCGGCGGCCCTCCTGGCCGCCGCGCTGCTGTGCTTCGCGGTGGGCGCCTGGGCCCTCACCCAACTCTGACGACCGCGGGCGGAACAGCGGGCGGGTCAGCGGCCGCGGCTCTGCCCGCCGCTCAGGCGCTCCGCCCGCGCCGGGCCAGCAGCGTCCAGCCGCCGAGGACGAGCAGCAGCGCCGTCCCGGTGCCGAAGCCGCCGGCGGCGACCGCGCCCATGGTCCGGCGCCGGTCGGCCGCCGCGAGCGCCTCCGGCTCCGTCAGACCGTCCCGGGCGGCCGTGTGGTCGTCCTCCTCGACGGCGAACCCCGCCGTGGCCGGGCTCTCCGTGTACGGGGGCGCGGGCACGGCCTTGTTCTCCACGTTCAGCCGCAGCGTCAGCGGCACGGGGGTGGCGTCCTCGGTGAACTCGGCGACCTTCTCGCCCAGCGTGACGGCCACGTAGTACCAGCCCGCCGCCCCCGCCGAGCGCAGCGCGTCGTCGGACGCGAACCGGTTCTCGTAGGCCACCGGTGCCGTCGGCGGCAGGGTCAGGCTCGCCTGCTTGCCGTCGTAGCTGCCGTCCTTGTCGTCCAGCAGGCCGCGGTACGGGGTGTACACGCTGACCAGCAGCCCCCTGCTGGCCGACGCGTACTCCTTGGTCCGCTTCGCGCCCGCCAGCTCGGCGCTCACCGCCAGCTGCTGCCCCCAGTCCACGGGCACCCGGTAGAACCGCGTCTGACCCGGCCTCAGTCCGTCGCGCCACACCCCGGCGCCCAGCGCGCGGGCGTCGTTGAAGCCGGTGCCGCCCTCCCTCGTGACCGCCTCGCTGCCCGGGGCCACCGGCGGGGCGGACGGCCAGGAGCTCGGCGCGGGCACGGGCGCGCTGCCGGTCTTCAGGCCGGGCTCGCGCGACACCTTCAGCTCCACGGGCCACGGCGTCTGGTCCGAGCCCTTGGCGGCCTCCCGGGTGACCTTCGCGTAGTACACGCCGGCCTGCTGGCACTCGGCGTCCTCCGTCAGCCTGCGCACGCCCGCGGCGCCGATCGGGCGGCCGCCGCTCCCGTACCCGAAGTCCGCCTTGCCGGAGCTGCCCGGGCAGTCCTTGCCGTCGGTGGTCATGATGCTGACCTTGATGCCGTCGCCACTGGAGTCGATCTTCACGCCGGGGGAGGGCTGCAGGACCGCGGAGACGTACACGGTGGACCTGTCGTCCAGGTTGAGCCGGTAGAAGCGGTCACCGGGCGCCAGGGTGTCCGTGTAGACCTTCCCGGGCGCCACCTGCGGTGCGTCGGCCGTGCTCGTGGCGCCCTGCACCTTCTGCGCGCCCTGCGCCGGCCGGTACGGGGGCAGCGGCCCGGGGGCCGCGTACCCGGCCCCCGGCAGGCCCACCACCAGTCCCAGAGCCGCCGTCACCGCTGCCACCGCCGGCACCGCAGTCCGCGTCCGCCCCATCACACCCACCCCCGTTTTGCTCAAGCAACGCAAATCTTTACAAATCGGAACAGCATGAAGCCCCGGCCGCAGTGGCAGCCGGGGCTTCATGGATCAGCCTTGGGGTCTCACACGCCCGAACCGGAGGGCACGGAGTCAGTAGCCTCCGTCCACAGGTCCTGCTCGGCGCGGTCCGCCTGGATCTGGCGGTACACGAGGAGACCGCCGATGGCGGCCAGTGCGACCAGGAGCAGCTTCTTCACCGCGCGACCTCGTCCTTCGTCGTCGTTGGGTACTTCCGGCGGCCAACAATACACACCGATCGATACCGTTCGGTGACCTGGGAAGCCCCCGGGCGGGCCCATACGGCGAAGACCCCCAGGCCATCCGGCCTGGGGGTCTTCCACACTGTGGGGCTAACAGGATTTGAACCTGTGGCCTCATCCTTATCAGGGATGCGCTCTAACCAACTGAGCTATAGCCCCTCCGCGCTGCGCGCTGACTCCTGAAGATTAGCGCACAGACACGGTCCCGCCAAAATCCCCCCGGGCGCAGCCCCTGTGGACGCGGTGCGGAGGCGTCCCCGCAGGTCATCAGACGGTCACTCGTCCTCCGCGAGCGTGAGCTCCACACCGCCGACGAAGCCCGCCGACAGGTTGTAGATGAACGCGCCCAGCGTCGCCAGGGCCGTCGCCAGCACGACGTCGATCACGGCGATCACCGAGGTGAAGATCAGCACCCGCGGCAGCGACAGGAACGCCTGGAGGTCGAAGCCGTTGCTCTCGCTCGAACCGGTCGCCTCGCTGATGGTGCTGCCGACGGTGGAGAAGACGCCCATGGCGTCCATGACCATCCACAGCACCGCCGCCGCCACGATCGTGCAGAAGCCCAGCGCGATCGACAGCAGGAAGCTGACCTTCATCACCGACCACGGATCGGCCTTGGCCACCCGCAGCCGCGCCTTGCGCGTCCTGGGCGTCACACGGGCCCCCGTACGCGGCTTGCGCTGCGCGGCGGGGTCCTTGGCGTCCCGGGGCGCACCCGGGCCCGAGGGGGCCGCGTACGCCTGCGGCGGGTGGTACGGCTCGGCGGCCGGCTTCTCCTGCTTCGGCTTCGGCTGCGGCTTCGGCTTCGGCTTCTGCGTGGCCTTGGGCTTCTGCTCCGACCCCCGCGTGTCCGTCACCGCTGTCCCCCCGCCTTTGGGGGCGCCGGCACCGCCCTCGGAGTCCGCGGCGGGGCCACGGGCACCGTCCTCCTCGGTTCTGGCCGGTCCGGCGCCCGTGGCTCCACTCACGACTTACTCCTCGTGCTCCCCGGCCGAGGGCTCCACACCCTCGGCGGCCTCGGCGGCCTGTCCTTCGGCTGCCTCGGTCTCCTCGACCTCGTCAGCTTCCTGACCGGCCTCGGCATTACGGGCGATACCTACCACGGCATCGCGCTTGCCCAGGTTGATCAGCTGGACGCCCATGGTGTCACGGCCGGTCTCCCTGACTTCGTTGACTCGCGTACGGATCACACCACCGCTGAGCGTGATGGCGAGAATCTCGTCCGTTTCGTCGACCACGAGCGCGCCGACGAGCGAACCGCGGTCCTCCACGATCTTGGCGGCCTTGATGCCCAGACCGCCACGGCCCTGGACGCGGTACTCGTCGACCGGCGTCCGCTTGGCGTAGCCGCCGTCGGTCGCGGTGAAGACGAACGTACCGGGACGGACCACGCTCATGGAAAGCAGTTCGTCACCTTCGCGGAAACTCATGCCCTTCACACCGGAGGTCGCGCGGCCCATCGGGCGCAGCGCGTCGTCGGTCGCCGTGAAGCGGATCGACTGCGCCTTCTTGCTGATCAGCAGCAGGTCGTCCTCGGCGGACACCAGCTCGGCGCCGATCAGCTCGTCATCGCTGCCATCCTCCCGCCCACGCAGGTTGATGGCGATGACGCCGCCCGACCGGGGCGAGTCGTAGTCCTTGAGCGCCGTCTTCTTCACCAGGCCGGCCTTGGTGGCCAGGATCAGGTACGGGGCCGCCTCGTAGTCGCGGATCGCGAGGATCTCGGCGATCTGCTCGTCCGGCTGGAAGGCCAGCAGGTTGGCCACGTGCTGGCCGCGGGCGTCACGTCCGGCGTCCGGCAGCTCGTACGCCTTGGCGCGGTAGACCCGGCCCTTGTTGGTGAAGAAGAGCAGCCAGTGGTGCGTGGTGGAGACGAAGAAGTGGTCGACGATGTCGTCTTCCTTCAGCTTCGTCCCGCGCACGCCCTTGCCGCCGCGCCGCTGGGAGCGGTAGTCGTCGGTCTTGGTGCGCTTGACGTAGCCGCCGCGGGTGATCGTGACGACGATGTCCTCTTCGGCGATCAGGTCCTCGATGGACATGTCGCCGTCGAACGGCACCAGCTTCGACCGGCGGTCGTCGCCGAACTTGTCGACGATCGCCGCCAGTTCCTCGCTGACGATCGCGCGCTGCTTCTCCGGCGAGGCCAGGATCGCGTTGTACTCGTTGATCTTCGCCTGGAGCTCGTCGTGCTCGGCGACGATCTTCTGCCGCTCCAGGGCCGCCAGGCGGCGCAGCTGCATCTCGAGGATCGCGTTGGCCTGGATCTCGTCGATCTCCAGCAGGCCCATCAGGCCGTCGCGGGCGACCTCGACGGTCTGACTGCGCCGGATGAGGGCGATGACCTCGTCGATCGCGTCCAGGGCCTTGAGCAGGCCGCGCAGGATGTGGGCGCGCTCCTCGGCCTTGCGCAGGCGGAACTTCGTCCGCCGGACGATGACCTCGATCTGGTGGTGCACCCAGTGGCGGATGAACGCGTCCAGCGACAGCGTGCGCGGCACGCCGTCGACCAGCGCCAGCATGTTCGCGCCGAAGTTGGTCTGCAGATCGGTGTGCTTGTACAGGTTGTTGAGCACAACCTTGGCGACGGCGTCGCGCTTGAGCACGATCACCAGGCGCTGGCCGGTGCGCGAGGAGGTCTCGTCGCGGACGTCGGCGATGCCGCCGATCTTGCCGTCCTTCACCAGGTCGGCGATCTTCTGCGCGAGGTTGTCCGGATTCACCTGGTACGGGAGCTCGGTGACCACCAGGCACTGGCGGTTCTGGATCTCCTCGACCTCGACCACGGCACGCATCGTGATGGAGCCGCGGCCGGTGCGGTACGCCTCCTCGATGCCCTTGCGGCCCACGACCAGGGCGCCGGTCGGGAAGTCCGGGCCCTTGATGCGGTCGATGAGCGCGTCGAGCAGGTCCTCGTGCGAGGCCTCCGGGTTGGCCAGGTACCACTGGGCACCCTCGGCGACCTCGCGCAGGTTGTGCGGCGGGATGTTGGTCGCCATGCCGACGGCGATGCCGGCGGAGCCGTTGACCAGGAGGTTCGGGAAGCGGGCCGGCAGGACCGTCGGCTCCTGGTTGCGGCCGTCGTAGTTGTCCTGGAAGTCGACGGTCTCCTCGTCGATGTCCCGGACCATCTCCATCGACAGCGGCGCCATCTTGCACTCGGTGTAGCGCATGGCGGCGGCCGGGTCGTTGCCCGGGGAGCCGAAGTTGCCGTTGGAGTCCACGAGCGGCATGCGCATCGACCACGGCTGGGCCAGGCGGACCAGGGCGTCGTAGATGGAGGTGTCACCGTGCGGGTGGTACGTGCCCATGACGTCGCCGACGACGCGGGCGCACTTGTAGAAGCCCTTCTCGGGCCGGTAGCCGCCGTCGTACATCGCGTACAGGACGCGGCGGTGCACCGGCTTGAGGCCGTCGCGCACGTCGGGCAGGGCGCGGGACACGATGACGGACATCGCGTAGTCGAGGTAGGAGCGCTGCATCTCCGTCTCGAGCCCGACGGGCTCGATGCGCATCTGCTGCTCCTCCGCGGTGTTCTCGGCGGTGGGGGTGGTTTCGTCGGCCATTGCTGGTCAGAAATCCTTTCGGGCGGCCGTGGAGAGCCGACTCAGATGTCGAGGAAGCGAACGTCCTTGGCGTTGCGCTGGATGAAGGAGCGCCGTGCCTCGACGTCCTCGCCCATCAGCACCGAGAACAGGTCGTCGGCCTGGGCCGCGTCGTCCAGGGTGACCTGGCCGAGCACGCGGTGGTCCACGTCCATGGTGGTGACGCGCAGCTCCTCGGCGTTCATCTCGCCGAGACCCTTGAAGCGCTGGATCGAGTCTTCCTTGATCCGCTTGCCCTGGCGCTTGCCGTGCTCGACCAGGGCGTCGCGCTCGCGGTCCGAGTACGCGTACTCGAAGTCGTCGCGACCCCACTTGATCTTGTAGAGCGGCGGGCGGGACAGGTAGACGTGGCCGGCCTCGACCAGCGGGCGCATGAAGCGGAACAGGAAGGTCAGCAGCAGGGTGTTGATGTGCTGGCCGTCGACATCGGCGTCCGCCATCAGAATGATCTTGTGGTAGCGGAGCTTCTCGATGTCGAAGTCCTCGTGGATACCGGTGCCGAAGGCGGAGATGAGCGCCTGGACCTCGGTGTTCTGGAGGATCTTGTCGATACGGGCCTTCTCGACGTTCAGGATCTTGCCGCGGATCGGCAGGATGGCCTGGTACATCGGGTTGCGGCCGGACTTCGCGGAACCGCCGGCGGAGTCACCCTCGACGATGAAGATCTCGCACTTGGTCGGGTCGTTCGACTGGCAGTCGGACAGCTTGCCCGGCAGCGAGGCGCTCTCCAGCAGGCCCTTGCGGCGCGTCAGGTCGCGGGCCTTGCGGGCCGCGACGCGGGCCGTGGCCGCCTGGATGGCCTTGCGGACGATGTCCGCGGCCTCGACCGGGTTGCAGTCGAACCAGTCCGACAGGTGCTCGTGCGCCACGCGCTGGACGAAGGTCTTCGCCTCGGTGTTGCCGAGCTTGTCCTTGGTCTGGCCCTCGAACTGGGGCTCGCCCAGCTTGATCGAGATGATCGCGGTCAGGCCCTCGCGGATGTCGTCGCCCGTGAGGTTGTCGTCCTTCTCGCGCAGCAGCTTCTTCTCGCGCGCGTACTTGTTCACGAGCGCGGTGAGAGCGGCGCGGAAGCCCTCCTCGTGGGTGCCGCCGCCGTGGGTGTGGATCGTGTTCGCGAAGGAGTAGACGCCCTCGGTGTACTGCGAGGTCCACTGCATCGCGATCTCGACCGAGAGCAGGCGGTCCTTGTCCTCCGCCTCGAACCCGATGACGGTCGGGTGGGTCATCTCGCCCTTGCGCGAGTTGAGGTACTTCACGAAGTCGACGATGCCGCCCTCGTAGAAGTACTTGACCGTCCGGGCCTGCGGCTCCTCGATCTCCTCGGCGGACTCCGCGCCGACGGTGGCCTTGGCCGACTCGCGCTCGTCGGTGAGCGTGATGGTCAGGCCCTTGTTGAGGAAGGCCATCTCCTGGAAGCGGCGCGACAGCGTCTCGAAGGAGTACTCGACCGTCTCGAAGATGTCCGGGTCGGCCCAGAAGGTCACCGACGTGCCGTGGTCGTCGGTCTCCTCGTTCTTGGCCAGCGGGGCGGTCGGGACGCCCATCTTGTAGTCCTGCGAGAAGCGGTGGCCGTCCCGCTTGATCTCGACGGCGACCTTCGTCGAGAGCGCGTTCACGACGGACACGCCCACACCGTGCAGACCGCCGGAGACGGCGTAGCCGCCGCCGCCGAACTTGCCGCCCGCGTGCAGGACCGTCAGCACGACCTCCACGGCCGGCTTGCCCTCCGACGGAACGATGTCGACCGGGATGCCGCGGCCGTTGTCGACGACGCGCACGCCGCCGTCGGCGAGGATCGTGACGTCGATGGAGTCCGCGTGGCCGGCCAGGGCCTCGTCGACCGAGTTGTCGACGACCTCCTGCACGAGGTGGTGCAGACCGCGCTCACCGGTGGAGCCGATGTACATGCCGGGCCGCTTGCGAACCGCGTCCAGGCCCTCCAGCACCTGGATCGCGGAGGCGTCGTACGAGGCGGTGACCTCCCCGTTCTCGCCGGCTGTGGACTGGTTGTCGTTGGGGTTGCCGGAATCGGCCACGAAGCGCCCTTTCTGGCACAGCACAGGCCGGACTCCGGGCCGGCGGGCTGCCGGTGAGGAGCGGCTGCGTCGATCTGCGTTGTCAGCGTGTTTTCTTCGGGATCCCGCGGCGAGGCGGGATTCGCTTCAGTCTACCGGTACCACGGACATGAATGGGGGTTTGCCGGTACCTGAGTACGCATGTGCCGCCCTGAACCTCCTCTCTCCGACTCCCCATATTCGGACCGGGGCTCAAAGAGGCTCACGCGGGCATCCAGCGCTTCGGGCTGTCAACCTTCCACTACCGTGAGGGACGCCACCCGGGCAGGGGGGTGCGAGGGCCCGCGGACGGGGCCTTGGCCAAGGCTCTGCAAGGGCTCCGCCGAGGGTCAGCCGTGGCGGATGTGGCAGATGTGACTGTTGGTGCGGCTGCGGTCGGTACGGGCCGCGCTGGTGGTGGTGCCGCGGGCACGGCAGACGCCGCGGGCACGGCAGGCGCCGCGGGCACGGCAGGCGCGGCAGACGGGCTGGCGCCCGCAGCGGGCCGGGGCCGGCCGGGTGGGCCGCGGCCGGGCCTCAGCCGTAGGTGTCGCCCGGGCCGGTGCTGCCGGGGGCGCGCCAGGGGCCGTGCCGCTTCGGCCGGCCGCCCGGGCCCTGCACCTTGATCAGCCGGACCGTGCCCTGGCCGAGGTCCGCGTTCAGCCGGGCCACCAGCTGCGGGGCCAGCAGCTTCAGCTGCGCCGCCCACGCCGAGGAGTCGCACCGCACGACCAGCTCACGGTCCTCGTAGCGTTCCGGTTCGCAGTGCGTCGCGATCTCCGGGCCGACGATCTCCGGCCAGCGCTCCATCACGCCGGCCACCGCCATCGGCATCTCCCAGCCGCGCTCCGTCCGCAGCCGGTCCAGCGCCGCCATCAGCGGCATCGGATCCCGTCCGTCCGCCCGCGCCCCCGAGCGCAGGCCGGGCTGGTGCCGACCGCTCCGCCCGCCGGCCGAGGTGCCGCGGGCCCGCGCCTGCTCCCGGGCGGCCGCCAGCGCCTGGCGCGCGAGGTCCACGCCCGACAGCTCCGGAGCCTTGCGCCCCGGGTGGGTTCCGCCCGGCTCCTGCGGATTCCGCTTGTCCTCGTTCACAGCCGGGTCACCTCACCGCCGGACACCCCGAACCGCACCCCTGCCAAAACATCCGGAACGTCATCGTCCACCGCTGCCGTCACCAGCACCTGCTCGGCCGGCGCCACCAGCTCGGCCAGCCGCTCCCGGCGCCGGGCGTCCAGTTCCGCGAAGACGTCGTCGAGGATCAGCACCGGCTCGGCCCCCTCCGAGCGCAGCAGCTCGTACGAGGCCAGCCGCAGCGCCAGCGCGTACGACCACGACTCCCCGTGGCTCGCGTACCCCTTCGCCGGCAGCTCCCCCAGCCGCAGCAGCACATCGTCGCGGTGCGGGCCCACCAGGGTCACGCCCCGCTCGATCTCCTGCTTGCGCACCTGCGCGAGCGCCTCGATCAGGACCGCGTACAGCTCCTCCCGGGTCCGCGCCGACCCGGTGTCCACCGCCTCGCCGGCCGAGGACCGGTAGGCCAGGCCCAGCGGCCCGCCGCCGGGCGCGAGCTGCTCGTACGCCTTGTCCGCCAGGGGCAGCAGGGAGGCGATCAGATCCAGCCGATGGGCCAGCAGCTCCGCGCCCGCGCGCGCCAGGTGCTGGTCCCACACGTCCAGCGTCGACAGGTCCATGGAGCGGCCGCCGTGCCGGCGCGCCATGGCAGCCGACTTCAGCAGGGTGTTGCGCTGCTTCAGCACCCGCTCGTAGTCCGACCGGACCCCCGCCATCCGCGGCGAGCGGGCCGTCACCAGCTCGTCGAGGAGCTTCCGGCGCTCGCCCGGATCGCCCTTCACCAGGGCCAGGTCCTCCGGCGCAAACAGCACCGTCCGTACGATCCCCAGCACGTCCCGCGGCCTGACCTGCGAGGACCGGTTGATGCGGGCCCGGTTCGCCCGCCCGGGGTTGAGCTCCAGCTCGACCAGCTGCTGCCGTTCGCCCTGCCGGACGGCCGCGCGGACGACGGCCCGCTGCGCGCCCATCCGCACGAGGGGGGCGTCCGAGGACACCCGGTGGCTGCCGAGCGTCGCCAGATAGCCGATCGCCTCGACCAGGTTCGTCTTCCCCTGGCCGTTGGGGCCCACGAAAGCCGTGACGCCCGGGTCGAGGGGAACCTCGGCCCGGGCGTACGAGCGGAAGTCGGCCAACGAGAGATGCGAGACATGCATGTGGCGCCGACCTCCCCCGGCTTCCTGCTGTTCTGCTCTGTACTGCAGTACTGCGGTATTGCTGTTCCGTACTGCGGTACTGCTGTGTGCTGCGGGCGCGGTGCCGCGCCCGCAGCGGCGACTACTTCTTCTCGACCGCGTGGCCGCCGAACTGGTTGCGCAGCGCGGCGATCATCTTCATCTGCGGCGAGTCGTCCTGGCGCGAGGCGAACCGCGCGAACAGCGAGGCGGTGATCGCGGGCAGCGGCACGGCGTTGTCGATCGCCGCCTCCACCGTCCAGCGGCCCTCGCCCGAGTCCTGCGCGAAGCCGCGCAGCTGCTCCAGGTGCTCGTCCTCGTCCAGCGCGTTGACGGCCAGGTCGAGCAGCCAGGAGCGGATGACCGTGCCCTCCTGCCAGGACCGGAACACCTCGCGGACGTCGGTGACCGAGTCCACCTTCTCCAGCAGCTCCCAGCCCTCGGCGTAGGCCTGCATCATGGCGTACTCGATGCCGTTGTGGACCATCTTCGCGAAGTGGCCCGCACCGACCTTGCCGGCGTGCACGGAGCCGAAGTCACCCTCGGGCTTGAGGGCGTCGAAGATCGGCTGCACCGCGGCGACGTGCTCCTTGTCGCCGCCGTACATCAGCGCGTAGCCGTTCTCCAGGCCCCACACGCCGCCGGAGACACCGCAGTCGACGAAGCCGATGCCCTTGGCGGCGAGCTCCTCGGCGTGCTTCTCGTCGTCGGTCCAGCGGGAGTTCCCGCCGTCCACGACGATGTCGCCGGGCGAGAGCAGCTCCGCGAGCTCGTCGACGGTGGACTGGGTCGCGGCACCGGCCGGGACCATCACCCACACCACGCGGGGGGCCTGCAGGCTGTCCACAAGTTCCGACAGGCTGTGGACATCGGCGAGGTCCGGATTGCGGTCGTATCCGATGACGGTGTGGCCTGCGCGGCGGATGCGCTCGCGCATGTTGCCGCCCATCTTGCCGAGACCGACGAGACCGAGCTCCATCAGGTGGTTCCTTAAGCGTTGTGGCCGTTTGTGCCGGTTTCTCCCGATTCCCGGGGAGACCCGGCTCCGAGCCTACGCCGGGCAGTGCCGCCCGGCGCCACGGGCGCTCCAGGCACCCGCCGTACGGGGGTCGGGCGCGGCATCCGGCGGCCCTCCGGGCGGCACGGGGCCGCGGGACACGGCACGCGGGGGACGGGGGACGGGGGGACGTGAACGCCGTCGGGCCCGGTTCCGCGGACTGCGGGACCGGGCCCTGTGGACAGCGGGCGTCAGCCGGAGAGGCGCACCGGCATGATCAGGTACTTGTAGGCCTCGTCCGCTTCGGCGTCGACCGCGGGGCGGCCGCTGAGCAGCGCCGGCTTGGTGGACGTCGTGAAGCTGAGCTGGGCGACCGGCGAGTCGATCGCGCTGAGGCCGTCCAGCAGGAAGGTCGGGTTGAAGGCGATCGAGATGTCGTCGCCCTCCAGGGAGGCGTCGACGCGCTCCACAGCCTGTGCATCGTCGGAGGAGCCGGCCTCCAGGGTCAGCACGCCCTTCTCGAAGCTCAGGCGGACCGGGGTGTTGCGCTCGGCCACCAGGGCCACGCGCTTGACGGCCTCGACGAACGGGGCGGTCTCGATCACGGCGATGGAGTTGAACTCCGTCGGGAAGAGCGTGCGGTACTTCGGCAGGTCGCCTTCGAGGAGGCGGGTGGTGGTGCGGCGGCCGGCGCCCTCGAAGCCGATCAGGCCCTCGCCCGCGCCGGAGCCCGACAGCGCCAGGGTGACGGTGTCACCGCTGGTCAGGGACTTGGCGGTGTCCAGGAGGGTCTTGGCGGGCACCAGGGCCACGGCCGAGGCGTCCGGGTTCTCCGGCTTCCACAGGAACTCGCGGACCGCGAAGCGGTAGCGGTCGGTCGAGGCCAGGGTGACGCGGTCGCCCTCGATCTCGATGCGGACACCGGTGAGGACGGGCAGCGTGTCGTCGCGGCCGGCGGCGATGGCGACCTGGGCCGCAGCGGCGGCAAAGACCTCACCGGAGACCGTGCCGGTCGCGGTCGGCATCTGGGGCAGGGCCGGGTACTCCTCCACCGGCAGGGTGTGGAGGGTGAACCGCGAGGAGCCGCAGACCACGACCGCCCGTACACCGTCTGTGGAAATCTCCACGGGCCGGTTGGGGAGGGCACGGCAGATGTCGGCGAGCAGCCGGCCGGAGACGAGGACGGTGCCGTCCTCCTCCACGTCCGCCTCGACGGAGACGCGGGCCGAGACCTCGTAGTCGAAGCCGGAGAGGGACAGGGTGCCGTCCTCGGCCTTCAGCAGCAGGCCCGCGAGTACGGGGACCGGCGGCCGGGCCGGGAGGCTGCGGGCAGCCCAGGCCACCGCCTCCGCGAGTACGTCGCGCTCCACCCGGATCTTCACCGGAACCGCCTCCTGCTGTTGCTCGCTCGTCCGTCTGCCGGCCTTCGTCGTCGGCCCGTCGGGCCCGGCGCCTTGGAGGGCTGGGGGCCTCGATGCCGGGGACCAGTCTGACGTACGGCGCCGACAGCTGGTGCTGCCGCCCGTCAAATCGGGAGCGAGGTGTCGGGGAGGCCTCTCGACCACGTTGTGCACAGGACCTGCTTGAAAACCGAATCCGGCCTAACTGTCCATGGGGGTAGTAGTAGGGCCTGTGGAAACGGTGGATAAGCCCGTCGTCGCAGGTCAGGCGCGGTTTTTTATCCCCATGCCCTGTGGGTGGAACCGGTGGACAACAGGGGGGTGCTGTGGAGAACAGAAAGTTCTGCACAGGCCATCCCCAGGTGACCCGGACTACTCCACAGGTGTGTCCCCAGCTTTCCCCAAGTACTCCACAGCCCAAACGTCGACTTCTGTGTGACGGCTTTCACTCCGGGTGGTGAGGAGGGGCACTCGGTTGCCGAACAGTGGACAGCGGTGTGGGTAACCCGTCGGAACCTGTGCACAGGATGGGGCAACCTGTGGGTGAGCGGTGGACAACGCGGTGGACGGGCCTGTGGATGAATCTTCCGTCCACAGTCTGTGGATATCTCTCACGCACAATTCCACAGGGCTGTGACCTGGCCTGATGGGCCCTCAAGCGGGAACCCTGTGGACAGATTGTGGGTGAGGAAACCAGTCCCCAGCCTGTGGACGGAAGAAAGTTCCGCAATCTGTGGACAAGTTGCTCCACGGGGGGCGTATTCGAACAGACCAGGGGCGCGTGCATGAAGAAGGGCGCCCCCGGATTACTCCGGAAGCGCCCTGTGGATGCGTTTGGTGAGGCGCCGACGGGCCGTTGACGGCCCGTCGGATGCGGACGGCGGACGGGGATGTGGACGGCGGATGCCGCGTGCCGGGCGCTCGGCGCCGGGTGCGGCGACTGCCTGAAGTGCCGGCTGCCTGAAGTGCCGGCTGCCTGAAGCGCCGGCTGCCTGAAGCGCCGGCTCAGCCGTTCTTGATGCGGTTGGTGAGCTCGGTGACCTGGTTGTAGATCGAGCGCCGCTCGGCCATCAGAGCGCGGATCTTGCGGTCCGCGTGCATGACGGTGGTGTGGTCCCGCCCGCCGAACTGTGCCCCGATCTTCGGCAGGGACAGGTCCGTGAGCTCCCGGCACAGGTACATCGCGATCTGCCGGGCGGTGACCAGGACGCGGCTGCGCGAGGAGCCGCACAGGTCGTCCACCGTCAGGCCGAAGTAGTCGGCCGTGGCCGCCATGATGTCCGAGGCCGTGATCTCGGGTGCCGAGTCCTCGCCCCCGGGGATCAGGTTCTTGAGGACGTCCTCGGTCAGCCCGAGGTCGACCGGCTGCCGGTTCAGGCTCGCGAAGGCCGTGACCCGGATCAGCGCCCCCTCCAGCTCGCGGATGTTGCGCGAGATGCGGGAGGCGATGAACTCCAGTACCTCCGGCGGGGCGTTGAGCTGCTCCTGGACGGCCTTCTTGCGCAGGATCGCGATTCGGGTCTCCAGCTCGGGCGGCTGGACGTCGGTGATCAGGCCCCACTCGAAGCGGTTGCGGAGCCGGTCCTCCAGGGTGACCAGCTGCTTGGGCGGCCGGTCGGAGGAGAGCACGATCTGCTTGTTGGCGTTGTGGAGCGTGTTGAAGGTGTGGAAGAACTCCTCCTGCGTCGACTCCTTGCTCGCCAGGAACTGGATGTCGTCGACGAGCAGGATGTCCATCTCGCGGTACCGCTTGCGGAAGGCGTCGCCCTTGCCGTCGCGGATGGAGTTGATGAACTCGTTGGTGAACTCCTCCGAGCTCACGTACCGCACGCGGGTGCCCGGGTAGAGGCTCCGTGCGTAGTGCCCGATGGCGTGCAGCAGGTGCGTCTTGCCGAGCCCCGACTCCCCGTAGATGAAGAGGGGGTTGTAGGCCTTGGCCGGCGCCTCGGCGACGGCCACCGCGGCGGCGTGCGCGAAGCGGTTCGAGGCACCGATGACGAAGGTGTCGAAGAGGTACTTCGGGTTCAGCCGGGCGGTCGGCTCCAGCGGACCCGAGGTGGAGCCGCCGGACGGGGCCGGCGGCGCGGACCGGCCGGGCCCCGGGCGCGGGCCCGAAGGCTCGTACGGCGGCTCGTACGGCGGCTCGTACGGAGAGGACTCGTACGGCTGCGGCTCGTAGGAGCCCTGGTCGTAGCCGCCGGACTCGGGCTGCTGGCGGTAGCCCGGCTGCGGGGAGGCGTACGGGTCGCGCTCGGGGAAGCCGCCGTGGCGCGGCTGCTGCCAGCCGTAGTCGTCCTGCTGGCCGCCGCGGGGCCAGGCGCCGGGCTCCGGGCGCTGCTGCTGGTAGTCCGGGTACGCGGGGCGCGCGGTGGGCAGCTGGTCGTCGCCCGGGCCGAGACCGTTGTGGCCGCCGGGGCGCGGGCCGCCGTACGGCTCGTACGACTCGCCGCGCTGCGGGGCGGGCGGCGCGGGCTCGCCGACGGAGTCGTCCACGGTGATGGCGATACGGATGGGGCGGCCGCACTCGCGGCTGAGCGCATCGCTGATCAGCGGCGCCAGACGGCCTTCGAGGACGCGCTTTCCGTACTCGTTGGGGACGGCGAGCAGCGCGGTGTCGGCGACGAGGGCCAAGGGCTGGCAGCGCTCGACCCACTGCTGGTCCTTCGGCTCGACCGCCTGCTGTCCTTCCCCCAGGAGCTTCTCGAGCACCCGTGGCCACACTGCGGCAAGATCGGCAGGTACGTCAGCCACAGGGCACGCTCTCTCACAGGGGTCCCACGAATGTGTGGTTCTTTGGGACGGTCGGGACAAAAATCGGGGGTCAGACAACGGTAGTCAGCGCGACCGGTAGGGTTCAAGTCGTTGTCCACAGCCTGTGTACAGCGCGGGACGGTGTCGCCTCGGTTTGACCGGATGGCGTAGCCGCGCGTACCGTAACGAGGTCGAGTTGTCGATGGCTGCTGCCGCCTGCCTACCGATGGGCGAGGATCACTGATCGTGGTCGTTGAGCGGTGCCACTCGGGCGAACACGCGAGTTCCTCGTGGGCGCACGGTGACAGCCAGGCGATGTCCCGCCACAACGATTCATTCTCTGGAGCCCCCGAGTGAGCAAGCGCACCTTCCAGCCGAACAACCGTCGCCGCGCGAAGACCCACGGCTTCCGCCTGCGGATGCGCACCCGTGCCGGCCGCGCCATCCTGGCCAACCGCCGCAGCAAGGGCCGCTCTGCCCTCTCCGCGTAACTCACGCAGGTCGTGACGTCGTGCTGTCTCCCGAAAATCGGCTGAGGCGGCGCGAGGACTTCGCGAGCGCGGTACGCCGAGGCCGCAGGGCCGGTCGCCCGCTCCTCGTCGTCCACCTACGTACAAGCGGTGCAACGGACCCGCACGGGCCGGGGGAGACAGTTCCCTCGACCCGTGCGGGTTTCGTCGTCAGCAAGGCCGTGGGTGGCGCCGTCGTCCGGAACCGGGTGAAGCGCCGCCTGCGCCATCTCGTACGGGCGCGGCTGTCCCGCCTGCCCGCCGGTAGCCTGGTGGTGGTGAGGGCATTGCCCGGATCGGGTGATGCCGGCCTCGAGGACCTGGCCAAGGACCTGGATGCCGCTCTGCTGCGGCTCCTGGGAGGCGCAGCTCGATGAAGTACCCGCTGCTCGCTTTGATCAAGCTGTACCAGTGGACCATCAGTCCGCTGCTCGGCCCGGTGTGCCGTTACTACCCCTCGTGCTCGCGCTACGGGTTCACGGCCATCGACCGGCATGGTGCGGTGAAGGGGACCGTTCTCACCACCTGGCGGATCCTGCGGTGCAACCCGTGGTCCGCGGGTGGTGTCGATCATGTCCCACCTCGTAAACGCCCGCGTTGGCACGAGCGGCTGCGCACTGCGTTGCGTAGATCTCGCAATGCTCAAGGAGCCTGATTAGTGGACACGATTGCCAGTCTGTTCAGCTTTATCACCACACCCGTCTCGTGGATCGTCGTCCAGTTCCACTCGCTGTACGGGGCGATCTTCGGGCCGGACAGCGGGTGGGCCTGGGGCCTGTCCATCGTGTCCCTGGTGGTCCTGATCCGTATCTGCCTGATCCCGCTCTTCGTGAAGCAGATCAAGGCGACGCGGGGCATGCAGGCGCTCCAGCCGAAGATGAAGGCGATCCAGGAGCGCTACAAGAACGACAAGCAGCGTCAGTCCGAAGAGATGATGAAGCTGTACAAGGAGACGGGTACCAACCCGCTTTCCTCGTGCCTTCCCATCCTGGCGCAGTCGCCGTTCTTCTTTGCGCTGTACTCCGTGCTGGCGCACATCGCCGACGGCAAGACCATCGGCGTGCTGGACCAGCAGCTGGTCGACAGCGCACGCGAGGCGAAGATCTTCGGCGCACCGATCGCCGCCAAGTTCATGGACAGCCCCGAGAAGGTCGCCGCCCTGGGCGCCTCGCTCACGGACGTCCGGATCGTGACCGCGGTCATGATCATCATGATGTCGCTGTCGCAGTTCTACACCCAGCGCCAGCTGATGCAGAAGAACGTGGACCTCACGGTCAAGACGCCGTTCATGCAGCAGCAGAAGATGCTGATGTACATCTTCCCGGTGATCTTCGCGGTCATGGGTGTCAACTTCCCCGTCGGTGTCCTCGTCTACTGGCTGACCACCAACGTGTGGACCATGGGTCAGCAGATGTACGTGATCAACCAGAACCCGACGCCGGGCAGCAAGGCGCAGGACCAGTACCTGACGCGCCTGCTCAAGTCCGTCAGCTCGCACGGGCAGGTCAAGGGACGGGGCAAGAAGAAGATCGTCGCCGCGATCGTGGCCAAGGGCCCGGACCGCAACGACATCGAGCGCAAGTTCATCGCAACGCTGACGAAGCAGGGCCTGGCCGCTCAGGATGACGGTTCTGTGATCAAGAGCTCCGTGGCCACGGCGGATGCGGACGCGGCGAGCAGCGGCGCCCAGAAGCGGCAGCAGCCGAAGCGCCAGACGAAGGCGCAGCGTCAGACGCCCTCCAAGCCCTCTCCCAAGAAGTAAGAAGGAGTCCCTCCCGTGACGGAAGGCACCACCACCGCCGCCGCTGAGAGTGGCGACACCCTGACCCGCCTCGAGCAGGAGGGTGAGATCGCGGCCGACTACCTTGAGGGTCTGCTCGACATCGCCGATCTCGACGGTGACATCGACATGGACGTCGAGGCCGACCGGGCCTCGGTCTCGATCGTCAGCGACTCCGCCAGCCGCGACCTGCAGAAGCTCGTGGGCCGCGACGGCGAGGTCCTGGAGGCCCTGCAGGAGTTGACCCGCCTCGCCGTGCACCGCGAGACCGGGGACCGCAGCCGGCTGATGCTGGACATCGCAGGGTTCCGCGCCAAGAAGCGCCAGGAACTGGCAGCGCTGGGCGCCAAGGCGGCGGCCGATGTGAAGGCCTCCGGCGAGCCGCTGAAGCTGGCCCCGATGACGCCGTTCGAGCGAAAGGTCGTCCACGACGCCGTGGCGGCCGCCGGCCTGCGGAGCGAGTCGGAAGGCGTGGAGCCGCAGCGCTTCGTCGTTGTGCTCCCGGCCTGATCGCAAGCCCCGATGTGTTCGGCCCCGTCTGTGTCGCAGACGGGGCCGATGTTTGTCAGCCTGGCAGTACCAGTGCGTTTTCACGATCACGCGGTACGCAAAACGGAAGGACGGTCCCCGTGACGGAGGCAGCGGAGCTTCCCCCGGCGCCGGAAGAGGCGCGCGCGGTGTTCGGCGAGTTTTTCCCCGAAGCTGTGCGGTACGCGGAGCTGCTCGCGGACGCAGGGGTCCAGCGCGGCCTGATCGGCCCGCGCGAGGTGCCGCGCCTGTGGGAGCGGCACCTGCTGAACTGTGCGGTCCTGTCGGAGGTGGTGCCCGAGGGCGTCACCGTGTGCGACGTGGGCTCGGGCGCCGGCCTCCCCGGTATCCCGCTGGCCCTGGTGCGCCGGGACCTGAAGATCACGCTGCTGGAGCCGCTGCTCCGGCGCACGAACTTCCTCCAGGAGGCCGTGGAGCTGCTGGGCCTGGACCACGTGACGGTGGTGCGCGGCCGGGCCGAGGAGATGCTCGGCAAGGTGCAGCCTGTGCATGTGGTGACGGCGCGGGCGGTGGCCCCGCTGGACCGCCTGGCGGGCTGGGGTGTGCCGCTGCTGCGCCCGTACGGCGAGATGCTGGCGCTCAAGGGCGACACCGCTGACGAGGAGCTGGCGGCGGCGAAGGTCGCGCTGGCGAGGTTGGGTGTGGTGAAGACCTCCGTGCTCCAGGTCGGCGCCGGTGTGGTGGACCCGATGTCGACGGTGGTGCGGGTCGAGGTCGGGGAGAGCCCCGGCGGTGTGCGGTTCGCGGCCAAGCGGGCCAAGGCGGCCCGGGTGGGGCGTTCACGCCGACGCCGGTAGAGGCGATCCCGGCCTGTGGCTTCCCCAGCACCCCCTTCGCGGGGGTGTTGGGCCCTATAGGTGCGGATTTGGGAGTGTCGTAGAGGCCTGTCGGCTCCGCCCCGGCATCGTGTTTCACGTGAAACGTCGCTCTCTGCTGCACGGAATCATCAGTCGCGGCCGGGCAGCCGCGCCCCCTCGGTCCTCCAGGGATGGAGGGGGGACGGGGTTGTCCACATCTGTGGGTTCATCCACAGCAGCACGGTCCCCGCTGGTTCGCGGCCCCGGTGGCATGGCAGGCTCTGTTCATCGCGAGACCCATGCCGAGGAGAGTGACACCGTGCGGTCCGACGCCAACCTCGCGGGGCCGATGGCCGACCCGGTCCCCGGTCCCCGCTCTGAAGCGGTAGGCGGTGATGTTTCACGTGAAACATCACCGCCGCCACCTGTCGACAACGACACGTCCGGCGGTGTGCCCAACCCGTTTGCGGTCCAGTCGCTGCGGCACGTCGGCGAGGGACTGCCCCGGCCGGACCGGACACGGGTGATCGTCGTTGCCAACCAGAAGGGCGGCGTCGGCAAGACCACGACGACCGTGAACCTGGCGGCCTCGCTGGCACTCCACGGCGCGCGGGTCCTGGTCATCGACCTCGACCCGCAGGGGAACG
This sequence comes from Streptomyces sp. NPDC090445, assembly GCF_044769385.1. NCBI lineage: Bacteria > Bacillati > Actinomycetota > Actinomycetes > Kitasatosporales > Streptomycetaceae > Streptomyces > Streptomyces sp. NPDC090445. Next base: position 210,070 of record NZ_JBIVXV010000007.1, on the reverse strand, counting down.
CATCCACCGCGCTCGGTATCGACCATCACGCGGACGTGCCCTCGATCTACGACGTACTGGTCGACAGCAGGCCGCTGCTGGAGGTGGTCCAGCCGGTGGTGGACGTGGAGGGCCTCTTCTGCGCCCCGGCCACCATCGACCTGGCGGGCGCGGAGATCGAGCTGGTCTCCCTGGTGGCACGCGAGAGCCGCCTGCAGCGGGCCATCCAGGCGTACGAGCAGCCGCTGGACTACATCCTCATCGACTGCCCGCCCTCGCTGGGCCTGCTGACGGTCAACGCAATGGTTGCGGGCGCCGAGGTGCTGATCCCGATCCAGTGCGAGTACTACGCGCTCGAGGGCCTGGGCCAGCTCCTGCGCAATGTGGACCTGGTACGGTCCCACCTCAACCCGGCGCTGCACGTCTCCACCATCCTGCTGACGATGTACGACGGCAGGACCCGGCTGGCCTCTCAGGTGGCCGAGGAGGTCCGCACCCACTTCGGCAGCGAGGTGCTGCGGACGAGCATCCCACGGTCGGTGCGCATCTCCGAGGCTCCGAGCTACGGGCAGACGGTGCTCACCTATGACCCGAGTTCCAGCGGTTCCCTCTCCTACCTGGAGGCGGCGCGTGAGATCGCGCTGCGAGGGGCCGGAATCCAGTACGACGCCCGGCACGCCCACATGGGCGCGGGCCTGAACAACACGCAGAGTGTGGCGGAGGGGATCCAGTGAGCGAGCGACGAAGGGGTCTGGGCCGGGGACTCGCCGCGCTGATTCCTGCTGCCCCGCAGGAGAGGACGCCGGCAGTGACCGCTGCGGGGTCGGCCGGGTCGACCGCGCAGACGGTGGTGCCGACGCTGACCTCGGAACGCGGAAGTGTGGCGGCGAAGCTGGCCACGCTCGCCCAGGCCGATGTTTCACGTGAAACATCGGCACCGGTCGAGCCGGCGTCCGAGCCGGCGGAATCTACGGTCGCCGACGTGGCGGGTGCGATGTTCGCCGAGCTCCCGATCGACGCCATCACGGAGAACCCGTACCAGCCCCGCAAGGAGTTCAACGAGGACGCACTGACGGAGCTGGTGACCTCCATCAAGGAGGTGGGCCTCCTCCAGCCGGTGGTGGTGCGCCAGTCCGGCCCGGACGGCTACGAGCTGATCATGGGCGAGCGCCGCTGGCGGGCGTGCAAGGAGCTCGGCCTGGAGTACATCCCGGCGATCATCCGGGCGACGGAGGACGACAGGCTGCTCCTGGACGCGCTGCTGGAGAACCTCCACCGGGCTCAGCTGAACCCGCTGGAGGAGGCTGCCGCGTACGACCAGCTGCTGAAGGACTTCAACTGCACGCACGATGAGCTGGCGGACCGGATCGGGCGCTCCCGTCCTCAGGTGACGAACACGCTGCGACTGCTCAAGCTGGCGCCGAAGGTGCAGCTGCGTGTGGCGGCAGGCGTACTCCTGGCAGGCCACGCCCGGGCCCTGCTGCCTGTGGAGGACCCCGAGGCGCAGGAAGCCCTGGCGGAGCGCATCGTGGAGGAAGGCCTGTCGGTGCGCTCGGTCGAGGAAATCGTCTTCCTGATGGGGTCGGAGCCCGAAAGCCCGGTGAAGTCGAAGAAGCCGAGGGCCGGAGCCCGGGTCTCCCCGGCGCTGAGTGAGCTCGCGACGCGGCTGTCGGACCGCTTCGAAACCCGGGTGAAGGTGGACCTGGGTCAGAAGAAGGGCAAGATCACGGTCGAGTTCGCCTCGATGGAGGACCTGGAGCGGATTCTGACGACGCTGGCGCCGGGCGAGGGCCGGGTGCTGGAGCAGCGACCGTCCGGGGAGTGAGCTCCCGGCCGCTGAGGGGCGGGTCGTACCGGTGCGGGCCGCCCCTTTGCCTTGTTGCGGTTTCTCCTGATTCGGACCCTGGATACGATGCGCTCATGGGGCGTCGGTTGGTACCACTCACACTGGACAACCTCCAGGACCTGCCTCTGCGTTGCCGGTCCTGTGTGTTCTGGGAACTCGATCCCGTCAGCGGTGAGGCCGCCGCCAAGGCGGGGACTCCGGCCCTGGAGAAGGAGGCGTGGATCTCCGCGGTCCTGCTGGAGTGGGGATCGTGCGGCCGGGTGGTCTATGTGGACGAGGTCCCCGTGGGGTTCGTCCTGTACGCGCCGCCGGCTTACGTGCCCAGGTCCACGGCTTTCCCGACGAGCCCGGTGTCCTCGGATGCGGTGCAGCTGATCACCGCATGGATCATGCCGGGGTATCAGGGGCAGGGTCTCGGGCGGGTGATGGTGCAGACGGTGGCCAAGGACCTGCTGCGGCGGGGCTTCCGGGCGATCGAGGCATTCGGCGACGCGCGCTGGGAACGGCCCGCGTGCCTGCTTCCGGCGGACCACCTGCTCGCGGTGGGCTTCAAGACGGTGCGACCCCATCCGGTGCATCCGCGGCTGAGGTTGGAACTGCGCTCGACGCTGTCGTGGAAGGAAGACGTGGAACTGGCACTGGACCGGCTGCTGGGCGCGGCCCGGAAGGAGCCTGCTCTGCGCCCCTTGTGAGAGGGGTACGTGGCGAGCAGCCGGATTGGGTCGGGCTGCCCGATCGTGTGTGGAATGCGAAACGGGGCCGCCCCTTGTCAGGGGCGGCCCCGTTTCACGTGAAACATTGCCGTCAGACGGCCTTGGCCTCGATGAACGAGTCGAGGTCACGCAGGATGGCGGCCTTGGGCTTGGCACCGACGATGGTCTTCACGACCTCGCCGCCCTGGTAGACGTTCAGGGTCGGGATCGACATGACGCCGTACTTCGCGGCCGTGTTCGGGTTCTGGTCGATGTTGAGCTTGACGATTTCGATCTGGTCGCCGTACTCGGCCGCGATGGCCTCCAGGGACGGAGCGATCTGGCGGCACGGACCGCACCACTCGGCCCAGAAGTCCACCAGGACGGGCTTGTCGCTCCGGAGGACCTCGGCATCGAAGTCGGTGTCGGTCACGTTCTTGAGGGTGCCGGCCACAGCGGCCTCCTAATTCTTCCTGCGGGGTGTTGAGGGGGGGGTGTCTGGGGTCAGACCAGCGCGGGGGCCTTCTCGGCGTCCGAGAGGGCGGCGAGGAAGCGCTCGGCGTCGAGGGCGGCGGCGCAGCCCGTGCCGGCGGCGGTGATGGCCTGACGGTACGTGTGGTCCACGACGTCGCCGGCGCCGAACACGCCGGGGACGTCGGTGCGCGTGGACGGGGCCTCGACCTTGAGGTAGCCCTCGTCGTCGAGCTCCAGCTGGTCCTTGAACAGTTCGGTGCGGGGGTCGTGGCCGACGGCGATGAACAGGCCGGTCACGGGAAGCTCGGAGGTCTCACCGGTCTTGGTGTTGCGCAGGGTGAGGTGGGAGAGCTTCTGGTCGCCGTGGATCTCGGAGACCTCGCTGTCCCAGGCGAACTTGATCTTCGGGTCGGCGAAGGCCCGGTCCTGCATGGCCTTGGAGGCGCGCAGGGCGTCGCGGCGGTGAACGACCGTGACGGACTTGGCGAACCGGGAGAGGAAGGTGGCCTCCTCGATCGCGGTGTCGCCGCCGCCGACGACGGCAATGTCCTGGTCCTTGAAGAAGAAACCGTCGCAGGTGGCGCACCAGGACACACCGCGGCCGGAGAGGGCGTCCTCGTTGGGCAGGCCGAGCTTGCGGTGCTGGGAGCCAGTGGCCACGATCACAGCCTTGGCGCGGTGCACGGTGCCGACGGAGTCGGTGACGGTCTTGATCTCGCCGGTGAGGTCTACGGACACGACGTCGTCCGCGACGAGCTCCGCACCGAAGCGCTCAGCCTGGCCGCGCATGTTGTCCATGAGGTCCGGCCCCATGATGCCGTCCTGGAAACCGGGGAAGTTCTCGACCTCGGTGGTGTTCATCAGGGCGCCGCCGGCGGTGACGGCGCCTTCGAAGACCAGCGGCTTGAGCGAAGCACGTGCGGTGTACAGGGCGGCGGTGTAACCGGCGGGCCCGGAACCGATGATGATCACGTTTCGTACGTCGCTCACGGGTCTCTTCCTCGTCTCTGTGGACTGCGCGCTGCGGGCCCTGGGGGGCCGGTGTGGAGTCTCACCCCACCCAACGGATCCTACGGCGCGAGCATTCCCGGGCTGCTCACCCGCGAGCCCCAAGCTGTCAGCTTCGAGGGTAGGTCCTGGTCAGCAGGGGGCGCCCCGCACCGTCCGAGGGGGTGACCGCACAGTCGGCGCCGACGAGGTAGGCATCCACCTTCCCGGGGTCGCCGGGATGCGGAAGGACGAGGAGGTAGACCTCGCTGCCCTGGTAGGTGCCGCGTTCGACGGCGAGTGGCGTCTCGCTGCGGCTGGTGGCGTTCCGGGCGCAGGGCGGGACCGCAGCAGCGTCCGTGCCCGCCCGGTCGCCCGGGACCGGTGAGCTGTTCTCCAGGCCGTAGGTGCTGTTGTCCTGCTGCTGCGCCTTCGGGGAGGCCTTCATGGTGCCTTCTCCCGAGGCAAGCAGGCGGTTCACGCTGTCCTGGAGCCCCTGGGCGGTGTAGGTGCCGCCGGCGGCGGGGGCCTGGGCGGTGGCACTCGTGGCGGACTTACGGGCCGCCGTGTCCGGGGAGCCACCCAGCAGATTGCCCGCGAGGAGGATCCCGAGCGCACAGGCGGCGGCTCCGGTGAGGCCCGCGATGACCGCGATCCGGCGGCGGGCGCGACGGCGCCCGGGACCGGTTGCGCCGACCGGGTGACCGGCGGGTCGGCGCCCGTTCCGCCCGGAACGTGCGGCTGTCGTTGTTTCACGTGAAACAACACGGTCGGTGTCGGTGTCAGTGTCGGAGGCGGACTCGTTGCCCGGTCTGGGAATCGTGGAGTCCAGGAGTGCCTCGGCGGCCAGCGCCGCGTCGATGCGCCCGGCGATGTCCACGGGCATGCGGGGCGGCCCCGGCAGCGTGCCGAGCAGGCCGCGGATCTCCTCCAGGGAGGCGTGCACGTCGGCGCACAGCGAGCACTCGGCCAGATGGCGGCGCACCTCGGCGGTCCGGGCCGGGGAGAGGAGTCCCTCGGTCAGGTCGGAGATTTCCGAGACGTCAGGGTGCCGGATCGTGCCGGCTGCGGGAGTCACGTTCGTCCACCTCCGCCCTTCACCGTGTCTGCGCCTGGCGCTGGCTGACTGGGGTCTGCCGCTGGTGGGACGGGTGTCCCCGGCGTCCGGTTCCTTCCCCGCTCCGTGGCGGTGTTATCCCCGGCATTCGAGCGCAGATGAGTGAGCATCGGGACGAGTTTCGCCCGTCCGCGTGCGCACCGGCTCTTCACCGTGCCGACGGGGATGTCGAGGACGCGGGCGGCCTCGGCGACGGAGTATCCCTGCATGTCGACCAGGACGAGAGCGGCCCGCTGGTCGGCCGGGAGGGTGGCGAGGGCAGCCAGCAGCTCGCGGTGGAGGTCCTCGCGCTCTGCGGGGGCCTCGGCGGACTCGTGGGGCTCCAGGAGGCGCTCCAGGCGGTCCGTGTCGTCGAGGAGGGCCGTCCTGCGGGAGGCGGCCTTGCGGGCCCGGTCGAGGCAGGCGTTGACGGTGATGCGGTGCAGCCAGGTGGTGACGGCGGACTCGCCGCGGAAGGAGTGCGCGGCCCGGTAGGCGGAGACGAGGGCGTCCTGCACGGCGTCGGCGGCCTCCTCCCGGTCGCCGAGGGTGCGCAGGGCTACCGCCCAGAGCCGGTCGCGGTGCCGGCGCACGAGCTCACCGAAGGCATCGGGGTCCCCGGCGACGTGCAGCGCCAGCAGCTCCCGGTCGCTGCGGCCGCCTGCCGCTGTTTCGTGCATCACACCTCGCTCCCTCCCGGCATGGAGACTAGGGCCTTCGCGGGCGGAGCACGAGGGGGGCGCCTGCCGGTGTTGCCGAGGCCGTGGGCGGTTGCCTGCAGATGCCGTGGGCCGCGGTGCCGGGGACCGTTCCCCTGCACCGCGGCCCACGGGCACTGCGGACTGCTGCGGCCGCTCAGTCGACCAGGCCGGTGACCTTGATCTCGCTGATGCCGCCCCGGTAGCCGTCTCCGTCGGGCGCGGTGGGCAGCTTGGTGAGGTGCACCAGCAGGAAGCGGGTCTTCACCGGCTCGTCGAGCTTGACGTCCAGCTTCTTCCCCACGGAGCCCAGCTTGGAGAGCTCCTGGGGGAAGTCGGAGAGGGAATTGGCCGAAGTGGCCTCGGAAGGTGCGGCACGGACCTGGGCGGTGTGCCCCCCGCCGGACATTTCCGCTTCGAGCCCCGTCACCTCCTGGACGCTGCCCAGGTCGATGATGATGCCGCTGCCTTCGCTGTAGCGGGGGAGGTTGCCGAAGTTGGGTTGTGAATAGAACCTCTGGGTCATCCACGCCGTGCCGGACTTGCCGTCCACGGCCTTGGGGACGTCACCGGCCTTGTTGTCCTCGCCGAAGAGCGACGCGCTGCTGACGGGCAGGCGCTTGCTCTGCTTGGACGACTTCTGGTCGTCGGGCTTGGAGGGCTGCGTGGTGCTGCCGTTGCTGCCGCTGTTGCCCTTGACGCGGTCCAGCAGCGAGTCGGCCAGCTGCCAGCTGCCCAGGCCCAGCGCCGCGATCAGCAGGGCCGCGACGCCCCACTTCAGGGCACGGCCCGTACGGCTCTGCAGCGGGGGCGGAGGCGGGACGGGGATGGAGTGCGTGACGGGTGCGCCGGGGCGCGTCGGCGGACGGCCGTAGCTCCCCTGCTGGTAGGTCGTCTGCTGGTACTCGGGCGGCGGGGTGAAAGCGGGCTCCGGCGGCCGGATGCGGGGCATCGCGGCAACCGCCTTGGCCAGCTCCTCCGGGGTGGTGCAGGGGGGCTCCTGGCGGGAGGCGGTGGCCCCGTCGTTGGCGAGGGCGCGCATGGCGAGCTCGCCCAGGCCGCGGTGGACACCGGCACGGACCTGGTCGGGCGGGAGCAGGCCGACGCCCTTGGGCAGGCCGGAGAGGCCGTACGCGTCGTCCTCGTACGGCCAGCGCTGGGTCAGGGCGGCGTACAGGAGTGCGCCGATGGCTTCGGTGTCCGCGCGCTGCGGGGTGTCGCTCGCGATGCCCCGCAGCGCGGCGTTCACGGCGAGGCCGCGGATCCGGTACTGGCCGGTGGAGGTGCGGAGTATGGCGCTGGGTGTCAGGCGCAGGTGGGACAGGCCCTCGCGGTGGGCGGCGGCCATGGCCTGCGAGACCTGGCTGACGAGCTGGTACGCGTCGTAGGGCTCCAGGGGGCCGGAGGCGAGGATCGCGGTCAGCTCGGTGGCGTCGGGCAGCCACTCGTGGACGACGTAGACGAGGTCGCTGTCCTCCACGGCGTCGAGGACCTGGACGAAGCGCGGGTCGCCCAGCAGGGCCGAGGACCGGGCCGCGGCCAGGACCGCGCGGGCGCGCGGGTGGTCGGCGGGCAGCACGTGGACGCCGACGGCTCGCCGCAGCTTCTCGTCCACCGCACGCCAACTGCTGAATCCGTCCAGACGGGTGACGCACTCCTCCAGGCGGTAGCGCCGTGCGAGCTTGTGGCCGCTGTGGAGCTCGGGGGCGGCGGCAGAAGCCGTCGGCCTGCGTTCGCCGTCCTTGTCTGGCATGGGTCCGCCCGCGGCTCGTCCGTTCTGGGTGTCCACCCCGTCGGCCGTGGCCTTCGCCGCATCTGCGACGAGCGGCTGGTCGCCGCCGTTGTCGGCCACGTCGACGGCAGCCGTGCTACGTTCCGCCACCGTCGTTCCTGCCTCCCCATCCGTTACGCGCTGTCGGCCAGTCTGCGAAGCCATGCCAATTGTGCCCACAGTCCGGCGCTATGCACGACACGCGAAGGGGTACGACGGTTGTGCTCATCTAGCGACCCATGCGCCCGCGAACCATTCCGACCATGGCGTTCAGCTCTTCGATCCGCATCCGCTTGGCCGCCACAAGGAAGACACCGCCCAGGGCGAGGGAGCCGACGACCACCGCAGTGAGGGAACCGAGGATTCCGCTGCCCAGCCACTGGGTGACGGCGTAGGCGACACCGCCGGCCACGGCGGCCGCCGGGATGCAGGCCCCGATGAGGCGCGTGTAGGTGCGCCGCACGTGGGCACCGTCCAGGTCCCCGCCGAGGCGCTTGCGCAGGCGCTTCCAGGCGACGCCGACACCCACGGCGTAGCCGAGGCCGTAGGCGCCGGCCATGCCGACGACCGCCCAGCGTGCCGGAAGGACGAAGAACGCGGCAGCGGAGACGGAGGCGTTGACCGCGGCGACGATGACGGTGTTGTAGAAGGGCGTGCGCGTGTCCTCGTACGCGTAGAAGCCGCGCAGGACCACGTACTGGACCGAGTACGGGATGAGCCCGAGGCCGAAGGCCATCAGGATGTAGCCGATGTTCTGGGCGCCGGCACCCGCGCCGGCGTAGAGCAGCGTGGCCATGGGGACGCCGAGGGCGAGGAACGCGAAGGCGCACGGCACGATCGCGACGGCCGAGGTGCGCAGTCCGTAGGAGATGTCGTCGCGGACGGCGGCGGCGTCCCCGTCGTGGGCGGAGCGGGAAATCCGGGGCAGGACGGCCGTCATGACGGAGACGGTGATGATGGCCTGCGGCATCTGCCACAGCAGCAGTGCGTACTGGTAGCCGGTGATGCCGGTACCGGGGTGGCCCTGCTTCTCGGCGATCGCACCGGCCCACGTGGCGAGCTGGGTCACGACGACCAGGCCGATCTGGTTGGCGAGGACGAAGAAGAACGTCCACTTGGCCAGACCGGCGGCCTTGCCCAGGCCGTGGCCCTTCCAGTCGAAGCGCAGGCGCGGGGAGAACCCGGCGTCGCGCAGGTACGGCAGCATCGCCAGCGCCTGCACGGTGAGGCCGAGGAGCGTGCCGATGCCGAGCAGGCGCACACCCTCCGGGGTGACCGTGGCCGCGCTGACGCCGGAGGTGGTGAAGCCGCCGAAGGCCCAGATGAACGCGCCGAAGGTGGCGATGGCCACGATGTTGTTGAGGACCGGGGTCCACATCATCGCGCCGAACCGGCCGCGCGCGTTGAGGATCTGACCGAGCACCACGTGCACGCCCATGAAGAACATGGTGGGCAGGCAGTACCGGGCGAAGGCGACCGCGACCTCCATCTGCTGCGGATCGGAGGCGAGCTTCGGCGACATCATGGTGATGAACACCGGCGCGGCCAGCACACAGATCGTGGTGACGGCGGCCAGCAGGACGACGACCAGGGTCAGCAGCCGGTTGGCGTACGCCTCGCCCCCGTCATCGTCGTTCTTCATGGCCCGCACGAGCTGGGGGATGAAGACCGCGTTCAGGGCGCCGCCGCCGACCAGCACGTAGATCATCGTCGGCAGCGTGTTGGCGATCTGGTACGTGTCGTTGAAGGTGCCGACGCCGATGGCGGCGGCGACGACCAGGGTCCGCAGGAAGCCGGTGATGCGGGAGACGATCGTCCCGGCGGCCATCAGCGCACTGGACTTGAGGAGACCGGCGGCCCGGCCGGCCGGCTTGCTCGGCGCCGGGGCCGCGACGGGCGCGTCCTCGGCGGGCGCGCCGGGCGCCGCCTGCTGGTCCTTGTACAGGTGGGCGAAGGCGTCGGGCTCGGCCTCCTCCTCCGTCGCGCTGGTGACCAGCGAGTCCACTCCCACGAACTGCGTGGTGGCGGGGCGGTCGCCGTACGGGAGGTGGCGCGACGGGCCGTCCGGCTCGGGGGGCGGGGTTTGGGCCCACACGCGCGCGTCGGGGCCCTGCTGCGCGGTCCGCGGCGCCCCGTAGAGCGGGCCCGGGTCCTGGTAGGTCCCCGGCGGCGGCGGGGGGTGCGACGCCCGGTCGTAGAGGACCTCGGCGACCGGGTCCTGGGCCGACAGGTCCTGCGACCGGTACGGGTCGCGGTCGTAGACGTCCTGGACGTACGGGTCCCGGTCCGCTGCGGGACCGGGTGCAGGAACCTGTCCGGGCCGCCTCATCCCCGGATCGGCGCCCGAGGAGGGCGCGGGTGCGCCAGTGCCCTGCGCGCGGTCACCGTCGTACGGCGCGTTCATCGAAACCCCACCTCATCGTCCCAGGCCGGCCGGCCACGGCATCGCTCAACGGTCCACTGTCTCACCCGCGCCGGACGGGCTGGTGCTTTGCGGTCCGGTGTCCGGGGTCCCGTCACTCGGCTGCGTGCTCTCCTCGGCAGCGGCCGCCCGGGCCGCGACGCGCTTGCGGCTGGCGTACATCTTGATGCCTGCCAGGACCAGGAGCAGCACCCCGCCGGCGATGACGAGCATCACAGTCGGTGTGATCTCGGTGGCCTCGACGGTGAACCTGCGCTCCTTGCCGTAGGGCACACCGTCCTCGGTGAAGAGCTGCGCGGTGACTTCCACGGGCCCGCTCGCGGTGGCGTTGGCGGTGAACTTGACCGTCTGGCTGTGGCCGCCCTGGACGGTGACCTGCTGCTCGGCCTCGCCGCCGTCGCCGAACATCAGGCGGGTCGGATTGGCGGACTTCACCCGCAGGACGAGGTTGTGGACGTCCTGCACGAGGCTGTTCTGGACGCTGACCGGGATGGTCGCGCTGTGCCCGGACAGGGTGGCGTCGGACTTGGGGACGACCTTGACCTTCTCGGTCAGGCCGATGAGGTACTCCTGCACCTGGTTGCGGTAGTGCCCGGCGTCCTGGGGGCGGCCCCGCCAGGAGGTCGACATCTCGCGGTTGGTGGTGTTGCCGAACGGGATCTCCACGCGGTCCGGCGAGGTCAGGATGACCTTGAAGTGGTCGAGGGTGTTCTGGGTGGTCCGGATCTTCTCGAACGCGGCGATGGGCAGCTCGGTCTTGCGCAGCGCCTCGGGGTACTGGCCGGCGCCCGGGACCTGGGTGTTGACGCCGGTGTCGGGCTTGGCCGCGGCGGCGGCGTCGAGGTCTGCGGGCTGCGTCCAGCGGCCCGCCTGCAGGGCCCGCAGGGCATCGGCCATCGACTGCGCCTGGCTGGCGGTGGGCATCCGCTGCGGGGTGACGACGAAGCTGCGCTGGTTGTCGGTCTTCTGCAGGTTGAGGGCCAGGCTGTGGGCGAGGAAGCGCTGGACGGCCAGCGTGGAGTTACCGGCGTTCAGCATGTCGCCCTCGAAGGCCGTCGACAGGTCGGCGTCGGCGACGACGGCGGTGGTGCCCGCGCCGATGGGCCGGGCCGCCGACGGGGTGTAGCCGAGGGCGCCGGTCTCCTGGAGGCTGTCGCTGCGGGCGAGGACGTGGTGGGCACCGGCCGACGTGGCGACGTTCACGATCGACGGGTCGATGGCGCCGTCCACGGGCCAGGAGAAGTCGGTGGACGGGGTGACGTGCAGGACGGTTTCCACGGCCTGCTTCGCCTTGTCGGTGGCGGGCCGCAGCTGGCCCAGGGTGCCGGAGACGTCCTTGCCCTGGTGGGCGAGAGAGGCGATGTCGGGGTCGGCGAACGGCAGCGCGACGACCTTCTTGCTCTGGACGGCTGCTTCGAGTGAGTTCAGCCATTGCTCGGCGACGGCCTTGTTCTTGCCCTGGACGATCTTCCCGTCCGGAGTCCGGTACCGGTAGCCCTTGGTCATCGCGTCGACCGTGTACAGCAGGTCGGGATCGATGACCCAGGTGATCGGCAGCTCCTTGCCGAGCGAGACCATCCGCTCCAGGCGGCCGCCGGTCCTGAGCTCATCGGCGAGGGAGTCGTCGAGGAAGACGGGCGTCTGCACCTCGTCCGAGCCGGTTTCCGCGGTCAGCCGCGTCGTCGAGACCAGCGGCCACAGGTAGGTCAGCTGGGAGCGCTTCGCGGCGGGGTCCGGCTGCCAGGGCAGGAAGGTCCGCTTGATGCCCAGCACCTGCTCGTAGCTCCGGCTCTCGGTCTCCCCGGACAGCGAGACGCCCAGCTGGTACACGCCCTCCTTGCCCAGCTCCAGCTTGTCCACCGGGATCGAGAGGGTGAACGGCTGGCTGGCCTTGGAGGGCAGCGACGCGATCTTCGCGGAATAGGCCTGGTCGACCTCGCCCGGGTCCGTGCCGGCCCGGAAGCCGACTCGCTCCGCCGCCTCGTCGATCGAGGCCCGGTCCCCGAGGGCGGGCCCGACCCGCAGGCCCACGTGGCCGCCCGTGATCGTCTCGTGGCCGGTGTTGACCACGGTGCCGGAGATCGTCAGCGTGTCGCCCTTGACCGGGGCGGCCGGGGCCACGGTGCCCAGCTGGACCTCGACGGTGCCCGCGTCGGCGGCCTGTGCCGGGGGCGCGGGTGAGGAGACGAGGGCGGCGAGGACGGGCGTCCCGGCCAGCAGGACGGCGGCGCGCCGCAGCCAGCGGCGCCGGGCAGGAGCGGGGGACGCCCCCTGGATGTCTGCCGCCTCGGCCACGCGCTAGCCCGTCCCTCGAAGTGTCAGTGGTCGTCGTGTCTGCGTCCAGGAATGGTAACGAGACCCGCTGCATGCGAGTGCCGCGCCTTGCTCCACATGATCGGTTCCGCTCCGCGGGCGCCGTCGGGTGGGGTGGCCACAAACCCGGGAGCCCCTGCCGGGCCGGGCACGTACCCTTTTCTGTTGTGCCGAACGCCAACGAAGACAACCCCAGTGCCCTGAGTCAGGTGCAGCACCGCGCGGTCAGCGAACTGCTGCGGGTCGCCCCTGTCGCCGACGAGCTCGGCCTCCGCTTCCGGGAGGCCGGCTTCAGCCTTGCCCTCGTCGGCGGGTCCGTACGCGACGCGCTGCTCGGGCGTCTCGGCAACGATCTCGACTTCACCACCGACGCCCGCCCCGAGGACGTTCTCAAGATCGTCCGACCGTGGGCCGACTCGGTCTGGGACGTCGGCATCGCGTTCGGCACTGTGGGGGCCCAGAAGGCGGGCTTCCAGATCGAGGTGACCACGTACCGCTCTGAGGCGTACGACCGAACCTCCCGCAAGCCCGAGGTCTCCTACGGCGACTCGATCGAGGAGGACCTCGTCCGCCGCGACTTCACCGTGAATGCGATGGCGGTCGCGCTGCCGGAGAAGGTGTTCGTGGACCCGCACGGCGGCTTGGAGGACCTCCAGGCGCGCGTGCTGCGCACCCCCGGCACTCCGGAGGAGTCGTTCTCCGACGACCCGCTGCGGATGCTGAGGGCGGCGCGCTTCGCAGCGCAGCTCGACTTCGAGGTCGCCCCCGAGGTCGTCGCGGCGATGCGGGAGATGTCCGGGCGGATCGAGATCGTCTCGGCGGAGCGGGTGCAGGCTGAGCTGAACAAGCTGGTGCTGTCGGCGCACCCCCGCGAGGGCCTGGGCCTGCTCGTGGACACCGGGCTGGCCGATCACGTACTGCCCGAGCTGCCCGCGCTGCGGCTGGAGCGGGACGAGCACCACCGGCACAAGGACGTCTACGACCACTCGCTGATCGTGCTGGAGCAGGCGATCGGCCTGGAGGAAAACGGCCCGGACCTGGTCCTGCGGCTCGCGGCCCTGCTCCACGACATCGGCAAGCCCCGTACCCGCCGGTTCGAGACCGACGGCCGGGTCTCCTTCCACCACCACGAGGTGGTGGGGGCCAAGATGACCAAGAAGCGCATGACCGCGCTGAAGTACTCCAACGACATGATCAAGGACGTCTCCCGGCTGGTGGAGCTGCACCTGCGGTTCCACGGCTACGGGGACGGCGAGTGGACCGACTCGGCCGTGCGGCGCTACGTCCGCGACGCCGGTCCGCTGCTGGACCGGCTGCACAAGCTGACCCGGTCGGACTGCACCACCCGCAACAAGCGCAAGGCCAACGCCCTCTCGCGCACGTACGACAGCCTGGAGGAGCGCATCGCGCAGCTCCAGGAGCAGGAGGAGCTGGACGCGATCCGGCCGGACCTCAACGGCAACGAGATCATGCAGGAGCTCGGCGTCGGTCCGGGGCCGGTGATCGGGAAGGCCTACGCGTTCCTGCTGGACCTGCGGCTGGAGAACGGCCCCATGGAGCGGGACGCCGCCGTCGCCGCGCTCAAGGAGTGGTGGGCCGCGCAGGCCTGATCCGCAGGTGCCCGGGTCGGTGTTTCACGTGAAACACCAACCCGGGCGTGCTGCCGGGCGGCTTCAGGGTCCTGTTTCACGTGAAACATTGCTCTGGCGCCCGAGGTAGACGGCGGTCAGTGCGTAGATCACGGAGACGGTCATGATGAGCACCGCGGACTGTCCGTCGGTGGGGAGCATCAGCGAGGACACGGCGGCCGCGAGGACGAACGCGACGTTGAACAGCACGTCGTAGACCGAGAAGACGCGGCCGCGGAAGTCGTCGTCCACCCGGGACTGCACGACGGTGTCGGTGGCGATCTTGGCGCCCTGGGTGGCGAGGCCGAGGACGAACGCGGCGACGAGCATCGGACCCGGCAGGAAAAACAGGCCGAGCGCGGGCACCAGCACGGAGGCCGCGGCCGAGCAGGCGGTGATCCAGCCGAGAGTGCCCAGGCGGCCCACCATCCAGGGTGTGATGACGGCGGCGGCGAAGAAGCCGGCTCCGGAGACGCCGACCGCGACGCCCAGCAGGGCGAGCCCGCCGGACTCGTTGTCCGACCAGGAGTAGCGGCAGAGCATGAGCAGGGTGACCGTGAGGGCCCCGTAGCAGAAGCGCATCAGCGTCATCGCGGTGAGTGCCCGGGCGGCCTCGCGCCGCTGGGCCAGGTGCCGCAGCCCCTCGGCCATGCCCCGGACGGTGAGGGCGATCCCCTCCGCGACCGTCGGATGGACCACGCCGGGGCGGTGGTCGGGCCCCAGCAGGTCGGCCGCCAGGCGCAGCGACACCATTGCCGCACAGAGGTAGAGGCCGGCTCCGAGCAGGACGACGACGGTGTCGGAGTCGGAGGCCAGGAACTGCAGCAGGAAGGCCAGCCCGCCGCCGGCGGTGGCGGCGAGGGTCCCGGCGGTGGGGGAGAGTGCGTTGGCGGTGACCAGCTGGTCGGGCGCGACCACGTGGGGCAGGGAGGCGGCGAGCCCGGCCAGGACGAACCGGTTGACCGCGGTCACGGACAGGGCCGAGGCGTAGAAGAGCCAGTCGGGGACGTGCGCCACGATCAGCACGCCGGTGATGCAGGCGAGGAAGGCCCGCAGCAGGTTGCCGTAGAGGAAGACCTGGCGGCGGCGCCAGCGGTCCAGGAGCACCCCGGCGAAGGGGCCGATCACGGAGTACGGGAGCAGCAGGACCGCCATGGCCGAGGCGATCGCCGCGGGCGAGGTCTGCTTTTCCGGGGAGAACACCACATAGGTGGCCAGCGCGACCTGGTAGACGCCGTCCGCGGCCTGGGAGAACAGCCGTACGGCGAGCAGGTTGCGGAAGTCCCTCAGGCGCAGGAGTACGCGCAGATCACGTACGACAGGCATGAGGGCAAGGGTCACACACGCGGAGGGTCCCCGGACACATTGCCCGGGGACCCTCCGCGGAAGAACAGTCGAAGACCAGGTGTCCGGGGACCTCCGGTGCCTCGTGCTGTGTCGTGCTTAGCGCTCGACCTCGCCCTTGATGAACTTCTCGACGTTGACCAGCGCCTCGTCGTCGAAGTACTGGACCGGCGGGGACTTCATGAAGTAGCTGGAGGCCGACAGGATCGGGCCGCCGATACCGCGGTCCTTGGCGATCTTCGCGGCGCGCAGGGCGTCGATGATGACACCGGCGGAGTTCGGGGAGTCCCACACCTCGAGCTTGTACTCGAGGTTCAGCGGGACGTCGCCGAAGGCACGGCCCTCAAGGCGGACGTAGGCCCACTTGCGGTCGTCGAGCCACGCGACGTAGTCGGACGGGCCGATGTGGACGTTCTTCTCGCCCAGCTCGCGGTCGGGGATCTGCGAGGTGACGGCCTGCGTCTTGGAGATCTTCTTCGACTCCAGGCGGTCGCGCTCCAGCATGTTCTTGAAGTCCATGTTGCCGCCCACGTTGAGCTGCATGGTGCGCTCAAGACGGACACCGCGGTCCTCGAACAGCTTCGCCATCACGCGGTGCGTGATGGTGGCGCCGACCTGCGACTTGATGTCGTCGCCGACGATCGGGACACCGGCCTCGGTGAACTTGTCGGCCCACTCCTTGGTGCCGGCGATGAAGACCGGGAGGGCGTTGACGAAGGCGACCTTGGCGTCGATGGCGCACTGGGCGTAGAACTTCGCCGCCTCTTCCGAGCCGACGGGCAGGTAGCAGACCAGAACATCGACCTCGCGGTCCTTGAGGATCTGGACCACGTCGACCGGGGCCTCGGACGACTCCTCGATCGTCGCGCGGTAGTACTTGCCCAGGCCGTCCAGGGTGTGGCCGCGCTGGACGGTCACGCCGGAGGGCGGAACGTCGCAGATCTTGATGGTGTTGTTCTCGCTGGCGCCGATGGCGTCCGAGAGGTCGAGGCCGACCTTCTTCGCGTCGACGTCGAACGCGGCGACGAACTCGACGTCACCGACGTGGTAGTCGCCGAACTGGACGTGCATCAGCCCGGGGACCTTGGACGCCGGGTCGGCGTCCTTGTAGTACTCGACGCCCTGCACCAGCGAGGCGGCGCAGTTGCCCACGCCGACGATGGCTACGCGAACCGAACCCATTCCGGTTGCTCCCTGTTTGTTCTCGGACGAGGCCTGCGAGGTGCAGGCCTCACTTTGCGGTTTCGTCGGGCGGACCGGGTCGTCTCAGATCCCGTCCCGCCCGCTCACTCTCGATGAGCTCGTTCAGCCAGCGCACTTCGCGCTCCACGGACTCCATTCCGTGCCGCTGCAGCTCAAGCGTGTAGTCGTCGAGGCGCTCCCGTGTGCGGGCGAGCGAGGCGCGCATCTTCTCCAGACGCTCCTCGAGCCGGCTGCGGCGGCCTTCGAGGACCCGCATGCGCACGTCCCGCTCGGTCTGGCCGAAGAAGGCGAACCGGGCGGCGAAGGTCTCGTCTTCCCACGTGTCGGGGCCCGTGCGGGACAGGAGCTCCTCGAAGTGCTCCTTGCCGGCCGCCGTCAACCGGTAGACGATCTTGGCGCGGCGCCCTGCGAGTGAAGCGGCGAGGGCGTCTTCCGGGGCGTTGCCCGGCTCCTCGGCCAGCCAGCCGTTGGCGACCAACGTCTTGAGGCAGGGGTAGAGCGTCCCGTAGCTGAACGCCCGGAACACCCCCAGCGAGGTGTTGAGCCGCTTGCGCAGCTCGTAGCCGTGCATGGGGGCCTCGCGAAGCAGGCCGAGGACGGCGAACTCGAGGATGCCTGAGCGCCTGCTCATCCGCCTGCCTCCTTCGCCTCTGAGTTTTTATACCGAGCTGATGTATCGGCTCGATACATCCAGACGATAGAACGGGTGGTCACCGGCGACAAGTCGCGATCTCGTGACCGGCATCACATCACTGATTCGCAGGATGCGACTTGCCTGTTTTGGGGTGAACTTCGGCACTGTTCGGGTTTTGAGCGTGCGTAGTCTTTGCGGCAGGACACAGGGGGAACCGGAATTCACCAGCCGCTTCCAGGCCACTCGCCTGCCCGAGGAGTAGTCGTTCGATGAGCGAGCACCGCCGCAAACCGCCGCAGCCCGAGGGCAGCGGACGTGCTGCTGCCCGCCGGGCCGCCCAGCAGCGCCCCGGACGGGGGGCAGGGCCCGCGCGCGACGTCCCCACAGCGTCGTACAGCGGACCGTACGCAGACCCCCGCGGCCATGGCAGCCGTGCAGAGGCGCGCCGGGCAGCCCAGCGCGGATCCGGAACCCAGGGGCGCGGAACGGGCCGCCCTGACAAGCGGTTCATCAACTACCCGCGCTCCGACAAGGAGGGCTGGCAGCGCTTCGTCCCGTCATGGAAGCTGGTGGGCGGCACGGCCCTGGGCTTCTTCGCCGTCATCACGGCAGGGGCCGGCATCGGCATCGCCGCGGTGAGCACGCCCAACCCGAACCTCGCCGCGAAGGCCCAGAACAACGTGTTCTTCTGGGACGACGGCACCCAGATGGTCGCCACCGGCGGCACGATGAACCGCCAGATCGTGCCCATCGACAAGATCCCCAAGTCGATGCAGAACGCAGTGATCGCCGCGGAGAACGAGTCCTTCGAGACGGACAAGGGCATCGACCCCATGGGTATCGCCCGCGCCGTGTGGAACATGGCCACGGGCGGATCCACCCAGGGCGGCTCGACCATCACCCAGCAGTATGTGAAGAACACGTACCTGGACTCCGACCAGACGCTGAAGCGCAAGGTCACCGAGCTCTTCATCTCGATAAGGCTGGGCGTGTCCGAGGAGAAGGACACGATCCTGGCCGGCTACCTCAACACCGCCTACTACGGGCGCGACGCCTACGGCATCCAGGCCGCGGCGCGCGCCTACTTCGGCAAGGACTGCTGGGACCTCACGCCCTCCGAGAGCGCCTTCCTGGCCTCCGTGCTCAAGGGCCCCAACCTCTACAACCCGGACGGCGGCGTCGGGCCCGCGGCCACCCCCGAGGAGAACGCCAAGCGCGCCCACCTGCGCTGGGCGTGGGTGCTGGACCGCGAGGTCGCCGTCGGCCGCATGCAGAAGTCGGAGCGGGACCAGCTCAAGGAGTTCCCCAAGCTCGTCGATTCCGAGCAGGCCCGCAGCCTCTCCGGCCAGACCGGCTACCTGGTCGAGACGGCCAAGCAGTACGTCATGAAGGTCGCCAAGATCACCCCCGAGCAGATGGCCCGGGGCGGCTACCAGATCAAGACCACCTTCCAGAAGCCGAAGGTGGACGCCCTGACCAAGGCGGTCGATGAGACCCGCAACGACTTCCTCGACGAGAAGGCCCGGCCCGAGCACGACACTTTCGTCCAGTTCGGCGCGGCCTCGGTGGACGTCAAGACCGGCGCGATCGTGGCCCTGTACGGCGGCCCGGGCATGGACAAGAAGTACTTCAGCAACAACGCCAACACCATCGGTGTCCCGGTCGGCTCGACCTGGAAGCCGTACGTGCTGGCGGCGGCGATGGAGTACGGCACCCAGAACTCCAAGGGCCAGGGCATCTCGCCCGACAGCAAGTACATGGCCAACGACCTCACGGTGATCAACAACCGTGACGGCAAGCCGCTGCGCGACAACGCGGGCAAGCCGTTCAAGCAGAAGAACGAGAGCGAGTACCCCTACGGCTACGTGACCCTCAACGAGGCGATGGAGAAGTCCATCAACGTGCCGTTCGCGCAGCTCGTCTTCGACGTGGGCCACAGCAAGGTCCGCCAGGTGGCCAAGGCCACGGGCATCCTCGACGACTCGATGAACCCGAACAACGACGCCTCGTTCGCCCTGGGCACCTCGACCCCGAGCGCCATCCGCATGGCCGACTCCTACGCCACCTTCGCGGCGTCCGGCGTCCACCGCGAGCCGTTCTCCGTGCGCAGCGTGCAGAAGGACGGCAAGGACCTGCCCGGCTTCGAGCCGCCCAAGGAGCAGCGGGCGATGGACGACTCCATCGCCGACAACGTCACCAAGGTGCTCGAGAACGTCGTGGACAAGGGCACCGGCACCAAGGCCAAGAGGCTCGGCCGGCCGGCAGCCGGCAAGACCGGTACCACCGACTTCAACAAGTCGGCCTGGTTCGTCGGCTACACCCCGGAGCTGTCCACTTCGGTCACGCTCTTCCGTACCGACCCGAACTCGCCGGACAAGAAGCTGATCTCCATGAAGGGCGTGGGCGGCACCGACTCCATCCACGGTGGCGACATCCCCGCCGTGATCTGGACCGCCTACATGAAGGAAGCGCTCAAGGACGCCCCGGTCAAGGACTTCCCGGAGCCCGACCCGATCGGTGTGATCGCGGACGGCGCCGGCGCCCCCTCGCCGAGCCCCTCCGTCTCGTCCTCGCCGTCCATGTCGGTGTCCCCGTCCCCGTCGACGTCCCTGTCCCCGTCCCCGTCGCCCTCCAGGGGCGGCAAGCCGTCCTGCAAGCCGTGGCAGCTGTACTGCATTCCCGACAGCGGCGGCAGCACCAACAGCGGCGTCGACGGCGGCGGCGGATCCACCGGATCGCCGTCCCCGACCCCGTCGGGCAAGCCGGGCCGCCCCGGTGGCAGCACCAGCTGGGGATCCTTCATGGACGGGGGCTGACCCCGCCCCGTCCCCTGGCCGGAGGAGGGCCGCCGCGTCCGTCGCGGCGGCCCTCCCGCGTGTCCGGCGCCGTACGGCAGGATGAGCGCATGACGAAGGTGCAGGAGGACCGGCCCGTACTGCCCACACAGCAGGACGAGGTCGCCGCGGCGGGCAGCGAGTTCATCGGCGGTCCCATCGGCCGCCACGCCAGGCTGGGCGGCCACTGGCTGCACCCGGTCCGCGTCGTGGTGCTGGTCGCCCTCGGGATGTTCGCCCTCGGCATGGTGCAGAAGCTGCCCTGCTACGACTGGGCGTGGTTCCGGGGCGCCGGGTCCCAGTACACTCACGCCTGCTACTCCGACATCCCGCACCTCTTCGTCGCGCGCGGCTTCGCGGACGGCCTCACGCCGTACTTCGACCGGCTGCCGGGCGACATGGAGTACCTCGAGTACCCCGTCCTCACCGGCCTGTTCATGGAGGTCGCGTCCTGGCTGACCCCGGGCGGCGGCTCCATGCAGCACCGCGAGCAGATGTACTGGATGGTCAACGCCGGGATGCTGATGGCCTGCGCGGCCGTCATCGCCGTGTGTGTCGCCCGCACCCACCGCCGCCGGCCCTGGGACGCGCTGCTCTTCGCCCTTGCGCCCGCCTTCGCGCTCACCGCGACGATCAACTGGGACCTGCTGGCCATCGCCCTGACCGCCGCGGCCATGCTCATGTGGTCCCGTGGCCGCAGCCTGCTCTTCGGCGTCCTCGTCGGCCTGGCCACCGCGGCGAAGCTCTACCCCGTTCTGCTGCTCGGGGCGCTGTTCGTGCTGTGCTGGCGGGCCGGCAAGTGGCGTGCGTTCGGGGCGGCGGTCCTCGGAGCGGCCGCCTCCTGGCTCGTGGTGAACCTGCCCGTCATGCTGTTCGCCTGGGACGGCTGGCAGAAGTTCTACACGTTCAGCCAGGAGCGGCCGATCGACTTCGGCTCGGTGTGGCTGCTCATCTCCCAGCGCTCCGGCAACCCCCTGACCGACGCCAACACCTATGCGACGGGCCTGACACTGCTGCTGTGCGCGGCCATCGGCCTGCTCGCGCTCACCGCGCCCCGCCGCCCGCGCTTCGCGCAGCTGGCCTTCCTGGTCGTGGCCGTCTTCATCCTGGCCAACAAGGTCTACTCGCCGCAGTACGTGCTGTGGCTCATCCCGCTCGCGGCGCTGGCCCGGCCGCGCTGGCGGGACTTCCTCGTCTGGCAGGCCACCGAGGTCGTGTACTTCCTCGGGATCTGGTTCTACCTGGCCTACACGACCAGCGGGGACAAGCACCAGGGCCTGCCCACGGAGGGCTACCAGGTGGCGATCGCCGCCCATCTGCTGGGCACGCTCTACCTGTGCGCGGTCGTCGTGCGCGACATCCTGCTGCCCGAGCGGGACGTCGTACGCCGCGACGGGTCGGACGACCCCTCCGGAGGAGTCCTGGACGGGGCCGAGGACGTGTTCGTGCTCTCGGACGCGGCGAGGGCGCCGCGGGAAGCGGCGCCCTCGGAGGGACAGCGGGTCCGCTGGGGCATGGCCCCCGGGGACTGACGGCCTCGGCCCCGAACCGGCCCGGCCGGGCGGCCTTGAGCGCCCGGCTCGGTTCGGTTCGGGCTCAGGCGTCGACGATCCGGTCGAACTGCGTCGTCGTGTGGCGCAGGTGCGCCACGAGCTCGTCGCCGACGTGGGGCTCGGGCGCATCAGACGGCACGAACAGGATCGAGACCTGCATGTGCGGCGGTTCGGCGAACCAGCGCTGCTTGCCGGCCCACACGAAGGGCGAAAGGTTCCGGTTGACGGTGGCCAGGCCGGCCCGGGCCACGCCCTTGGCGCGCGGCATGACACCGTGCAGGGCCTTGGGGGCCTCCAGGCCCACGCCGTGGGAGGTGCCGCCCGCCACCACGACGAGCCAGCCGTCGGAGGCGGACTTCTGCTGCCGGTAGCCGAACCGGTCGCCCTTGGCCACCCGGGTGACGTCCAGGACGCTTCCGCGGTACTCGGTCGCCTCGTGGTCCCCGAGCCACAGCCGGGTGCCGATACGGGCCCGGAAGCGGGTCTGCGGGAACTGCTGCTGCAGCCGGGCCAGGTCCTCGGCCTTCAGGTGGCTGACGAACATGGTGTGCAGCGGCAGACGGGCCGCGCGCAGCCGGTCCATCCAGCCGATGACCTCCTCGACCGGGTCCGAGCCGTCCGGGCGGTCCAGCGGGAGGTGCAGGGCGAAGCCCTCCAGCCGCACGTCCTCGATCGCCGCCTGCAGCTGGCCCAGGTCCTGCTCGGAGATGCCGTGGCGGCGCATCGAGCTCATGCACTCGATGACCACACGGGCGCCGACCAGGCCGCGGACCCCGTCCAGCGAGGCCACGGAGCGGATCACCCGGTCCGGCAGCGGGACCGGGTCCTCACCCCGCCGGAACGGGGTGAGGACGAGCAGGTCGCCGCTGAAGAGGTCCTTGATGCTGGCGGCCTCGTACGTCGTGCCGACGGCGAGGATGTCCGCGCCCAGCCGGGTCGCCTCTTCGGACAGCCGCTCGTGGCCGAAGCCGTAGCCGTTGCCCTTGCAGACCGGGATCAGACCGGGGAACCGGTCCTGGATCTGCTTGTGGTGCGCACGCCAGCGTGCGGTGTCGACGTAGAGCGTGAGCGCCATGCCCGTCCGGAGCCTCTCTGGAATGGCTGCGTGAAGCAGCAGTGCGGTGGTGGGGGTGCAGCCGGTCAGCGACGCGACATGTAGATGTCGAGCGCCTTGTGCAGCATCTTGTTGAGCGGGAAGTCCCACTCGCCGACGTACTCGACGGCCTCGCCGCCCGTACCGACCTTGAACTGGATCAGGCCGAAGAGGTGGTCGTTCTCGTCCAGCGTGTCACTGATACCGCGCAGGTCATAGACGCTCGCGCCCAGCGCGTACGCGTCGCGCAGCATGCGCCACTGCATCGCGTTCGAGGGCCGCACCTCGCGCTTGTGGTTGGCCGACGCGCCGTACGAGTACCAGACGTGCTGGCCGACGGTGATCATCGTGGCCGCGGCCAGCGCCTCGCCCTCGTGTTTGGCGAGGTACAGCCGCATGCGGTTGGGGTCCTCGGAGTTGAGGGCCGTCCACTGGCGCTGGAAGTAGCTGAGCGGGCGCGGGCGGAACTTGTCGCGCACGGCCGTGATCTCGTACAGGTGCTGCCAGGTCTCCAGGTCCTCGTAACTGCCCTGGACGACCTCGACGCCGGCCTTCTCGGCCTTCTTGATGTTGCGGCGCCACAGCTGGTTGAAGCCCTTGAGGACGTCGTCCAGCGAGCGGTTGGCGAGCGGCACCTGGAAGACGTAGCGGGGCTGGACGTCGCCGAAGCCGGCGCCACCGTCCTCGCCCTGCTGCCAGCCCATGCGGCGCAGCTTGTCGGACACCTCGAAGGCGCGGGGCTCGATGTGCGAGGCCTCCACGTCACGCAGGCGCTTGACGTTCGGGTCCTGGATGCCGGCCTTGATGGCGGCGGAGTTCCAGCGGCGGATGACGACGGGCGGGCCCATCTTCACGGTGAAGGCACCCTGGCGCTTGAGGTGCGCCAGCATCGGCTGGAGCCACTCCTCCAGATTCGGGGCGAACCAGTTGATGACGGGGCCCTCGGGCAGGTACGCGAGGTACCGCTTCACCTTGGGCAGCTGGCGGTACAACACGAGCGCGGCACCGACGAGTTCGTCGTGCTCGTTGAACCATCCGAGGTTCTCCGACCGCCACTCGTTCTTCACGTCGGCCCACGCCGGGACCTGGCAATGACTAGCCGAGGGCAGGCTCTGGAGATAACCCAGATGCTGCTCTCGGCTGATGGTCCTCAGGGACAGGCTCATGCGGGGCGTCTCCTCCGGCGGCTTCGCTGGCTATGGCGCGAAGCCTACTGCGACAAGGGCGCCACCCTTCTGGGGGACGGGCCGTATCCGGGCCGGTCGGGGGGCCGGCGCCCTGTCGCGGAGGTTCCCCGGTCAGCCCAGCAGTCCCCCGAAGAGCCCGCCGTGGGCCATGCCGAGATAGAAGCCGAGCCCTGATGCGCCAAGGCCGATGATCAGCGCGAAGCGCTCGCGTGTCGTTTCCGAGATGAACTGTCCGTATGCGCCGGTCAGGATCCCGACCAGTCCGGACCACGAGGTGAGCAGGTGCAGATTGTCGAAGAACGCTGTGATGCATGCCACGGCGCCGCAGACGAGCGTGATCGCCATCAGCGTGTCCTGCAGCGGATGGGGCTTGCCGTCGGTCGCGAGGAGCGAGATGGAGGGCTGCGAGCGCATTGCCTGTGCCATCGGAAGGCACCTCCTGGCTGAAGCGGACCGGTGCTGCGGGCCTGCCTCCGGGCCGGGGCATAGCACCGAGCACACCCGATGCCTACAAATTGTGGCCCCCCTGCGCCGGATTTCAACCGGAAGGAGGCGGCGGGGTAGTCTGTACGGTCTGCGCGGTGTCTGCTCTCAGACGCCGTGCGGCACGCATCACGACCCTCCTGCCACGGAACGACCGTGGCCGCTGAGTCCAAAGGAGGTGGGTTCCACATGCGTCACTACGAAGTGATGGTCATCCTCGACCCCGATCTCGAGGAGCGCTCTGTCGCCCCCCTGATCGAGAACTTCCTCTCCGTCGTCCGCGAGGGCAACGGAAAGGTCGAGAAGGTCGACACCTGGGGCCGTCGTCGTCTCGCTTACGAGATCAAGAAGAAGCCCGAGGGCATCTACTCGGTCATCGACCTGCAGGCCGAGCCTGCGGTCGTCAAGGAGCTCGACCGCCAGATGAACCTGAACGAGTCGGTTCTCCGGACCAAGGTCCTCCGCCCCGAGACCCACTGAACCTCGGTTCAGCGGTAATCGGGTTCGAGTAGCACAGCAGCCAGCAGCAAATCCCCGCCGAGAGGTTCATCCATGGCAGGCGAGACCGTCATCACGGTCGTCGGCAATCTCGTCGACGACCCCGAGCTGCGCTTCACCCCCTCGGGTGCGGCGGTCGCGAAGTTCCGTGTCGCGTCCACCCCCCGCACCTTCGACCGTCAGACGAACGAGTGGAAGGACGGCGAGAGCCTGTTCCTGACCTGCTCGGTGTGGCGGCAGGCGGCGGAGAACGTCGCCGAGTCCCTTCAGCGAGGCATGCGCGTTGTCGTGCAGGGCCGACTGAGGCAGCGGTCGTACGAGGATCGTGAGGGTGTCAAGCGCACGGTCTTCGAGCTGGACGTCGAGGAAGTCGGTCCCAGCCTGAAGAACGCCACGGCCAAGGTCACCAAGACCACCGGCCGCGGTGGCCAGGGTGGGTACGGCGGCGGCCAGCAGGGCGGTGGCGGCGGTGGCGGCGGCTGGGGCGGAGCCCCCAGCGGCGGTCCGCAGGGCGGCGGAGGTCCCTCCGACGACCCGTGGGCGTCCAGCGCGCCGGCCGGCGGCCAGCAGGGTGGCGGCGGTGGCTGGGGTGGAAACTCCGGCGGCGGCTACTCGGACGAGCCTCCCTTCTAGGGAAGCTCGCACCCCCACTTCTTGATCACACAGGAGAGACACCATGGCGAAGCCGCCTGTGCGCAAGCCGAAGAAGAAGGTCTGCGCATTCTGCAAGGACAAGACCGCGTACGTGGACTACAAGGACACGAACATGCTGCGGAAGTTCATTTCCGACCGCGGCAAGATCCGTGCCCGCCGCGTCACCGGCAACTGCACGCAGCACCAGCGTGACGTCGCCACGGCCGTGAAGAACAGCCGTGAGATGGCGCTGCTGCCCTACACGTCCACCGCGCGATAAGGAAAGGGTGACCGACTAATGAAGATCATCCTGACCCAGGAGGTCTCGGGCCTCGGTGCCGCCGGCGACGTCGTTGACGTCAAGGACGGCTACGCTCGCAACTACCTGGTCCCGCGTGGTTTCGCGATCCGCTGGACCAAGGGTGGCGAGAAGGACGTGGCGCAGATCCGCCGCGCCCGCAAGATCCACGAGATCGCGACCATCGAGCAGGCCAACGAGGTCAAGGCCCAGCTCGAGAGCACGAAGGTCCGTCTGGCCACCCGCTCGGGTGACGCCGGCCGCCTCTTCGGCTCCGTGACCCCGGCCGACATCGCCACGGCGATCGAGGCTTCCGGTGGTCCGAAGGTCGACAAGCGCCGCGTTGAGCTGGCTGCCCCGATCAAGACCCTCGGTTCGTACCAGGTCTCCGTGCGTCTGCACGCCGAGGTCGCCGCGAACGTGGGCGTCGAGGTCGTCGCCGCCTAAGTGCTGCGCATGAAGGGCCGCACCCCGCCGGGTGCGGCCCTTCGTCATTGCTGCCGTCAGCGGGCGGGGCGTCGGACGGAGCCGTGTTTCACGTGAAACATCGGTCCGGGACTCAGCGGGTCGCGCCGGCGACCGCCCATCGGCCGGAGCGGGCGCGCAGCTGGAGGGTCACCATCCGGACCAGCATCATCAGGGTCATGGCCCACCACAGTGCCGTGAGCCCGCCGCCGACGGCCGGCACGAGCAGGGCGGCCGGGGCGAACACGGCGAGCGTCGTCAGCATGGCCCAGGCCAGATAGCGTCCATCGCCCGCGCCCATCAGGACCCCGTCGAGGACGAAGACCACCCCTGCGACGGGCTGGGACACGGCCACGACCAGCAGAGCGGGCAGCAGGGCCTCCTCCACCACCGGGTCGGTGGTGAACAACGGCACGATCAGGGGGCGGGCCACAGCCACCAGCGCGCCGAGGACGGCACCGGAGACGATCCCCCACTGCACCATGCGGCGGCAGACGGCTTTGGCGCCCCCGACGTCGCCGGCTCCCAGGTAGCGGCCGATGATCGCCTGCCCGGCAATGGCGATCGCGTCCAGAGCGAAGGCGAGCAGGCTCCACAGGGCGAGGATGATCTGGTGGGCGGCGATGTCCGCGTCGCCGAGCCGGGCGGCCACGGCGGTCGCGATCATCAGGACGGCTCGCAGGGACAGGGTACGGATCAGCAGCGGTACGCCGGCCTGGGCGCAGGCGCGGATGCCCGCCGCGTCGGGACGCAGTGAGGCTCCGTGCTTCCGGGCCCCGCGGATCACCACGTAGAGGTAGGCGGCGGCCATGGCGCACTGGGCGATGACCGTACCCCAGGCGGAGCCCGCGATGCCGAGGCCGGCTCCATAGACCAGAGCGACATTGAGAACGGCGTTGAGGGCGAAGCCAGCCACGGCCACGTACAGCGGGGTCCGGGTGTCCTGGAGGCCGCGGAGCACGCCCGTGGCTGCCAGGACCACGAGCATGGCCGGGA
The DNA here is from genome assembly GCF_044769385.1 of Streptomyces sp. NPDC090445. Taxonomy (NCBI): domain Bacteria; kingdom Bacillati; phylum Actinomycetota; class Actinomycetes; order Kitasatosporales; family Streptomycetaceae; genus Streptomyces; species Streptomyces sp. NPDC090445. Next base: position 182,943 of record NZ_JBIVXV010000007.1, on the reverse strand, counting down.
TGCCGAACGCCGAAATCCGCAGATAGGTGATCGCGTAGGGGGCGATGGTGTCGGAGGCGCCGAAGGCCGAGACCAGCCAGGGTGCTGTGGGGAGCGCGAGGGCGACGACGGCCGCGCCCAGGAGGAGGGCGAGCCAGATGCCGTCCATGCCCTGCCGGAGGGCGGCTCCCAGGTCGCCCGAGCCGACGCGGCGGGAGACGGCCGCGGTGGTGGCGTAGGCGAGGAAGACGAACACGCTGACGGCGGTCGTCAGGAGGGCGGCGGCGACGCCGAGTCCGGCCAGCTGGGAGGTGCCGAGGTGCCCGACGATGGCGCTGTCGGCCAGCACGAAGAGGGGTTCTGCGACAAGCGCGCCGAAGGCCGGCACGGCCAGAGACAGGATCTCTCGGTCGTGCCGGCCCGGTGGAGCCTTCGGGGTGTCCAGGGCCTGTGTCATGTGCTCAATCTAATCTTCCACAGGTAACAGACGCAATCGGGTTGTGATCCTTACTGAACGGTCGGTTCCAGTGCTCTCGGCACCCTGTCGGAGGCGATCTCGGGACTGCGGCCAAGAAATTTCTCCCCCACAGGCAATGGAGGGAGGATGTGCAGGTCAGGGCTGGTGGTTGGGTGGGTCAGGTGATTTTGTCCACAGCGTCGTCCCCCGGTCCGTGCACAGCTTCAGGCGAGTTACCCACAGCATTGGGTCCGTCATCCACATCTCATCCACACAGCCTGTGGATAACAAGATTGGCTGACGCCGCTCCCGGCCCTACCGTTGTGCGTTGCCCGACCGGCCGACTGCCGTCCCGGGTGTCCCAAATGTCAGAGCCGTGCCCCGGCGAGAATGGCATGGTGAGGTCCGCACTGCGGACGTGAGGAGGCGGGCCGGTGAGTATGCCCGAGCCCATGGACGACCCCTGGGCCGACAGCGGTCCGGGCGACCGTCTGCCCACCCGCTCGCGCCGCGGCGCCGACAGCCGCGGCCGTGGGGACGAGCAGCACGAGCGGGGACGCGAAGGCGGCTCCTGGGACGGCGGCGGCTTCGAGCGCGTTCCGCCGCAGGACCTCGACGCCGAGCAGTCGGTGCTCGGCGGCATGCTGCTGTCCAAGGACGCCATCGCGGACGTCGTCGAGATCATCAAGGGCCACGACTTCTACCGGCCCTCGCACGAGACCATCTACCAGGCCATCCTCGACCTCTACGCCAAGGGCGAGCCCGCCGACCCGATCACGGTCGGCGCCGAGCTGACCCGGCGCGGCGAGATCGGCAAGGTCGGCGGCGTCTCGTACCTGCACACGTTGGTCCAGTCGGTGCCCACGGCGGCCAACGCCTCGTACTACGCGGAGATCGTCCACGAGCGCGCGGTCCTGCGTCGCCTCGTCGCCGCCGGTACAAAGATCACGCAGATGGGATACGCGGCGGACGGCGACGTCGACGAGATCGTCAACAGCGCCCAGGCCGAGATCTACGCCGTCACCGAGCAGCGGACCTCCGAGGACTACCTGCCCCTCGGCGACATCATGGAGGGCGCGCTCGACGAGATCGAGGCCATCGGCTCGCGCAGCGGCCAGATGTCCGGCGTCCCGACCGGGTTCACAGACCTCGACTCGCTCACCAACGGCCTGCACCCGGGCCAGATGATCGTCATCGCGGCCCGCCCCGCCATGGGCAAGTCGACGCTCGCGCTGGACTTCGCCCGTGCCTGCTCCATCAAGAGCAACCTGCCGAGCGTGATCTTCTCCCTCGAAATGGGACGCAACGAGATCGCGATGCGCCTGCTGTCCGCAGAGGCCCGCGTCGCCCTGCACCACATGCGCTCCGGGACGATGACGGACGACGACTGGACCCGGCTGGCCCGCCGTATGCCGGACGTCTCCGCCGCCCCGCTGTACATCGACGACTCCCCCAACCTGTCGATGATGGAGATCCGGGCGAAGTGTCGGCGCCTGAAGCAGCGCAACAACCTCGCCCTGGTGGTCATCGACTACCTCCAGCTGATGCAGTCGGGCGGCTCCCGCCGGCCCGAGAGCCGCCAGCAGGAAGTCTCGGACATGTCCCGAAACCTCAAGCTGCTGGCCAAGGAGCTCGAGGTGCCCGTGATCGCGCTGTCCCAGCTGAACCGTGGTCCCGAGCAGCGCACCGACAAGAAGCCGATGGTCTCCGACCTGCGTGAGTCGGGCTCGATCGAGCAGGACGCCGACATGGTGATCCTGCTGCACCGCGAGGACGCGTACGAGAAGGAGTCGCCGCGTGCGGGCGAGGCCGACCTGATCGTGGCCAAGCACCGAAACGGTCCCACGGCGACGATCACGGTCGCCTTCCAGGGCCATTATTCGCGGTTCGTGGACATGGCCAACACGTAGCATCCGGGCATGGACGCCCTGCCTGAAGACCTGGACCTGCTTCCCTCCACCCGGCGTGCCCTCGGGCACCGGATCGCCGTCGCCCAGAACGAGGGCCGGGCGCCCTCGGTGGTCGCCGCCGTGGCGCGGGGAGGCGCCCTGGTCTGGGAGGGGTCCCGGAGCCCGGCCGACGGGCACGGCCCGGACGGGAACGTGCAGTACCGGATCGGGTCGATCACCAAGACCTTCACCGCCGTCCTGGTGATGCGGCTGCGCGACGAGGGTCTGCTGGCGCTCGGCGACCCTCTGGAGAAGCACCTGCCCGGGACCGGAGCCGGAGAGGTGACCGTCCGACAGCTGCTCGCCCATGCGGGCGGGTTGGCCGCGGAGACGCCCGGCGAGTGGTGGGAGCGGAGCTCCGCCTCGCTGCGCCCGGAGCTCTCCGACGTCCTGGGGACGGAGCCGTTCCTCTTCGAGCCCGGTTGGCGCCACCACTACTCCAACCCCGGCTACACACTGCTGGGTTCGCTCGTCGAGGCGGTGCGCGGCAAGCCGTGGGAAGAGGTGCTGCGCGCCGAGGTGCTGGAGCCGCTGGGTCTGGACCGGACGACCGTGCAGCCGCAGGCACCGTACGCGGACGGCTGGGCCGTCCATCCGTGGGCCGATGTGCTGATGCCCGAGCCGCCGGAGGACCTGGGCCTGATGGCCCCGGCGGGTCAGCTGTGGTCCACCACGCGGGACTTGGCGCGGTTCGGGCAGTTCCTTCTGCACGGGGACGAGCAGGTGCTCGGTGCCGCGAGCGTCCGGGAGATGGCCGTCGCCGCGGCGCCCCCCGAGCCGGGAATCGCCGAGTTCGGGTACGGGCTGGGGGTGCAGCTGACGGAGAGCGGCGGGCGCCGGCTCGCGGGGCACTGCGGCTCGCTTCCGGGCTTCGTCGCCGGCCTGTGGCTGAACCAGGCCGAGGACGTGGTGGCCGTGGTGCTGGCGAACTGCACGTCGGGGCTGCCGGTCGGGACCGTGGCCGCGGAGCTGCTGACCCTCGTCGCGGACGCCGAACCGCGCTTCCCGGAGCCGTGGAAGCCGTTCGAGGAGGCGGATCCGGTGGCACTGGAGCTGTGCGGGCCCTGGTACTGGGGTCCCGCGGCGCACGTGGTCCGGCTGAGGTCGAACGGCGAGCTGGAACTGGGCCCTGCGGGCGCGATGGGCCGGGCCGCCAGGTTCCGGGCGGAGCCGGACGGCAGCTGGCGGGGCCTGAACGGCTATTACGCGGGGGAGACGCTGCGGGTGGTCCGGCGGGCCGACGGCTCGCTGAGCCACCTCGACCTGGGGTCGTTCATGTTCACCCGGCAGCCGTACGACCCCGAGGCCCCGGTACCCGGCGGGGTGGACCCGAAGGGCTGGCGGGGGATCGGCTGACCCCAGGCCGTCACCGCCGCTTCCGCGGCCAGGCCGGGGGAGCCGGGCATCCGCCAGGCGATGCCCCGTCCGCCCCCCGTGCCCGGCCGCCGACGGCCTCGCCGTTCCGCCGCACCGCCGGGCCGGCTTCTTGCCCCGATCGACGCAGTGAGCGATCAGAGAGCGAGCTTGAAACCGACGTGGGACGGCGTGAAGCCGAGCCGCTCGTAGAAGCGGTGCGCGTCGGTGCGGGTCACGTCGGAGGTGAGCTGGACCATGTGGCAGTCCTCCCGGCGGGACTGCTCGATCGCCCATTCGATGAAACGGGTGCCCAAGCCGCTGCCGCGTTCGTCGGCGTGGACGCGAACGCCTTCGATGATGGAACGGGTGGCCCCCTTGCGGGACAGGCCCCGGACGATGGTGAGCTGGAGGGTGCCCACGACCCGCCCGTCGCGGACCGCCACGACCACATGCTGGTGGGGGTCCGCGGCCAAGTGCCGGTACGCCGAAAGGTACGGCGTGAGATCGTCCGGGGATTCGCGCGTGGCACCGAGGGGATCGTCGGCCAGCATCGCGACGATGGCCGGCAGGTCCTCCTCGGTCGCCGGCCGGATGGTGAGTTCGGTGGTGTCGTACATGAGGCGCTCCTTGCTCAGCCGGCGGCCACGGTGAGCGGGGCCCAGCGCCGGGTCCAGTCGCCGGGGAGTCCGGGGATGTCACGGGTCATGACCGCGTTGAAGGCGACGGAGGCCAGCCCGCGTTCCTTGAGCCAGCCGACGAGCTCCTCATGGCGGACGTCGACATCCGTGCGCAGGGGCCTGTTGGTGGTGGCGGCGAGGCCGGCGACGAGAGCCTGGGCGCAGGCCGTGTCGCGGGCGATCAACGGGCCGATCACGTGCGTCTCCATATTGGGCCAGATCGCCGCGTAGCCGGTGAGGTGGCCCGCGCTGTCCTCGGCGACCATGAGCCGGTCCGAGAAGGCCGGGAGACGCGTGATGAGGTGGGTCCGGTCGGCGCCGAACACCTCGGCGTCCAGGCGGATGATCCGTGAGATGTCCTCGGCAGCTGCGGGCCTGACCGTGGTGCTGGCCGGCCGCGGGGCCGCGGGGTCGGGGCGGAAGGTACCCCGGAGCATCTCGGCCCGGCCCGTGGCGGTGAAGCCGAGCTCCTCGTAGAGGGGGCGACCGTACGGGGTGGCGTGGAGGGTGAGCGGGATGTCCTTGAGGACGTCGTCGCAGAGGTGTGTCATCAGGCGGCGGCCCAGGCCCCGGCGGGCGTAGCGGTCGGCCACGAGGACCATACCGATGGCGGCCAGTTCCGGCTTGTCGGACGTGTGCCCGTAGGAGGTGACGACACAGGCGGCGGCGAGTCCCCGCCCGTCGGGGGCGTCGACCCCGTAGCCGTTGCCCGCGGCGAGGAGCAGGCCCCATTTGTGGTCCTCGCGCGGCCACCCGCGGTCTTCGGAGAGGTCGGCGCAGCGGTGGAGATCATCCACCGTCAGCGCACGGATCGGCAGGTCGGTGAGGTGTGGTGGTGTCACGGGCCCAGATTGGATCACCGACGGGGACGCGTCCAGGGGAATTCGGGCGATGTTCGGCGCCGATCGGTCTGATGTTTCACGTGAAACCGCACGATGTTTCACGTGAAACCAAACCGCGGTTTCACGTGAAACAGACCGTTCCACGTGAAACCAGCGGCTAGCCTGCACTTTCATGACGCTGTTGCACCTCTTTGACCTCGACGGCACTCTGATGTACGGCTCGGCAGCGCCGGTGGAGCTTTCCCGCCAGCTCGGCCTGGGCGCGGAGATCGCCGAGTTGGAGCGCGCGTTCGGAGCCCGTGAGATCGGCCCCCAGGAGTTCTCGGTGGCAGCCCACGCCCTGTGGGCCGAGCTGACGCCCGCGCATGTCCGGGCGGCGTTCGACGGCGCGCCCTGGCTGGCCGGGATCCGGGAGGTGTGGCAGGAGATCCGGGAGCGGGGCGACTACTGCGCGGTGATCTCGCTGTCGCCGTCGTTCTTCGTGGAGCTGCTGCTGGAGTGGGGTGCGCACGCCGCCCACGGCTCGGTGTTCCCCAAGGTTCCCTTCACCCGGCCCGTGGACGTGACCGGGATCCTGACGCCGAAAGACAAGGTCACCGTGGCCGACCGGCTGTGCTCCCGGTTCGGGCTCGACCGGGCGGACTGCGTGGCGTACGGAGACTCCGCGACCGACGCGGTGCTCTTCGACGCGGTGCAGGTATCGGTGGCGGTCAACGCCCGGCCGGCTCTGGCCGAGCGTGCCACGCATGTCTACGAAGGGCGGGATCTGCGCGACGCATACCAGCTCGTTGCCGCGGCGCGCCCGGGAGTTGAGGCATCTTAAGAGGAAAGTGGGTTCGAAACGGGGGATTTCTTCATTCCCCCGCGAGTATCTGGGTCGGCTGGCAGTCTGTGAGCCCCGGAACCACGGATTCAAAGGCCGTGGCGTGCTTTACCGACCGAGATGTTCGAAGCGAGGCACCGCATGGACGCTCCGCCCACCAGATCGGCCAGAGGGACGGTCCGGATACCGTCCGGGGGCATTCAGGCCGAGCCCTCCCCGGACGCGGTACTCATCCGCCGGACCCTGGAGGAGATCGCGCCCATTGCCGACCGGGTGACCTCGTACTTCTACGCCCTGGTGTTCGCCGGGCACCCGGAGGTACGGGGCATGTTCCCTGCCGCGATGGACGCCCAGCGCGACAGGCTGCTGAAGGCGCTCCTCACCGCAGCCGAGCACATCGACAACCCCGCGGTCCTCACGCCCTACCTGCAGCGCCTGGGCACCGGGCACCGCAAGTACGGCACGCTTGCGGGCCACTATCCGGTGGTGGGCGAGGCCCTCATCGGGGCGTTGTCCCGGTACGCCCAGAACACCTGGGGGCCGCAGGCGCAGGCCGCGTGGGTGCGGGCCTACACCGCCATCTCCCAGATCATGATCGATGCTGCTGCCGAGGACGAGCGGAAGTCCCCGGCGTGGTGGCACGCCGAGGTGGTCTCGCACGAACTGCGCACGCCCGACATCGCGGTGCTGACCGTCCGCCCCGACCTGCCGTACACCTTCCTGGCCGGTCAGTACACGAGCCTGGAGACCCCGTGGTGGCCGCGGGTCTGGAGGCACTACTCGTTCGCCTCGGCCCCCCGCCCCGACGGCCTGCTGTCCTTCCACGTCAAGGCTGTCCCGGCCGGCTGGGTCTCCAACGCCCTCGTACGCCACGCCCGCCCCGGCGACGTGCTGCGGCTCGGGCCGCCGGCCGGATCGATGGTGGTGGACCACAGCACTGACAACGGGATGCTGTGCCTGGCCGGCGGAACCGGCATCGCCCCGATCAAGGCGCTGATCGAGGATGTGGCGGTGCACGGCGAACGGCGCCCGGTGGAGGTCTTCTTCGGGGCGCGCACGGACGGGGACCTGTACGACAAGGACACGCTGCTGGGGCTCCAGCGCTCGCACCCGTGGCTGTCGGTGCGCCCGGTGGTCGGCGGGGGGCTGGAGGGGCAGCTGCCGCACGCGGTCGGCCGGCACGGCCCGTGGAGCTCGTACGACGCTTTCGTCTCGGGGCCGCCGGCGATGATCCGCTGCGGTGTGGGCGAGCTTGAGCGGATCGGCATCCCCCGCGAGCGGATCCGCTATGACGCGGTCGAGGAGCTGGCGGGCGCCGGCTGACACCGGCGGCCGCCCGTCTTCCGGAGGCCCGGATCAGCCCAGGTCGGGAGCGTGCATGGCGCGCACACCCTCGATGTTGCCGTCCAGGTAGTGGCGCAGGGACAGCGGCACGAGGTGGACGGCGGCGATGCCGACCCGGCTGAACGGCACCCGCACGATCTCGTACGTCCCCTCCGGCTGGTCCACCTCGGGGCCGTGCCGCTCGGCCGGGTCCATCGAGGCGAGTCGGCAGACGAAGAAGTGCTGCACCTTCACGCCGGTCACTCCCCCGTCGGCGATGTGCTCGACGGTGTCGACGAAGCAGGGCACCACATCGGTGATCTTGGCGCCGAGCTCCTCGTGGACCTCCCGATGGAGGGCGTCCACGACGGTCTCGTCCGAGGGCTCGACTCCCCCGCCGGGGGTCAGCCAATAGGGGTCGACGCCGGGCTTGGTGCGTTTGATGAGGATCAGGTCGTCACCGTCGAGCAGGATCGCGCGGGCGGTGCGTTTGACCACGGGACGTTCGGTCATGGGAGAAGAGTGGCCCAGGACCGCGCCTCTGAAACGCGCCACGGGCCGGAACCGGAATGCTTACCACTGTGCGGCGGCGCGCAGCAGCCGCTCGTGGGCGCGGGAGAGGTGGGCCAGGGAGAGGCTCCCGGTGCGTACGACGAGGAACCAGGTCCGCAGGGGAGGCACGGGGGGCTCCAGCAGGGCGATGATCTGCCCGCTGTCGAGGGCGCTCTGGCACAGGTAGCGGGGCAGGACGGCGAGTCCGGCGCCGGCCCGGACGCATTCGAGTACGGCCCGCAGGTCGGGCACGACGACGGTGGCGGCATCGGGCTGCCCGGTGTCGGGCCGGGTCTCGAAGACGGCCGCCCAGTAGCGGGTGACGAGCGGAAGGCTCTCGTGGACCTCGACGAGCGGAATGCCGTCGAGGGTGGCGGGGCCGCTGTCGCGGAGCCGGTCCGGGTCCACCAGGGCGGCCCAGTAGGGCGCGGCGACCAGTACGTGCTCCTCGTCGCACAGGGCGGTGGCGGTGAAGAGTTCGCCCCGCGGGCGGGCGGTGGTGGCGACGAGGTCGTGGTGGCCGGCGGCGAGTTCGTCGAGGGTCTCCTCGGCTCCGGTCCGCAGGGTGGTCCGCAGGGTGTGGCCCTGGCCGACGAGGGGCGCGAGGGCGGGCAGGACGCGCAGGCACAGGAACTCCGGGGGGCCGGCCAGGTGCAGCGTGCGCGCGGCTCCGGCAACCTCCCGTTCGGCCTCGGTGATCTGCAGGAGGGCGTCGAGGTGCGGAGCGGCCTTGTGGGCGAGTTCGTCCCCGACGGCGGTGGGGGTGACCCCGCGCGCCCGCCGGTGGAACAGGGGCCGGCCCAGCTGGCGTTCGAGGGTGCGGATCTGGGAGGTGACGGCGGGCTGGGACAGCCCGAGGAGTGCGGCGGCACGGGTGAACGAGCCGGCCCGGTGTACGGCGACGAAGGTGCGCAGCAGGGCCAGGTCCATGAGAGGCCCCTCTCGGTGGGCCTTCAACTATAAATATGTCGATAGGCCCCTGTCGTTACCGTGATTGGACTCTGACGCTGGGTCAACTAGCCTTGAGGCCATGGTTCTTCGCGCGGGAACCCGGGGCGGTCCGAGCCAGGAGGGGGGAGGCTCGGACCGCCTTTCGCGCGGGCGGCAGGGCGGCTCAGCCCCGGTCCGGCCCCGCGGCGTCAAGGGCCCGCAGCACGTCCGTGACCAGGTCCTCCGTGTCCTCGGCGCCGGCGGAGAAGCGGATGAAGCCCTCCGGGACCGGGTCGCCGCCCCAACGTCCCCGCCGCTCGGCCGTGGAGCGCACACCGCCGAAGCTGGTGGCGTCCTCGACGAGGTGCAGCGCGGCCAGGAACCGCTCGGCGAAGGCGCGGTCGGGCAGAGTGAAGGAGACGACCGAGCCGAATCCGCGCATCTGTCGGGAGGCTGTGGCGTGGGACGGGTCCGAGGCCAGTCCCGGGTAGCGCAGCCCGGCCACCTCGGAACGGCCCGCCAAGGCCTCCGCGACGGCCAGGGCGTTGGCCCACTGGCGCTGGGCGCGCAGCTGGATGGTGGCCAGGGAGCGGTGGGCGAGCCAGGCCTCCATGGGCCCCGGGATCGCTCCGATGATCTTGCGCCAGCGGCGGATTCCGGCGGCGAGCTCCGCATCGCGGCAGACGACGTAGCCGAGGAGGAGGTCGCCGTGGCCGGTGAGCCCCTTGGTGCCGCTGGCCACGGAGAAGTCGGCCCCGAGCTCCAGCGGCCGCTGCCCGAGCGGGGTGGCGAGGGTGTTGTCGACGGCGACCAGGGTGCCGCCCGCGTGAGCCGAGTCGGCCAGGCGCCGTACGTCGCACACGTCGAGCCCTGGGTTGGACGGCGTCTCGATCCACAGCAGCCTGGCTCCGTCGAGGACGGCGAGCTGGCCGTCACCGCCGGTCGGGGCGGTCCGGACGCGGATCCCGTACGCCTCCAGCTGCTCCCGGACCAGCGGCAGCGCCTGGTATCCGTCGTCGGGAAGGACGACGGTGTCGCCGGCGCGGGTCTGCGAGAAGAGGACGGCGGAGACGGCGGCCATGCCGGAGGCGAAGACGACGGTGTCCACTCCCTCCCGGCCGGGTGCCTCCAGCTCCCCGATGGCCCGCTCCAGCAGGGTCCAGGTCGGGTTGGTGTCCCTGCCGTAGGTGTACGGGCCGGCGACGTCGCCGGGGAGGTGGAAGTGGGCGGCGAAGACGGGGCCGGGCAGGGGCGGTTCGTTCTTCACCGGCGCGGGCAGCCCGGCGCGCACGGCCCGGGTGCCGTCGCCCGTCCCGGCTTCCGCCGCCGCTGCTGTCGCCGGGCCCGTCTCCCGGACTGTTTCCGGGACGTGGTCGTTCGCGCGGTCGGTCACGCGACGTGCTCCTTCGGGTTCAGGGCCTCCTCCACGGCCTCCAGCAGGCCCGGGCACGCCGCCTCGACGAGCCGCAGGCACTCCTCGAATCCGTCGAGGGAGCCGTAGTAGGGATCCGGTACGTCGGCCTCGGCCGGCGCGGCCGGGTCGTAGGACCGCAGCAGCCGGACCTTTGCCGCGTCCTCGGCGGTGGGGGCCAGCGCCCGCAGTGTGCGCAGGTGCCCCTCGTCCAGCGCGATGACGAGGTCCAGGGCGGCGAACCACGAGGGGCGGATTTGCCGGGCCCGGTGGTTCTGCCCGTACCCGGCGGCCTCGAGGACGGTGACGGTGCGCGGGTCCGCGGCGTCCCCCTCGTGCCAGCCGTCGGTTCCGGCACTGTCCACCTCGACCAAGCCGTCGAGTCCGGCCTCGGTGACACGGGCGCGGAACACGGACTCGGCCATGGGCGAGCGGCATATGTTGCCCGTGCAGACGAAGCACACGCGGTACACGGTCGCTCCGTTCAGTTCTTCTCGGGCAGGGCCAGGTTCACGGCCCAGGACACGATGGAGATGATCACGCCGCCGAGCAGCGCGCTCCAGAAGTTGTCGACATGGAAGCTGAGGTTGAACAGCTGGGCGAGCCACGACGTCAGGAGCAGCATCAGCGCGTTCACGACGAGGGTGAACAGTCCGAGGGTGAGGACGAACAGCGGCAGCGAGAAGAGCTTCACCACCGGCTTGACAATGAGGTTGACCAGGCCGAAGACCAGGGCGACAAGGACCAGCGTCAGCGTTCGGCGCCCCAGGGGGCTTCCGTCGTCGAGCGTGATGCCCGACACCAGCCAGATGGCGACGGCGAGGGCGGCCGCGTTCGCCAGCGTCTTGACTACGAAATTCGTCATGTGTCTGATCGTGGCAGAGAAGATCCAGGTGGTATATCGGCGGATCCGCCGATTCCGGACCGCGAGAACACGAGAGGCACAACGACGATGAAGGCCTTCCGGCTGGACGAGCTCGAAGCGGAGCGGCTCGCCAACGACGGCGCCTACCTGCAGTTCCTGCACGAGCGGAACATGTCGGTCGGGCTGTACGCACTCGACGCCGGCCAGAGCGACCCGCAGCAGCCGCACCGCCAGGACGAGGTGTACTTCGTGGTCAGTGGCCGCGCCTCGATCACGGTCGGGGAGGAGACGACGACAGTGGCCCGCGGCAGCGTCGTCTACGTGCCGGCCGGCGTGCCGCACAAGTTCCACCACATCTCCGAGGACCTGAAGGTGCTGGTGGTGTTCTCCCCGCCGGAGGCGTGACCCGCGCCGCGGGTGAGGGTCGGACCCCTGATCCCCCTAGGGGCAGGATCAGGGGAGTCCGGGGGCTCGCGGGCCCCCGTCCGCATGCGCGTGCTCCTAGCATCGGAGGCAGGAAAACGGACGTCACCGACGGGGACGCGGAAGAGGAAGAGGCGAGGACATGGACGGCATCCGGGAGACATTGGCAGGCCTGCCCTGGTGGGTGAAGTGGGTCGCGATCCCGCTTCTGGTGCTCTTCGTCTTCGGCGGCGTCATCACGAGCATTCTCGGTGCCCTGATCGGGTTCGCCTTCAAGCTGCTGCTCTTCGTCGGTCTGGTCGCCGGCCTGGTCTTCCTGGTGAAGAAGTTCGGTGGTAGCAGCGCGAAGTCGTCGTCCCGCGAGTGGTAGCGGGGATTCACGGGCCCCGGTTCGGGCCGCCCGGGCGTTAACCCGGGTGGCCTAACACGGGGCTTCGGGCCGCTCACCGGGCGGGACACGGTCGCTAGAGTGCAGTCTGCGCGTCCCCCTGGGTGCGAACGCCGGTACGACCGCTCCGACCTGCGGTCGTGCCACGCAGGAACGAGCACGGCCCCAGGACCGCGGCATGCGCGGGGGCGGCCCCCGCCGGGTGGGCTCCACAGCCCGCCGCCACGCCTGGGGGTGAGTCCTTGTCTCCGGTTCACAACGCCGGTGTGCCGACACTGATCGGCTCGGTGCAGCGGGCGCTGAGGCTGCTCGAAGCAGCCGGGTCCCATACCGGGGGAGCCCCGGCGAAACAGCTGGCGCGTGAGGCCGGGCTCCCACTCCCCACCGCGTACCACCTGCTGCGGACGCTCACGCACGAGGGATATCTGCGCCGCGAGGGCGGCGTTTTCGTTCTCGGGGCCGCGGCCGGACGGCTGGCGGCCGGCGGGTTGCAGCAGAAACGTCGCACCATGATCCTCGATTCGCTCGCGCACTTCCGCGACGCGGTCGGGGCCCCCGTCTACTTCGCGGTCTTCCGCGAGGGTGAAATCGAGGTCGTGGGCGTGTCGGACACCCTGGCCGATCCGGCCGTCGAAGAGTGGGCCGACTTCCGGGCGACCGGCCACGCGCACGCGATCGGGCAGTGCCTGCTGGCCCAGCTCGACGAGGAGACGCGCCGGGACTACTACGACCGCCATCCCGTCGAAGCCATCACCCCCTACACCGTGCGGGACCAGCGTGTCCTGGAGCAGAAGATCCGTTCCCTGGGGCGCATGGAGCCCGTGACCGAGCGTCAGGAGTACGCGCTGGGCACGGTGTGCGCCGCCATCCCGATCACCGCCGGCGACGCTGCCGCGACGATGGCCATTTCTCTCCCTTTCCATCAGCAGGAAAGACTGCCATGGGTGGTCGATCGGCTACGGAGTGAAGTAGGCGCGCTGTTGAGCTCCCTCTCCTTCTCTATCAGTATCTGAAAACTCACTCCTTGTGATCCGCTAGCGCTTCCACCAATCTTGTCAAGGGGGTTCCGGGGGGTCATTCCTGGCCACTTCCACAACAGCGGGGTAGGCAATGCGCGAGTCGGTACAGGCAGAGGTCATGATGAGCTTCCTCGTTTCCGAGGAGCTCTCGTTCCGGATCCCGGTGGAGCTCCGGTACGACGCCGGCGACCCGTACGCAGTACGGCTTACCTTCCACCTTCCCGGAGACGCGCCGGTGACCTGGGCGTTCGGGCGGGAGCTGCTGCTCGACGGCATCAACAAGCCGTGCGGGGAAGGCGACGTCCACATCGCCCCAGCCTCGTCCGAGGAACTGTCCGACGTCCACATCCGGCTCCAGGTCGGCAGCGACCGCGCCCTCTTCCGGGCCGGTGCGGCACCCCTGGTCGCCTTCCTCGACCGCACCGACCGGCTGGTTCCACTCGGTCAGGAGCGCAGCCTCGGCGACTTCGAGATGAGCCTCGACGAGGCGCTCGACAAGATCCTCGCCGAGTCCCGGCAGAACGAGCAGAACGCCGGCTGACAGCCGGACTCAGCGCTTGCGCCGCCGGCCCCGGCCCCGGTTCCCGCGCCCGGTACCCGGGGCCGCCGTCGTAGCGGTCGCGCCCGCCGGCCGGTCGGCGGACACCACGAGCGCTGCGAGCGCCGTCGTGACCGGGACCGAGGCCACCAGGCCGATCGAGCCCACGAGGGTCCGTACGATCTCCACCGCGACGAGCTCGCTGTTGGCCACCGCGCCCACGCTGCTGTTCGCGATCGAGAACAGCAGCAGCAGGGGCAGGGCCGCGCCCGCGTAGGCCAGCACGAGGGTGTTGACCACCGACGCGATGTGGTCGCGGCCGATGCGGATGGCCGCGCGGTACAGGGACCGCGGCCCCATCGCCGGGTCCGCGTGGTGGAGTTCCCAGACCGCCGAGGTCTGGGTGACCGTCACGTCGTCGAGCACGCCGAGCGATCCGATGATGATGCTCGCGAGCAGCAGACCGCTCATGTCGATGTCCGGGTACAGCCCGTGGATCAGCCCGGTGTTGTCGTCGGTGTTGCCGGTGAGGAACGCCCAGTCGATGAACACCGAGCCCAGCAGTCCGATCAGCAGCAGCGAGACGAGCGTGCCGAGGACCGCGACGGAGGTGCGGGCGGTCAGCCCGTGGCACAGGTAGAGCGCGATCAGCATGATGGCACTCGCCCCGATGATCGCGACGACCAGCGGATTCGAGCCCTGCAGGATCGCCGGCAGGATGAACAGGGTCAGCACGGCGAAGCTGATGACGAGGGCGATCAGCGCGAACAGGCCGCGCATCCGCCCCACCAGGACCACCACCAGGGCGAAGATGCCCGCCAGTACCGCCAGCGGGATCTTGCGGTTCACGTCGATCACGGAGTACTGCAGGTCCCGAGGGGCGTCGGGGGCGTAGGCCACGACCACCTCCTGACCGTCCGCCAGCTGCCGGGGAGCCCCCGGTTGGACGATTTCGATGAAGGTGCGGCCCTTGTCGCGGCCGGTGCCGACCTCGACGGTGGCCTTCTTGCACTGGCCGGTCTGCGCGGCCTGTGCCTCACGGCCCTCCGGTGTCGAGGGGTTGGCCGTCGGCGGCACCTGCGAGGCGTTCACGGATTTGCAGTCGACCTGTTCGAGCCGAACGACCCGGCCCTGCTCGGTCTGGCGGTCGAAGCCCACGCCGGAGCGCTCGTGTGCGGGGGCGCCGCCCGGCCAGAGCACTGCCATGCCGACGAACACGGCCGTGGCGAAGGGGATCAGCACGGCTGCGATGACCTTGCGCAGGTGCTTCGAGACGGGAGCCGCAGGCCCGTGGCCGTGGGAATGGCCATGCGCGTGACCGTGGCCGTGGTCGGCATCTCCGTGGCCGGTGTGGCCCGTGGGCTCGGCGGGCTCGTCGGGGGGCTGTGTCGAGGACGTCACTGGCTGATCATCGCAAGAGTTGAGGGGGCCCACTGTTCAGCACGCCACAGATGACGCTAGCGTGGTGGCACCTTTGCACAACGCGGGAGCTCGGAGCACCGGGCTGAGAGGGCGCTGATCACCGTACGCAGGCACGACATGCGTACGGGAAGAGGCTGCGCCGACCGCCGAACCTGTTACCGGGTAATGCCGGCGTAGGGAGATCAGGTCTCATGACCATTCAGGACGCACGCACGCCTGCCGTCGGCCAGGACGCCGACGGCGGGACCGAGCGCCAGCCGGGCTGGCACAAGGGCTACGTGGCGGGCTCCCGCCCCGACATCCGGGTGCCGGTTCGCCAGGTCCACCTCACCAACGGCAAGGACGTGACGCTCTACGACACGTCCGGTCCGTACACCGACCCGCAGATCGAGACCGATGTCCGGCGGGGTCTGGCGCCGCTGCGCGAGAACTGGATCATCGGCCGCGGCGACACCGAGGAATACGCGGGCCGTCCCGTGCGCCCCGAGGACGACGGCATCAAGCACACCTCGCCGCGCGGCGGCCTCAAGAACCTCGACGCGGTCTTCCCCGGCCGTCCGCGCCTGCCGCGCCGCGGCCGGGGCGGCCAGGCCGTCACGCAGCTCGCGTACGCCCGCCGCGGTGAGGTCACCCCCGAGATGGAGTACGTCGCGATCCGCGAGAACGTCTCCCCCGAGGTCGTGCGCGAGGAGATCGCCGCAGGTCGCGCCGTGCTGCCCGCGAACGTGAACCACCCGGAGATCGAGCCGATGATCATCGGCAAGAGGTTCCTGGTGAAGGTCAACGCCAACATCGGCAACTCCGCGGTCACCTCCTCCATCGAGGAGGAGGTCGAGAAGATGACCTGGGCCACCCGCTGGGGTGCCGACACGGTCATGGACCTCTCCACCGGCCGCAACATCCACACCACCCGCGAGTGGGTGCTGCGCAACTCCCCCGTGCCGATCGGCACCGTGCCGCTCTACCAGGCCCTGGAGAAGGTCGACGGCAAGGCCGAGGAGCTGACCTGGGAGATCTACAAGGACACCGTCATCGAGCAGGCCGAGCAGGGCGTCGACTACATGACGGTCCACGCCGGCGTGCTGCTGCCGTACGTGCCGCTGACCGCCCGCCGCAAGACCGGCATCGTCTCCCGCGGAGGCTCGATCATGGCCGCGTGGTGCCTGGCGCACCACAAGGAGAACTTCCTCTACACGAACTTCGAGGAGCTCTGCGAGATCCTCGCGGCGTACGACGTGACGTACTCGCTGGGTGACGGCCTGCGCCCCGGCTCGATCGCGGACGCCAACGACGCGGCGCAGTTCGCCGAGCTGAAGACGCTGGGCGAACTGAACAAGATCGCCAAGAGCCACAACGTGCAGACGATGATCGAGGGCCCGGGGCACGTCCCGATGCACAAGATCAAGGAGAACATCGACCTCCAGCAGGAGATCTGCGAGGAGGCGCCGTTCTACACGCTCGGCCCGCTGACCACGGACGTCGCCCCGGCGTACGACCACATCACCTCGGGCATCGGCGCCGCGATGATCGCCTGGTGGGGCACGGCGATGCTCTGCTACGTCACGCCCAAGGAGCACCTGGGCCTGCCCAACCGCGACGACGTCAAGACCGGCGTCATCACGTACAAGATCGCCGCGCACGCGGCGGACCTGGCCAAGGGGCACCCGGGCGCCCAGGAGTGGGACGACGCCCTGTCGGACGCGCGCTTCGAATTCCGCTGGGAGGACCAGTTCAACCTGGCCCTCGACCCGGACACGGCCCGCGAGTTCCACGACGAGACGCTCCCGGCCGAGCCGGCGAAGACGGCGCACTTCTGCTCCATGTGCGGCCCGAAGTTCTGCTCGATGAAGATCTCCCAGGACATCCGCCGCGAGCACGGCGGCGACCTGAAGGCGGGTGAGATCGAGGCGGGCATGGCGGCGAAGTCCGCCGAGTTCGCGGCGACCGGCAACCGGGTCTACCTGCCGATCGCGGACTGACCTGCCGGGCCCGCCGGGCCGGACCCGCGACCCGTATGGGGGGAGTCGCGGGCCCGGCCCGGGGCCCGGCCGACCGGCAGCCCCGGCCGTGCGGGGCTTGCGCTGGAGCGCGCTCCAACTCCTAGAGTGCCGCCCCATGACCATGAGATATCGCAGTCTGGGCCGCACCGGCATGGAGGTCAGTGCCCACTGCCTCGGGACCATGATGTTCGGGGCGGTGGGGAACCCGGACCACGACGCGTGCGTGCGGATCGTCCATGCCGCGCTCGACCGGGGCATCAACTTCGTCGACACCGCGGACATGTACTCCGCCGGCGAGTCTGAGGAGATCGTGGGCAAAGCCCTCCGCGGCCGCCGCGACGACGTCGTGCTCGCGACGAAGGTCCACTTCCAGATGGGTGAGGGCCGCAACCGCAGCGGGAACTCGCGGCGCTGGATCGTGCGCGCCGTCGAGGACAGCCTGCGCCGGCTGGACACCGAATGGATCGACCTCTACCAGGTGCACCGGCCGGACCACACGACAGACGTCGAGGAGACCCTGTCGGTCCTCGGCGATCTGGTGCGCGCGGGGAAGATCAGGGCCTTCGGCTGTTCGACGTTCCCCGCCGAGGAACTCGTCGAGGCGCACCACACCGCCGAGCGGCGGGGGCTGCCGAAGTTCCGGACGGAACAGCCGCCCTATTCCGTCCTCGCGCGCGGCATCGAGGCCGACGTCCTGCCGGTCGCCCAGCGGTACGGGATGGGCGTGCTCACCTGGAGCCCGCTCGCCTCGGGCTTCCTGACGGGCAGGTACCGCCTCGGCGAGCCCGTCGACCTGACCTCGGGACGGGCCGCACGCACGCCGGCGCGCTTCGACCCGGCGATCCCCGGCAACCTCGCGAAGCTCGAGGCCGTGGAGAAGCTCATCGAGCTCGCCGACGGCATCGGCTGCACCCTGCCCGAACTGGCCGTCGCCTTCCCCCTCGCGCACCCCGCCGTCACGTCCGTGATCATCGGGCCGCGGACCATGGACCAGCTGGAATCGCTGCTCGGGGGCGCTTCGCTGGTGCTCGACGACGCCGTGCTCGACCGCATCGACGAGATCGTGCCTCCCGGGACGAACCTCTACCACCCGGACGGGGTCTGGCAACCGCCGGCACTGGCGGATGCCGCGCTGCGGCGCCGCCCGCCGGGCGACCGCGCCGCTGGGTGACCCTCCGGCCGGGGGCGACACCCCGGCCGGGGTCTGCGGTGTCACACCGTCGCAGCGGGCGATGTTTCACGTGAAACGGGGATGGACGAGCCGCCGCGGTCCAGGGCGTAGCCGCGGTTGGTCTCGGTCTGACGCCGGTAGTTCTCGGGGAGGTCGGGCAGGGTCAGCAGCCGGTCGCAGGCGCGCAGCGAGGCGTGCATGTCCCCCACCCAGTAGGCGGTGATGGAGTGCTCGAAGAGCAGCCCCCACCGGTAGACCCACGGGTGGACGAAGAGGATGTCCGCCGGGGCCGACCGGTCCAGGACGGCCAAGGTGATGGCGTGCGCGGCGTGGTACCGGCCCAGCAGCCTCAGCCGTGAGGCGAGTTCGTAGCAGGCCTCCAGGCGCGCGGGCCGGAACTCCCAGGCACGCGTGAGCGCGTCCATCGCGGCAGGCCAGTCGCCCGCATCGGCGTTCAGGACACCGGCCTGGAGGAGCGCGTAGTAGACCTCCTCCTCCCAGCCGCCCATGGCTGCGCGGCGCTCGTAGAGCCGGATCGCCTCCGCGGCGTTCCCCATGTCCCGCATGGTCTGCGCGAGGTAGAAAACCGTCCGGTGGTTCGCGGGGTCCCGTTCGAGTTCGGCGCTGAGCAGGCGCGCGTCGCGTTCGAACTTGTCGTGCCGGGAGCCGCCGTCGGCGTGGTCCTCGATGACGAGTGCGTCGAGGTTCTCCTGCCTGCCGGGGCGCTGGTCGTACTCGTCGGGGCGGTCGCAGGTCAGGTACTCGTGCGTGACGCCCTCGTACCGCCAGGGGAGGTCACCGCGGACCAGGCGCTTGATCCGGTACTCGGTTTCACCCTCGTGCCGCAGCATGTACGACTGCGCGGTGAGCGGCGGCAGCGGGCCGGTGCGGCACAGGACCAGGTCGGCGTCGAGGAGGAGCAGGTAGTCGGCCTTGCCACGGGCGTGCGCGATGTTGAGGCTGCGGTTGTGCCCGAAGTCCTTCCAGGGCTCCTCGTGGAGCTCGCCCGGGATGCCGTGCAGGGCGTTGCGGATCAGCTGCTGGGTGCCGTCGGTGGATCCGGTGTCGGAGATGACCCAGGTGTCGATGAGGTCCCGTACCGAGTCCAGGCAGCGCTCGATGACGGCGGACTCGTTCTTCACGATCATGCAGAGGCAAATGGTCGGCTTCACGGCCGCCGACCCTAGGGACGGGGTCGCTCGGGCCGCGTGCGGCACGCCGGTCCGCGGCCCCGGGTGGCTGGCGTGCGCAGGGCCATGTGGCCCTGTGCGCTGGTCCTTTCGTCTGACGAATGGGCGAGCCGGACCGGCGCGGGGGGAACTGCTCTTCAGGATGACTGATCGCGGAGTCCGTGCGGGCATGCGGGCTTCGGGGAAACATTCGATCCCGTGTGCACGAGGAGCGGTACATGAGTTCTGAGGACAGGCCCAGATCTTCCTTGGGCCCGCTGCCCCGCCGGGCAGGCTGGCTGGTCGGAGGCACGTTCGCCTCCGTGGCACTGGTGCTGGCCGGCATGGCGGCCCCGGCGGCCGCGGGTGCGCCGCAGTCCGGAAAGTCCGTGGTGGTTCCGGACAGCGGCGACCGCTGTACGAGCACCGCGAAGAAGGCGATGGACCCGGCGGAGGCGGCGCAGCCGGCGGGCAGCGACAAGTGCAAGGGCGAGAGGGGGCCGACCGGTCCGAGGGGCCCGAAGGGGAAGACGGGGCCCACCGGTCCGAAGGGGAAGACGGGCAAGACGGGCCCGACCGGTCCGACGGGCGCCACTGGTCTGACGGGCCCGACCGGTCCGACGGGCGCCACTGGTCTGACGGGCCCGACTGGTCCGACCGGTGCCACTGGTCTGACGGGCCCGACCGGTCCGACGGGCGCCACTGGTCTGACCGGCCCGACCGGTCCGACCGGTGCCACCGGCTCGACGGGACCCACCGGCCCGCAGGGTGCCAGCGGCCAGTGCTTCGACGTCGACGCTGTCCGGCCCGCCGCCTCCCGCGAGGTCAAGGCCGTCCTCTCGGACACCATCACCTTCGCGGGAATCCGCGACCTGACCCCGGCCCCGACCCCCTGGCGCTGGTACGACCTGACCGACACCGGGGACACCTACCCGACCGACGCCTGTGCCGTGTCGATCTCCACGCAGGCCAACATCGTCAACATCGAGGTGCTCACCACAGGGGGTGACATCTACGAAACCGCCTGCAGGATCAACCCGGGCACGCCCGACTCCCTCACCTGCACCGAGGTGTGGGCGCCGGCGAATCCCCAGCCGGCAGGAGGCGCCAACGGCCTGGCGCGGTTCACCCACCGGGCGCTGTCCCAGGACGACATGAACCTCAAGCCCGAGGAAATCAAGTAGCACGCGGAGCCGCTGCCGACCGGCGTCAGTGCGATCCGTGCCCCGGGCTGCCGAAGTCGGGTCCGGTGAAGTCCGGTGGCGTGTAGCCGGGCCGGGTCCCCTGTGAATGGGGTCCGGGACTGGTGAAGTCGGGCCGGGTGTATCCCAGGTTGGGGATGCGCCCGGCCTTCGGCGTGTGCGGGGCCGGTTGCGCCGCTTCCGCGGCCGGGTCCGCCAGGGCCTCGCGCAGGAACGGCAGGATGCCCTGCTCCAGCAGGGCGCTCCGCCACGCCTCGCGCGCGAGCGCGACCTCGTCGGGTCCGGCCTCGGACTCGTCCCCGGCCACCACCTCGGTCGCCCGGTTGCGCACGGCCGTCACCAGCAGCGCGACCACCGCGCCGAAGAGCGTGACGGCGGTCAGGGCGCCGAACAGCCAGCCCGCCGTCAGCATCGTGTCGGCGAAGGAGGGCTCGGGCTCGACGGCCTTCAGGATGTAGCCCACCAGCAGGAAGATCACCATGGCGGTGGCCGCCAGGACCGGGGCGAGGACCGCGACCATGGCGGTGATGCCCGCCCCGTCGCTCTCCTCCCGTCCGCCGTCCCGGTAGTCCGCCCGCGGGGTGGAGCGGATCTCCTCGCGCTGCGCGCCGCGCACCTTCACGTAGTGGTCGTACTCGGCCGCGGCCGCGGCGGTCAGCAGTGCGCTGGCCCCGACGGCCATGATGCGCAGTTGTTCGGCGTTCAGCCGTTCGCCAAGCCCGTCGAGTCCGGGCCGTTCGCGTGCGGTGCGCAGCGCCTCGTCGAGGAGTCGGTCGAACTCCGGCCGGTCTTCGGTCAGCAGGTGCGGAGCGCTGTTCATGTGCATCCCCCGATGCTCCGTGGGGGCCGGTTTGCCCGCGTAGACCCGGGCACCGGCACAAACGGAGGAGAGCCTGCTACGGATAGAGCGATGGTAGATGGCTCATGCCGCGCCGTGACAGGGGCTTTCCCGAAATACCCCCCTTCTGACAAGCATCAGCCGTTCAGGGGGAGTTGCACGACCAGCAGCTTGCCCGCCATCGTCACGCCGCCGTCCATCGCGATGGCGAGGCCGCCCGCGTACACGTGGGGCCCGTCGACGAGCTCCGGGCCGCCGGTGCCGTCGCCGTCCTCGGTGCCCACCTCGCCGAGCAGGTACGGGATGGGGCTGTGGCCGTGCACGACGCGGCTGCCGCCGTAGGTGTCGAGGAGTTCGCGCACGGCCTGCGGGCCGGTCTCCTCGTCGCGGAAGGCGAACCGCTTGGTGAACTTGCGGAACAGGTCCCAGGTGATGTCCGCGTCGTTGCGGTTGAGCAACTCGTGGATGGTGTCGTTGACGTCCTCGATGGAGTCGCCGTAGTCGAGGTAGGCAGTGGTGTCGGAGTGCAGCAGCAGGTGCCCGTCCTCCAGCACGGCCGCGTCCAGGCGCGACATCCACTGCAGGTGTACGTCCTCCAGCCGCTCCATGTCGGTGCGCTGGCCGCCGTTGAGCAGCCAGGCCGCCTGGAAGGTGGCAGTGCCTGCGCCCGACTGGACGGGTGTGTCGCCGAACCGCTTGGCGCCGATGAGCAGCAGCTCGTGGTTGCCCATGAGGGCCTTGCAGTAGCCGCCGGCGGCGGCTGCCTCGGCGGACAGCCGCATGACGAGGTCGATCACGCCGATGCCGTCGGGGCCCCGGTCGGTGAAGTCGCCGAGGAACCAGATGCGGGCGTTCCCCGCGGACCAGCGCAGGTCGGCGTCGATGATGCCCTGGGCCTGGAGCTCCGCGACGAGCTCGTCGAGGTAGCCGTGCACGTCGCCGACGACGTAGAGCGGGCCGGGGCCGCTCGGCGCCTGCTGGGGGACGTAGTGCACCTGGACAGTGTCACCGGGGCCGCCGAGATCGCCGGGGCGGATGACCGGGAGGTCGCGCTGGGTCGGGGTGTAGCCGTCCATGCCGTCGTCCGCGGGCGGCATGCCCCCGCCCGGCTGCGGCGGGACGTGCGGGACCGGCGGGACGTGCGGGACCGGCGGCGCGGGCGGGACCGGAGGTACCGGCCCGGGGGGCGGCGGAACCGCTCCGGGGGCGGGCGCGGGCTCGCCGTAGTACGCGGGGTACTCGCCGTAGACCGGGGCCTCTTCGGGAAATCGCGCGGGCCCGCCGTACGGATGGGGTTCGGTGACCGGCACCCGGAAGTCCCGCAGCGTCTCCGTCCGCATCGCGGGTCCCTGACCGGCCCCCTGAGTCATCGACCCCTCCACCACCGTCGCGCTGCCGTACACCTGCGGATCCTCCCGCCCTCCGGCTCGGAGGATCCGTGATGTCGTGCGCCCATCATAGGAATGCGGCTCGCGCTGTGTGACGCACCAGGGGTGGTGAATCCTGTGCGGAACCAATCGTTCCTGCCGCTTTATCCCGAAATAGGCGTTGCCGATCTTTCCGGCGGGACCACCGGCCCCGCCGGTACGGCGGTGTAACGGTCAGTCCTGCGCCGGTGACCGCGGCGGGCTGATCGTCGTACGGGGCCTCCTGCGCTGCGAGGAAGTCCGGACGATCAGCTCGGTCGGGACGACCTGTTCGACGGTGCGCCCGGTGTCGACCCCCTCGATGGCGTCGATGAGCAACTGCACGACGGCGGTGCCGATGCGGCGCGGTTTGAGGGAGAGCGTGGTGATCGGCGGCTCGGTGTTGGCGTACACGGTGGACTCGCTGCAGCAGACGAGCAGCAGGTCCTCGGGAACGCGCAGGCCGTAGCGGCGCGCCGCGGCGAGCAGGTCGGTGCCGTTCGGGTCGAACAGCCCGTAGACGGCGTCCGGCCGGTCGGGCCGGGCGAGGAGGCGGTCGGCGGCGACCGCACCCGCGCACGGGTCGTGGGCCGGGTAGGACTCGTAGACGGGGTCCTGGCCGACGCGCTTGCACCAGTCGAGGTACGCGGTGGTGGACAGGTGGGTGTACGTGTCCGTGGTCGTGCCGGTCAGCAGCCCGATGCGGCGGGCTCCGGCGGCGGCGAGGTGGTCCAGCAGGTTGAGCACGGCCGCCTCGTGGTCGTTGTCGACCCAGGCGGTGACCGGGAGGGAGCCGGCGGGGCGTCCGTCGGAGACCACGGGCAGGCCCTGGCGGACCAGCTCGGTGACGACGGGGTCGTGGTCGGAGGGGTCGATCACGACGGTGCCGTCGAGTGCGACGTTGGACCACACGTCGTGCCGGGAGGTGGCCGGGAGGATGACGAGGGCGTAGCCGCGGGCGAGCGCGGCCGAGGTGGCGGCTCTCGCCATCTCGGCGAAGTACGCGAACTCGGTGAAGGTGAAAGGTTCATCCCCGTACGTGGTCACGGTCAGCCCGATGAGGCCCGATTTGCCGGTACGGAGGGTGCGGGCTGCGGCGGAGGGGCGGTACCCCAGCCGGTCGGCGACCTCGCGGACGTGGCGGCGGGTGGCATCGGGCAGTCGCCCCTTGCCGTTGAGCGCGTCGGAGACTGTCGTGATCGAGACGCCCGCCGCGGCGGCCACGTCCCTGATGCCGGCCCGGCCCTGCCGGCCGGCGGCCCGCCGGGTGGTCTCGGTCCGGCTCACCTGATGCTTCCCTGCTGCTGTCATGGCGAGCCGATAGTAGGGCTCGGTGGGGAGGGCGACCTGGGTGCATATGCACGCGTTGACAGGCACGTTTCTGCATGGTTCGCCACCCCCAATGACCTTGGAAATGAAGGCATTTGAGGGTCGGGAGTGAATGGGCCCTTTGTCGTCGGGTACGAGCATGCCAAAACGACACGGTCCTGGGGCGTTCCCAACTCACCTGTACGAGGGATGCGCGCCAGGGCGCGGGCCACCGGCGCGCGCATATATGCGTGCGCTCCCCCGCAATCCAGGCGCTGCCATTTTCGCCGGGGCGGAATCCTCTTAAGGTGAGCAGTATTGAGTCGACGGCGACGTCCGACGGGATGGTCTAGGAGGACCTGCGGTGAGCGAGAAGACCCCTAAGCTGCGCGCCGAGCTGGACGGCATCCCCGTCTACAAGCCGGGCAAGCCCGCCGCCGCGGGCGGTTCCGTCGCGTACAAGCTGTCCTCGAACGAGAACCCGTACCCGCCGCTGCCCGGCGTGCTCGAGACCGCGGTGGCGGCCGCCGGCCGGTTCAACCGCTACCCGGACCTGGCCTGCACCGACCTCGTGAACGAGCTCGCGGAGCGGTACGGCGTCCCGGCCGACCACATCGCCACCGGCACGGGCTCGGTGGGCGTGGCCCAGCAGCTGGTCCAGTCGACGGCGGGCGCCGGCGACGAGGTGATCTACGCCTGGCGCTCCTTCGAGGCCTACCCGATCATCACGCAGATTGCGGGGGCGAAGTCCGTACAGGTCCCGCTGACCCCGGGCGACGTGCACGACCTCGATGCGATGTACGACGCGATCACCGACCGGACCCGTCTGATCTTCGTCTGCAACCCCAACAACCCCACCGGGACCGCGGTGCGCCGCGCCGAGCTGGAGCGCTTCCTGGAGCGCGTGCCCTCGGACATCCTGGTGGTCCTCGACGAGGCGTACCGCGAGTTCGTCCGCGACCCCGAGGTGCCGGACGGCATCGAGCTCTACCGCGACCGTCCGAACGTCTGCGTGCTGCGCACCTTCTCCAAGGCCTACGGCCTGGCCGGTCTGCGCATCGGCTTTGCGGTGGCACACGAGCCGGTTGCCGCGGCGCTGCGCAAGACGGCGGTGCCCTTCGGTGTGAGCCAGCTGGCCCAGGATGCGGCGGTCGCCTCGCTGCGCGCCGAGGACGAGCTGATGGGCCGCGTCGGCTCGCTGGTCGCCGAGCGCACCCGGGTCCACGAGGGGCTGCTCGGCCAGGGCTGGACGGTCGTGCCGGACACGCAGGCGAACTTCGTGTGGATGCGGCTGGGCGAGCGGACCCTCGAGTTCGCCGCGGCCTGCGAGAAGGCCGGTGTGGTGGTCCGGCCCTTCCCGGGCGAGGGCCTGCGGATCACGATCGGTGAGTGCGAGGCGAACGACATCTTCCTGCACACGGCGGAGGCGTTCCTCAAGGAGATGTAGTGCTCAGTGCCGGGAGGGGTGTGGCGCTCGCGCGAGCGCCACACCCGTTCCACCCGGACCGGTTCGCCGTCGCGGAGCGCGAAGGCGCCGCCCTCGGTCCGGAACGCGACCGTGCCCGGATCGACGACCTGGCGGGCGTCGGGCTCCAGGGCCACGGACACGCCGGTGTCGAAGTAGACCTCCTCGCCCCAGGTGTGGGCGGAGGCGGAGATCGGGAGGGCCTCGGCCGGCGCCGTGCCGGGCGGGGTCTCGTCGAGGGTCGCGGTGAGGTGGCCCGCGGGCCAGGAGACGCGAATCTCCATGGGCGTCATTCAACAATTTGTTGAAAGTTTTGACCATGGGGGACCCCGGCTGAAAGTCGTCAGAAGTGGTGCGCAATAATGCTTGTGAATGTGAACGCGTTCACAAGCGCGCCTGTTTTCGCCCGTCATGGGCGGAACGCGGCGGGCTGACTTCGGCCATGACCACGGCGACCCGAAGGAGATGACGACGTGGACGTAGCTTTGGCGCCGGAAACACTGGCGCGCTGGCAGTTCGGCATCACGACCGTCTACCACTTCCTCTTCGTCCCCCTCACGATCTCCCTCGCCGCACTGGTCGCGATCTTGCAGACCGCGTGGGTGCGCACCGAAAAGGAGAAGTACCTCAAGGCCACGAAGTTCTGGGGCAAGCTCTTCCTGATCAATATTGCGATGGGCGTCGTCACCGGCATCGTCCAGGAGTTCCAGTTCGGCATGAACTGGTCCGACTACTCGCGGTTCGTCGGCGACGTCTTCGGTGCCCCGCTGGCCTTCGAGGCGCTCATCGCCTTCTTCTTCGAATCCACCTTCATCGGCCTGTGGATCTTCGGCTGGGACAAGCTGCCGAAGAAGATCCACCTCGCCTGCATATGGATGGTGTCCCTCGGCACCGTGCTGTCCGCGTACTTCATCCTCGCGGCGAACTCGTGGATGCAGCACCCGGTGGGCTACCGCATCAACAAGGAGGCCGGTCGCGCCGAGCTGACCGACTTCTGGCTCGTCCTGACGCAGAACACCACCCTGGCGCAGGTCTTCCACACCCTGACCGCGGCGCTCCTGACGGGCGGGGCCTTCATGGTGGGCATCGCCGCCTTCCACCTGCTGCGCAAGAAGCACATCCCGGTGATGCGCACCTCGCTGAGGCTCGGCCTGGTCGCCGTCGTCGTCGGCGGCGCGCTCGTCGCGGTCAGCGGCGACACCCTCGCCAAGGTCATGTTCAAGCAGCAGCCGATGAAGATGGCCGCCGCCGAGGCGCTGTGGGACGGCGAGGAGAGCGCCCCGTTCTCCGTCTTCGCCTACGGCGACGTCGACAAGGGCCACAACAAGGTCGCGATCGAGGTGCCCGGCCTGCTGTCCTTCCTGGCCGACAACAACTTCGACTCGTTCGTGCCCGGCATCAACGACGTCAACAAGTCCGAGCAGGAGAAGTACGGTCCCGGCGACTACCGGCCCAACATCCCCGTCGCGTACTGGGGCTTCCGCTGGATGATCGGCTTCGGCATGGCCTCGCTCGGCATCGGTGCCGTCGGCCTGTGGCTGACCCGGAGGAAGTTCCTGCTGCCGCCGGCCCTGCGGACCGGTGAGGACGAACGGCCGCACCTGGTCCTGTTCACCAAGGCCCTCAGCCCGCGTCTGACCCGGCTGTACTGGCTGGCCGCCGTCTGGACGCTCGGCTTCCCGCTGATCGCCAACTCCTGGGGCTGGATCTTCACCGAGATGGGCCGCCAGCCGTGGGTCGTCTACGGAGTCCTGCGGACCAGGGACGCGGTCTCGCCCGGAGTCTCCCAGGCCGAGGTCCTCACCTCGATGCTCGTCTTCACCGCCCTGTACGCCGTACTCGCCGTGATCGAGGTCAAGCTGCTGGTCAAGTACGTCAAGGCCGGCCCGCCCGAGCTCACCGAGGCTGACCTCAACCCGCCGACCAAGATCGGCGGACACGACTCCTCCGACCGGCCGATGGCCTTCTCGTACTGAGGCTGAGGGGACCACACCATGCAACTCCACGACGTCTGGTTCGTGCTCATCGCCGTCCTGTGGACCGGCTACTTCTTCCTGGAGGGCTTCGACTTCGGGGTCGGCGTCCTGACCAAGCTGCTCGCCCGCGACCGCAAGGAGAAGCGGGTCCTGATCAATACGATCGGGCCCGTGTGGGACGGCAACGAGGTCTGGCTGCTCACCGCGGGCGGTGCGACCTTCGCCGCTTTCCCCGACTGGTACGCCACCCTGTTCTCCGGTTTCTACCTGCCGCTGCTGCTCATCCTGGTCTGCCTGATCATCCGAGGCGTCGCCTTCGAGTACCGGCACAAGCGGGACGAGGACCGGTGGCAGACCAACTGGGAACACGCGATCTTCTGGACCTCGCTGATTCCCGCGTTCCTGTGGGGCGTGGCGTTCGCCAACATCGCCCGGGGCGTGAAGATCGACGAGAACAAGGAGTACGTCGGCACCCTCTTCGACCTGTTCAACGTCCACGCGATCCTCGGCGGCCTCGTCACCCTCACCCTGTTCACCTTCCACGGCGCGGTGTTCACCGCCCTCAAGACGGTCGGTGAGATCCGGGACCGTGCACGGGCACTGGCAACCCGGCTGGGTGTGGTCACCGCCGTACTCGCCGTCGTGTTCCTGGGATGGACCCAGCTCTCGCGCGGCGACAGCTGGAGCCTGGTCGCGCTGATCGTCGCGGTGACGGCCCTGACCGGCGCCCTCGGCTGCAACCTCGCAGGCCGTGAGGGCTGGTCGTTCGCCCTGTCCGGGGTCACCATCGCGGCTGTCGTCGCGATGCTGTTCCTCACGCTGTTCCCGAACGTCATGCCGTCCTCGCTGAACGACGCCTGGAGCCTCACGGTCACCAACGCCTCGTCCAGCCCGTACACCCTGAAGATCATGACCTGGTGCGCGGCCGTGGCCACCCCGGTTGTCCTGCTCTACCAGGGCTGGACGTACTGGGTGTTCCGCAAGCGGATCGGCACGCAGCACATCGCCGACGCGCACTGACCTGACCTGTACCGACCCTGATCTGTACCGACCCTGATCCGGGGGATGTTTCACGTGAAACCGATCGACCCGCGCCTGCTGCGGTACGCCCGCTCCACCCGCCTCTTCCTGGCGGCGGTGGTGGCCCTCGGATGTGCCGGGGCGGGGCTGGTCATCGGTCAGGCGATGCTCATCGCCGAGATCGTGGTCGGCACCTTCGAGGAGGGGCTCGACAGCGGGCAGCTGCGTACGCCGCTGCTGCTCCTGGCGGCCGTGGCGGTGGGGCGCGGCCTGCTCGCGTGGCTCACCGAGCTCGCCGCCCACCGGGCGGCCGCGTCGGTCAAGTCGGAACTGCGGGCCCGGCTCCTGCACCGGGCCACCGGTCTCGGGCCGGGCTGGCTGAGCGGGCAGCGGACGGGGTCGCTGGTGGCGCTCGCCACCCGGGGCGTGGACGCCCTCGACGACTACTTCGCCCGCTACCTGCCCCAGTTGGGGCTGGCCGTGGCCGTGCCGGTCGCGGTCCTCGCCCGGATCGTCACCGAGGACTGGGTGTCGGCGGCCATCATCGTGGTCACGCTGCCGCTCATCCCCCTGTTCATGGTGTTGATCGGTATGGCCACCCAGACGCGGATGAACCGCCAGTGGCGGCTGCTGTCCCGGCTGTCGGGGCACTTCCTCGACGTCGTGGCGGGCCTGCCGACGCTGAAGGTCTTCGGCCGGGCCAAGGCGCAGGCCGAGTCCATCCGCAGGATCACCGAGGACTACCGGCGGGCGACGATGCGCACCCTGCGCATCGCGTTCCTGTCGTCCTTCGCGCTGGAGCTGCTGGCGACACTGTCGGTGGCGCTGGTCGCCGTGACCATCGGCATGCGGCTGGTCCACGGGGAACTCGACCTCTACACCGGCCTGGTCGTCCTGATCCTGGCGCCCGAGGCGTATCTGCCGCTGCGGCAGGTCGGGGCCCAGTACCACGCGGCCGCGGAGGGGCTGGCGGCGGCGGAGGAGGTCTTCGAGGTCCTTCAGACGCCGGCCGCGGCGGTCGGCACCTCCGGTGTCGGCGTGCCCGGCGCGGAACCCGCCGGACTGCGGATCGAGGTCGACGGGGTGTCCGTACGGCACCCCGGGCGGGGCGAGGACTCGCCCGGGCCGGTCTCGTTCACCGTCGGGCCCGGCGAGTGCGTGGCTCTCACCGGCCCCAGCGGGGCCGGCAAGTCCACCCTGCTCCACGTGTTGCTGGGGTTCACGGCACCGACCGCGGGCCGGGTGCGGATAGGCGGCGCGGACCTGGCCGGGCTCGCGCCGGAGCAGTGGAGGGAGCGGATCGCGTGGGTGCCGCAGCGGCCGCACCTGTTCGCGGGAACGCTCGCGGAGAACGTGCGCCTGGCCCGGCCGGACGCCTCCGACGACGCCGTGGCGGCGGCTTTGGACGACGCCGGGGCGGGGGAGTTCGTGGAGGCACTGCCGCGCGGCATCGAGACGGTGCTCGGCGAGGGTGGAGCCGGGCTGTCCGCCGGGCAGCGCCAGCGGATCGCGCTGGCGCGCGCCTTCCTGTCGGACCGGCCCGTGCTGCTGCTGGACGAGCCGACGGCAGCGCTGGACGGCGAGACCGAGGCCGGGGTGGTCGAGGCGGTGCGACGCCTTGCGGTGGGGCGGACCGTGCTGCTGGTCGTGCACCGGCCGGCGCTCCTCGCCCTCGCAGACCGGGTGGTGGAGGTCGGCACCGGACCGGAGGGCGCACCCGCGGCCACGGCGCACCCGATGCCGGAAGGCCGGGTTTCGGAAGGTCGGGTTTCGGAGGATCGGATCCTTGACGGGCGGGTTCCGGAGAGCCGGGTGCCGGAGTCGCGGACCCCGGAGTCCGCGGATACCGCCCCGCAGAAGACGTCGGCCGGCGCCGGCTGGGGCGAATCCGCCGGGCGGGATCCGCTGCGCCGGGTCAGGGGCGTGGCCAAGGCCTGGCAGGGCCGGTTCAGGCTCGGACTGCTGCTGGGGGCGCTGGCCGTCGGGTGCAGCGTCGGATTGATGGCCGTCTCGGGATGGCTGATCTCCCGGGCCTCCCAGCAGCCCCCCGTGCTCTATCTGATGGTGGCCGTCACAGCCACCCGCACGTTCGGGATCGGGCGGGCGGTGTTCCGGTACGCGGAGCGGCTGGTGTCCCACGATGCCGTCCTGCGGATGCTGTCCGACCTCCGGGTGTCCGTCTTCCGGCGGTTGGAGCGCATCGCGCCCGCCGGCCTGCCCGCGCAGCGGCGTGGCGACCTGCTGGCCCGCCTGGTGGCGGACGCCGACGCCCTGCAGGACTACTGGCTGCGCTGGCTGCTGCCGGTGGGCACCGCAGTCCTCGTCGGCGGCGGGTCGGTCGCGTTCACGGCCTGGCTGCTGCCCGAGGCCGGGGCTGCCCTCGCCGTCGGGCTGCTGGCCGCGGGAATCGGGGTGCCGCTGGTCAGCGGGGCCTGCTCCCGCCGTGCGGAGCGTCGGCTGGCACCCGCCCGGGGCGAACTCGCCACCCGCACGGCCGACCTGCTGACCGGAACCGCCGAACTGACCGTCGCCGGCGCCCTCGGACGGCGCATGGACGCCGTGCGGGAGAGCGACCGGACCCTGACCGCCATCGCCGCGCGGGGCGCGGCCGCCACCGGGCTCGGCAGCGGACTGTCGGTCCTCGTGTCCGGGCTGACCGTCGTGGCTGCCGCGGCCTTCGCCGCCGGTGCCGTGCAGGACGGGCGGCTGTCGGGGGTGGCCATGGCGGTGGCGGTACTGACCCCGCTGGCCGCCTTCGAGGCGGTGACCGGGCTGCCGCAGGCCGTGCAGTTCCGGCAGCGGGTGAGGCGCAGCGCCGAGCGGGTCTACGAGGTCATCGACGCCCCGGCTCCGGTGGCTGAGCCGGAGCGGCCCGCTCCGGTGCCCGCCTCGCCGTTCCCGCTGCGCCTGGCGGGGCTGACCGTCCGGCACCCCGGCCAGGAGGGCGATGCCCTGCACGGCCTCGACCTCACCCTGGAGGCAGGGCGGCGTACCGCCGTCGTCGGTGTCTCCGGCGCGGGCAAGTCCACCCTGGCCCAGGTCCTGCTCCGGTTTCTGGACCCGCGCGCGGGCTCGTACACCCTGGGCGGGACGGACGCGCGCCTGCTCGACGGCGACGAGGTCCGCCGGATCGTCGGCCTGTGCGCCCAGGACGCCCACATCTTCGACAGTTCGGTCAGGGAGAACCTGAGGCTGGCCCGTCCCGCGGCGGGCGAGGAGGAGCTGCGCGGGGCCCTGGCCGCGGCTCGGCTGCTGGAGTGGGCGGACGGGCTGCCGGACGGCCTCGACACCCTGGTCGGGGAACACGGTGAGCG
This sequence comes from Streptomyces sp. NPDC090445, assembly GCF_044769385.1. Lineage (NCBI taxonomy): Bacteria > Bacillati > Actinomycetota > Actinomycetes > Kitasatosporales > Streptomycetaceae > Streptomyces > Streptomyces sp. NPDC090445. Next base: position 151,120 of record NZ_JBIVXV010000007.1, on the reverse strand, counting down.
GATCTCCGGCGGTCAGCGCCAGCGCCTGGCCCTGGCCCGTGCACTCCTCGCGGACTTCCCCGTCCTCGTCCTGGACGAGCCCGCCGAGCACCTGGACCTCGCGACCGCCGACGCCCTGACCGCGGACCTGCTGGCCGCTACCGAGGGCCGCACCACCGTGCTGATCACGCACCGGCTGGCCGGTCTGGAAGCGGTGGACGAGGTCCTCGTCCTGGACGGCGGAGCCGTCGTCCAGCGCGGAGCCTTCGCCGAGCTTTCCCTGGCCGAGGGCCCGCTGCGCCGCATGCTGGAGCGAGAGGCGGCGGCCGACGGCACCCTGGCCGACTTTCCCCGATAAAACGGACTAACTAGGGTCACGAGCATGTCGTTGCAGCAGTCGCCGGAAGTGCCGGATCCAGCCCCTCGGGCTTCGGACCCGCTGGAGGCCGCCACCCTGGCCACCCGAAGTCTGCAGGGCTTGTCCACCGAGCTCACCGCCCGGGTGCCGCAGCTGCTGGAGGCCATGCGATCGGTCGGCACCGGCCTTGAGCTGCACTCCACGCTGGACCGCATCTGCGAGACCGCTGCCAAGCTCGCGGATGCCCGGTACGCGGCGATCGGCGTCGTGGGCACCGAGGGCGGCGGCCTGTCGGACTTCGTCACCTTCGGCATCGACGCCGAGGTGGCGGAGCGGATCGGGCACCGCCCGGACGGCAAGCGGGGACTGCTCGGAGCGCTGATCTCGCACGCCGGCACCGTGCGGCTCGCCGATCTGACGAAGGACTCCCGCTCGGCGGGCTTTCCGCCGCACCACCCTCCGATGAAGACCTTCCTGGGTGTCCCCATCCGCGTGCAGGGGGAGATCTTCGGGAATCTGTACCTCGCCGAGAAGAACGGCGGCGGCGAGTTCAGCGACTACGACGTCCACATGGTCCGGGTGCTGGCCACCGAGGCGGGCATCGCCATCGGCAATGCCCGGCTGTACGAGGCCGCCACCCAGCGGGAGCGGTGGATCGACGGCTCGGTGGCCGTCACCACGGCCCTGCTGTCGGGCGGGGACGCAGATGACGCCCTCTCCGTGGTGGCCGAACAGGCCCGACGGCTCGCCGGCTCCTCCGCCGGGATCGTGATGCTCCCGACCGAGGACGGCGGGATGGAGATCGTCGCCGTCTCCGCCGACGCCCCGGCCACCTCGCTCGGCCTGGTCGTCCCTGCGGAGAGCCCGATCGTGGCCAGGCTGCTGCGGGGAGAGCCGGTCTTCGTGGACGACGCCGCGACCGACCCCCGCGTGGCCGGCCCGTTGACCAGCCCGTACGGGCCCTGCATGATGCTGCCCCTGCACAGCGGCGGGCGGGTGCTGGGCGCCCTGGTCACCCCGCGGGCCCGTGGCGAGCGTCCGTTCAGCGAGGCCGAGCGGACCCTGGCCACGCAGTTCGCCTCCCAGGCGGCGCTCGCGCTGATGATGGCCGAGGCGCAGCGCGACCGGGAGCGGCTCGCGGTGTTCGAGGACCGCGACCGGATCGCCCGGGACCTGCACGACCTGGTGATCCAGCGGCTGTTCGCCACCGGGATGATGCTGGAGAGCGCGCGGCGGCGCTCCGACGTCCCGGAGGTGCGCGACGGGGTCGGCAAGGCCGTGGACGAGCTCGACGTGACGATCCAGGAGATCCGCACCGCGATCTTCGCGCTCCAGCAGGGGCCGGCGGAGGCTCCCTCGGGGCTGCGGACGCGTGTCCTGCGGGAGATCAACATGGCGGCCGTGCCGCTCGGCTTCAAGCCCGCGCACCGCTTCCTCGGCACGCTGGACACGGCCGTCGGCGAGCTGGTGGGCAAGAACCTGATCGCCGCGCTGCGCGAGGCCCTGTCCAATGCGTTCCGGCACGCGGCGGCGTCCCGGATCGAGGTGGTGGTGGACGCCACCGTCACGCTGCCCGATGGGCGGCCCGGGGTGCGGTTGGAGGTCGCCGACGACGGGATCGGCATCAGCGAGAACGGGCGCCGCAGCGGGCTGCGCAACCTGCGCCGACGGGCCGAGTCGCTGGGCGGGTCGAGCTCGTACGGCCCCGGGATCGGCGAGCACGGCGGCGGGACCACCCTCGTGTGGGAGGCCCCGCTCTGAGTCCCGCTCGGCTGCTCCGACGTCTAGAGCAGCTGCTGCGGCCGACCGAGGCCGGCCAGGATCTGCTCGATGACGACGGCGACCCCGTCCTCGTTGTTGGCCACGGTGCGGCCGGAGGCGGCCGAGATCACGTCCGGATGCGCGTTGCCCATGGCGTACGAGGTGCCCGCCCAGCTGAGCATTTCCACGTCGTTGGGCATGTCACCGAAGGCGACCACCTCGGACGGGGAGATCCCGCGCTCCTCGCAGCACAGTGCCAGGGTGCTCGCCTTGGAGACGCCCAAGCCGCTGATCTCCAGCAGGGCGGTCGGGCTGGACCGGGTGATCGAGGCGTGGTCGCCAGCCGCGGATCGTGCGAGCGCCAGGAACTCGTCGGGGGCCAGCTCGGGGTGGTGCGCGAGCAGCTTCAAGACCGGGGCGGAGACGTCGTCCGCCTCCACGCGCAGCAGCTTCTCCGCGGTGGCGACATGAGCACCCGGATCCTGGAAGAAAGGCGGGTACAGCGGCTCGTAGTTGATGCCCGAGGTGGTCTCCACCGCGAAGGACGTGCCGGGGGCGGCGAGGCGCAGGGTGTCCACCACCGTCAGCGCCGTCGCCCGGGGCAGCGACCGGACCCGTACGAAGTCCCGGCCGGCGTGGAGGTCGACGACCGCCGCGCCGTTCGCGCAGATCGCCAGGCCGTGGCCGTGCACGTGATCGCTGACCACGTCCATCCAGCGGGCCGGTCGGCCGGTGACGAAGAAGACCTCGATCCCGGCCGCTTCGGCGGAGGCGAGCGCGGCCACCGTGCGCGGCGAGACGGATTTGTCGTCGCGCAGCAGGGTGCCGTCGAGATCGGTGGCGATGAGCCGGGGAGTCGGGGTGGGCCCGTCCGGGCGCTGGGGAGCCGAGGTCACCGGTCCATCTTCACCCATGGTCCTGCAGTGGAGGACCGGGACCCGGTGCGCCCGGTCGCCCGGTGGCGATGTTTCACGTGAAACATCGGCGGCTGTGTGTCACGTGAGCTGTGTGTCACGTGGGCTGTGTTTCACGTGAAACATGTAGCAGCACCGTAGTCTCGAACGCATGAGTTTGCGTCTGAGCACTGTGATTCTCCCGGTACGACCGTGGCGTGAGGGCGGCCGCGACCAGTGGGTACGGGCCGAGGAGCTGGGCTTTCACACCGCCTACAGCTATGACCACCTGTCCTGGCGGTCCTTCCGGGACCTCCCGTGGTTTGGCGCGATCCCGACTCTGACGGCGGCGGCTGCGGCCACCGAGCGCATGCGCCTGGGCACCCTCGTCACCTCGCCGAACTTCCGGCACCCGGTGACCCTGGCCAAGGAGCTCATGACGCTGGACGACATCTCCGGCGGGCGGATCACCCTCGGCATCGGGGCGGGCGGCAACGGATTCGATGCGACCGCCCTCGGACAGGACCCCTGGACCCCGCGTGAGCGCGCCGACCGCTTCGCCGAGTTCGTGCCCCTGCTGGACCGGCTTCTGACGGAGTCCGCGGTGAGCTCGCGAGGCAGCTTCTACTCCGCGGACGAGGTCCGCAACATCCCCGGCTGTGTGCAGCGGCCCCGCCTGCCGTTCGCGGTCGCGGCGACCGGACCGCGCGGACTGAAGCTCGCGGCGGCCCACGGCCAGGCATGGGTGACCACAGGCGACCCGAAGCTGTACGAGGGCGGCACCCCCGAGCAGTCGCTGGAGGCACTGCGCGGACAGCTGACCCGGCTGGAGAAGGCCTTCGCGGAGATCGGCCGCGATGTCGAGCCGATGGAGAAGATCCTGCTGACCGGGTTCACCCCGGAGCGCAACACCCTGCTGTCGTCCGTGGACGCCTTCGTCGACTTCGCGGGGCGCCATCAGGAACTCGGCTTCACCGAGCTCGTGATCCACGCGCCGATCCCGGACTCCGACTTCGCCGCCGACCAGGGCGCCTTCGAGAAGATCGCCACCGAGGGGTTGGCCCAGCTGGGTGCCTGACCAGCTGGGCGTGTGACCGGCTGAGCGGTTGACCGGTTTCCGCCACCGCGGATGCCCGGCCGGTGCCCCCGCCACGTGGGGGTACCGGCCGGGTGTCTCGGCTCAGGAGGCCGACAGCCGTTCGAGCGTGTACTCGGCACGCTCCAGCAGGCCGTCCGCCGTGCCTTCGGGGAGCTCGCGCAGCTCGTCCACCAGGGCCGACATCCGGGCGATCCCCTTCTCGTCGCGCCCCAGCTCCTGTTCGGTCCAGGCGGCGTACTGCACGCACTGCAGCCGGTCTTCCAGATGGTCCGGGCCCAGCTCCGCATAGACGGCGGCGGCCTGCTCGCACAGGCCGATCTCCTCCAGCCGCAGAGCCCAGGTCTCCGATGCGTCCAGCCTCTCGGCGGGCCGCGCGTCCTCGTCCTCCCCGTACTCGTCGTCGACGTGCTCGGCGGCGGTCACCTGCCGGTCGAGTACCTGCGCCAACTGGTGCCAGGTCTGGGCGAGCTCGGCCCGCAGCCGGGGGTCCTCCGGGTCGGAGGACAACGCGGCCTCCAGCACCCCGGCCGCCTCGTCCATGAGGAACCGGGCCCGCGCCACGCTCGCACCGAAGGCGCCCTCGCGCAGGGCCAGCCAGGCCAGGGAACGCAGGATCCGCACCTCCGCGACCGGCGCGCCGCCGTTCATCCGGTGCAGCTCCACGGCCCGCTCGTACGCGGCGGCCGCCTCCTCGGGCAGCTGCGCCGCGGCGAGCTGGTCCGCGGCCGAGTGGGCCAGGTCCGCCTGCGGCCGGGGATCGTCCCAGTCCTTGGCCACCTCCGCCGCCAGCAGGAACTGCTCCGCCGCGGCCCGCGGCTCGTTCAGCCGCCGCAGCAGGTCGCCGAGGAACTCCCGGGCGGACACGGCCTGGGAATCGCCGTGCTCCAGCAGGTCGGGCAGTGCCGACTGCAGCACCTCCGCGGCATCGGGGACGCGACCGTCCCGGGCGTACGCCGTGGCCAGCGCGAACCGTGCCTGCGCCCCGCCGAGGGCCGCCAGTCCGGCCTGGTCGAACCAGTGCGCCGCCGTCAGCGCGTGCTCGGCCGCCTCGGCCGCGGCGTCGGCCCTCCGCAGCAGGGCGTCCGCCAGGGTGAGCCGTGCGGCCGCCTGCGTCTCGGCGTCGGTGATCTCCACGGTGAACTCCACCGCGGAGCGGGCCGCTTCCTCAGCCTCTTCGGGCAGTCCGAGCGACATCAGCAGCCCGGCCCGCAGCACCAGCGGGTCCACGGCCTGCCACGGCCGGCCCGCCTCGGCCACGCGCCGCGCGGCGGAGCCCAGCAGGACCACGGCCCGCTCGGGGTCGCCCTGGGAGAGGGCGACCCGGGCCAGCAGCTCCTCGGCGTCGGCGGCCAGATCGGGCAGCGTCTGCGCGTGGGCTTCGGCGAAGGCGGCCAGCTCCCGCTGCCCGCGGTCGTGCTCCGGGTCGTGGCCGTGCGCATGATCGTGCCCATGGCCGTGCGCGTGCCCATCCGCGTGCTCGTGGCCGGTCTCGCGCGAGCGCAGGTACGGCTCGATCCGGAGCGAGGCCAGTTCCGCCGAGGCGATCCGGCGGGCCCGCAGCGGCTCGCCCGGGTCCAGCGCCTCGGCAGCCCACGCAGCCGCGGCCAGCAGCTCGCGGACCCGGTCGGGCTCGGCTCCGCACTGGCCCGCCACGCTGGCCAGCCGCAGCTCTGCCAGCGCGGCCCGCTCGTCCTGTCCGAGGGCCCGGTAGCGGTCGCGGACCGCCTCCAGCAGCTCGGCCGCCTCCGGGGCCCCGGCACGTGCGGCGGCCAGCGCCCGGCTGTCCGCCACGTCGGCGGCGACCAGCGGATCCACGCCCTCCTCCGGGAGGGCGTCCATCCGTACGGCCACCTCCGCCCAGAGTCCGTCGGCGGCCGGGCGCCCCTGGTCACGCGCCTGCCGGGCCCGCTCCACCAGATCGGTGAAGGCGGCCTCCGGGGTGGCCGCGGCCGCCGCCGTCGGCACCGCGGCCACGGGCCCCACCGCTGCTGCAGTGCCCTCGGTCTGCGGCAGCTGTGCGCTGCGGACGCCGAGCGGCAGTACACCGACCAGCGGCTGCGCCCCGATCCGGGCGAGGAACCGGTCCGAGGTCCGGGTCGTGCCGTTGCGGGAGTCGAAGCGGCGGGCGATGGCGAGCGAACCCGCGTACATCAGCTCGTACAGCTCGGAGACCGTGCGCGGGACGCCCTCGTAGGAGGCGGCCGGGCTGTCGCCGTGTCCGAGTTCCTTCAGCCGGCGCAGCAGGACGAGGATGCCGCCGTGGAACGCCAGCTGGTCGTCGACGTTGGCGAGCGGGCCCAGGTGGGCGGCGTGCTCGGCGAGGATCTCCAGACCGCGCGACTCGTTGCCGCTCAGCGCGCAGAACTCGATGTGCCGGGCGACCGCCGGCAGCAGGCTCTCGTTGCCGCGGGCCATGCGGTAGCCGCGCAGGTGGTGGGCGCGGGCCTCGTCGAGGCGGCCGAGGCGCAGCAGCGGCAGCAGCGAGCCGGACAGCACCCGGTGCGGCTCCTCGGCGCAGGTCCGGTCGCCCGCCAGCACCGGCTTCCAGTGCTCCAGGGCTTGTGCGTCGTCCCCCCGCCAGGCGGTGTAGTTGCCCTGGCTGTTGAGCTCGCAGGCACGGCAGTCGCTCATGCTGTCGCGGTCCGCCGCCAGCCAGGCCCGGTGCGCCCGGTCGGCCCGCTCGTCGTCCCCGGTGCTGTGGGCGAGCCACATCTCGGCCTTGCGCACCGGCCGCTCGCCGTAGCCGGCGATCCGGTAGCGGCGCTCCATCTCCGCAATCCAGCCCCAGGCCGACTCCAGCGGGATCTCCGGCGAGTCGGAGATGGCCGACGCCACCCACTTGAACTTCCAGAACAGGGAACGGGTGTCCGACGTGGTGAAGGAGCCGGGGTCCTTGTCGTACTCCTGGAGCAGCCGGGCGAAGGGCACCAGCATCTTGGAGGACTCGGAGCTCCAGAGGTAGGCGCGGATCAGGTTGTCCAGCGTGTCGCGGAACAGGGCCGCGTCGCCGAGGGCCTCCGCCGCACCGACCAGCGCCTCGGCATGGGCGTTGCGGGCGGTCCCGTTCGGGGCGTTGTGGTTCTCCGCCAGCCCCCGCTGGATCTCCGCGTGCGTCATCATCGTCACTGCTGCCCCTCCTGGGCGTCGGCGGAGTGGGTCGCCCATTCCAGGAGCCCGAGGAAGGCCCGGTTGAGCAGGGTGGAGTCGGCCGGCCGCAGCGGCCGCTGGGACATCAGCAGGGCCTGCCCGTACAGCGACTCGACGGCGGTGCCGGCCAGCGCCTCGTCGGACAGGGCCGCGATCCGGCGGATGAGCGGGTTGTGGTGGTTGAGGACCAGGCGGGCGCGGGGCGCGGAGCCGCGCAGGGCGCCGAGGATGCCCGTCCACAGGGAGTCGGCGCTGTCCAGCGCGGCGGTTCGGTCGCGCTCCTGGCGGGCCTGCCGGTCGTCGAGGTAGAGCGCAGGGACGGAGACGGGCTGGAAGGCGCGCAGCACCACGTCGCAGCCCTGCGGCTCCAGGCGGGTGCGGGCGGTGGACAGGAACGACGCGAGGGCCAGTTCGGCGGAGGTCGGGACGGGGTCGAGGCGCTCGGTGACGGCTCCGGCGTCCAGCTCGGTGACCTTCAGGTCCGGCCGTACGGTCGGCAGCAGGGCGAGCAGGTCGGCGTCGTAGGTGTAGCCGGCGTTGATGATGCCGAGGCCGTGGGCCGCCGCGATCGGGGCGATCTGGCGGAACTCCTCGACGGTGCGGGTGAAGTGGATCTCGGTGTGGGCGGTCGCGAACTCCTGCAGGCTCATCGAGCCGTCGCTGGTCTCGAACGGCAGCCAGGGAAGCATCAGGCCGAGCAGTTCGGCGTCGTGCCGGGCCAGGGACTTCACGCCGAGGTGGTGGACGTTCAGGAACGCGGCCAGCCGCTCCGGTTCGCTGGCGGCGAGCTCGGCCAGCCAGGCGCGGATGCGGGCGCCGAGGGCCTCCCGTACGGCGGACAGGGTCTCGTCGTCGTAGAGGTTCTCGCGGGAGGCGGTGGGCCGCAGCGTGTCGGTGTCGAGGACGGCGCGGACGAAGAACGCCCAGTCCGGCAGCAGGTTGTCGGCCCGTTCGGTGAGCAGCATGCCCTTGAGGTGGACCCGGTGTCCGGCCCGGTGGGCGGGGCTGGTCGGCTCGGGCAGGACGTAGGCGACGCCGCGGACCCCGGCGACGGGCAGGTCGAGGTCGATGGTGTCGAGCGGGGTGAAGCCGAAGAGCTGCGCGCAGTGCCCGGCGAGCGCGACGCGGCGGGCGGTGGGCGTGGGGAACGCGCGGTCCCAGACGGCCGGCCGGTCGGTGACGGGACGCGGCTCGCCGCCTTCGCCGTCGTCGAAGGTGATGTCGTACGGGAGGAGGGAGCCGTAGTCGCGGGCCAGCTGCTCGACCTTGGCGGGGACCAGCCACTCCTGGGCTCCCGGACGGGCCTGGAGGACGACGGTGGTGCCGGGCTCCGGGCGGGCGTCGTCGGGCAGTTCGCGGACGGTGTACGAGCCGTCGTCGGTCGCCAGCCATTCGACCGGCGCGGCCTGCGGGTCGCGCGCGGAGCGGGTGACGACGCGGATCTGGCGGGCGACGACGAAGCAGGCGAGCAGGCCGATGCCGAACTGGCCGAGGAATTCCCGGCGGGTGGTCTCCAGGCCGTGCTCGCCGCCGCGCTTGGAGCTGCGGCCGATGGTGGCGAGGAGCGAGTGGGCTTCGGCGGCGGTCAGGCCGATGCCGCTGTCCTCGATGGTGACCCGGTCCGCGGACGCCGACAGGCGGATGCGGATCTCCGCCTCCGGGTCGAGCGCGTGGCGGGCGGTGACCGCGTCCACCGCGTTCTGCAGGAGTTCGCGGACGTAGACGCGCGGGCTGGAGTAGAGGTGGTGGGAGAGCAGGTCGACCAGACCGCGCAGGTCAACCTGGAAGTTGGCGGCCGACGGCTCGTCGGTGCGGGCCTCGGGCCCGGATGCGGATGCGGATGCGGATGCGGACGTCATGGGGTGTCACCTCGCGTGCGTACGGGGAAGGTTCGGCGATCGCGAGGTGCCCCCCTCACGGATCTTGGAGTGAAGAACAGGTTAGGGGCACTAGCTGACAATCTCTTGGGAAATTCGGGGCGGTCACGGCAGGCGCAGGAACTGCGGAGGGACGGCGTCCACCAGCCACACCCCGTTGGCGCTGACCCGGAAGACATGCCCGGCGGCGTGCATCGCGCCCGCGTCCACGCTGAGCACGATCGGCCGGCCGCGCCGCGCGCCGACGCGGGTCGCGGTCTCGCGGTCGGGGGACAGGTGGACGTGGTGGCGGGCCATGGGCCGCAGGCCCTCGGCGCGGATCGAGTCCAGCGCGGCGCCGACCGTGCCGTGGTAGAGGTACGCGGGCGGCTCCGCCTCCGGGAGATCGAGGTCGACGGGGACGGTGTGGCCCTGGTTGGCGCGGATACGGGTGCCGTCGACGGCGAAGCGCTGCTTGTCGTTGGCGGCGACGACGTGGTCGAGCTCGGCACGGGTGATGGGGAAACCGTGGGCCGCTGCCGCGCGGAGGAGGGCGTCGATCTCCACCCAGCCGTTCGGGTCGAGTACGAGTCCGATGCGTTCCGGCTGGTGCCGCAGGTGTTTCGAGACGTATTTGGACACCTTCACGGTGCGTCTGTCGTCCATGAGCCCAGCTTGCCGGTCCGGCCGCGGCTGCCGCAGCGATTTTCCGCCATGCCGCCCGGCCGCGAACACCCACTCGCATCGGCCGTCGGCCTCGGTCTGATCATCACCCTGTTCGGCCCGCTGTCCGGGGCCCACCTCAACCCCGTGGTCACCCTCACCTCCTGGTGGGCCGCACCCCCGGTGTCTTCTCCACCCGGGTCCGCGGCGGCCACCTCCTCATCGGGGAGATCGTCGCCACCGCCGGGCTCGTCCTCGTCATCCAGGGCCTGGAGCGCATCGGGCGCGCGAAGCTCATCCCGGCCGCGGTGGCGGCGTACATCGGGTGCGCGATCTGGTTCACCTCCTCGGGCTCCTTCGCGAACCCGGCCGGCACGGTCGGGCGCGCCTTCAGCGACTCCTTCGCGTGTATCGCCCCGCAGTCGCTGCCGGGCTTCGTCGCGGCGCAGCTGGCCGGCGGGGCCGCGGGCCTGGCCCTCGCCGGTTTCCTCTACGGCAGTACGGGGCGCGGCGCGGCCCGCCGCGCGGGCCGGGATGCAGGCCGGGAGGCCGAGGACGGCATGTCGGAAGCCCCCGCCGCCAGACCTGCGTACGAGGCCGTCAGTTGAGTCGTCCACAGGGTTGTCCACAGGAATACCCGACTTGTCCACAGCCGGTTGGGTGGGTTTTGGCGGTAAACGAGTGATCCGCCCTGTGGACTACCGGCCGCTGTCGGCAGGGCCCCGGTGGGCGCCCCGCTGTGCCAGGTCGTTCATCGTGCGGGCCTGCAGCTCCCGTTCCGTCGCCGCCCGGACGAACTCCCCCACGTGCTCGGCGCCGACCAGCTCCTGCACCGCCCGCACCGTCCCGGCCGGCAGGGCCACCGCCGCCGGCCCCGATGCCTGGGGTACGCCGTCCGCGCCCAGGTGCCGCTGCAGGTGCCGGGTCGCGAACAGCCGCATGGCCCGGGCCAGCTCGGCATCCACCGTCTGCTGCGCCAGCGGGCGCAGCCGGCGGACCAGCGCCGCCGCTTCCGCTGCGTCCGCATCCGTCGGCGGCACCTGCCCCAGGTAGCGCGCGAAGACGTGCTCGGTGGTGAACTCCAGGAACCGGGAGGCTATGTGCTCCACCTGCCCGCGCAGCTCCCGCAGGTGCCCGGTGATCGCGGGCAGCGGCACCCCGGCCGCGTACAGCTCGGCTGCCACCGCCAGCTCCTGCGGCGACGGGACGAGGAACTCCTCCGGACGGCCCGGGATGCGCTCCAGCACACCCAGCTCACAGGCCTCGTTCACGGCGGCGTCGTCGGACGTGCCGCCGAAGCGCTCGTCCAGCTCGGCCCGGCTGACCCGGGCCGCCTCCTCGTCGGTCCACGGTCCGTTCACCTCGGCGACGAGCCCCAGGACGCCGCCGAGACCCCGCCCCGCGTCCCAGGCCTCCAGCAGCTCCTTGATGGAGGCCAGGGTGTAGCCGCGGTCCAGGAGGTCGGCGATCTGGCGCAGCCGTGCCAGATGCGTGTCGCGGTAGACGTTCGAACGGCCGCGCCGCTCCGGCTTCGGCAGCAGGCCACGGTCCTGGTACGCCCGGATCGTGCGCACCGTGGCCCCGCTGTGGTGCGCCAGATCCTCGATCCGGTACTCGGCTGCTGCCTGATCGGACAATCCCGGCTCCCTACGACATGGCGGCCCGGCCCCGCCTGGGCAGCGAGCCCTCCTGCGAGGGATGGTACGACCGCCGGAATGAGGGGTACACGGCCGCGCGGCCCCCGTTCACAGCCGGGGTTCCATCCGGGCCAGCCGCCGCAGGGCGCGCGGCGCGAAGCGGGACATCCACAGGGCGCCCCTGGACTCCGGTGTCACCGGGACCACCGCCTCGTTGCGCACGACCGCCCGCAGGATCGCGTCGGCGACCTTCTCCGGCGGGAAGTTGCGCAGTCCGTACAGCCGTGAGGCGCGCTCTTGGCGGCGCTTCTCCTCGGCCGCGTCCACCCCGGCGAACCGGGACGTGGCGGTGATGCCGGTGTTCACGATGCCCGGGCAGATCGCCGAGACGCCGATCGACTGCGAGGCGAGTTCGGCGCGCAGGCACTCCGAGAGCATCAGCACCGCCGCTTTCGACGTGCTGTACGCGGGCAGGGTCCGGGACGGCAGGTAGGCGGCGGCCGACGCGGTGTTGACGATGTGTCCGCCCTGGCCGCGCTCGGCCATCTGCTTGCCGAAGATCCGGCAGCCGTGGATGACGCCCCACAGGTTGACGTCGAGGACCTTCTTCCAGTCCTCCGCCGTGGTCTGGAGGAACGGGCCCGACAGCCCTATCCCGGCGTTGTTGACCAGGACGTCCACCACGCCGTACTCGGCAGCGGTCTTCGCCGCGAGCTTCTCCATCGCCTGCTCGTCGCTGACGTCCACGCATTCGCCCCAGGCCTCGGAGGCCCCGATGAGCCGCGCCATGTCGGCCGTGCGCGCCGCGCCCTCCGGGTCCCGGTCCACGCACACCACCCTGGCCCCGGCCTCGGCGAACGCGAAGGCGGTGGCCCGACCGATGCCGCTGGCAGCGCCGGTGACCAGGACCAGGCGGCCCCCGAACCAGTCGGCGTACTTCCCCGGGGCCTTGTCCTCCGGGGCCCGTGCGGCGGGCTCCTCGCGGGCGGTGACGAACTCGGTGATCCACGCGGCCAGCTGGTCGGGGCGGGTCCGGGGCACCCAGTGCTTGGCCGACAGGGTGCGCCGCACCAGGTCGGGGGCCCACCGCTCCAGATCGTCGTAGAGCTTCTCGGAGAGGAAGGCGTCGCCGGTCGGCGTGATCAGTTGAACCGGCGCGTGGGCGTACGCGTCGTCGCGGGGGCGGCTCAGCCGGGACCGCACGTTGTCGCGGTAGAGCCAGGCCCCGTGCGCCGCGTCCGAGGGCAGCGAGGGCGTCGGGTACGAGCCGGCCGGCACCTTCTCGACGCGCTGCAGGATGCCGGGCCACCGCTTGCCGAGCGGCCCGCGCCAGGCGAGCTCCGGCAGGACGGGGGTGTGCAGCATGTAGACGTACCAGGACTTGACTCCCTGGCCCAGCAGTTGGGCGGCCCGGCGCGGGGTGGGCCGGCTCATCCGCTTCTTGATCCAGTGCCCGAAGTGGTCGAGGGAGGGGCCCGACACGGAGGTGAAGGAGGCGATCCGGCCCTCGGTACGGGCGACGGTCGCGAACTCCCAGCCCTGTACGGAGCCCCAGTCGTGGCCGACTAGGTGCACCGGGCGTTCCGGGCTGACCGCGTCCGCCACCGCCAGGAAGTCGTCGGTCAGCTTCTCCAGCGTGAACCCGCCGCGCAGCGGCACGGGCGCGGTGGAGCGCCCGTGGCCGCGTACGTCGTAGAGCACCACATGGAAGCGGGCCGCGAGCCGCTCGGCGACCTCCGCCCAGACCTCCTTGCTGTCGGGGTACCCGTGCACCAGCACCACGGTCGGCCGGGCCGTGTCCCCGAGCTCGACCACGCACAGGTCGATCCCGCCGGTGCTCACCCGACGCTCGCGCGCTCCCGCCAGCCCCGTCCCGCGCGCCCCGTCCATCCCGTCCACGCCGTCCACCCCGTTCACCCCGTTCACACCCGTCACCCCGCCCTTGCGCTCCACGCCGCTCATGCTGCTCCCTCCTCGGCCCAGCGCCGCACGTGCGGCAGATCGTCGTCCAGCCAGAACGCGCTCTCCTCGGGATCCCGGGAGTCCGTGACGACCAGGATCTCCTCGAACTTCGCGCCGGTGCCCCGGAACCCCAGGTGCGGCTCCACCGCCCACATCCCCGGCTGCGGGGAGTGGTCGGAGAAGCGGTACGGGCTCCACAGCGGGGACCAGCCCTCCCGGTGTCCGTGCAGCGCATCGGAGGCCAGCCCCTTGAGGGACTGCACCCCGAACCCGAACGCGGTCGGGGACCAGCGCCGCTCCCGCACCCGGTCGATCTTGTGAGCGATCACGCCGAAGGGGTAGGCGCGGTGCCGGTTCGCGTACCCCTGCCGGACCATCAGCCGGTCGACGTTCTCGTATATCTCGCGCAGCGAGCGGCGCTCGCGGACCTGTTCGAGGATCAGCTCCCGGTGGGCGCGCAGGTCGGACATCAGCCGGTCCTGCACCGGGTTCAGCCCGAGGCTGCCCGAGTACCCGATGTCGGCCGCGTACCCCCGGTGGACCGGTGCCATGTCGAGGATGAACGGCATCCCCGGCTCCAGCTTCCGGTTGGTCGGGAAGAACTGCAGGGGGATCCTGAAGTCCGCGAAGGCGGTGCGGTCCCCGAACCAGGCGAACGGCAGGTGGAACCAGTCCCGCACACCGCGCTCGCGCAGCCACTCCCGCTGCATCCGCGCGGCCTCGCGCTCGGTCACGCCCGGCCGCAGCTGTGCCGCCACGGCCTCGGCGCACTCGTACGCGAGGCGCTGCACCTCTCTGAAACCGCGGAGGTCGGCGGCGAGCCGACCGGTGAGCCGTGTGGTGCGCTGCCTCGTGTCCCCACCCATAGCCGTCCGTCCGTAGAGCCGTACCGCCCGTAACTTGACACTGATGAATGTGACAATGGCCGGAGGTCGCGTCAAGGGCCGTGCGTGGACCTGTGGACAAAGTTGTCCGGTGCACATCAGCCGTGCGTCAGGGTTCGTAGTCCTGAAGGCTGATACCGGATCGCGCTCCAAGTCTGACGACCGGCGGTGGACGCGCCACTACCGTCGAAGCCGTGACTGTCATCGCGGCCGAAGGCCTGACCAAGCGGTACCCCCGAGTGACCGCCATCGACCGGCTCTCCCTGGACATCGGCCCGGGAGTGACCGGCCTGGTGGGCGCCAACGGGGCCGGCAAGTCCACGCTGATCAAGATTCTGCTGGGCCTGTCCCCCGCCACCGAGGGGCGCGCTTCCGTGCTCGGCCTCGACGTCGCGACGCACGGCAGCGCCATCCGGGAGTGGGTCGGCTACATGCCCGAGCACGACTGCCTGCCGCCCGACGTCTCGGCCACCGAGTTCGTCGTGCACATGGCGCGCATGTCCGGGCTCCCGCCGACCGCCGCCCGCGAGCGGACCGCCGACACCCTGCGTCACGTCGGGCTGTACGAGGAGCGCTACCGCCCCATCGGCGGCTACTCCACCGGCATGAAGCAGCGCGTCAAGCTCGCCCAGGCGCTCGTCCACGACCCCCAGCTGGTCCTCCTCGACGAGCCCACCAACGGCCTCGACCCGGTCGGCCGCGACGAGATGCTCGGCCTGATCCGCCGCGTGTACACCGACTTCGGCATCTCGGTGCTGGTCACCTCCCACCTCCTCGGCGAGCTGGAGCGGACCTGCGACCACGTCGTGGTCGTCGACGGAGGCAAGCTGCTGCGCTCCAGCTCCACCAGCGACTTCATGCAGAGCACCGCAACGGTCGCCGTCGAGGTCACCGACTCGGACGCGCACCCGGACGGCACCGCCGCCCTGCGCGCCGCGCTCACCGCGGCGGGCGTCGTCCTGCACCCGGGCGAGGAGCAGGGCCTGCCCGGCGCGGGCCACATCCTGCTCGTCGAGGCCACCGGCGAGAGCACCTACGACACCATCGTCGACACCGTCGCCGGCCTCGGCCTCGGCCTGGTCCGCATGGAACAGCGACGCCACCACATCGCGGAGGTCTTCCGCGACAACGACCAGCGGAAGGGACCCGGTACCGATGGCGCCTGAGACCTCCACCCGGATCCACAACATCGGCTACCGGTCCTACGAAGGCGCCCGGCTCGGCCGCTCCTACGCGCGCACCTCGCTGTACTCGCAGTCCCTGCGTGGCGCGTACGGACTCGGCCGCTCGGCCAAGTCCAAGGTCCTCCCGATGATCCTCTTCGCGGTGATGTGCATCCCCGCGCTGATCATCGTCGCCATCGCCATCGCGGTGCCCGGGTCGACCGACCTGCCGATCAAGTACACGACGTACGCCCTGACCACCCAGATGGTCATCGGCCTCTACCTTGCCTCGCAGGCACCGCAATCGGTCTCCCGAGACCTGCGGTTCAAGACCGTGCCGCTGTACTTCTCGCGGCCGATCGAGCGGGTCGACTACGTCCTCGCCAAGTACGCGGCGATGGCCTCGGCCCTGTTCGTCCTCACCGCCACACCGCTGCTGATCATGTGGATCGGCTCGCTGCTGGCCAAATTCGACTTCGCGGACCAGACCAAGGGGTTCGCGCAGGGGCTGGTCTCCGTGCTGCTGCTCTCGGTTCTGTTCGCCGGCCTCGGCCTGGTCGTGGCCGCGCTCACCCCCCGCCGCGGGTTCGGCGTCGCCGGCATCATCGCCCTGCTGCTGATCCCCTACGGCGCGGTCACCGCGGTGCAGGGCGTCGCCTACAGCGCCGGGGAGACCGCCCCGATCGAGTGGATGGGCCTGTTCTCCCCGATCACCCTGATCGACGGCATGCAGACGGCGTTCCTCGGCGCCACCTCCGCCTTCCCCGGCGGCGAGGGCCCCTCGGCCGGGGTCGGCTTCGTCTACCTGCTCGTCATCCTCGCCCTCATCGTCGGCTCGTACGCCGCCCTGATGGCGCGCTACCGGAAGGCCGGGCTGTGACCACCATCGACATCGACCACACCTCCCGCTGGTTCGGGAACGTCGTCGCCGTCAACGACGTGACGATGTGCATCGGCCCCGGGGTCACCGGACTGCTCGGGCCCAACGGCGCCGGCAAGTCCACGCTCATCAACATGATGGGCGGCTTCCTGGCCCCCTCCACGGGCACCGTCACCCTCGACGGCGCCGCCATCTGGGGCAACGAGCAGGCCTACCGGCAGATCGGCGTCGTGCCCGAGCGCGAGGCCATGTACGACTTCCTCACCGGCCGGGAGTTCGTCGTCGCCAACGCCGAACTCCACGGCCTCGACGACGCCGCCGCGCAGCGCGCCCTGGCCACCGTCGAGATGGAGTACGCCCAGGACCGCAAGATCGCCACCTACTCCAAGGGCATGCGCCAGCGCGTGAAGATGGCCTCCGCACTGGTCCACGACCCGTCGGTGCTCCTCCTCGACGAGCCGTTCAACGGCATGGACCCGCGCCAGCGCATGCAGCTCATGGACCTGCTGCGGCGCATGGGCGAGGAGGGGCGCACCGTCCTGTTCTCCTCCCACATCCTGGAGGAGGTCGAGCAGCTCGCCTCCCACATCGAGGTGGTCGTCGCCGGCCGGCACGCCGCCTCCGGCGACTTCCGCAAGATCCGCCGCCTGATGACGGACCGCCCGCACCGCTACCTGGTCCGCTCCTCCGACGACCGGGCCCTCGCCGCCGCCCTGATCGCCGATCCGTCCACGGCCGGGATCGAGGTCGACGTCAAGGAGGGTGCCCTGCGCATCCAGGCGGTCGACTTCGGGCGCTTCACCGAGCTGCTGCCGCAGGTCGCCCGTGCCCACGGCATCCGGCTGTTCACGGTCTCGCCCTCCGACGAGTCCCTCGAGTCGGTTTTCTCCTACCTCGTCGCGGCCTGAAGGAGCTGGCACCCATGTACAACCCCACCGTGGCCCGGCTCACCTACCGCGCCCTGCTCGGCCGCCGCCGCGCGCTGATCCTCTTCGCGCTGCCGGCCATGCTGATCGTCATCTCCGCAGCCGTCCGCGTCTTCACAGGCCTGGACGACAAGATCGCCGCCGACCTGCTGGGCGGCTTCGCGCTCGCGACGATGGTTCCGCTGATCGGTGTCATCGCCGGCACCGGCGCCATCGGGCCGGAGATCGACGACGGCTCGATCGTCTACCTGCTCTCCAAGCCGGTGAAGCGGCCGACGATCATCATGACCAAGCTGATCGTCGCGATCGCCGTCACGATGGCCTTCTCCGCCCTCCCGACCCTGATCGCCGGCTTCATCCTCAACAACAACGGCCAGCAGATCGCCGTCGCCTACACCGTCGCCACGCTGGTCGCCTCCATCGCCTACAGCGCCCTGTTCCTGCTGCTGGGCACGGTCAGCCGGCACGCGGTGGTCTTCGGCCTCGTCTACGCCCTGATCTGGGAGTCCCTCTTCGGCAGCCTGGTCTCCGGCGCCAAGACCCTCAGCGTCCAGCAGTGGGCCCTGGCATTGGCCGAGAAGGTCGCCGGCGAGGGCTACGTCGACGCCACCGTCGCCCTGCCCACCGCGGTCACCCTCCTGACGGTGGTCACCGTCGGCGCCACCCTGTACGCAGGGCAGAAGCTGCGCCGCCTCACCCTCGCAGGCGAGGAGTAGGACGACCCCGGCTTCAGCCGCACGAGCCCGGAACGATCCCGGAACCCCTGTGCCCCGCCCGGCCCACCCGGCCAGGCGGGGCACAGCCGTGCTCCCGTGGAGCACCGGCTCAGAACCCGAAACCAGCGCCCCTGCCGTCCTCCTGACCATGTTTCACGTGAAACATGACGAGGGCGCCCCCGGCTCCGGGCCCGCGCCGGCGGCCGAGGCGCGCGGCGCCGAAAATCACTGGTAAGGGGCTTCCGCCCCGGGCAGAGTGGGTGGTGCGGGGAGAACAAAAGGTCCGGGGCAGCCACTTCGAGCGCGCCGTTCGGCGCGGGCTGCCCCGGACCCTCACATCTGCACGTACGCGCCGTCCGCGCGTGGTGGCGCCTTACGCGGCGCCCAGCAGGCGCTCCAGCACGACGGCGATGCCGTCCTCCTCGTTGGAGGTCGTGACCTCGTCGGCCACCGCCTTGAGCTCCGGATGGGCGTTGGCCATGGCCACGCCGTGTGCCGCCCAGCCGAACATCGGGATGTCGTTGGGCATGTCACCGAAGGCGATCGTCTCGGCGGCCTTCACCCGCAGCCGGCGCGCGGCCAGGGAGAGCCCGGTGGCCTTGGTCAGGCCGAGCGGCAGGATCTCCACTATCCCCGGACCGGACACGACGATGTCGACCAGCGTGCCGACCGTCTGCCGCGCCACCATGGCCAGGGCGTCGTCGTCGAGCTCCGGGTGCTGGATGTACAGCTTGTTCAGCGGAGCCGACCACATCGCGGCCGTGTCGTCCAGGTACACGGCCGGCAGGTTCCCCTGCTCCCGGTAGCCGGGACCGATCAGCACGTCGCCGTCCACTCCGTCACGGCTGGCGGCCAGCGCGAGCGGACCCACCTCGGCCTCCAGCTTCGACAGGGCCAGGCCGGCCAGCTGCCGGTCCAGCGTGACCGAGGTCAGCAGCCGGTGTGCTCCTGCGTCGTAGACCTGCGAGCCCTGGCCGCAGACCGCTATCCCCCGGTAGCCGAGGTCGTCCAGCACGCGCCGGGTCCAGGGCACGCCCCGGCCGGTGACGATGATGTGGACGGCGCCCGCCGCGGTGGCCGCGGTGAGCGCTTCCCGGGTGCGTTCGGAGATGGTGTGGTCGCCGCGCAGGAGCGTGCCGTCGAGATCGGTCGCGACGAGCTTGTACGGGAACGGGACCGGGCTCACTTGGCGACCGGCTCCAGGACCTCGCGGCCGCCCAGGTAGGGGCGGAGCACGGCGGGGACCCGGACCGAGCCGTCGGCCTGCTGGTGGTTCTCCAGGATCGCGACGATCGTGCGCGGCACGGCGCACAGCGTGCCGTTCAGCGTCGAGAGCGGCTGGGTCTTCTTGCCGTCGCGGACGCGGATCGACAGGCGGCGGGCCTGGAAGCCGTCGCAGTTCGAGGCGGAGGTCAGCTCGCGGTACTTGCCCTGCGTCGGGATCCACGCCTCGCAGTCGAACTTGCGCGAGGCGGAGGCGCCGAGGTCACCGCTGGCGACGTCGATCACCTGGAACGGCAGCTCCAGGCTGGTCAGCCACTGCTTCTCCCAGGCGAGGAGGCGGGCGTGCTCGGCCTCGGCGTCCTCCGGCGCGACGTACGAGAACATCTCGACCTTGTCGAACTGGTGGACGCGGAAGATGCCGCGGGTGTCCTTGCCGTAGGTGCCGGCCTCGCGGCGGAAGCACGGCGAGAAGCCGGCGTACCGCAGCGGCAGCTTCTCGGCATCGATGATCTCGTCCATGTGGTACGCGGCGAGCGGGACCTCGGAGGTGCCGACCAGGTAGTAGTCGTCCTTCTCCAGGTGGTAGACGTTCTCGGCGGCCTGGCCGAGGAAGCCGGTGCCCTCCATGGCCCGGGGGCGCACCAGCGCCGGGGTGAGCATCGGAGTGAACCCGGCCTCGGTGGCCTGCGCGATCGCCGCGTTGACCAGGGCCAGCTCCAGCAGGGCGCCGACGCCGGTGAGGTAGTAGAAGCGCGAGCCCGACACCTTGGCGCCCCGCTCGACGTCGATGGCGCCCAGCGCCTCGCCGAGCTCCAAGTGGTCCTTGGGCTCGAAGCCCTCGGCGGCGAAGTCGCGGATCGTGCCGTGCGTCTCGAGGACGGTGAAGTCCTCCTCGCCGCCGACCGGGACGTCCGGGTGGACGACGTTGCCGAGCTTGAGGAGCAGGGTCCGGGCGGCCTCGTCGGCCTCGTTCTGCTCGGCCTCGGCCGCCTTGACGTCGGTCTTGAGCTGCTCGGCCTTCTTCAGCAGCTCCGCGCGCTCCTCGGGCGAGGCCTTGGGGATGAGCTTGCCGAGCGACTTCTGCTCATTGCGCAGTTCGTCGAAGCGCATCCCGGAGGACCTGCGGCGCTCGTCGGCGGAGAGTACGGCGTCGACGAGTTCGACGTCCTCTCCACGGGCGCGCTGCGAGGCGCGGACACGGTCAGGGTCTTCACGGAGCAGCCGAAGGTCAATCACCCCTCCAGGCTACCGGTCTGGGCTTCCCGGGCTCACACCGATATCACGCTGCGTGTCGCTATGCCCTAATTGCCGCGAATGGAAAACTCTCCTCGGCCGACCGGAAGTGACCGTTCTCCGCCGGTCGGCAAAAGCCGCCGATTCCCGGGAGGGGGGTGCGTCCCATCATTCGGACGTGGGCGGGGCCACCGTCGACACGTCTTGTCCACAGGAATTGCCCAGCCCGCAGAGTTGTCCACAGGCTGTGCGCTGCATCTGTGGACACAGAATTAGACCAATCCCGTCCACTGGGTGGTCATCGCGATTCAAGGTTCAAACCGCCCTCACACACTCATTCGGGTGGGAATGGCTCGCTCCAAAGAGTTGGCCGGTGATGCGCGGGTGACGCCGTTCATCCCCCGCTCTTCCGCGCGAAACCTGAGCCGCCGACCGATATGTCGACCTTGCGGCCCCCGACTGTCGACTAGTCCACAGGTCTTCTCCTCGCCCTGTGGATAACTCTGTGGACAGTGGGCGGATCGGGGCGCAGGCTAAGGCCGGCCGTCGAGGCAGCGGGCCAGCCAGTCGGAAGCAGCCGTGAAGTCGCCGTCCGACGTCCCCGCCCGCGGATCGCGCACGTCACCGCGGGTGACCCCGGCACGGGGATAGGAGCCGAGGAACCGCACCTGGGGACAGGTCCGCTTGAGACCCATCAGCGCCTCGCTCACCCGCCGGTCGGAGACGTGGCCCTCGGCGTCGACCGCGAAGCAGTAGTTGCCGATGCCCTCGCCGGTCGGCCGGGACTGGATCAGCATCAGGTTGACCCCGCGCACGGCGAACTCCTGGAGCAGCTCCAGCAGCGCGCCGGGGTGGTCGTCGCCGAGCCACAGCACGACCGAGGTCTTGTCGGCACCGGTCGGTGCGGCGGGCCGGGCCGGCCGGCCGACCAGCACGAACCGCGTCTCGGCGTTCTGCGCGTCGTGGATCTCGGTGACCAGCGGGACGAGCCCGTAGGTGGCGGCCGCGAACTCGCCCGCGAAGGCCGCGTCGAAACGGCCCTCCTGGACCAGCCGGGCCCCGTCGGCGTTCGACGCGGCCGACTCCCACACCGCGTCGGGCAGGTTTGCCCGCAGCCAGTTGCGCACCTGCGGCTGGGCGACCGGGTGCCCGGTCACGGTCTTGATGTCCGACAGCTCCGTCCCGGGCCGCACGAGCAGCGCGAAGGTGATCGGCAGCAGCACCTCGCGGTAGATCATCAGCGGCTTGCCGGAGGCCAGCTCGTCCAGGGTGGCCGTGACACCGCCCTCCACCGAGTTCTCGATCGGCACCAGCGCCGCAGCCGCCTCCCCATTGCGCACGGCGTCCAGGGCGGCCGGCACCGACACCATGGGGACGAGCTCCCGGGTCGCGGCTTCCGGCAGTGTGCGGAGGGCGGCTTCGGTGAAGGTGCCCTCGGGACCGAGATACGTGAAGCGGGTGGCCGACATGCGATCAGCCTAATGCCGGGCACCCGCCGCGAGGGGGCGCTGTTCACCCTTCGAGCAGGCGCTGCCCCACGTACTCCCCGTCGCGCGGCCCGGGCGGCACGGCGTACAGACCACTGGACTCGTGCCGGATGAACTCCGACAGGGCGTCCCCGCGGTCCAGCTTCCGCTGTACGGGCACGAAGCCGCGCAGCGGATCGGCCTGCCAGCAGATGAACAGCAGCCCGGCGTCGGGGGCGCCGTCGGCGGAGATCCCGTCGTGGAACGAGAAGGGGCGCCGCAGCATCGCAGCCCCGCCGTTCTGCTCGGGGGCGGAGATCCGGGCGTGGGCGTTCGCGGGGATGACGGGCTTGCCGTCCGATCCGAGCTTGTCGAGCTCCATCCGGCTGGTCTCCGTGCCGCCCGTGAGCGGCGCGCCCGTGGCCTTGGTCCGGCCTATGACCTGCTCCTGCTGGGCGAGGGACCGCTTGTCCCACTCGTCCAGCAGCATCCGGATGCGCCGGACGACGGCGTACGAGCCCCCGCCCATCCAGGCGTGCTCGGCAGGACCGGGCCCGGCGGCGGGCACGAAGATCCGCTTGTCGAAGTCGGGCTGCGCGGGCTTCGGGTTGTTGGTGCCGTCGACCTGGCCCATCAGGTTGCGGGCGGTCATCGGGGTGGCAGTGGCGCCGGGCGAGCGGTTGAAGCCGTTCATCTGCCAACGGATGCGGGCGGCGTCCCCGGCGTCCTTCTGGAGGGAGCGCAGCGCGTGGAAGGCGACGAGGCCGTCGTCGGCGCCGATCTGCACCCACAGGTCGCCGTTGCTGCGCTGCGGGTCGAGCCGGTCGGAGGAGAACTCCGGCAGCGGGTCCAGTGCCGTGGGGCGGCGGTCGGCGAGACCGGCGCGGTCGAAGAAGGAGTGGCCGAAGCCGAAGGTCACCGTCAGGGAGGACGGACCGGAGTCGAGGGCGATGCCCGTGTCCGCCGTCGGCGCGGTCTCGCCCGCCATGAGCCGGCGGGCGGTGTCGGACCAGCGGCGCAGCAGGGCCGCGGCCTCCGTGCGACCGGCGCCGGGGGCCAGGTCGAAGGCGAGTACATGGCCCTTGGCCTGGAGCGGCGTCGTGATGCCGGCCTGGTGGTCGGCATGGAACGCGACCCGGGTGGCACCCACCGAGGACAGGCGGGTGCCGTCGGCGGCCGCGCCGGCCGCTCCGGACTGCCCGTCGGCCAGGGCGGACTGCACGAGCGCGCCGCCGGCGCCGCCGAGGGCGAGCCCGGCGGCGCCCGCGGCACCGACGGTGCCCAGCAGCCGGCGGCGGGAGATTGCGATGTCGGTGTTGCTCTCGGTCACGCTGGTCAGCCGATCTTCACGGTCTTCTGCACGGTGGTCTGGTCGATCTCGGAGGTACGGACGGTCACGTCGATCCGCCACTCCCCGGCGAGAGGCAGCTGGACACCGGAGGCACTCCAGTGTCCGGGACCCACGCGTTCGGGCACGAGCGGAAGGGGGCCGATGTCCTTGGCGGACAGGGTGAAGGCGACCTTGATCTCGGGGATGTCGAGGGGGTTGCCGTCAGGGGACTCGACCCAGAGGTGGAGCGTGTTGGCGCCGACCCGGCCCGGGTCGAGCTGGAGTCGGACCGAGCCCTTGCCATTCGCGCCGCCGGCGTCGAACGGCAAGGTGATCTTGACGGCGCGGTCGGGTACCGCCGTGGTGGCGCCCGCCGCGCGACCTGTCTCCTGCGCGACGGTGCGCCCGGGCTCGGTGCTGGTCAGCAGGGTGGTCACGGCGAGGAGCGCGACGGCCACGCCCGCCTCGGCGAGCACGGAGCGGCGCAGGCCGGCCCGGTTCGGGTCGGCGTCGCGAGCCTGCCGCTCGCGGGCGTTCCGCACGGCCGCACGCTGCCGGGCGAGCTGGGCGGCGCGCTGCGGGTCCTCGGGTACCTCGGGGTTTTCGGGGGCCTTGGCGGGGGTCTTGGATGTTTCACGTGAAACACCGCTCGATGCAGCGGCCTTGGCGGGTTCCTCGACCGGCTCCTCGACCGACTGCGCGGCCGGTGCTTCGGCCAGCCGCGCGGTCCAGCGCCGGGAGATGGAAGCGATGCCGACGATGACGGCCACGAGCCCGACCTTCAGCAGCAGCAGCCGTCCGTACTCGGTCCCGGTGAGGCCCGTCCAGCTGCCGAGCTGGCGCCAGGACTGGTAGACGCCCGTGACGGCGAGGACCAGGACCGCGGTGAACGCGAGCCGGGAGAAGCGCCGGACGGCGTCGCGCTCGATGCCCGGGACCCTGTGGAGCGCGACGAGCAGTGCGGCCAGCCCGCCGAGCCAGGCGGCCACGGCCAGCAGGTGCAGGATGTCGGCGGGCATGGCGATGCCGGGCTGGATGCCCGTGGAGGCGTGTTCGGACAGGGCCCATGTCGCGGCGATGCCGGAGGCGACGACGCTGCCGCCGATGCAGAGGCCGAAGAAGAGGTCGGCGGTGTCCTTCTCGTCGGCGCCCTCGGTCTCGTCGGCGCCCTCGGTCTCGTCGGCGCCCTCGGTCTTGTGGGTGCCCTCGGCTTTGTCGGTGTCGTCGGCCTTGTCAGCGCTCTTGCCCCCGTCAGTTCCCTCGGCCGCGCCGGCGTCGGCCTGCCGTCGCGCGTAGCTGCCGAAGAGCACGGCGATGAAGAGCGCGGCGGCCCCGAGCAGCAACAGCCGGGACACGAGGGCGGCACCGGTCTTGGTCTCCAGCACGGCCTTCAGGCCGCCCAGGTCGAACGCGTCGGCGAACTCCCCGGACCCGGTGTACGGGTTGCGCAGCAGCAGCATCACGAGCGTGGCCGCGGTGAGGGTCACCCAGGCCCGCAGGACGAGCTTCTGGACCGGCCGCTGCGCGGCGCCCCGCCGCCAGCAGGCCAGGACGAAGGCGCAGCCGCCCACCAGCACGGTGAAGCCCGCGTAGGCGGCGTAGCGGGCGATGCCGTACGCGATGCCGACGGGACCGCCGCCCGCCTGTCGGTCGGGCAGGGTGACGCTCGTGGCCGACGGGGCGCCGATGGAGAAGGTGAAGGCGCCCGAGATGGGATGGCTGTCGGCGGAGACGGCCTGCCAGGCGACGGTGTACGTGCCGTCGGGCAGGCCGGAGTGCAGGGCGGTGCCGTAGCGGACGGTGGATCCGCTGCACATGTCGCGCAGTTCGCCGGTGTCCACGCGCTTGCCCCGGGGGTCCAGGACGCGGATCGAGTCGTCGCCCATGGCGACCTGTTCCGAGAAGGAGAGGGTGACCTGGGCGGGGGCCGTGGCGACCACCGCCCCTTCCTTGGGGTCGCTCGCGGTGAGTGCGGCGTGTGCCGTGGCCGGGGCGGCCGCGGTGAACAGGGTCGCCAACAGGGCTGCGAGGACCAGCGCGAGCCGCGGCAGGAGTGCCGCGGCCCGGTCGCGGGCCGTGGAGGGGGCGGGGGCGGTGGCCGTCATGGCGTGTCAGTCCCTCGGTCCGTCAGTGCGTCAGTGGGATGCGGTGTGCTGGGCCTGGTACGTCCGTTCCTTCACGTCCAGTTCGACCTTGACCGGTTCGGCCTTCTCGAAACGCAGCTCGATGGTGACCTTTTCGCCGATGCTCGGCTTGCTCTTCAGTCCCATGAACATGATGTGGTTGCCGCCGCGCACCAGCTTGAGCTCGCCGTTCGCCGGCACGTCCATGGCCGGGACCTGCTGCATCTTCTGGTCCTTGGTCTCGTGGATCTGCATGTCGTCCGAGAGCTGGCTGGTGACGGCCGTGAGCTTGTCGGCGGTCTTGGAGTCGTTCTTGATGACCATGAAGGCGCCGGCCATCTTGTCGTTGACCGGTTCGGGCATGAACGCGCCGCTGACGGTGATCTTCGGCTTCTCCGCGGCGTCCGAGTCGGAGGAGCAGCCGGATATGGCCAGCGCAGCCGTCAGGGAGAGGGCGGCGGCGAGGGTGCGGGTGGTGCGGGTGGTCACGGGTTCTCTCCCTTGATGATCTTCGGCAGGTCCTTGGTGTAGGTGTCGACGGTCGTGTTCTCGCCGTAGAGGAGGTAGCCCTCGTTCGACTTGGGCGAGAACGCGATGACCTGAGCGCCGTGCATGGAGACGACGCTGCCGTCGGCCTCC
Organism: Streptomyces sp. NPDC090445; assembly: GCF_044769385.1. Classification (NCBI taxonomy): domain Bacteria; kingdom Bacillati; phylum Actinomycetota; class Actinomycetes; order Kitasatosporales; family Streptomycetaceae; genus Streptomyces; species Streptomyces sp. NPDC090445. The sequence goes on along the minus strand of NZ_JBIVXV010000007.1, from coordinate 125,181 downwards.
TTCTTGGCGGGGTCGATGCCGATGCCGAGCTGCCGCGCGGCGGCCTGGATGGTGGCGAAGTCCCCGGTCAGTCCGATGAAGGACGGGTCCTGGGCCTTGAGCCACGCGCCGAGGGATTCGGGAGTGTCCCGTTCGGGGTCGGTGGTGACGAAGACGACGCGGAGGTTCTCCTGGTCGGCCTTCGGGAGCGCCTTCCTGGCGACGGCGATGTTGCTCATCGTCAGCGGGCACACGTCGGGGCAGTTGGTGTAGCCGAAGTAGATGAGGGTCGGCTTGCCCTGGGTCTGCTCGCGCAGGTTCCACGGCTTGCCGCCGGTGTCCGTGAGGACGAGCTCCGGCTTGTCGAAGGGGCGGTCGAGGACCGTCGCGGCCCCGGCCTTGGCCTGGCCGGTGATCTGCGTGACCCCGTCGGTTCTGGCCGGGGTCCCGCCGCCGCAGGCGGTGAGGGTGAGGGCAGCCGCCGCCACGAGGGCGGCGACCGTCACACGTGTGGTGCGCATGGCGTGTTGTCCCTGGAATCGGGTGGGTTGCTGACGCGCCGCCGGACGAGCCGTCCGGCCGCGCGGATGCTGTGGTGGTGTGGATACGCCCCGGGTGGGGCGTCGGGTCAGGAGGCGCGGCGGCGCGAGGAGACGCCGAACGCCACACCCGCGACGCCGATGACGATGCCGGCGACGCCGAGGGCGCGCGCGGTCGTGTCCGAGCCGCTTCCGCCGGCCGCCTCGGTGCGGCCGTCCTGGGCGGAGTGACCGGCGTCGGCCGGCTTCTTGGCGTCGTCGTGGTGGGCGTCGGCGGCCTTGGCCGCGGTCAGCTTCAGGACGGGTGCCGGGGTCTGCGGCTCGGCCGCGCCCTCCTTGGGCTCCTCGATCCAGCGCACGACCTCGTTGTTGTCGTACGTCTGGATCGCCTTGAAGACCATCCGGTCGGCGTTCTCCGGCAGCTTGCCGACGGAGACGGGGAACTGCTGGAACTTGCCGGGCTCGATCTTGCCGCCGCTCCAGGTGACCTTGGTGACGGCCTCGTTGATCTGCTTGCCGTGCACGGTGAGCGGCTTGTCGAGCTTGGTCTTCTCGACCGTCACGGTCCAGCCCGGAACGTCCTGCGGCATGACGGACGTCAGCGGCTGGTCGGCCGGGAAGTTGACCTCCAGCTGCGTGGTCGAGGCGTTGTCGCGCTCGTTCGGCACCTTGAAGTCGAGGGTGGCGTAGCCGCCCTTCGCCGCTTCGCCGGGCTGCACGCTGACGTGGGCGAAGGCCGGGCCGGACAGGACGAGGACGGCGCCGGCTGCGAAGGCGGCGGCTAGGGAGACGCGTGAGGTCTTCATGGCGGAAACACTCCACAGGGCAGTGGTGACGGTGGCTCCGTGCGCGGACGCGCGCGGGTTCCGCGGCACCGTCGGCCGGGTGCTGGGTGCTCCCGGAGTGGAGGGTGCCGCGTCAGGCTGCGAGGGCGAGCGCCGTGGGCGGCCCGCGCCTGATCACCGTGTGCTGGAGTGCTTCCCGGCCCGTGGGTGCCAAGGGCTCGGAGGCGGTACGAGGGAGCCGCGGCCCGCCCGCGGAGGCCGGGGCGAGCCCGGTGCGGAGTGCCCGTACGAAGGCCAGCGCGGCGCGCAGCCGGCGTACCGGGCCGGCTTCGGCAGAGCTGCGGGACAGCTCGACGAGCCGGAACAGGGCGGCGTCACCGCGCCCGAGGAGCCAGGCCGCGGCGAACGCGGCCAGCAGGTGGCCGGCGAACATGCCGGGGCCGAGCAGGCCGGTGGCCGGTTCGGCGGCGGCCTGGGCCAAGTGGGCGTGGCCGGCGTGGGCCTGTGCCTCGGCCTGGGCCGCGAGGGCGGCCGGGTCCAGCCCGGCGGCCTCCAGGATCCGCCGGGCGTCGGCCGGTCCGGGCGGGACGGAGTTGCCCCCGCAGACCAGCTGCGCGGCGAGTTCCGCGAGCGAGGTGTCGGAAGCCCTGCGTGCCTCGGCGGCCGCGGCGCGGTGCTGGGCGAGGCCGAACACCGCGTGCAGTCCCAGCTGGCCGGTGGCGAGCCCGGCGGCGAGGCCGGGCAGCGAGCGCCGCCGTCCCGCGAGCGGGGCGGCGACGGCGAACACGGCGGCGAACGCGATGACCAGAGCCCACCAGGGCACGGTGGCGCAGGACGCCAGCGCATGCCCGGCCGCGGACAGCACGACGCAGACCGCGGTGAACACCGCGGCCCGGATCAGCCGGAGGCCGACTCCGGCAGGCGTCGCATGGGGGACAGTCATGGCCGGGTCATCATCGCACTGCACCCCTGCCGTGCGTGCGGCAGGTCCGGAAGGTCGCGAGTGCCCGCTCTGCGACCGTTCATCTCATGCGCCCATCGCACTGCCATACACGGCGGCCCGGGCGTGCCGCATCGGCCGAATGAGGGCTGTGCGGGCCGCCGCGTGCTTACGGTGCGCCGGGTGCGGCAATAGGTAACCGTATGAGCATCTGGTGGTCTCTCCAGTTGAGGCGCGAAGCCGCGAGCGTGCCGCTCGCCAGGCGACTGCTGCTGAGGACGATGGAGACCGCGGGGGTGGATCCGGACATCTCCTTCGACCTGTCGGTGGCCCTGAGCGAGGCCTGTGCGAACGCGGTGGAGCACGGGGGTCCCGCGCGGGGCGCCGGCCGCGACGGGGCGCCGGCCGCGGAGGCGTGCGGGGCCTACCGCGTCACGGCGTACCTGGACGGGGACTGCTGCCGCATCGAGGTGACCGACTCGGGGCCGGGGTTCCCGGAGGCCGCGGGGCCCGCGGCGTTCCCGGAGGGACCGGATCCGGCCTCCTCGGAGCGCGAGAGCGGCCGCGGCCTGTGGCTGATCGAGGAGCTTGCCGACCACGTCCGGTTCCGCAACCGGCCGGGCAGCGGCGCGGTGGTCAGCTTCGACAAGATCCTGAAGTGGCGCGAGGGGGCGGCCCTGCTCCAGGCGTCCTGATACGCCGACGGGCGGGATCCCCGTACGTGTGCGTACGGGGATCCCGCCCGTGCAGGGCGCGTGCGGCGCGGTCCGCCAGCGGGACGGCGGCCCGTCGGCAGGACGGCGGGCCGTCAGCCCTTCAGGCGGGCCATCCAGGCCTCGACGTCGGCCGAGGCGCGCGGCAGGCCGTCCGACAGGTTCCGGTTGCCGTCCTCGGTGACCAGGATGTCGTCCTCGATGCGGACGCCGATGCCCCGGTACTCCTCGGGCACGGTCAGGTCGTCGGCCTGGAAGTACAGGCCCGGCTCGACCGTCAGGCACACGCCCGGCTCCAGCGTGCCGTCGACGTACGCCTCGGTGCGCGCGGCGGCGCAGTCGTGGACGTCCATGCCGAGCATGTGGCCGGTGCCGTGCAGGGTCCAGCGGCGCTGCAGGCCCAGCTCCAGGACGCGCTCGACCGGGCCCTCCAGCAGGCCCCACTCGACGAGCTTCTCGGCCAGCACGTGCTGGGCGGCGTCGTGGAAGTCGCGGAACTTCGCGCCCGGCTTGACGGCGGCGATGCCGGCCTCCTGGGCCTCGTACACCGCGTCGTAGACCTTGCGCTGGATGTCGGTGTACGTGCCGCTGATCGGCAGCGTGCGGGTGACGTCGGCGGTGTAGAGGGAGTGGGTCTCCACGCCGGCGTCGAGCAGGAGCAGGTCGCCGGAGCGGACGGGGCCGTCGTTGCGGACCCAGTGGAGGGTGCAGGCGTGCGGGCCGGCGGCGCAGATGGAGCCGTAGCCGACGTCGTTGCCCTCGACCCGGGCGCGCAGGAAGAAGGTGCCCTCGATGTAGCGCTCGGAGGTGGCCTCCGCCTTGTCGAGGACCTTCACGACGTCCTCGAAGCCGCGGACGGTGGAGTCGACGGCCTTCTGCAGCTCGCCGATCTCGAACTCGTCCTTCACCACGCGGGCCTCGGAGAGGTGGACGCGCAGCTCCTCGTCGCGCTCGGCGGTGACCTTGTCGGTCAGTGCCTTCTCGATGACGGAGTCGTGGCCGCGCACGACGCGCACCGGGCCGGTGGCCTCGGCGAGGGCGTCGGGGAGCTCGCGCACGTCCTTGACCGGCATGCCCAGGAGCTGCTCGGCCTCGGTGAGGGAGTGGCGGCGGCCGACCCACAGCTCGCCCTGGCCGGAGAGCCAGAACTCGCCGTTCTCGCGGTTGGAGCGGGGCAGCAGGTAGAGGGTGGCGGTGTGGCCGCTCTCCCCGGCCGGCTCCAGGACGAGGACGCCGTTCTCGGTCTGGTCGCCGGTGAGGTACGCGTACTCGGTCGCGGCGCGGAAGGGGTACTCGGTGTCGTTCGAGCGGGTCTTCAGCCGGCCGGCGGGCACGACGAGGCGGTCGCCCGGGAAGCGCGCGGACAGGTCTGCGCGGCGGGCCGCGGTGTGTGCGGCCTGGGCGATGGGCTCAAGGCCGTGGAGCTCGGTGTCGGCCCATCCCGTGCGCATGTTCTCGGCGAGCTCGTCGCTGACGGCCGGGTACAGCCCGTTCTTGCGCTGCTTGTGCGTCTTCTTGGGCTGCTCTTCTTCCGGGGTCTCCGGGGTGAGCTCGTCAGCCACGTCTTCTCCTCAGCTACGACAGCTACGACAGGACCGGGTAGGGACCTCGTCCATCGTATGTGCGAGGGGAAGACGCCTGGGGACAGCTGTGACAAATCAGTCAAAACGGGCAGCGAGTAGGACCAGGTCCTCCATTTCCTCCGGCCTGCGGGCCTCAGAGGCAGAGGCAGAGGAGGAGACAGAGGCTGAGGGAGAGGACGCGGAGGCGGCGGGCGCGGCAGGGACCCGGCCGCCCAGAGCCGGGTCCCCCTCGGGCAGCACTGCGCGCAGGATGTGGTCGCACAGCGCCGCCGGGTCGTCGCGGACGCTGCGCGGGGCTCCCGCCGCCGCGGCGTGCAGCCGGGCGTAGGCCCGGTCCATCGGGTCGCCGATACGCCGGAGCAGCCCGTCGGTGTACAGCAGCACCGTTTCTCCAAGCGCGGGTTCGATCTCCACGCTCGGCGCCTCCCAGCAGGCCAGCATCCCGAGCGGCGCGGAGAGCGAGGTCTCCACGTAGTCCGTGCGCCGCTCTCCGACGACCAAGGGCGGGGTGTGCCCCGCACCCGCCAGGACGATCTTGCGCCGGGCGGGCTCGCAGTAGGCGAAGAGCGCGGTGGCGCAGCGCGCCGGCTCGGTCAGGCGCAGCAGCAGTTCGAGGTCGGACAGGACCGCGACCGGGTCCTCTCCCTCCATCACGGCGTACGCCCGCAGCGAGGCCCGCAGCCGGCCCATGGCGGCGACGGCGCTGGGGCCGGACCCGGTGACGGAGCCGACGGCCAGGCCCAGGGCGCCCTCCGGGAGCGGGAGCGCGTCGTACCAGTCGCCGCCGCCGCGCGGCCCGGTGTGGTGGCGGGCGGCGAGCTGGACACCGGGGACCCGGGGGAGCCGGCTGGGCAGCAGCTCCTCGGCGACCGTGGCGAGGCGGCTGCGGGACCGTTCCACCTCCAGCATCCGGGCCAGGTGCTCGGCGGCGTGGCGGACGTAGAGGCCGACGATGTCGCGCTGGCGGTCGCTCGGCTCGGCCTGCTCGTCGTACAGCCAGACGGCGGCGCCGAGCCGGCCGGTGGCCTCGGCGGTCAGCGGCAGGGCGTAGCTGGCGGCGTAGCCGAGCCGGGCGGCGACCTCGCGGTGCCGGGGGTCGACGGGGGCTCCGTACCCGCCGGTGCCGGGGGCGGCGTCGGGCTCGGGGAGCACCTCGGAGCCGCCGTGTGCGTCGGGGAGTCCGTCGAGGATCCGGCCGTACGAGGTCGCGGCGCGCGGGACGGTCTCGATGTGCCCGAGGTCGGCGCGGCCGAGGCCGAGGCCGATGGTGGTCGTGGGGCCGAGTCCGTCGGAGGGTTCCAGGGCGATCAGGCCGCGGCGGGCGCCGACGAGGGCGGCTCCGGCGCGCAGGAACTCCTGGAGGGAGGACTCCAGATCGCGGGCGCGGGCGAGGCGCTCGGTGAGTTCGTGGAGGGTGGTCAGGTCGGAGACCATGCCCGCCAGGCGGTCCTGGACAAGGGTGTTCGGGGCGGGGACCGCGGTGGGCACGGGGGCAGCCAGGACGGGGGTGGATGCCGTAGTGTGCGGGACCGCTGCAACTGCTGGATCGATTCCAGCCACTTTCGGCAGATGCGGGGCGCTCATGGCGTCCGCCTTTCCACCTGGTGCGATTCGCCATATAGCATCGCAAACCCCCAGATCGTGCTGCGCCGCCATCAATGAATCCACATCTACACGCACACGAGGATCGATGTCCAGCATTGTCCGGCTGGGAATCCTGGTGTCCGTGAGGCGGCAACTCACCGTCCGGTCAAGGCTAGAACTTGGCCGGAAAAAGCTGGAAGCAGACGGTTTTTGCGATCGACTGGGCAGGCGCCGAAGCGGCCTCGGGTACGTAGTCAGTGATGTCCGGGGGCAGTTGGCGCAGCCGGGCATCCGCCGGGAACCGCCCGGCAGGGGCCGTCGTCCTTAGCGGCGGCAGCCGGTCTCGGTACCGGCGCGGGTCGCGCTCCGCCCCGCCGGACGTTTCATGGACCCGTAAGAAAACTGCACGAACCGTGTGAACCTGCTTCTGGCGGACAGTGACGCGAAACGTGTACGTGTGGCGAGGCATCGCTTACATGGTGTGATGTGGCCCTCGGCGTTCAAGGAAAGGAACGAGCGCTCATGCGCGAGATCCTCGGAAGGCGTCTCCAGCGGCTCCGCAGCCGCCTGAAAACCCTCCGGCCCGCCCCGGCCCAGAGCGGCGACCAGGCATTTCCCGACCCGACGCTCCCTGACCCGACGCTCCCCGGCACGGGGGGGATCCCCGACACGACGCTCCCCGGTGCGGCGTCCCACGAAACGGCGCTCCCCGGTTCGGCGTTCCACGAAACGGCGTCCCACGGCGCGGTGCCCCATGGCACGGCACTCCGCGACGCGGCGGTGGCCTGCGCCGCCGGGCGGCAGTGGCCCGTGCTGCCGGGCATCGGCCGGTGCGCATCCGGCACCGCCGACCGCTGTGCCTGTCCCGACCCCGACTGCCCCGTCCCCGGCGCGCACCCCTGCGACCCGGGACTGCTCGCGGCAACGACCGACCCCCGAATGGTGGCCTGGTGGTGGACCCGCCGGCCCGCCGCCCCCGTCCTCCTCGCCACCGGCGGCTCCGCGCCGTGCGCGGTGAGCCTGCCCGCCGCCGCGGCCGCGCAGGCCGTCGTACGGCTGGAGGCGCAGGGCATGCGGCTCGGCCCGATCGTGGCCACGCCCACGCGCTGGTCGCTGCTGGTGGCGCCGTACTCGCTGGAACGGCTCGGCGAACTCCTCTACGCCAAGGACCACGTCCCGTCCGTGCTGCGCTTCCACGGCGAGGGCGGCTACCTGCTGCTTCCGCCCTCGCCCGCCTGTGGCGGCGGGCAGGTGCGCTGGGAGCGGGAGCCCGCGGACGCCGGGAGCCCCTGGCTGCCGGAGGTCGAGGCCGTGGTGGACGCGCTGGTGGAGGCGAGCAGCGGGGCGTCCGGCGGCGGCAGCCGGCTCGCGTACTGACGGGCCGGAGGGGCGGACGGGCGTCGGCCCCTCCGGCCCGGGCCTTCACTCGTACGGGTGTCGGTGCGACGCGTTTCCCAGGGAATGGGGCGCGGGTGTCTCCGTGCCCCATTCCCGCGTCGCTATCTTCGCCGAATGAATCTCCGCTTGATCGGTATCGGCGCCGGTGTGCTGATCATCTTGTCGCTCCCGCTGGCCGGCGCGATCGCCGGACCGGATTTCACCGGCCAGGACGACGGAAAAGGCGGCGGGTTGCTCTCCGTCCTCGGGTTCGGCGATGCGTCCGACCCGTCCCGTACGCCGGCACCCCCGACTGCTCCCGAGCGGCAGAAGGGCGGCGCGGCGCAGCCGGGAACGGCGGCCGGGAGCGGCTCGGGCCAGGGCGCAGCGGGTCAGGCCGCGGGCAAGGGCGCGTCGGACCGTCCGGGTCCGCCCGAGCAGCCCCGCACGGACTCCCGGTGCGGTCCCGAACTCTCCTCGCCCCAGGGGCTGGAGGCGCAGACCTGTGTCCTGACCGTCGTGGGGCAGACCTGGGGCCGGAGCTACTTCCGCAACACCGGCGGGCGCGCGCTGGACGCCGTACTGACGGTGATGGGGCCCGCAGGGAGGACCGTGCAGATCCGGTGCATGGTCGGGGCGGGGGACGAGCCCGGGCTGTGCGAGACGCCTCGGGAGTCCTCGGCCGGTCCGCGGGACGCCTACTCGGCCGTTGCGGAGTTTGCAGTTCCGGGCGAGGAAGGGCGGCTGCTGCTGCGGTCCGGGAGCAACTCGCCGGCACCGGGCGAGGGTTGAGCCGTCCGGAAATGGAAGGGCCCGGTCGCTGGCGACGGGGGATGCACCAGCGACCGGGCTACAAGAACGGTAACAAGAGATCGCCTGTTCGCAAATTCGATCTCTGATATTCAGACACCGATTTGCAGACGATTAGCGGGAGTTGTGACCGCGGTCACCGCTCTTGCGGGCGTCGCGGCGATCAGCTGAGCGTGATCTGGCGGTTGGTGAGCCCGCCGCGCGCCCGGCGCTCCTCCGCGGTCAGCGGCGCGTCCGAGACCAGCGCCGTGGCCAGGCGCTCCGCGAACTCCGCGGCCGGCTTCTCCACGTCGTCGGCGGTCATGCCGGTGGGCAGGTCCCAGACCGGGACGACCAGGCCGTGCGCCCGGAAGGAGCCGACCAGCCGGGTGCCCTCGCCGAGCGAGGAGGTGCCGGCGGCGTGCAGCCGGGCCAGGGCGTCGAGCAGCTTCTCCTCGGGGTGCGGCATGACCCAGCGCAGGTGGTTCTTGTCCGGGGTCTCGCACCAGTAGGCCGCTTCCACGCTCGCCAGCTTGACGGTGGGGATGGCGGCGGCGTTGGCGCGCTCCAGGGAGGCGGCGATCTCCGGGGAGGCGTTCTGGGCGGTCTCCGCATCCGGAATCCAGAATTCGAAGCCGCTGTGCACAACCGGCTCGAAAACGCCGTCCGTGTCCAGGAGATCCTGAAGTCGGGGGCCCTCGGCGGGAACCCGGCGGCCCGGGACCGGATTGCCCGGTTCCGTGGCGAGGGCGCGTTCCAGCGTGTCGGCCATGTCCCGGGCGAGGTCGCCAGTGGTCGAGTCGTTCTGCAGGGCGAGCAGGACGGAGCCGTCCTCGCGGCGCAGCGCCGGCCAGGCCATGGGCAGTACGGTCACCAGGGTGACGGAGGGGACGCCCTCGGGCAGGCCACCCTGGAGCGTCAGCGGGATGGTGGCCGCCGGCACGAGCTCGCGCAGCGCCACCCAGTCGCACTCGCCGGGCAGGCCCTCGAAGGGACGCTGCACGTGCGCAGTGGCGGCGTGTGCGGCGGCCGCGCCGTGGCAGGCCTTGTAGCGGCGCCCCGATCCGCAGGGGCAGGGCTCGCGGGCGCCCACCACCGGGATCTCCCCGTTCTGGAGCTGCGGCTTTGCAGTCTTGGCTGCGGGGCGCTTCTTGGCCATCGTGCGTGTCTCCCGGTTGCGGCGGTGCGGCTGTTGCGTCTGGGCGTGAGCCTAGCCGTTCCGGCCGCCGCAACCGGTGGGGTGCGGCCGGGAGCGCGGTCGGCGTGCGCTCCCGGTCGGCCGCCGGTACGGACACCGTGCCGATGGTCGTATGTGCTGATGGCCGCTGGTGCGGATGTTGGATTCGGATCGGTCGGTTGGTCGGGTCGGTCGTCGGCCGGTCGGCCGGGTCGGTTGCCGGTTGTCGGCCGGTCGGATCGGTCCTCGGCCGGCCGGGTCGGTCGGGTCGGTCGGGGACCGGTCAGGGAGCCAGGTCGTCGAAGGCGGTGCTGAAGTCGAGGGCCGGGGGCGCAACGCGCGTAGCAAAATCCGCGTGACGGGACCCGCATGCAACGATCACCCAGACGGTGACCTCGCCTGCCGCTCCGTCCCGGACCCCCCAGTCCTGTGCGAGGGCGCTGATGATGTTCAGCCCCCGGCCGCCGTGCGCGGTGACCGAGGGTGTGGCCGGAACGGGGCGGGTGGGACCGCCTCCGTCCGTGACCTCGACCGTCAGCCGCCCCGCCGTGTCGATGCGCCACGCGGCGCGTATCTCTCCGTCGCCGATCTCCCCCGCGCCCAGCGGTCTGCCGTGTCGGCAGGCGTTGCTGAGCAGTTCGGAAAGGATCAGTACGGCGTCGTCCACGACCGATTCGGACACCCCGCTGATACGCAATTGCTCGCGCATCCGGTGCCTCGCCTCGCCTACGCCCGCAGGACCATGGCGTACGTCCATGCACGACGACGTGGGCACTTCCTGTGCCACCACCAACGCCACCCCCGGAACCTCCTTAGTCCCACGCCATGGTCTGAATGCCCCAATGGCCTGGACCGGAAACCGACGAACCGGAGCCCTCCGACGCATTCGTGACCACCGATTGCGGAACGGATGCGCCGGGGCACACCCTGTCACGGGCGGGTCCGGCGGGACGCATGGGCAAATGGGGACGTCAGCGGCCGAGCTGTGACAGAACCTGCCGCGGTCTGTTCGTGATGATCGCTTCCACGCCCAGATCAGCGCAGAGCTGAACGTCCTCGGGTTCGTTTACGGTCCACACGTGCACGGAGTGGCCCGCGTCCTGCAGTCTGCGGATGTAGGCGGGGTTGTTGCGCACGATCCGCATGCCCGGTCCGGCGATTCGCACGCCGGCCGGAAGCCGCCCGTCCCGCATCCGCGGGGAGACGAACTGCATCAGGTAGACGGTCGGGATCGTCGGCGCGGCGGCGTGCACCCGGTGCAGGGAACGGGCGGAGAAGCTCATGACGCGGACCGGGTGCGGGCCCCCGGCGGGCGGGGCGTCCAGCCCGAACCGCTTGAGGAGGAAGAGGAGGCGCTCCTCCACCTGTCCGGCCCAGCGGGTCGGGTGCTTCGTCTCGATTGCGAGCGGTATGGGCCGGCCAGCGTCCGAGACCAGCTCCAGCAGCCGCTCCAGGGTGAGGACCGAGGTCCGCTCGGGGTCGGCGTCCCAGTCGGGGGATTCCTCGCGGTCCTTCCACGAGCCGAAGTCGAGGGCGGCGAGATCGGCCAGCTCCAGTGCGGAGACGGCGCCGCGGCCGTTGGAGGTGCGGTTGACCCGGCGGTCGTGGACCAGGACCAGATGGCCGTCGGCGGTGAGCCGGACGTCGCATTCGAGGGCGTCCGCCCCGTCCTCGATGGCCCTGCGGTAGGCGGCCAGCGTGTGCTCGGGGGCGTCCTCCGAGGCGCCGCGGTGGGCGACGACCTGGATGGGGGGCGGCGTTGCGTGGGTCACCGGGTCATGGTGCCACCGGGGAGGCTCCGGACGGAGGCCTTCGAGCACAGAGGATGTGACCGAAATGCCAGATATAAAGGATGGGGGATACGCACAGGTCCGGCTTACAGTGCTCTGACGGGTGATAGGGAACGCTTTTCCCAGGAACTTGTGCGGCACGTCGAACGTTCAGTCGGGCCGAAACGCCAGTTTGTGAAGCCGTGTGTGACGAGGAGAGAGCGCTGTGAGCACCGATAACGAGGGAATCGCGGCCCCGACGCCCCCCGCGGCCCCTTCGGCACGCCCGCCGGCCGCTCCCGCATCCGCCCCGGAGCCGCCGACGGCCGCGCCCGCCCCGGCCCCGGCCTCCGCCGGCGAGGCCCCGCCGGCCGCCGTCCCGCCGGTCCCCGCGTCGGCCCCGGCCCCGGTCCCCGCGCCGGCCCCGGCTGCTCCGGGAGTCCCGGCCGCTCCGGGAGTCCCGGCCGCTCCGGAGGGCCCGGCGCCCGTAGCCCCGGCCGCGGCGCCTGCCGCCTTCCCCGCCGAGCCCGTGACCCAGCAGCTCCCGCCGACGCCCGCGCCCGGCACCGAGCACACCCAGCAGATCCCGCCCGCCCCGTACCAGGCTCCGGCCCCGGCGTACGCGCAGCCCGCCGCGCCGGCTCCGGCCGCATACGGCGCCGAGGGCTGGCCCCCCGCACCGCCGGCGGTCCCGGCGTACGGCGCCGGCGGCGGCCACGGCCACGGCACCGGCTGGGGCGCCCCCCCGGCCGACGGCGTGCCCCCGGCCAAGCCGAAGGGCCGGGGCGGCCTGATCGCCGCCGTGCTCGTGGCGGCCCTGCTCGCGGGCGGCGTCGGCGGCGGCCTCGGCTACTGGGCGGCGGAGCGCAAGAGCGAGGGCTTCGGCTCGACGACGATCACCGCCGGCAACACCCCGAAGGACCTCAAGCGCGAGCCCGGCTCCATCGCGGGCCTGGCCGCCACCGCGCTGCCCAGCGTCGTCACCATCCAGGCCTCTGCCGGCGACGGGGAGGGCGGCACCGGAACCGGGTTCGTCTACGACCAGCAGGGCCACATCCTCACCAACAACCACGTGGTGGCCTCCGCCGCGAACGGCGGCAAGCTGTCCGCGACCTTCTCCGACGGCAAGAAGTACGAGGCCGAGGTCGTGGGCCGGGCCCAGGGCTACGACGTGGCCGTGATCAAGCTGAAGAACCCGCCGTCCGGCCTCAAGCCGCTTCCGCTCGGCGACTCCGACAAGGTCGCGGTCGGCGACGCGACGATCGCGATCGGCGCACCCTTCGGCCTGTCCAACACGGTCACCACCGGCATCGTCAGCGCCAAGGACCGCCCGGTGGCCTCCGGCGACGGCTCCGGCAGCAAGAACTCGTACATGAGCGCCCTGCAGACGGACGCCTCGATCAACCCCGGAAACTCCGGCGGTCCGCTCCTCGACGGACGCGGCGCGGTCATCGGCATCAACTCCGCCATCCAGTCCGCCGGCGGCGGCGGTGGCGGGCTCGGCGGCGGCCAGGCCGGTTCGATCGGCCTCGGCTTCGCCATTCCGGTCAACCAGGCGAAGAACGTCGCCGAGTCGCTGATCAAGACGGGCAAGCCGGTCTACCCGGTCATCTCCGTCTCCGTGGACCTCCAGTCCAAGGTCGACGGCGCCAAGATCTCCGATCAGGGCGCCCCGGCCAACGAGCTGGTCGATCCCAACGGCCCGGCGGGCAAGGCCGGCCTCAAGCCGGGCGACATCATCACCCGCTTCGGCGACCGGCCGATCGACAGCGGCCCGACGCTCATCAGCGAGATCTGGACGCACAAGCCGGGCGATGTCGTGAAGCTGACCTATCTGCGCGAAGGCAAGCCGGCCACCGTGGACATCACGCTCGGCTCCCGCGTCGGCGACAAGTAGCAGCCCGCCGGCGCCGGCCGGCAGCCTGCAGGGGCAGCCGGCCGGATCGCGGCGGACCACTGGCCGGACCGCTGGCCGGATCGCGGGCTGGATCGCGGGCCGTATTGCGGTGGGACCACTGGCCGGATGGCGAGGGGCCGTGGGCGGGATACCGCCTACGGCCCCTCCCAACGTCCGCTTATGCTTCCCGTGTGTTCGATTCGCGGCACATACGTACTTTCCACGAAGTCGTGGCCTCCGGTTCCTACTCGGCGGCCGCGCGCGCCCTCGGCTACACGCAGCCCGCCATCACCCAGCAGATGAAGGCCCTCGAACGCGCCGTCGGCACTCCGCTGTTCACCCGCGTCGGCCGCAGGATGCAGCTCACGGAGGCCGGAAAGTCCCTGGCCCGGCACGCCGAGTCCATCCTCGGCAGCCTTTCCGCCGCCGAGGCCCAGATGAAGGCGCACGCACGCCTGCGCACCGGGCGGGTACGCCTGTGCGGCTTCCCCAGCGCCAACGCCACCCTCGTCCCCGAGGCCCTGAGCGGCCTGACCAAGGACCATCCCGGCATCCAGGTCGAGCTGCTGGACGGGGAACCGCCGGACTCGCTGAAGCGGCTGGAGCGCGGGGAGTGCGACATCACCCTGGCTTTCACCTACCCCGGGCTGCACGAGGAGGTTCCCGAGGAGGTCGTCGAGGTCAGACTGCTGGAGGACCAGCTCACCGTCCTGCTCCCGACCGGGCACCGGCTGGCCCGGCGGCGGGCCGTGCACCTGGCCGACCTCGCGGAGGAGCGGTGGATCGCGGGCTGCCCGCGCTGCCGGGCCAACTTGCTGCACGAGTGCGCCGAGCTGGGCTTCGTCCCCGACATCCGGTTCGCCTCGGACGACAACCTGGTGGTGCAGAGCATGGTGGGGCAGGGGCTCGGCGTGGCGATGATGCCCGCCCTGGTCCTGCCCTCCCTCTCCCTGGCCCGGGTCTGCGGGCGGCCGATCCAGCCGGACGCCCGCCGGCACATCTCGGCCTACCTCTACCGCGATCACCTGCGCATCCCGGCGACGGCCGTGGTCCTGGACGCGCTCAAGTCGGTGGCCTCGAACCGCATCGGGTGCTGACCTGCTGATCTCCCTCGCGGCAATCCATAAGCGGTGCTTGGGATTTCAGGTGAAAACTGTCGTTGGACGTGATGGGTGAGCTGTTCGACGCTGCCCATATGACCACCACGACGCCGGCCCGTACCACTGCGAGGATGGCCGCCCTCGTCCAGGAGATCCGCACGGTCGTGGACCGGGGACTGGCCCCGGACCTGACCGCCTACCTCGTCGGCGAGCGACTCGCCCCGCATCTGGGCACGCCCGACCTGCTCGGGCCCGAGCAGTGCGAGGGCAGCCCCGACCGGTACCGGCAGCACGTCCTGCACGCGGAGCCGGACGGCAGCTTCTCGGTGGTGGCGCTGGTGTGGCTGCCCGGTCAGGAGACCGCCATCCACGACCACGTCTCCTGGTGCGTGGCGGGTGTGCACGAGGGTGAGGAGAGCGAGCTCCGCTACCGGCTCGCGCCCGCCACCGCGACGTCCGGCGCACGGCTGGTGGCCACCGAGGCCGTGGTCAACGGCGTCGGCGACGTCTGTGGATTCGCCCCGCCCGGCGACATCCACAAGGTACGCAACTCCTGTGCCACCAAGGCGATATCGATCCACATCTACGGAGCCGACGTCGTCCGCCTGGGCAGTAGTGTGCGCCGCGTCTACACGCTTCCCGCCGGCTGATGGCACTGCTCAACCGCCCGGTGCGGGCGGCAGGAAGCGGTCCGGCGGGCCGGGTTTCACGTGAAACATCCTCGTCCTGGCCGGGGTTGGGGCTGGCTGCCGCCGGTGTCGCCGTGGCATGGGGCGTGCACCGGCTGGTGCCCGGGATCCCGATGCTCACCGCGTCGGTGGTGCTGGGCATCGCCGCGGCCCACCTTCCCGGCCTGCGGGCGACGGTACGCGGAGTCGCCCGGCCCGGCCTCTCGCTGGCCGGCCGGCGGCTGATGCGGATCGGCATCGTCCTGCTCGGCCTCGGCTTGGGCCTGGACCAGGTGCTCGGCCTGGGCTGGGCCACCGTGGCCATGGTGGCGGGTGTGGTCGCGGCCACCTTCTTCGGGACGCTCTGGCTGGGCCGGCGGCTCGGCCTGCCGGGCGACCAGCCGCTGCTGATCGCCACCGGCTACTCGATCTGCGGGGCCTCGGCGATCGGCGCGGTGAGCCAGGTGTCGGGCAGCGACGAGGAGGACGTGGCCGCCTCCGCCGCGCTGGTCACCCTGTGCGGCACGCTGGCCATCGCCGTGCTCCCGCTGCTGCAGGATCCGCTCGGGCTCTCCGACCTGGCGTTCGGGCGCTGGGTCGGTGCGAGCGTCCACGATGTCGGCCAGGTGGTGGCGACGGCGCAGGCCGCGGGCCCCGGCTCGCTCGGGGAAGCGGTCGTGGTCAAGCTGATGCGGGTGGCGCTGCTGGCCCCGCTGGTGGCGGCCGTGGCCTTCGCGCTGCGGGCCCGGCACCGGGACGAGCGCACGCCGTCCGGGCGCCGACCGGCTCCCGTGCCGCTGTTCGTCGGCGGCTTCCTGGCCGCAGCCGTTCTGCGTGCCACCGGTGTGCTGCCCGAGGCGGCCCTGGAATGGGCGCACACGGTGCAGGAACTCCTGCTGGCTGCCGCTCTGTTCGGGCTCGGCAGCGCGGTGGACCTCCGGTCCATGGCCCGGACCGGAGGTCGGGCGGCCCTGTTGGGGCTCGGAGCCTGGGTGGTGGTGGCCGGCGTCTCGTACGCGGGCGTGCTGATGACCGTATGAGGGAAGAGATGGTGAGGGGCGGGAGGGACGTACGGCCGGTCCCGCGGGCGGGAGTTGGCCAATTCCTGGCCTGAATCGTCCGAACGTTCCGGCCGTCTCCTGACATCTCGTGCCGCACGTGCGACCCTGCGGCCGATCCGCACCGACAGCTCTTCACCCCCACCCTGTCCGGTTCGACGGGACCGGGCACGGCAGAAGGAGTCATGCGTGAATCGTCATCGCACGGCTGCATCGGTCCTCCTGGCGGTGAGCGCCCTGATCGCGGGTGCCCTGACAGCGGCCACCCCCTCGGCCGCCGCGGATTCCCCGGCCTCGTTCCGGCAGCAGCACACCCCGGGCTTCTGGACCGCCGAGCGGATGCGCAGCGCCGTTCCGCTGGACGTGGCAGCGGCCCCGGGGACCGGCCGGGCGCCGGCCGCGACCGTGACCGCGGACCGGCCCACGCTGATCGCTCCGACCCCCGCCTCCGCGCCCGTATCCGCATCCGTCTCCGCCGCGGTGTCCCCGACGGCCTTCCCCCAGGCGGGCGGCGCCTGGACGGGCAGCGGGGCGGTGGTGAAGACGTCGGGCCGCGTCTTCTTCACCCTCGGCGACCGGACCGCATCCTGCTCCGGTGACTCCGTCACCAGCGCCAACGGCAGCACGGTGATCACCGCCGGCCACTGCGTGAAGTACCAGGGCTCCTGGCACACCAACTGGGTCTTCGTCCCGGCGTACAACAACGGCAACGCGCCCTACGGCCAGTGGCCGGCCACGAAGACCTTCGCGACGGACCAGTGGGCCGCCAGCGAGGACATGAACATGGACATCGGCCTCGCGGTCGTCGCCCCGCAGAACGGCCAGAAGCTGAGCCAGGTCGTCGGCGCCCAGGGCATCCTGTTCAACGGCGGCTACAACAAGCGGATGTACTCCTTCGGTTTCCCGGCCGCATCGCCGTACGACGGCAGCAAGCTCGTCTACTGCAGCGGCAACAGCGGCAAGGACTTCCTGCTGACGAAGGACCACGGCCTGGCCTGCAACATGACCGGCGGATCCAGCGGCGGCCCCTGGTTCCAGGACTTCAACGAGGCGACGGGCCTGGGCACCCAGGTCTCGGTGAACAGCTTCGGCTACGTCTTCCTGCCGAACCGGATGTACGGCCCGTACTTCGGCAACGAGGCGAAGGCCGCCTACGACAAGGCCCAGAATTCCTGACGCCACGGCCTCCCGCCTGCCGGTACTCTGTACCGGCCAGGTGGGTTGCCCGAGCGGCCTAAGGGAACGGTCTTGAAAACCGTCGTGGCGCGAGTCACCGTGGGTTCAAATCCCACACCCACCGCACCGGATCAGACGACGCGCTGATCAGAAGGGGTGCCCCGACCAGGGGCACCCCTTCTTTTGTTGGGCCCTTCGGGTGGTGTTTGTCGGACGATCGGCGCGGGGGGTGGGGGTGCTGCGGTTGCGGACACATCATGACGAATGTATGCAGATCCGCCCGTCGGAACAGTGCGAAGCGAGGCACCTCGTCATGGCTCAGCGCATCACCTTCACCTCGGTCTGGACCGTTGTCGTCACCGTTCTCGCGGCACTGCTCTCCGCCCTCGGGCTTCGCGGCAAGGCCGCCGCACCGGCCGGCTCCGTCGGTGAGGCTCCCTCCCGGTGCAGGTCCGTCGAGGTGTGCCGGCCGGCCGCATCGCGGAGCCGGCGGGCGGGGACGCGGAGCGGGGCGCTGCCGCCGACCCTCAAGCAGCGGATCCGCGCCGAGGCGCACGGCAGGACCCCGTCCGTCCGCCGCTCTGCTGCAGTCGCCGCGGCCCGGGCCGGTGCGGGTGCCCCCACCGGGGCTGCCGCCCGTATCGCTGTCCCCGTGCCGGAAGCCGTTGCCGCGGCCGACGTGCGGCTCCGCTTCGCGCTCGCCGCCTAGCGCACGGGGCGGATGCGGGCGGCGCAGGAGCGCGCGGGAGGGCGTGCAGGGGGCGTGGAGCGTGGGATTGCAGGGCCGCGGGACCGGGAGACGGCGGGGTTCCCGGACGGAGTGCCCCCTTTCGGTGCGCCCGGACAAGGCGTGGCGAGTGAACGTTTCCGCTTCGGCGGCGCCCGGGAACCGCCTGCCTCCATGCCGCTGACCTGGGACGTCGCGAAGCGCATGAGGTTTATCCGCGGTTGCTCATACCTGCGGGGGAATCGTGGGGTCCGGTCTGGTTCGCCGGGGATGCGGTGGGCAACTCTGGTCTCGCGACGTCGTCACCAAGCGCAACGTCCGGGGCGGTCGGCCAACTGCCGCGGAACATTTCCGACTTCGTTTCCAGGGGGAATCACGAACATGGCAAGCATCCGTACCGCCCGAGTCCTCGCCGCCATCGCCTCGCTCCCGCTCGCCGCCGCGCTCTGCGGCGGGGTGGCGTCGGCCGACAACGGCGCCTTCGCGGACGCCGGATCGAATGCGAGTGCCGCCGGCATCGTCGGCAGCGGTGTGGGCGGGGGTAACCTCGGCAACTCGTCCACGACGCAGCAGGTCGCCACCGGCTCCGGCGCCTCCAACCAGAGCAACTCCGCGCAGGTCAACGGCTCGACACCGGCGGCAATCCAGCAGACCAACTCGAACGTGACCGTCTACTTCCTCCCGATGGGGTAGGCGCTGCGGGGGGACTGCTCCGCGTACCGAGGGCGCCCGTGCGACCGGACCGGCTGGGGTCCGGTTCGTGCGGGCGCCCCTTTCCCTTGTGTGCCCGAGGCCCGTCGTCGACCTTGACATCCCGCGCAGAGCTGACGGACAGTCAGATTCACATCGCCGATGTGACGCCGGGAGGCCTGCGCCGTGCACCTCGCCCCGACCGAAGGCCAGTTGCGACTCCGCGCCGAACTGCGCGCGTACTTCCACGACCTCCTGCCGGACGGCGCCCCCGCGGACCCGGCCGCCCAGCGCGCCCTGCTGCGCCGCATCGGCGCCGACGGCCTGCTCGGCCTCGGCTGGCCCGCCGAGTACGGCGGCCAGGGGCGCGGCGCCGACGAGCAGTTCGTGTTCTTCGACGAGGCATACCGGGCCGGCGCCCCCGTCTCCATGGTCACCCTCAACACGGTGGGCCCGACCCTCATGAAGTACGGGACCCCGCAGCAGAAGGACTACTTCCTGCCCCGGATCCTCCGCGGCGAGACCGTCTTCGCCATCGGCTACTCCGAGCCCGCCGCCGGCACCGACCTGGCCTCCCTGCGCACCCGCGCCGTACGCGACGGAGCCGACTGGATCGTCGACGGCCAGAAGGTCTTCACCTCCAACGCCCAGAACGCCGACTGGATCTGGCTGGCCTGCCGCACCGACCCCGAGGCCCCCAAGCACAAGGGCATCTCGATCATCCTCGTGCCGACCACCGAGCCCGGCTTCTCGTGGACCCCGATCGAGACGGTCGGCGGCCTGACGACCACCTCCACGTACTACGACGCGGTCCGCGTGCCCGCGGGCAACCTCGTCGGCCCCGAGCACGGCGGCTGGGGCCTGATCACCAACCAGCTCAACCACGAACGGGTCGCCCTGGCCGCCATCGGCATGCAGGCCGAGGACTTCTGCGACGCCGCGCTCCGGCACGCCCGCACCCCCGACCCGGAGACCGGCGAACGCCCCGCCGACCGGCCCTGGGTGCAGTCCCGGCTCGCCGAGGCCCACGCCCGGCTCGCCGCCGTACGCCTCCTCAACTGGCGCCTCGTCCAGGACGTGGGCGCCGGCGCCCTGGCCCCGGGCGACGCCAGCGGCGTGAAGTTCTTCGGCACCGAGACCACCGTCGAGGTGTACCGGATGTGCCAGGAGGTCGTGGGCGAGCGGGCCCTCGTACGCGGAGCCGGACCCGGCTCCTTCGCGGGCGGCGAGCTGGAGCGGATGAACCGGGCCGCCCAGATCAACACCTTCGGCGGCGGAGTCAGCGAGGTCCAGCGCGAGATCGTCGCCATGATGCGGCTCGGCATGAAGGGAAGGAAGCGATGACCGCCACGGCGCCCGGGGAGGCGGAGGACGCGGCAGCAGAGCGGTTCCTCGCACGGCTCCTGGCTTTCGAGGGCCGACCGGCCGCCACCGCAGGGCAGGGCAAGGACCCCGTCAACGAGGCGATGATCCGCCACTGGTGCGAGGCGATGGGCGACGCCAATCCCGCCTACACGGGCCCGGACGCGATCGCCCCGCCCACCATGCTCCAGGCCTGGACGATGGGCGGACTGTCGGGGCACACCGCCCGTTCCGGCGCCTACGACGAACTCCTCGCCCTCCTCGACGGCGCCGGCTGCACCTCCGTCGTCGCCACCGACTGCGAGCAGGAATACCTGCGCCCGCTGCGCCCCGGCGACACCGTCACCTTCGACGCCGTGATCGAGTCCGTGTCGCCGCGCAAGACGACCCGGCTCGGCTCCGGCCACTTCGTGACCACCCGCATGGACATCCGCGCCGGGGGCGAACCCGTCGGCACCCACCGCTTCCGGATCCTCAAGTACGCGCCCGCCGCACCCCGGCCGGCGGCCGCGGCCCCGCCGCCCGCCGCACCGCCCCGCGGCTCCGGGCGGCCCCGCCGCCCCCGTCCCGTGGTCAACCGCGACAACCAGGGCTTCTGGGACGGCGTTCGGGACCACAGGCTGCTGATCCAGCGGTGCACCTCCTGCGCGACCCTCCGCTTCCCCTGGCTGCCCGGCTGCAACGCCTGTGCGAGCCCGGACTGGGACACCGTCGAGGCCTGCGGCGACGCCACGGTCTTCAGCTACGTCGTCATGCACCATCCGCCGTTCCCGGCCTTCGATCCCCCGTACGCGGTCGCGCTCGTCGAACTCGCCGAGGGAGTCCGCATGATCACCAACATCACCGGCGTCCCGTACGACGCGGTGCGCATCGGGATGCCCGTCCGGCTGGAGTTCCTGCAGGCGGACGAGGACCTGGAACTGCCGGTTTTCCGCGCCGGGACGGAGGGCTGATGGACTTCCACCCCACCGAGGAGCAGGCCGCCGCGGTGGCGCTCGCCGCCCGCATCCTCCGCGACCTCGCCACCCACGAACGCCTCGCCGCGGCCGGCACCGGCACCGACGCCGAACTCTGGAAGGCCCTCGCCGGGTCCGGGCTGATCGCCGCGGTGGAGGACATCGGCCTGCTCGGGCTGGTGCTGCTGCTGGAGGAGCAGGGCCGCACCACCGCGCAGGCCCCGTACGCCGCCACCTGTGTGTACGGGGTCCTCCCCGTTGCCGCGCACGGCAGCGCCGAGCAGCGGGCCCGCCTGCTGCCCGCGCTGGGCACGGGCGAGGCGGTGGCCACCGGCGCCTTCCCTGCCCGCGGACGCTTCACCGCGTCCGCGGACGGCAGGCTGACCGGCACCGCTCCCGTCGTGCCCTGGCTGCGCGATGCCACCCACGTCCTGGTTCCCGACGCGGACCGGGCCCTGTGGCTCGTACGGACGGACAGGCCCGGCGTGGAGACCGCGGCCGTGGAGACCACCGCCCCCTGGGCCGCCGGACGGCTCGTCCTGGCCGGTGCCGAGGCCGAGCCGCTCGGCCCGGCCCCCGCTCCGGGCGGGCAGCCCTACGAAGCGGTCCTCGCCGCCGCCCGCACCGCGTTCGCCGGGCTGCAGGCGGGCGTCTGCGCGGGGGCCGTGGCCCGCGCGGCCGCGTACACCTCCACCCGCGAGCAGTTCGGCCGGCCGCTCTCCACGAACCAGGGGGTGCTGCTGCGCGCGGCCGACGCCCATATGGACACGGAGGCGATCCGGGTCACCGCCTACGAGGCGGCCTGGCGCATCGACCAGGGTCTCCCGGCGTACGAGCACGCTCTGACCGCGGCCTGGTGGGCCTCGGAGGCGGGCAAGCGGGTCGTCCACGCGGGCCAGCACCTGCACGGCGGGACGGGCGCCGACCTGGACCATCCCGTCCACCGGCACTTCCTGTGGGGGCGCCAGCTCGACGCCTACCTGGGCTGCGGCAGCGAGCTGCTGGCCGAGCTCGGCGCCCTCGTGTCGCTGCCGCACCCACCATCCGAGGGGGAGGACGCATGAACGTGGGCGACACACTGCCGCCGCTGGAGATCCCGATCACGCGCACGCTCATCGTCGCGGGCGCGATCGCCTCCAGGGACTACCAGGACGTGCACCACGACGCGGAGCTCGCCCGCGAGAAGGGCTCCCCGGACGTCTTCATGAACATCCTGACCACGAACGGGCTGGTCGGCCGGTACATCACCGACCACCTGGGCCCCCGGGCCGTCCTGCGCAGGGTGGCCATCCGGCTGGGCGCCCCCAACCACCCGGGCGACACCATGACCCTCACCGGTACCGTCACCGCCCTCACCGGGGACACCGCCGAGATCCGCGTGGTCGGGGCCAACGGCACCGGCCACCACGTCACCGGCACCGTCACCGTGACCCTTCCCGCCCCGGGAGGCCCGGCATGAGCGTGCGGAACCGGGACGGGCTCGGCGGACGCGCCGCCATCGCCGGCATCGGCGCGACCGAGTTCTCCAAGGACTCCGGCCGCAGCGAGCTGCGGCTCGCCGTCGAGGCCGTGCACGCGGCCCTCGACGACGCCGGGCTCACCCCCGCCGACGTCGACGGCATGGTCACCTTCACCATGGACACCAGCCCCGAGATCACGGTCGCCCAGGCCGCCGGCATCGGGGACCTCTCCTTCTTCTCCCGCATCCACTACGGCGGTGGCGCGGCCTGCGCCATCGTCCAGCAGGCCGCCCTCGCCGTCGCCACCGGAGTCGCGGAGGTCGTCGTCTGCTACCGCGCCTTCAACGAGCGCTCCGGCCGCCGCTTCGGCTCCGGCGTGCAGCAGCGCGAACCCTCGGCGGAGGGCGCCGCCCTGGGCTGGTCGCTGCCCTGGGGGCTGCTCACACCGGCCTCCTGGGTGGCCATGGCCGCCCAGCGCTACCTGCACGCCCACCACCTCACTCCCGAGGCATTCGGCCACGTCGCCGTCACCGGCCGGAGGCACGCCGCGAACAACCCCGCCGCCTGGTTCCACGGCCGGCCCATCACCCTGGCCGAGCACGCCGCCTCGCGCTGGATCGTCGAGCCCCTGCGGCTGCTGGACTGCTGCCAGGAGACGGACGGCGGCCAGGCGGTCGTCGTCACCCGCACCCGGCGGGCCCGGGACCTGCGCCACCCGCCCGCCGTGATCACCGCGGCGGCACAGGGCGCGGGCCGCCGGCAGGAGGGCATGACCTCCTTCTACCGCGACGACCTCACCGGCCTCCCCGAGATGGACGTGGTCGCACGGCAGCTGTGGCGGACGAGCGGGCTGCGCCCCCCGGACATCGACGTCGGCATCCTCTACGACCACTTCACGCCGTTCGTGCTGATGCAGCTGGAGGAGTTCGGCTTCTGCAAGCCCGGCGAGGCCGCCGATTTCGTGGCCGCGGATGCGCTGCCCCTCAACACGCACGGCGGCCAGCTCGGGGAGGCGTACCTGCACGGCATGAACGGCATCGCCGAAGCCGTCCGCCAGCTGCGCGGCACCTCCGTCAACCAGGTCCGCGGGGCGGCCCACGCCCTGGTCACGGCCGGAACCGGGGTGCCGACCTCCGGGCTGATCCTCGGGGCGGACGGCTGAAGCCCCCGTGCCCGCGGCCCGCACGCCCGTTCCCGTCTCCTCCACCTTCAGGAGGTGGGATAGACCCCACCCCTACAACCTGAGGGGGACCCGCCTTCGGCACCTGCGGCCGATCCGCTGCAAGGCCCGCACTTCTAGCGTGGAGCCATGACCACGCCCGTGTGCACGCTCGCCTCGCAGCCGACGCCGTACCCGTCCTTCTCGGCGTACGTCCGGACCCGGGGCGCGGGCCTGCTGCGCACCGCGCGCTCGCTCACGCCCAACCCGTGCGACGCCGAGGACCTGCTCCAGACGGCGCTGGCCAAGACCTACGCCGCCTGGGACCGCATCGAGGACCACCGGGCGCTGGACGGCTACGTCAGGCGGGCCCTGGTCAACACCCGCACCTCCCAATGGCGCAAGCGCAAGGTCGACGAGTTCGTCTGCGACGAGATCCCGGAAACCGAGGCGCCGCCGAGCACCGACCCCGCCGAGGCGCAGGCCCTGCGCGACGCGATGTGGCGCGCCGTGACCCGGCTGCCCGACCGGCAGCGCGCCATGGTCGTCCTGCGCTACTACGAGGACCTGAGCGAGGCCCAGACCGCCGAGCTCATGGGAGTCTCGATCGGCACGGTGAAGAGCGCCGTCTCCCGCGCGCTGGTCAAGCTCCGCGAGGACCCGGAGCTCACCCCCGTCCGCTGAGCTCCCGCCTCCCCCGACGACTGCAACCAGGGATGTTTCACGTGAAACCCCGGGCGTTGTTTCACGTGAAACCCAGCTGCCGTTTCACGTGAAACAACGCCCGCCCGCGGTTCCGGCTGTGCGCCGTGCACCGTACGCACACCCCGGGCCTGTGCACGGCGCCACTCCGTGCCCGCCGACAGCGATTGCACGCCGTGTTTGTACCCCCGGGTAGTGACATGCCGACCGGTACGCGCGCAGAATCGGCAGCATTCCAAGCCGCCGCAGCGCCGCAGCGCCCACGGGAGGACGCTTTGCTGAGCACCATGCAGGACGTACCGCTTCTCGTCAGCCGGATACTCCGACACGGTATGACGATCCACGGGAACTCCCAGGTCACCACCTGGACCGGGGAGGCGGAGCCGGACCGGCGGACCTTCGCCGAGATCGGTGCCCGGGCCGGGCGCCTGGCCCACGCCCTGCGCGACGAGCTCGGCGTCCAGCAGGACGACCGGGTGGCAACTCTGATGTGGAACAACGCGGAGCACGTCGAGGCGTACTTCGCGATCCCCTCCATGGGCGCGGTCCTGCACACCCTCAACCTCAGGCTTCCCCCCGAGCAGCTCGTCTTCATCGTCAACCACGCCGCCGACCGCGTCGTGCTGGTCAACGGGACCCTGCTGCCGCTGCTCGCCCCGCTGCTCCCGCACCTGCCCACCGTCGAGCACGTGGTCGTCTCGGGCATCGGCGACCGCTCCGCACTCGACGGGCTCGACGTCCGCGTCCACGAGTACGAGGAGCTCCTCGCGGGCCGCTCCGACCACTACGACTGGCCGGAGCTGGACGAGCGCCACGCCGCCGCCATGTGCTACACCTCCGGCACCACCGGCGACCCGAAGGGCGTCGTCTACTCGCACCGCTCCATCTACCTGCACTCCATGCAGGTCAACATGGCGGAGTCGATGGGGCTGAACGACAAGGACACCACCCTCATCGTCGTTCCACAGTTCCACGTGAACGCCTGGGGCCTGCCCCACGCCACCTTCATGACCGGCATCAACATGCTGATGCCGGACCGGTTCCTGCAGCCCGCCCCGCTCGCCGACATGATCGAGCGGGAGCAGCCCACGCACGCCGCGGCCGTCCCCACCATCTGGCAGGGGCTCCTCGCCGAGGTCACCGCCCGCCCGCGCGACCTGACCTCCATGCGGCAGGTCACCATCGGCGGCGCCGCCTGCCCGCCTGCCCTGATGGAGGCGTACGACAGGCTCGGCGTCCGCGTCTGCCACGCCTGGGGCATGACCGAGACCTCGCCGCTGGGCACCATGGCGCACCCTCCGGCCGGCCTGAGCGCCGACGAGGAATGGCCGTACCGGGTCACCCAGGGCCGCTTCCCGACGAGCGTCGAACCGCGCCTGGTCGGCCCCGGCGGCGACATCCTGCCCTGGGACGGAAAGTCGGCGGGCGAGCTGGAGGTACGCGGCCCCTGGATCGCGGGCGCCTACTACGGCGGCCAGTCCGGGGAACCGCTGCGCCCCGAGGACAAGTTCAGCTCCGACGGCTGGCTCAAGACCGGTGACGTCGGTGTGATCAGCCCGGACGGCTTCCTCACGCTCACCGACCGCGCCAAGGACGTGATCAAGTCCGGCGGCGAGTGGATCTCCAGTGTGGAGCTGGAGAACGCGCTGATGGCGCACCCCGAGGTCGCCGAGGCCGCGGTCGTCGCCGTCCCGGACGAGAAGTGGGGCGAGCGCCCCCTGGCCACCGTCGTCCTCAAGGAGGGCGGGACCGTGGACTGCGCGGCGCTGCGGGCCTTCCTCGGCCAGTCCATCGCCAAGTGGCAGCTGCCCGAGCGCTGGACGTTCATCGAGGCGGTCCCCAAGACCAGCGTCGGCAAGTTCGACAAGAAGGTGATCCGCAGGCAGTACGCCGACGGCGAGTTCGACGTCGCCGTGCTCGACTGAACCGCCGTCAGCCGCGCGTGAGCCAGGGCCGCAGCAGCCTGCTGACGGCGGGCATGGCCACGTAGGTCATCAGGGTGCTGAAGACGGCGGCGAAGACCGCCGTCTTCAGCACGAAGTTCACGTCGATCAGGTACGGCCCGAGCACCGCGTTGCCCACCAGCGAGATCGGGAAGATGGCCAGCCCCGAGCTGATGGCCATCTTCCACCGCGGCGGCGCGGGCTGGGCCGTACCCGGCTTGGCGAACCAGGTCTCCATGCCGTGCAGCTCGCGCCGGGCCGTCTCGGTGTGGTGGTGGCCCTCGCAGTTCGCGAAGAAGGCGGCCCGCTCCGGGGAGTCCTGCCAGCGCTGCAGCGCGGCGTCATCGCGGAAGCGGTGCACGAGGAACCAGGGCGCTCCCTCCCGGGCCGGGCGGAACAGCCCGTAGCCGAGGTGGTCCGGGAAGGACGCGGCGGTCTCCAGGATCCCGCGGGCCCAGGTCTCGAACGCCTCCTCGTACCCCGGCTCGACCTGCCGGGCAATGAGCAGGCTCACCTCCCCGTTGTCGGCGGGGACGGCGTGCTCGGACGTGTCGGTGATGGCCATCGGGCCAGGATGGCTAGTTGGTGCCGATCTTGGCCAGGAGGTCCACGATGCGGCCCTGGACGTCCGCGGTGGTGGCCCGCTCGGCGAGGAAGAGCACGTTCTCCCCGGACGCGAGCCGCGGCAGCACGGCATCGTCGATACCGGTGGCCGTGTAGACCACCAGCGGGGTCCGGTTGAGCCGGCCGTTGGCGCGCAGCCAGTCGACGATGCCGGCCCGCCGGCGGCGCACCTGCATGAGGTCCATGACCACCAGGTTGGGCCGCATCCGGGACGCCAGCTCCGCCGCGTCGGTGTCGGCACCCGCCCGGGCGACCTGCAGGCCGCGCCGTTCGAGCGCGGCCGTGAGTGCGGTCGCGATCCCGTCGCGCTCCTCGATCAGGAGGACCCGCGAAGGGTGCTGCTCGCTGTCGCGCGGCGCGAGAGCCTTGAAGAGCACGGCCGGATCCGCGCCGTACGCCGCCTCGCGGGAGGCATGGCCCAGCCCGGCAGTGACCAGGACCGGGACCTCCGCGGCCACCGCGGCCGCGCGCAGGGACTGCAGGGCGGTACGGGTGATCGGGCCGGTCAGCGGGTCCACGAACAGGGCGGCGGGGAGCGCGGCGATCTGCGCGTCCACTTCCTCGCGGGAGTGCACGACCACCGGGCGGTAGCCGTTGTCGCTGAGCGCCTGCTGCGTCTGCGGGTCGGGCGCGGGCCACACCAGGAGCCGGCGCGGGTTGTCCAGCGGCTCCGGCGGCAGCTCGTCGTCGACCGGCGGCGGAACGGGGCGGCTGACCACCTCGACGGCTCCGCCGGGCCCGTCCAGCGGCTCCGGCCCCTCGGCCGCGCCCGCCTCGGGGGCGCCTATCACGAAGGCACGGCCTTGCGGCGCGGGCTCGGCGAGCCGACGGCGGCGTCCGGAACCACCGGCGGCGGCGCCGTTGCCGGGGGCGGCGGCCGGGTCGACCGAGATGCCCTGGCCGAGGGTGCGGACGCTGATCGGCTGTCCCGGCTCGGCCTGGCCGTCCTGGGGCTGCCGGGCTCCGGGAACGGCGGCAGGGCCGGCGGCCTCGTCGTCCTCGGGGGCGGTACGGGCCGCGGGAACCGGCCAGGTAGGAGTGGGCGGCAGGGCGCGCCGCCGCCCGGTCGGCGGTACGGCCTCGCCGTCGCCCGCGGCGGCCGGCGCGGCGGGAGCAGCGGACTCCGCGCCGGGCGTGGCCAGCGCCCGCCGGGCACGCCGCCCGGCCGGAGCCTCGCCGTCGGCGGGGGCGCCGGACGCGGCCCCCGAAGCCGGAGCCGAAGCCGGAGCGGGAGCGGGGGCCACGGCGCCGGCGGGAACCGGGGCAGCGCCGGGAGCGGAACCGGGTGACCCGGGCCCGGCCGGGAGCGGCCCGGCGGCGGGAACGGGAACGGCCTTGGCGGCCGGGACCACAGCCGAGGCCGGCACAGGGGCCGGACCGGGCGTCGGGCCGGCGGGCAGCGCGAAGCCGCCCTCCGGGGCGATCGGCCGGGCGGGAGCCGGGCCGCCGGCGGGTGCGGCGGGCGCGAGTCCGGCCGCAGGCACGGGGCCGCCGGGCCGGGCCGGGCCGGCCTGGGCCAGCGCGCGCCGCCGCCCGGCGGGGTGCTCGGTCACCGGAACCGAGGGCATGGAGGGCACGGGCGGCAGTGCGGGCATGGCGGTGCCCTGCGGGGCCACGGGCCGGCCGGCACCGCCCTCGGCGCCCTCGCCGTCGCCGTCCCGGCCGCGCCGGCGGCCGGTGCCGAGGCCTGCCGGGTTCACAGGGGACTGCGCGAGCGCGGGGACCGCCGCGTCCACGGGGGCCTCGCCGGCCCGCCGCCGCCCGGACGGCAGCGCCAGCGCGCCCCCGGCCGCGGCGCCGTCGGGCGCGCCCGCCTCGTCCGCGGAGTCCTCCAGGAAGGCATCCACCCCGCGCCGGCCGCGCCGGCCCGTGCCCTTGGCGGCTGCCCCGTCCTGCGCGTCCGGCTTCGGCTCCGCATCCGATTCGGACTCCGACTCGGATTCCGGTTCCGGCTCCGGCTCCGGCTCCGGCAGGGTCACCGTCCCGGCTCCGGAGCCCAGCGGGAGTTCCAGTACGTACGCACCACCGGGCGCGCCGGGTACCTCCACCGTCTGCAGCATGCCGCCGTGGGCGGTCACGATGCCGCGCACGATCGGCTCGTGCACCGGGTCGCCGCCCTGGTACGGCCCGCGCACCTCGATGCGTACGACCTTGCCGCGCTGTGCGGCGGCCACCACGATCGTGGAGTCGGAGTACCCGCTGCCCTGGGGGGTCTTGCCGGTGGCGTCCACCCCGGCGACGTCCGCGACGAGGTGTGCGAGGGCGGTGGCGATCCGTTCCGCATCCACCTCGGCCTCGATGGTCGGCGCGTGCACGGCGAACTGCGCCCGGCCCGGGCCGATCAGGTCGACGGCGCCGTCGACGCCGGCCTTGACGACCCCGTCCATCAGGACGTTCTTCTTCTTCAGCTTCTCGCTGCCCGCGTCCAGGCGCTGGTAGGCGAGCACGTTGTCGACGAGGGTGGTCATCCGGGAGTACCCGGCGGCCAGGTGGTGCAGCAGCTGGTTGGCCTCGGGCCACAGCTGGCCGCCGTCGTCGGCGGCCAGGGTGGCCAGCTCGCCGCGCAGCTCCTCCAACGGGCCGCGCAGGGAATCGCCGAGGACCGCCACGAGCTGGGCGTGGCGTGCGACCAGCGCGTCGAAGGGCCGCCGGTCGGTGAAGGTCATGACGGCGCCGACGAGCATGTCGCCGTCGCGCACGGGGGAGGTGGTCAGGTCCACGGAGACCGGCTGTCCGGCCTTGTTCCACAGCACCTGGCCGCGCACCCGGTGTTTGCGGCCGCTGCGCAGGGTGTCGGCGAGCGGGGACTCCTCGAAGGGGAACGGGGAGCCGTCGGCGCGCGAGTGCTGGATCAGGGCGTGCAGTTCGCGGTTGCCGAGGTCGGTGGCGCGGTAGCCGAGGATCTGCGCGGCCGCCGGGTTGACGAGCACGACGCGTCCGTCGGTGTCCGTGCCGACGACGCCCTCGGCGGCGGCGCGCAGGATCATCTCGGTCTGCCGCTGCGAGCGGGCCAGCTCGGCCTCGGTGTCCACGGTCTCGGAGAGGTCGCGGACGACGAGCATCAGCAGCTCGTCCCCGGTGTAGGCGGGCTGCGGCTCGCGGTAGGCGTCCCGGCCGTCCAGGTGGGCGTAAGTGACCTCGACCGGGAACTCGCTGCCGTCGGTACGCCGGGCGATCATCCGCTGGGGCTTGGCCCGGCCGCCGTCGTCATCGCCGGGGCGGCGCATGGAGCCGGGGATCAGCTTGGAGTTGAAGTCGGGGAACAGGCTGAGCACGCCGCGGCCGACCAGGCCGGTGCCGGGGCTCTCCATGACCTCGAGGGCGATGGAATTCGCGTTGACGACCGTGCCGTTGCCGTTGACGAGCAGCAGCGCGTCCGGAAGCGCGTCGAGTATTGCTGCGAGGCGAGCAGCGCCTCGGGATGGCCTGCTGCTCACGACGAGCTTCCTCCCTGACCACGACTACCGGCATGTCACGGGAGGAGTCTAAGGGCACGGCCCCGGCCCGAGGTGGCGGATGTTCCGGGTACTCCGGGCATCCGTCGCATCCTCCCAGGTCAGGAGCGCCCGGCCGGAAGCACAGGTTCCAGGTTGCGCCACCGTGCGATCTCGCACCCGTTGGTCCGTCGGAATGAGGCGTTCACTTTGCGGCCCTGCCATGTGCCGGTGATGTGCGCCCTGGCCGGCCCGCCGTCCTGCTGGGTGCACATCTGACGCCTGGGCTCCTCGGCGAAGGGGTTCTCGCCGGCCCGGGCGAACCCGTCGAGGCGGGCGCACGCCTGCTCCGCCCGCGGGTGGTCCCCGGCGACGGGGTGGCACTCAAGGAGGTACTCCCCGTCCGCCCGGGGGTTGCCGGTGTGGGAGACGGAGATCGTGAGGCGGTCGGGGGAGGACAGCAGCCGGTCGAGGGGCAGCGGGGCCAGCGGGGGCAGCGGGCCCGCGGCGGCGGTGGCCAGGACGGAGGTGACGGCGAAGGCGGCGAGTCGCAGCATGGGGCACTCCAGGTCGTCCGTACGTCGTACGCCTGACCAACGACGTGCGCACGCCGCGCGTGACGGCCGCCGCGGACCCGTGTGCCGGGAGTGATTAAGCCTTTGCTCTGCGGCCAGCTTGCCTAGTACCGTGGGAGCGGATTGGTGACCGGCCCTGCGGCTGTGTCATCATCTGCACGCACCCTCTACGCGGGGGTGCACTGGAGGCGTCGCCTAGTCCGGTCTATGGCGCCGCACTGCTAATGCGGTTTGGGGCTTACCCCCCATCGAGGGTTCAAATCCCTCCGCCTCCGCAGTCAGCGAAGCCCCGGTCCTCACGGATCGGGGCTTCGCTGCGTTTCCGGCGCGTTCCGCATCCTCGTCTTCCGCATCCGGTGAAAGGCGTCCGCTCCTCCGCATCCGGTGAAGGACGTCCGCCGCATCCCGCGCATGCCGTCCGAACCGCGACCGTGTTCGGGGTCCGTACGCGCCCGGTCGGGGCGCGCATCCGTCCGGACGATCACCCTCCGGGGCGTTTTTGCAGGTCAGGGCCGGTTTGGTTAACGGATTTCGCGTCCCGGCAAGGTCCATGTATTGTTGTTCTCGCAAGGCCAACGGGGCGAAAAACCCCGGGAAGCCCAAGCACTCGTAGCTTAACGGATAGAGCATCTGACTACGGATCAGAAGGTTGCAGGTTCGAATCCTGCCGAGTGCACAGCCGAAGAGGCCCCCCGGTTCGCCGGGGGGCCTCTTGCGTTGGGTGCCGGCCACAGCCGGCCCTCGTCGTCGAAGCGGATGTTGTCCACCGGGCGGCACTCGGCGAAGACGCGGTCGTTGCCGAGCGTGCCGTCCTCGCCCACCGTGAACGCGCGGATGTGGCCGGCCACGGTGTCCGCCGCGTACAGCTCGCTCTCGTCGGGCGAGAACACGACGCCGTTCGGGCCGCGGAAGCCGTCCGCGACGATCCGCACCTCGCCGGTCAGCGGGTCCGCGCGGTAGAGGTTGCAGGCGCCGATCTCGGACGGTGCGCGCACGCCCTCGTAGTCGCTGGTGATGCCGAAGTCCGGGTCCGAGAACCAGATCGAGCCGTCCGAGCGCACCACGGCGTCGTTGGGGCTGTTGAGCCGCTTGCCCTCGCAGCGGTCCGCGATGACGGTGATGCTGCCGTCCGGTTCGGTCCGGGTGACGCGCCGGTTGCCCTGCTCGCAGGTGATCAGGCGGCCCTCGCGGTCCAGGGTGTTGCCGTTCGGGTGTCCGGCCGGGGAGCGGAAGACCGAGACCGCGCCCGTCGCCTCGTCCCAGCGCAGCATCCGGTCGTTGGGGATGTCGCTCCACACCACCTGCCGCCAGGCCGGAAGGTACAGCGGGCCCTCCGCCCAGCGGCAGTCGTCGTGGAGCCGTTCGAGGCGGGCGTCGCCGTTGGGCGCAGCGGCCGGTGCGGAAGCGTTCGTCCAGAACCTCGTACAGGTTGAGGCCGGCGATGGATGACATCATTCCCCCTTGTGGGTAAATGGCTGAACTGTGTTCGGTTGTGTGGGCGGATTGCAGGATCATGTACCGTCGAGGCAAGGGATTGCCCGACAGGTGGGAGGAAGATCGCGTGGACGACATCGACCGGGCGCTCGTCCGGCACCTCCAGCAGGACGCGGGCCAGTCGTACGCCGCCCTCGGCGCCGCCGTCGGCCTCTCCGCCGGCGCCGCCCACGAGCGGGTGCGCAAGCTCCGCGAGCGCGGGGTCATCCGGCGGACCACCGTCGACGTGGACCCGGCCTCCGTGGGCAGCGGGGTGCTCGTCTACGTGATGGTCGACGCCAACGCCTGGATGGGGGACGCCGCCGGCGCCTTCGAGGCGATCGCCGAGATCCAGGAGGCCCACGTCATCGCAGGCAGCGCCGCCGTCCTGGTGAAGGTGCGCACCGCCACCACCGAGCAGCTCCAGGACGTGCTGCGCCGGCTCTACGCCATCGACGGGGTCAGCGGCACGCACGCCACCGTCGTCCTGGAGACCTTCTTCGAGCGGCCCCTCCCGCTGTGACCTGGCGGTGCACCGGGATCCGGTGGAGCGGCGGCCACCCGGCCATCGGCTGGTACGCCGAAGGGCGCGGCGAGCGGAGCAGCCCGCTCGTCTACGGCCGGCCCCTCGCCTTCGCCGCGCAGGGGGAGCGGATCTGCCTCGGCGTGCGCCGCGCCGGGAAGCGGACCCCGTGCCCCACCGCCGCCCGCGTCCCGGGCCGGGCCACGAGCGCCCAGTGCCCCGAATGCGCCCGCCTGGACCGGTCGTTCTCGGTGGCCGCCGACACCAACGCCGCCGACCCGCGGACCTATCGCGTCTACCTGGCCTGGTTCGGGCCCGGCATGGTCAAGGTCGGCATCACCGCCGAGGAGCGCGGCCCCGCCCGGCTCCTGGAGCAGGGGGCGGTGACCTGGGCCTGGCTCGGCCGCGGCCCGCTGATGGCCGGCCGGCGCACCGAGGAACTGCTGCGCGCCGCCCTCGGCGTGCCCGACCGGATCCCGTACGCCCGCAAGCGCGCCGCCCGGGCCGCGCTCCCCGCCCCGGCCGACCGGGCCCGGGAGGTCGCCGCCCTGCACGCCCGGGCGGCCGGCCTGCCGGATTGGCCGTCGTCGCTGGAGCCGCTGGCCTGCGAAGTCACCGACCATGCCGGGCCGTTCGGGCTGGCCGGACTGCCCGCCCCGGTACGGGTGGCCACCGGGATGGTGCCCGGCGGGGCCGTCGTCGGCCTGCTCGCCGGAGCGGCCGGCCCCGATCTGCACCTGGCCGACGGGCTCGTCGTCGACACCCGCCTGCTCGCAGGCTGGGAGCTCGTCGCCCCCTCCGCCGGCCGGACCACCGATGTGCCGACAGCCGCCGCCCTCCCACCGGGCACCACAGACGGGCAGGACGGACTCTTCTGAGCCCGCACCTGCCTCTTTCCGGGCAGAACGCGCCCGGCCGCCTCCGGCCCAAGGTCAAATCTTGGATCCCGTTGGCCGCCCGGGCCGGATTCCGGTGGACATCGTGCCGGGCCGCCGCCGAGGGTGTGTTCATGACCATCAAGCCCGTCCCCGCCTTCGAACCGCCGTACCTGATGGCGGTCTTCAGCTCCGTCCGCACCGCCGACGACAGCGGCTACCCGGAGACCTCCGACCGCATGGAGGAGCTCGTCCGCGAGATCCCCGGCTTCCTCGGCTACGAGTCCGCCCGCACCCCCGGCGGCCTCGGCATCACCGTCGGCTACTTCCGCGACCACGACGCCCTCGCCCGGTGGCGGCAGAACCTCGAACACCAGGCGGCCATGAAGCGGGGCCGCGCCGACTGGTACGAGAGCTACACCCTGCACATCGCGAGCGTGGAGCGGAGCCATGGCTTTGAGCGCAACGGCTGACGCGGTCCGCGCCTTCCGGGAGCGGCTCGGCCTGCCCGGACTGGTCGACGTCCACACGCACTTCATGCCCGGGCGGGTCCTGGACAAGGTGTGGGACTACTTCGACGCGGTCGGGCCGCTGACCGGCGTCGCATGGCCCATCACCTACCGGCACGAGGAGGAGCAGCGGGTCGCGCTCCTGCGGGAGTTCGGGGTCCGGGCCTTCACCGCCATGCTGTACCCGCACAAACCGCAGATGGCGGCCTGGCTCAACTCCTGGTCGGCCGACTTCGCCGCCCGCACCCCCGACTGCCTGCACACCGCGACCTTCTTCCCCGAGGACTCGGCGGCCGCCTACGTCCGCAGGGCGGTCGACGCGGGCGCGCGGATCTTCAAGGCGCACCTCCAGGTCGGTGGCTACGACCCCGGCGACGAGCTGCTCGACCCGGTCTGGGGGCTGCTCGCCGAGGCCGGCATCCCGATCGTGGTCCACTGCGGCTCGGGACCCGTCCCCGGCAAGCACACCGGCCCCGGGCCCGTCTCCGCCGTCCTCGCCCGGCATCCCCGGCTGGCGCTCGTCATCGCCCACATGGGAATGCCCGAGTACGGGGAGTTCCTCGACCTCGCCGAGCGGTACGAGCAGGTGTGCCTCGACACCACCATGGCCTTCACCGACTTCTCGGAGCAGTTCAGCACCTTCCCCGCCGGCGAGCTCGGACGGCTCGCGGACCTCGGCGACCGCATCCTGCTCGGCACCGACTTCCCCAACATCCCCTACCCGTACGAGCACCAGCTCGCCGCCCTGGAACGGCTGGGCCTGGGCGACGACTGGCTGCGCGCCGTCTGCCACGACAACGGGGCCCGGCTGTTCGGCCTGGACTGAGCAGCGCGTTTCCGAGGGGCGGACCGTTTCTCAGGAAATTCACAGACAGGCGCAAGAACGCTCTCAGAGGCCGCCGTCAGCGTGGTCGCATGACTGCGACGACCGCCTCCCCCGCGTCCATGTCCACCGGCAGCCCCGCCGCCCTCGTCCGCCCTGACGGCGGGCCCTGCAGGGTGCTCGTCGTCGACGACGAGGCCGCGCTCTCCGAACTGCTCTCCATGGCCCTGCGCTACGAGGGCTGCGAGGTCCGCACCGCCGGCGACGGGGCGGGCGCGGTACGGGCGGCCCGGGAGTTCCGCCCCGACGTGGTGGTCCTCGACGTGATGCTGCCCGACATGGACGGCCTCGCCGTCCTCGGGCAGCTGCGCCGTGCCATCCCGCAGATCCCGGTGCTGTTCCTGACCGCCAAGGACTCGGTCGAGGACCGCATCGCCGGGCTGACCGCGGGCGGCGACGACTACGTCACCAAGCCGTTCAGCCTGGAGGAGGTCGTGGCCCGGCTGCGCGGCCTGGTCCGCCGCTCGGGGGCCGCGCAGGCCGCGCGCGGGGGCTCCGCCCTCGCCGTCGGCGACCTGCTGCTCGACGAGGACAGCCACGAGGTGTCCCGGGCCGGCCGGGAGATCCATCTGACCGCCACCGAGTTCGAGCTGCTGCGCTACCTGATGCGCAACCCGCGGCGGGTGCTGAGCAAGGCCCAGATCCTGGACCGGGTGTGGTCGTACGACTTCGGCGGCCAGGCCAACGTCGTCGAGCTGTACATCTCCTACCTGCGGCGGAAGCTGGAAAGCAGCCCCGGCCTGCCGCCGATGATCCACACCCGGCGCGGCGCCGGCTACCTGATCAAGCCGGCCGACTAGTGGCGCTGTCGTTCCTCCGCCCGCAGCGGCTCCGGCGGCCCCGCTCCCGCCCCCGCTCCTGGTCGCTGCGGGCCCGCCTCGTGGCCTCCGCGGTGCTGCTGATCGCTGTCGTGGGCGCCGCAATCGGCACCGTCACCACCCTCGCGCTGCGCGAGTACCTCGTCAAAAAGGTCGACCAGCAGCTGGGCATCTCCGTCGACATGGCCAAACTGCGGGGCCCCGGGAAGCCCGCCGCCGAGAACGGCCTCGGCTTCGTCGGCGCCCCCGGCACCCCGCTGCAAGCCGTGGGGATCCGGATCGCGGCCGACGGCACGGTCACCGGCTGCCGCCTCATCGCGCTCGGCGGCCCCGGGTACGACCACCGCCCGCAGCTCACCCAGGCCCAGTCCGACGTGCTCGCCAAAGCCGCCCGCAAGGCCGCCGGCCGCGGCCGGACCGGCCCCGCCGACCTGGAGCTGCCGGGCCTCGGCACGTACCGCGTGCTGGCCTCCCCCGACGGGTCACTGGCCCTCGGCTACCCGCTCACCGAGGTCGACTCCACCGTGAGCACCCTGATCGCGGTCGAGGTCTGCGTCACCGTGGCCGGACTCATCGCGGCCTCCCTCGCCGGGCAGGCCCTCGTCGGGGTCGCCCTGCGCCCGCTCCGCCGGGTCGCGGCCACTGCCACCCGGGTCTCCGAACTGCCCCTGCACAGCGGCGAACCCGCCCTGCACGAGCGCGTCCCCGAAGCCGAGGCCGACCCGAGGACCGAGGTCGGGCAGGTCGGCGCCGCCCTCAACCGGATGCTGGGGCACGTCTCCTCCGCCCTCACCGCCCGCCAGCAGAGCGAGATGCGGGTCCGGCAGTTCGTCGCCGACGCCAGCCATGAGCTGCGCACCCCGCTGGCCTCCATCCGCGGATACGCCGAGCTCACCCGCCGGGGACGGGAGGAGCCCGGCCCCGACACCCGGCACGCCCTGGGCCGTATCGAGTCCGAGGCGACGCGCATGACCGGCCTCGTCGAGGACCTGCTGCTGCTCGCCCGGCTCGACGCGGGCCGGCCCCTCTCCCTGGCCGACACCGACCTGGCCCCGCTCGTCGTCGACGCCGTCAGCGACGCGCGGGCAGCCGGCCCCGGCCACCACTGGCGGCTCGACCTCCCCGACGAGCCCGCGCCCGTCCGCGCCGACGCCGCCCGGCTCCAGCAGGTCCTGGTCAACCTGCTCGCCAACGCCCGCACCCACACCCCGCCCGGCACCACCGTCACCGCCCGTGTTTCACGTGAAACATCGACCGTCCGGCTGAGCATCACGGACGACGGACCCGGGATCCCGCCCGCACTGCTCCCGCACGTCTTCGAACGGTTCGCACGCGGCGACGCCTCCCGCTCGCGGGCGGCCGGCTCCACCGGGCTGGGACTCGCGATCGTCGAGGCCGTCGCCGCCGCGCACGGCGGACAGGTCGGCGTGCAGAGCAAGCCGGGGCGGACCTGCTTCGAGGTGCGGCTCCCGCTGGCCCCGGAGATGTCCCCCGCGGGCAGCCTGGCCGCATCCGCGGCGGACTTCCCGGCGGACTTCCCGGCGGACTTCCCGGGGTACGTCCCGGCAGGTGCCGCAGCGGGCCGCCCTGCGGACTCACAGACAGGGCACAGGCTCACCACACAGCGGTGACAGCCCGCGCCGCGAGGCTCGGACCATGCCAACCGACACCTCCACCGGCGCCCTCCCGGCGCGGGCGCACCTCGCGCCCGTGCCCGGCGAGCCCGTACTCGACGTGGTGATCCCGGTCTTCAACGAGGAGAAGGACCTGGGACCGTGCGTACGCCGGCTCCACGACCACCTCACCCGCACCTTCCCGTACCCCTTCCGCATCACCATCGCCGACAACGCGAGCACGGACCGCACCCCCGAGGTGGCCTCCGGCCTGGCCGCCGGCCTCGACGGGGTCCGCAGCACCCGGCTGGAGGAGAAGGGCCGCGGCCGTGCCCTGCGCACCGTCTGGTCCCGCTCCGAGGCCCCCGTCCTCGCGTACATGGACGTCGACCTGTCCACCGACCTCAACGCGGTGCTGCCGCTGGTCGCCCCGCTGATCTCGGGCCATTCCGACCTCGCCATCGGCACCCGGCTGGCCCGCTCCTCGCGCGTGGTGCGCGGCGCCAAGCGGGAGTTCGTCTCCCGCGCCTACAACCTGCTGCTGCGCTCCTCCCTCGCGGCCCGCTTCAGCGACGCCCAGTGCGGGTTCAAGGCCATCCGCAGGGAGGTCGCCGAGCGGCTGCTGCCCCTCGTGCAGGACACGGGCTGGTTCTTCGACACCGAGATGCTGGTCCTCGCCGAGCGGGCCGGGCTGCGGATCCACGAGGTGCCGGTCGACTGGGTGGACGACCCGGACTCCACGGTCCACATCGTCCGGACGGCGGTGGAGGACCTCAAGGGCGTCTGGCGGGTGGGCCGGGCCCTGGCCCTCGGCACGCTGCCGCTCGACCGGCTCGCCCGCCCCTTCGGCGACGATCCGCGCGACCGCAGCGCCCTGCCCGGGGTGCCGCGCGGGCTGGCCCGCCAGCTGCTGGGCTTCTGCACCGTCGGGGTGCTGTCCACCCTCTGCTACCTCGCGCTGTACTCCCTGTTCCGGCTCGGGGCCGGGCCGCAGCTCGCCAACGCGGCCGCCCTGCTGCTGTCCGCCGTCGCCAACACGGCCGCCAACCGCCGCCTCACCTTCGGCGTCCGCGGGCGGGCGAAGGCCGTGCGCCACCAGGCCCAGGGCCTCGTCGTGTTCGCCGTGGGCCTCGCCCTGACGAGCGGCTCCCTGGCGGCCCTCGGGGCGGCGACGGCCGACCCCGGCCACAGCACCGAACTGGCCGTCCTGATCACGGCCAACCTCGCCGCGACCGTACTGCGGTTCCTGCTCTTCCGCGCCTGGGTCTTCCCCGACCGGCGCACCCCTGCTGCCAAGGACGACATCCGATGACCACCGCCGTACCGCCCATGGACTCCCCGTTCCCCGAACGGGCCGCCGCCGCGGACCGCTCCGCCCGGGCTGCCGGCGCCGACGCCGGTTCCGATTCCGGCTCGGGCTCGGGCTCGGGCTCCGGAGCCCGCCCCGCGGCCGTGCCGCGGCCCCGCTGGGAGCTGCCCGCCCTCGCCGCGCTGCTGCTGGCCACCGCCGTCCTGCTGCTGTGGAACCTCAGCGCCTCCGGCTACGCCAACTCCTTCTACTCCGCAGCCGTCCAGGCGGGCAGCGAGAGCTGGAAGGCCTTCTTCTTCGGCTCCTCCGACGCCGGGAACTCCATCACCGTGGACAAGCCCCCGGCCGCCCTGTGGCCGATGGCCCTGTCCGTCCGGCTGTTCGGGCTGGGCAGCTGGCAGATCCTCGTTCCGCAGGCCCTGATGGGCGTCGCCACGACCGCCGTGCTGTACGCCGCCGTACGCCGCCACTTCGGGCCCGCGGCGGGCATCGTCGGCGGTGCCGTCTTCGCCCTCACCCCGGTCGCGGCGCTGATGTTCCGCTTCAACAACCCGGACGCGCTGCTGACCCTGCTGCTCACCGTCACCGTCTGCTGCGTCCTGCGCGCCCTCGACGGCGCGCGCACGGCCTGGCTGGTGGGGGCGGGCGCGGCGATCGGCTTCGCCTTCCTGACGAAGACGCTGCAGGCCTTCGTGATCCTGCCGCCGCTCGTCCTCGTGTACGCCGTCTGCGCGCCCACCCGGCTGCGCCGCCGACTCGGCCAGCTGCTGCTCGCGGGGGCCGCGATGATCGTCGCCGGCGGCTGGTGGGTGGCGATCGTCGAGCTGTGGCCCGCGTCCTCCCGCCCGTACATCGGCGGCTCGCAGACCAATTCCTTCCTGGAGCTGACCCTCGGCTACAACGGCCTCGGCCGGATCAACGGCAACGAGACCGGCAGCGTCGGCGGCGGCGGACGCCCCGGCGGCGGGGGCGGCTGGGGGGAGACCGGAATCGACCGGCTGTTCTCCGCGAACATCGGCGGACAGATCTCCTGGCTGCTCCCGGCGGCCCTGATCATGCTGGTTGCCGGACTGGTGATCACCTGGCGGGCCGGCCGGGCCGCCGACACGATCGAGGGCATGGCCCGCGCGGCGTTCCTGGCCTGGGGCGGCGCGCTGCTGATCACCGCTGCGGTGTTCAGCTGGATGCAGGGCATCTTCCACGAGTACTACACGGTGGCGCTGGCCCCGTTCGTGGCCGCGCTGGTCGGCATGGGCGTGGCCGTGCTGTGGGAGGAGCGGGGCAGCACGCCCGCCGCGCTCACCCTGTCCGGCACCCTCGCGCTGACCGCCTGGTGGTCGTACGTCCTGCTCGGGCGCTCCCCCGACTACCTGCCGTGGCTGCGCTGGGCCGTGCTCGCGGCCGGGCTCGCCGCGGCCGCCGGGCTGCTCCTCGGGGCGCGGCTCGGCCGTCGGGCGGCGCTCGGTGCGGCCGTGCTGGGCCTGGGCACAGCCTTGGCCGGACCTCTCGCCTACTGCCTGACCACGGTGGACTCCGGGCACGCCGGATCGATCGTGACGGCCGGTCCCGCGGTGCAGGGCACCCGGACGGGGATGGGCATGCGGCCCTTCGGCGGCGGTGAGCTTCCGCCGGGCGCGGGCCCGGTGGGCGGCGGCCCCGGTGGCGGCCTGCAGGGCGCTGTGCCGCAGGGCATGCCGGGCGGTCCCGGGAGCGTACCCGAGGGCGGCTTCCAGGGGGCTCCGCAGGGCATGCCGGACGGCGGCGGTCAGGCCTTTCCCGGCGGCCAGGGCGGTCAGGCTTTCCCCGGCGGCCAGAGCGGCCAGAGCGGCCAGAGCGGCCAGGGCGGCCAGGGCGGCCAGGGCGGCCAGAGCGGCCAGAGCGGCCAGAGCGGCCAGGGCGGTCAGCGCGGTGCCGGTGGCCGGGACGGCGCCCGGCGTGGCGGGCAGAGCACCGGCGGTGTTCCGGGTGCCCCCGGCGGGGGCGGCGGCATGGGCGGCCTGCTGGGCGGCACCAGGGTGGGCAAGGAGGCCACGGCCGCGCTGCGCAAGGACGCGGACCGGTACACGTGGGCGGCGGCGGCCGTCGGCGCGCAGAACGCGGCGAGCTACCAGCTCGCCTCGGGGGAGCCGGTGATGCCGATCGGCGGGTTCAACGGCAGTGATCCGTCGCCGACGCTCGCCGCGTTCCAGGAGTACGTGAAGTCCGGCAAGGTCCACTACTTCATCGCATCGGGCGGCGGCGCGAACGGTGCGGGCGGCGAGGGTCCGGGCATGCAGGGCGGTGCGGGCATGCGCGGCGGTCCGGGCGGGTCCACCAGCAGCGCGATCGAGACCTGGGTGAAGGCGAACTTCCGGTCCGTCACCATCGGCGGAGCCGCCTTCTACGATCTGACCGCTCCCTTGAGTGCCACGTCCGCCCCGTCCTGAGCGCGTCCGAACGCGAGGAGGCCGCCTCCATGGCGGCCGCGGCCGATCCCGGCGACCCCCGGCCGGCCCCGTGGCGGCCGGCCGGACGCCTCGAAGCCGCGGACCGCGACGCCCCGCACCCGTCGGCCGGGGCGCCGAGGGGGCGGGGCTACTCCTGGGAGGAGGCGGCCGGGGTGTGCGCCGACGGGTTCGGCTTCAGGGCGACCTCCTTGATGAACACCACGATCAGCAGCGCGAGGAGCGCGGAGGGCGCGGCGTAGAGGAACACGTCGCCGACGCCGTGCCCGTACGCGGACTCGATGACCTCGCGCAGCGGTGCGGGCAGTGCGTCGAGGTCGGGGATCCCGCCCCCGGCGGTGCCGCCGTGGCCCAGTGCGGCCGCCTTGGGTCCGAGGGCGGCCAGCCCCTCCTGGACGTAGTGGGTGACGCGGTGGGCCATCAAGGCGCCGAGCGCCGAGACGCCCACGGCGCCGCCGAGCGAACGGAAGAAGGTGACGACGGAGCTGGCCGCGCCGAGGTCCTCGGGGGCCACCTGGTTCTGTGTGGCGAGGACCAGGTTCTGCATCATCATGCCGAGGCCGAGACCGGTCAGCGCCATGCAGCCTGCGATGTGCCAGTACGGGGTGTCGTGGCGCAGGGTGCCCAGGAGCCCCAGGCCGGCGGTCAGGAGCACGCCGCCGGAGACGAGCCAGGCCTTCCACCTGCCGGTCTTGGTGATCACCTGGCCGGAGACGGTGGAGGAGACGAAGAGCCCGCCGATCATCGGGATGGTGAGGATCCCGGACATCGTGGGGGACTCGCCGCGGGCCAGCTGGAAGAACTGGCCGAAGAAGACCGTGCCCGAGAACATCGCGATGCCGACGAACAGGGAGGCGGCGGAGGCGAGGCTGATGGTCTTGTTGCGGAACAGGCGCAGCGGGATGACCGGGTCGTCGGCGCGGGACTCGACGAGGAGGAAGAGCAGGCCGAGGACGACGGCGCCGCCGGTCATGGCCAGGGTCGTCCAGGAGATCCAGGCGTAGGAGTCGCCGGCCTGCGTGACCCAGATCAGCAGCAGCGAGACGGCGCCGCTGATCAGGAGGGCGCCGAGCCAGTCGACCTTGACGTCGCGGCGGACCACCGGGAGGCGGAGCGTCTTCTGCAGGACGATCAGGGCGATGACGGCGAAGGGCACGCCCACGTAGAAGCACCAGCGCCAGCCCAGCCACTCGGTGTCGGTGA
This sequence comes from Streptomyces sp. NPDC090445, assembly GCF_044769385.1. Classification (NCBI taxonomy): domain Bacteria; kingdom Bacillati; phylum Actinomycetota; class Actinomycetes; order Kitasatosporales; family Streptomycetaceae; genus Streptomyces; species Streptomyces sp. NPDC090445. The sequence goes on along the minus strand of NZ_JBIVXV010000007.1, from coordinate 82,765 downwards.
TGACACCGCCGAGCAACGGGCCGCCGACGGTGGCGACGGCGAACACCGCGCCGAGGTAGCCGCTGTAGCGGCCGCGCTCGCGCGGGGAGATCATCGCGGCCATCACGATCTGGGCGAGCGCGGACAGGCCGCCGACGCCGATGCCCTGGACCACGCGGCAGGCGATGAGCGTGCCGGTGTTCTGAGCCAGGCCCGCGACGACGGAGCCGAGCACGTAGATGATCAGGGAGGCCTGGACCAGCAGCTTCTTGCTGAAGAGGTCGGACAGCTTGCCCCACAGCGGGGTCGCCGCCGTCATCGACAGCAGGGCGGCGGTGACGACCCAGGTGTACGAGGACTGGGTGCCGCCGAGGTCGCTGATGATCTGGGGCAGGGCGTTGGACACGATCGTGGACGACAGGATCGCCACGAACATGCCGAGCATGAGCCCGGACAGCGCCTTCATGATCTGCGCGTGGGTCATCGGCGCGGGGGAGGGCGCGGACGCGGATGGGGACGCGGGCGCGGGCGCGGACACGGGCGCGGGCGCGTCGCCGGAGGAGGGCTGCGGCAGGTCGCCTCCCCGCACCCCGGGGGGCGTGGTGGTCGTCATGGGGTTCCTTCGTCTGGGAGCTCGACTGTCCGGAAGCTCGACCGGAGCCGGGCCAGCAGGCTGTTGAGTACGTCGATGTCGTGCGCGGACCAGTCGGCCAGGGCCTGTTCCAGCGCGTCGGTGTACCGGGCGGAGGCCTCGGCCAGGAGCGCGGAGCCGGCCGGGGTGAGCCGCAGGATGCGGCAGCGGCCGTCGCCGGGGTCGGCGTCGCGCGTGATCCAGCCGCGGTCGGCGACATGGGCGACGTGGCGGCTGGTGACGGAGATGTCGATCGCCATGAGGTCGGCGAGGCGGCTGAGCCGCATCTCGCCGTGACGGTCGATCAGGGTGAGGACGGCCGCGGAGCCCGGCGGGCAGTCCGGGGGAAGGTGGCGGGCGAGCTCCCGTTTGACGGCGCCGACGGCGGTGAGCCGGCGGGCCAGTTCCTCGTAGCGGGTGCTGTGGTCCGCGGCCGCCTGCGTGGTCACCGGGGTCCCCTCCATCTTGTTGCTTCAGGCAACCGTAGAAGAGATTGGTTGCTACAGGCAAATGAATCTGCGAGAGGAGGCGGTAAAGGAATCGGAAAACCGCCAGGGTCCGGGGCCATGGCTTCGAACCGCAACGCACCGGCCCCGGGCGCCGACCACGACCCCGCGGGCAGCACCCAGATGTTCCGCCCGTTCGTCGCGGAGGGGGCGCCGTCCCGCGAGGCGGCCGGCGTGCCGGGATCCGGCCGCCGCCGCCAGGGGCGGGGCACGGTTGTGGCCGGTCAGCTCCAGTCGGCCGTGACCTTGCGGGTCTCCACGTGCATGCCCAGCGGGACCCGCCAGGACTCGACGCACACCGTGTAGGTCTGCGTCCGTGTCGCTCCGCCGGCCAGGGGCGCCGAGAGCGGCTGGGCGGTGGTGACGGTGGCCCAGTCGATGCCGAGGGCGCCGATGATGTGCGTCTCGAACCGGACCGTGCCGGAACGGGCCGCCGTGCTGCCGGTGTTGGCGATCCCCACGGTCACGCGCTCGCACCAGCGGTCTGCCGCCGGTGCCCGCGTCGGGGCGGTCAGCACCAGCCGCGCCGGGGTGGTCGCGGGCGGGGGCGTGGTCCCGGGCGGCGTGGTCCCCGGCGGTGCCCCCGGTGTTCCAGGACTGCCCGGCGTTCCAGGGCCTCCCGGTGCCCCGGGGCCTCCCGGGGTGGTGCCCGGTGCGGGGCCGGGGGATCCGGGTGTGCCCGGGGTGTCGGGGGTGCCGGGTGGGGTGGGGTCATGGCCGCCCGGCGGGGTGCCCGGGCCGGGGGCCGGGATGCCGTCCGGGGTGGCCGTGCCTCCGCCCGGGCCGGAGCCGGCCGGGGTCTGCGCATCCGGGGTGGTGGGCGGCGTGCCGGCGGAGGGAGGGGATCCGCCCGCCGCGTCCGGGCCGCCGAGCCGCTGGAACTTCACCGCTCCCTGCGGGGCCACGTTGTCGCCGGGGCGCCGCTCGGGGCCCGGGGCCACGGCCCCTGCGGCGGTGTGGCCGTCGGGTGCGGCACCGCCGCAGCCGGTCAGGCCTGCGGCGGCCGTGCTGAAGGACAGGGCGGCGAGCAGTGCGGCCCTGCGGCGGTGTCCCGGTCGCATCGCCGCAGTGTTGCTGACGATGCGTCAAATCGGAACCCCTGTGCCGCAGGGCCGGTCCGGTTGCCTGCCCGCCGCCCCTCCGGTCTGCCGGGTCAGTCGCCGATCAGGCCGACGCGCAGCTGCGCGAGGGTGCGGGTCAGCAGGCGGGAGACGTGCATCTGCGAGATGCCGACCTCCTCGCCGATCTGCGACTGCGTCATGTTGGCGAAAAATCGCAGCATGATGATCTGCCGCTCCCGGGCGGGGAGTTTGGCGAGCAGCGGCTTCAGCGACTCGCGGTACTCGACGCCTTCGAGCGCGGTGTCCTCGTAGCCGAGGCGGTCGGCGAGGGATCCGTCGCCGCCCTCGTCCTCGGGCGAGGGCGAGTCGAGCGAGGAGGCGGTGTAGGCGTTGCCGACGGCGAGCCCGTCGACGACGTCCTCCTCCGACACCCCGAGCACCGCGGCGAGTTCGGGCACGGTCGGCGACCGGTCGAGCTTCTGGGCGAGCTCGTCGCTGGCCTTGGTGAGTGCGAGGCGCAGTTCCTGGAGGCGGCGCGGGACGCGCACGGACCAGGAGGTGTCCCGGAAGAACCGCTTGATCTCGCCCACGACCGTCGGCATGGCGAAGGTCGGGAACTCGACGCCGCGGTCGCAGTCGAACCGGTCGATCGCCTTGATCAGGCCGATCGTGCCGACCTGGACGATGTCCTCCATGGGCTCGTTGCGGCTGCGGAAGCGGGCGGCCGCGTACCGCACCAGGGGCAGGTTCAGCTCGATCAGGGTGTCGCGTACGTACGCCCGTTCGGGGCTGTCCGCGTCCAGGGCGGCGAGGCGCTGGAAGAGGGAGCGGGAGAGGGTGCGGGTGTCGATGGCTTCCGAGTGCTCGGACACAGCCGGCGCCTCGCTCTTGACGAGCGTGAGCACCTTGGAGCTGCCCTGGTCTGCGGACATGCCACCCCCTTGAGGTCGCGGACGGTCGCGTACGGCGCGTCCGCCAGAGGAACGCAGCCTCCACCTGAATACCGGAGCCGGGGCTGCGGCAAACGCGGTTCCAGCAGAATGTCACATGTCGGCAACGCGCTGTAGCGCCAAGTCGACATATAACTCCAGCGATAGAGCGGAATGAGCCGGTTCTGTCGGGAAACCGTCCGGAGATCTCCACCCGATCCGGTTACGCCTCGATCCTGTTTGCGGATCGGAGTCGGGCGAAGCTGCGGGCGAGCAGGCGCGACACGTGCATCTGGGAGACGCCGAGCTCGGCGCTGATCTGCGACTGCGTCAGATTGCTGTAGTACCGCAGGAGGAGGATCCGCTGTTCGCGCTCCGGCAGCTGTACGAGGAGGTGGCGCACGAGGTCGCGGTGCTCGACCCCGGCCAGCTCGGGGTCCTCGTAGCCGAGCCGGTCCAGCAGCCCGGGCAGGCCGTCGCCCTCCTGGGCGGCCTCCAGCGAGGTCGCGTGGTAGCTGCGCCCGGCCTCGATGCAGGACAGCACCTCCTCCTCGCTGATCCGCAGCCGCTCGGCGATCTCGGGCGTGGTCGGGGTGCGCCCGTGCAGGGTGGTGAGGTCCTCGGTGGCCGCGTTCACCTGGACCCACAGCTCGTGGAGCCGGCGCGGCACGTGGACGGTGCGCACGTTGTCGCGGAAGTACCGTTTGATCTCGCCGACCACGGTCGGCATGGCGAAGGTGGGGAACTGCACGCCCCGGTCCGGGTCGAACCGGTCGATCGCGTTGATCAGGCCGATCGTGCCGACCTGGACCACGTCCTCCATGGGCTCGTTGCGGCTGCGGAAGCGGGCGGCCGCGTACCGCACGAGCGGGAGGTTGGCCTCGATGAGGGCCCCGCGCACCCGGTTGTGCTCGCTGCTGCCCGGCTGCAGGCCCTTCAGCTGCCCGAAGAGGACCTGGGTGAGGGCCCGGGTGTCCGCGCCCCGGCTCTGCGGTCTCGCGGGCGCAGGGGGCTCCTCCGGGGAGTCCTGCTGGGGCGGCACCTGAGGCGCCGTACTGGCCGACACGGTCACGCCACCCCTTCAAGTCAACTCATCCGTCAAAAGCGGTCATAGCATCACAAGACATGTGCACTGTGTGCAAGCACCGTATATCGCCGTGTTGAGGGCAAGTTGGGCATAGTGGGGCGTTCTGGGTGGGGGTGCCACGAGGGCGGGGAACACAAAACCCCCCACCCGTCGGAGTGGGGGGCCGGTTAGTCCGGAAACCGCATCAGCGTACGGGTTCAGCTCACCAGTTCGGTCATGAACGCGCCTATGCCGTGAGCGGCGTCGGAGATGCCCTGGAAGCCTATTTTGACGATGTCGGCCGCCTTCACCGGCTGGGTGATGATCACGAAGAGCACGAACACCACGAGCCCTCCCGTGATCATCTTCTTGGTCTCCATGAGCGGTGTCGGCCTCCCCAACCGGTCCTGCGAAGTCGGGTGAGTCTAACCGGTCGCATGAGGGCACTCACCCGGACTTTATGGACCAATGACCCTCCGTTCCGGGCCCTTTGCCGCTGCCCGCGGGGGCGGGGGAGGCCCAGGATGAAGGCAGCCCACCGGTTCTGGCAGGAAGCCGGCGGGTGAGGGACAGGGCCCCGCTGTGGGGCCCGGGCCGCACGCGTCCCCCTGACTGCGGCCCGGGCATGCGGGCCCGTTCTCGCCGGGGGGAGTCGCTCGTCCCCCGACAGCGCTTCCCCCGTACCGCGTGCGGCAGGCCCCGGCTCCGGCCGGGGCCTGCCGCACGCGCGGGCCGGCCCGGAAGGACTACTCGATGGCGCCGAGGAGGCCGAGGACGGGCTCCGCGGGCGCGATCACCGGCGCGAGCTGGTCGGGCAGCGTCATCAGCTGGTTGAGCTGGTTCAGGTCGTTGAGCTTGGCGCCGATCTCCTGGACGGATCCGGGTGCGGCCCCCTCCGGCATGCCCGGGGCCGCCTGCGGCAGGTCGGGCAGGGTGAGCGGGGCCGCGGGGGCGGCGGAGGCGGCGGGTGCGGCGAGGCCCGCGGCGGCCCCCGCGAGGGCGATGGCGGCGAGCATGCGCTGGGTCTTGGTCATGCCGTGACAACGGCCGAGCGGGCGGCCGGTCACGCGGGCCCGGGGCGCGCTCACCGGTCGGAGTACGCGCGGAGTGGTCGGAGAACGCCCTCCGGTCGGAGTACGCGCGGAGTGGTCGGAGAACGCCCTCCGGTCGGAGTACGCGCGGATGCGTCGACCGTGTGGCCGCCGACCGCCCGCCGCCCCTCGCTTCCGCCCCCGGGGTTCGGCGCCGCGGCGTTCGCCCCGGGGTTCGGCCCGGGGTTCGGCCGCGGTTTCGGCCCGGAAACCGCCGAGAGCCCCGGCCCTTGCGGGACGAGGCTCTCGATCGGAGCGGTAGCGGAGGGATTTGAACCCCCGATGGGTTGCCCCATACTCGCTTTCGAGGCGAGCTCCTTCGGCCACTCGGACACGCTACCGAGAGAGATCCTAGCCCAAGGACGCCCCAGTTCCGAAATCGGTATCCCCGCGGCCCCGCCGAGCGGCGGCGCGGGGCCCTGCCCGGCGGTTTCTCACAGCTCCCGGAAGAAGTCCGTCAGCTGCTGCGCGCACTCCTCGGCGAGCACCCCGCGGATCACCTCCGGACGGTGGTTGAGCCTGCGGTCCCGTACGAGGTCCCACAGCGACCCCGCGGCGCCCGCCTTCTCGTCCCCCGCCCCGTAGACGACCCGGGCCACCCGCGCCTGGACGAGCGCCCCGGCGCACATCACGCACGGCTCCAGGGTCACCACGAGGGTGCACCCCGGGAGCCGCCACTCCCCGAGCCGGGCGGCGGCCCGGCGCAGCGCCAGCACCTCGGCGTGCGCCGTCGGGTCGCCGGTGGCCTCGCGCTCGTTGTGCCCGGCGGCGAGGAGCTCCCCGTCCGGGCCCAGCACGACGGCGCCGACCGGCACGTCGCCGGCCGGCACCGCCCGGGCGGCCTCCTGGAGCGCCAGGCGCATGGAGTCCCGCCACGGGTCCCGTACGGGATCGGGGCTGTGCGCGGTGTGGTGCTCGGTGATCACTAGCGGACGGCCTCCAGTACCTCGGTCGCGCCGAGCGAGTCGGCGATCTCCGAGAGGGCGTCCCCGTCGAGGGCCATCAGTTCCTTGTGGCTCACGCCGAGGTCGTCCAGCAGCCGGGGGTCGCCGAGCGGGCCGGCCGGTACGGGTTCCGCGCCCGCTCCTGCCTCCTCGGCGTCGTCGTCGGCGTCGGCGAACGCGGCGATGCTGTCCTCCTCGCCGTCCTCGGTGCCGTCCAGGTCCAGTTCGTCGAGTTCGTCGTCCTCCTCGTCGCTGCCCAGCAGCTCTTCGGTCAGCATCGAGCCGTAGGAGCTGCGGGAGGCCAGGGCGGCGTTCGACACGAAGTACCGCGGGTCCTCCTCGCCGTCCACGCGGACGACGCCGAACCAGGCGTCCTCCTGCTCGATGAGGGCGACCACCGTGTCGTCGTCGACAGCGGCGGCACGGGCGAGATTGATCAGATCACTGAGGGACTCGACGTCGTCGAGTTCCATGTCGCTCGCTTCCCACCCGTCTTCGGTGCGCGCGAGCAGTGCGGCGAAGTACACCGTGACTCTCCCACTGGTCATAGGCGTGCCGGTTGGAGGTCCCCCCGGCCGGAGGTGGGAAGGGTTGGAACGGCTGTCCTGCTCGCCGTTTCGTGCCCCGCCCAATCGGCATCGTGGCAGAAACAGCGGCTTTGCGAGAGGTCTTCCGCGCTTGCGTCGTGCCGCGCCGTGTGCGGTGGCGCGTACCGGACGGCCCGCAGGCCACCCGTGGCCCACGGGCATACGGCACGGCGGAGCCGCTCCCCGGCCCGCGGGGCGTACCGCCGACCGGCGGTCGCCCGTGCGCGTGGCTGCGGCGCGGCGCGCCGCACCGCAGTGATGCGGTGCACGGGGCGGCGTCCACGGCGGTGCACGGGGCGGCGTCCGTCACCAGCGGAACGTGCGCATGCGCATCTGCTGGCGCATCCGGGCCGCGCGGGCCCGGCGCGGCTGGACGCGGTCGCGCAGGGCGCGCGCCTCCATCAGGTCGCGCAGGAACTGCGCGCGCCGTGCTCTGCGCTGTGCCGCCGTCTCCGGCGCGCCGTCCTCGCCGCCGCGGTCGTCTCGTCTCGGCTGCGTGTCGGGCATCGGCCACCACCCACCCTGGCTGGTCCGGTCGTCCTCCTCCGCCGGCGCGAAGCAGACCCCCCGCACTCCCACCTTCCCCCGGTCGGGCCGATTGATGCCACCCCCATGCAGGTCAGGAGTCGTCCGAGAGGGTGGGGACGACGGCCACCGGTCCGTGCGCGTGGTGCAGGACGGCGTGCGCCACCGAGCCGATCGCCACGTTCCGGATGGTGCGGCGCGGGTGGTGCCGGCCCACCACGACGAGGGCCGCGGCACGCGAGGCCTCGACGAGGCGGCCCGCCGCGTCCCCGGGCACGGCGGCCTGGACGACGGGCACGCCGGGCCGGCGCTCCCGGAACGGGGCCAGCCGCTCCGTTTGGGCGCGCAGCATCTCCCGTTCGGCGGGCACGGCGTCCGCGGCGTCGGCGAGCCCCTCCGGGGTGAGGACGGCGAACGGCGTGTCGACCATCACGAGGGGCGTCGGCGGGATGGTGTACGCGGAGACCACCTGGACGGTGGTCCCCCGCGCGGCGGCTTCGGTGAAGGCGAAGTCCAGGACGTCGTCCGGGGTCTCGGCGGCGTGCAGGCCGAGCACCACCCGGTCGGCGGAGGGGTCAGGACCGGCAGCCTCCGCGTTGCGCGCCTCGTGCGGGACGACCACCACCGGGCAGCGCGCGGTCGCGGCCACGGCGTGGCTGTTCGAGCCGAGCAGCAGGGCCTTGAAGCCGCCGCGCCCGCGGGAGCCCATGACCAGCATCCGGGCGGCCTCGGAGCCGATCACCCGCAGCGCTTCCGGGACGGAGCCCGTGAGTGCCTCGTAGTGCACCTCTTCGGGGAGTTCGGGGGCCTCGGCGAGCAGGTTCCGGATCCGCTCGGCCACCGGATCGGCGTACGTCTCGGGGGCGGCCGGGTCGGAGAGGGCCTGGCGGCGGGCGGTGTACAGCTGGGAGGCGTCGGGCAGCACGTGGGCGACGAGGAGGCCGGTCCCGTGCCGGAGGGCGGCCTGCCGGGCCCATTCCAGGGCCCGCAGGCTGTGGTCGGATCCGTCGACGGCCGCGATCACGGGTGCGTTGCTGCTCACGCGTCCAGCGTGCTGGGCGCGGCGGCGGGCCGCATCCCAGGGACCGCGGGCGGGCGCGTCGGGGAGGACCGGGGCGGCCGCGCGGGCGCGTCGGGGAGGGTCAGGGCCGGGCCGGCGGGTGCGTCGGGGTGGGTCAGGGCCGGGCCGGCGGGGAGGGCCGGTGTTGGGCGGGCGGGGGAACCACGGGAAGTGCTGCCGGGCGCGGCGGGCCGTTCGGGCGCACGGGGGTGCGTGTACCGCGTAGCCTTTCGGATGTGGGTCGCGCAAAACGTTGCGGCCGTTTTTTGCAGGTCGCAGGTCGAAACCCGACTCTTGAGCCTTGGAGGATGCAGTGCGTTTGCAGGTCGTCGATCACCCGTTGGTGGCGCACAAGCTGACCACTCTGCGCGACAAGCGCACCGACTCCCCCACCTTCCGCCGTCTCGCCGACGAGCTGGTGACGCTCCTCGCGTACGAGGCCACCCGGGACGTGCGCACCGAGCAGTCGGACATCGAGACCCCGGTCGCCGCGACCACCGGTGTGAAGCTGTCGCACCCGCGCCCGCTGGTCGTGCCGATCCTGCGCGCCGGCCTGGGCATGCTGGACGGCATGGTGCGGCTGCTGCCGACCGCCGAGGTGGGCTTCCTGGGCATGGTCCGCAACGAGGAGACCCTGGAGGCCTCCACGTACGCGACGCGCATGCCGGAGGACCTCTCCGGGCGCCAGGTCTACGTGGTCGACCCGATGCTGGCCACGGGCGGCACGCTGGTCGCGGCGATCCAGGAGCTGATCAAGCGCGGCGCCGACGACGTCACGGCCGTGGTGCTGCTGGCCGCGCCGGAGGGCGTCGAGATCATGGAGCGCGAGCTCGCGGGCACTCCGGTGACGGTGGTGACGGCCGCCGTGGACGAGCGGCTCAACGAGCACGGCTACATCGTGCCGGGGCTGGGCGACGCGGGCGACCGCATGTACGGCTCGGCGGAGTAGCCGCACAGCAGCAGGACCACCGCAGGAGGACCACCGCGGCAGGGCGGGACGGTGGTCCCGGCGTCGTGAGACCGGGGCGTGGGGCGCGAGGGCGGCTCCGCGCCCCGGTCGGCGTCAGCAGGTTGCGGCGGGCGCGGGCTGGGGGTTGGCCAGGAGGGCCAGTTCCTTGTCCGCGGCTTCCGGCGGGCTGAGCTGGGTGAAGGCGTCGCCGAGGATCAGGTCGACGTCGGCGCCCTCGCGGGCGTCGTTCTGCAGCGTGTCGCCCTCGATCTGCGTGCCCAGGACGGAGTAGACCGCCTTGTCGGTCTTCGCGGAGCCGAGCAGTATCCCGGTCCCGGGGACCTTCTTGTCGAAGTCGGCGGGGGCGTTGCCGACCTGGCCGACGGTGAAGCCGCGCTTCTTCAGCTCGTCGCCGACGGCCTTGGCGAGTCCGGCGCGCTGCGTGGCGTTGTACACGTTGACCGTGATGTCGCCGGGCTTCGGGAGTACGACCGCCGGAGTTGCGCCGGCGGTGGGCGCGCCGGCCGGGACCGCGCCGGGCTCGGGCTTGGCGCTCGGGCAGTTCTTCGCGGCGGTGCCGCGCTTGCCCTGGCTGTCGCCGTCGCCGCGGAACACGTGGATGAGCTGCAGCGATCCGTAGGCCAGCACGGCGAGACCGAGGACTGCGCCGAGCAGGGTGAAGACGATCCTGCGACGGCGGCGAGGCCGGCTCAGACGGGGGTAGGCCGTCCCCGTGACGCGGTACTTTCCGCCCATGCCGGGGGGAGTGAGCATGCTCATGGGCGCAGCGTAATACCGGGCAGGGTGGATGCCCACCAAATGATCTGTTGATAGGGCAAGACCGACCCAAAAGGCGCAATTCGCGCAAAATCAGCCCGGGGTGGGAGTGCCCGGGGTCGTGCGGGGCCGCGCAGGGGCGCGCGGACAGGGCGGCGTGCCGCACCGGGGTCGTGCGGGCGGGCCGGTGTGCCGCCGGGGGTGGACCGGAGGCGTCAGTCCATTTCGAGGACGCGCGCGTGCAGCACCTGGCGCTGCTGCAGGGCCGCGCGCACGGCGCGGTGCAGACCGTCCTCCAGGTACAGGTCGCCCTGCCACTTCACGACGTGCGCGAAGAGGTCCCCGTAGAAGGTCGAGTCCTCGGCGAGCAGCGTTTCGAGGTCCAGCTGCCCCTTGGTCGTCACCAACTGGTCGAGCCGGACCGGGCGCGGGGCGACGTCCGCCCACTGCCGGGTGGTTTCCCTGCCGTGGTCGGGGTACGGCCGCCCGTTTCCGATGCGCTTGAAGATCACACGGAAAGCCTACCGGGCCGGTGGCTGCGGGCGCAGCCTCGCGCCGACGGTGCAAAGGTGGCATCCAGGGCTATATCGGGAGTGAGTGTCGTATGAGCGAGAGCAACGACCCCGCGTCGCCGGCCGACCGGATCGCCGCCGGATACGCCTTCGCCGGACCCGCGCTCGACCTCGGTGCCCTGTTCTGGGACGGAACCTGCCTGCCGGACCGGCAGATCCGCGTCCCCCTCGCGATGCTGAACCGGCACGGCCTGGTGGCCGGCGCCACCGGCACCGGGAAGACGAAGACGCTGCAGCTCATCGCCGAGCAGCTGTCGGCGGCCGGAGTCCCGGTGTTCCTCGCCGACATCAAGGGGGACCTGTCGGGGATTTCGGCGCCGGGCGCCCCGAACGCCAGGACGGCGCAGCGGGCCGGGGAGGTCGGCCAGGAGTGGCGGGCCGCCGGCTGCCCCGCCGAGTTCTACGCGCTGGGCGGGATCGGGACGGGCATTCCGCTGCGGGCCACGGTGACCGACTTCGGCCCGGTCCTGATGGCGAAGGTGCTCGGGCTCAACCGGACGCAGGAGCAGTCGCTCGGCCTGGTCTTCCACTACGCCGACACCAAGGGACTGGAGCTGGTCGACCTCAAGGACCTGCGGGCGGTCGTCGCCTTCCTCGTCTCCGACCGGGGGAAGGCCGAGCTCAAGGGGATCGGCGGGCTGTCCACGGCCACGGCGGGGGTGATCCTGCGCGCGCTGACCGCGTTCGGGCAGCAGGGCGCCGACGCGTTCTTCGGCGAACCGGAGTTCGACACCGCCGAGTTCCTGCGGACGGCGCCGGACGGGCGCGGGCTGGTCTCCGTACTGGAGCTCCCGGCCGTCCAGGACAGGCCGCAGCTCTTCTCGACCTTCCTGATGTGGCTGCTCGCCGACCTGTACGGCGGGCTGCCGGAGGCCGGCGACCTCGACAAGCCCAAGCTCGTCTTCTTCTTCGACGAGGCGCACCTGCTGTTCAACGGGGCGTCGAAGGCCTTCCTGGAGTCCGTCACGCAGACGGTGCGGCTGATCCGCTCGAAGGGGGTCGGCGTCTTCTTCGTGACGCAGTCCGCGAAGGACGTGCCGGCGGACGTGCTCGGCCAGCTCGGCAACCGGGTGCAGCACGCGCAGCGCGCGTTCACCCCCGACGACGCGAAGGCGCTCAAGGCGACGGTACGGACGTTCCCCCGCTCGGAGTACGACCTGGAGGAGCTCCTGACCGGGCTGGGCACCGGCGAGGCGGTGGTCACCGTCCTGAGCGAGACGGGCGCCCCGACGCCGGTCGCGGCGACGCGGCTGCGGGCCCCGCAGTCCCTGATGGGGCCGGTGGAGGCGGCGGCGCTGGAGCAGGCGGTGAAGTCCTCGCCGCTGTACGGGCGGTACGCGCAGCCGGTCGACCGGGAGTCGGCGTACGAGCGGATCGGCGCCGAGCAGGCGGCCGCAGAGGCGGCGGCGGAGGCGGCCGCGACGGAGGCCGAGGCGGCGGAGCGGGCGGCGGAACGGACGGCGGAACGGGCCGGGAAGGCGGAGAAGGCGGGCCGGGCGGAGCATGCCGAGGCCGGGCAGGCCGGGCAGGCGGAGCAGGAGCCGTCCCCGTCCCTGGCCGAACAGGTGGTGGGGAGCGGGCTGTTCCGCTCGCTGGCCCGGTCGATCGGGACCCAGCTGGGGCGGGAGATCTCCCGGTCGCTCTTCGGCACGGCGAAGCGCCGGCGATAGCCGGAGGAAGCCGCCGACGCGCGCGGTCCTGCGGGCCGGGCGCAGCGGATCCGGTGCTGCGCAGGTGACGGATGGCCGTACGTCCGGGTGACGCCGGTGCCCCGGGCGCTGACAGACTTCGGCCATGCGGACCGAACTCATCGACACCACGTCCGGCAAGGTCGACCGGGCGCTGCTCGACGCCCGCCGGGCCATCGGAAGCCCCGCCCTGGGCCTGGTGCTGACGCTCGTCATCGTGACCGACGAGGAGAACGCGTACGACGCCATACGCGCGGCCTCGGAGGCCTCGCGCGAACACCCGTGCCGCATCATCGCGGTGGTCAAGCGCACTTCGCGCGGCTCGCACAAGCTGCGGCAGACCCGCCTGGACGCCGAGCTGCGCGTCGGCTCGGACGCCGGCAGCGGGGAGATCGTGGTGCTGCGGCTGCACGGGGCGCTCACCGGACAGGCGGGCTCCGTGGTGCTGCCCCTGCTGGTGCCGGACGCCCCCGTGGTGGCGTGGTGGCCGGCCGACGCCCCCGCCGAGCCGGCCGGGGATCCGCTGGGCGCGCTGGCGCAGCGCCGGATCACGGACGCCGAGGCGGCCGCGGACCCGCTCGCCGTGCTGGACGGGCGGGGGGCCTCGTACGCCCCCGGCGACACCGACCTCGCCTGGACCCGGCTGACGCCCTGGCGGGCGCTGCTGGCGGCGGCAATGGACCAGAAGCCGCTGCCGGTGACCGGCGGGGCGGTGGAGAGCGAGGCCGACAACCCGAGCGCCGAGCTGCTGGCGCGCTGGCTGGAGGAACGGCTGGGGGTGCCGGTGGAGCGGGTCGTCACGGACGGGCCGGTGATCACCGGGGTCCGGCTGGACACCGCGCAGGGGCCGGTGCGGGTGAACCGCCCCGACGGGGCCCTGGCCTCCCTGATCCTGCCGGGCAGTCCGGACCGCAAGGTGGCCCTGAAGATCCGCAGCACCGCCGAGCTGCTGTCGGAGGAGCTGCGGCGGCTGGCCGCGGACGAGGTCTACGCGTCGGCGCTGCGCAGGCGGCCGGCCCAGGCGTCGCTCTCCGCGTAGTGGTTGTCGTACACCGGCTGGCTGTCCAGGATGTCCTGGACGGTGGCCTCGCCGGCGCGGACCCGGCCGAGGAGCCGGTAGTAGTCGAAGCGGCCCATGCCGGGGGTGAAGCCGACGAAGACCTCGGCGGTGTGGCCCGGGTGGGGCGCGAAGGCGTGCTTCACGCCGGGCGGGACGGAGAGGAAGTCGCCGGCGGTGAGGGTCCGGACCTCGTCGCCGACGAGGACGTCCAGCCGTCCGGAGAGGACGTGGAAGAACTCGGTCGCCTTGGTGTGGAAGTGCACCGGGGCTCCGGCCGCGCCCGCCTCGAAGGAGGCCGTGTTGCAGGTGAGTTCGGCGGTGTCGGTGAGCAGGGTGATGGTGCTGCCGGGGCCGTCGGTGATGGTCTCGGCGGTGGTGGCGCGGGTGAGGACCGTCTTCGCTTCGCTGTTCATGACCACTAATTTACGGAACCGGTTGACCGGTGACAGGGGTCAATCAGGGCGCGCTTTGCCCGGTCAATTCCGCTTGGTGGCCGGGCCGCGGGGCCGGTCCGTCACCCCTTCGCCTTCCCCGGGTTCGGCTTGGGCTTCGGGTTCGGCTTCGGGTCCGGCTTCGCCTTCGCAGCGGCCTTCATCTCCTGCTTGTACGCCCGCACCTTGGCCAGGGACTCCGGGCCGGTGATGTCGGCCGCCGACCGGTAGACGTCCGCCTCGCCGTAACTCCCGGCCGCCTCGCGCCACCCCTCGGGGCGTACGCCGAGCTGCTTGCCCAGCAGCGCCAGGAAGATCCGGGCCTTCTGCTCCCCGAACCCCGGCAGGTCCTTGAGCCGCTGCAGCAGCTCCGCGCCGGTGCCGGCGTCGGCCCACAGGGCCGCCGCGTCCCCGTCGTAGTGCTCCACGAGGTACGCGCACAGCTGCTGGACCCGCTTGGCCATCGCCCCGGGATAGCGGTGCACGGCCGGTTTCGCGGAGAGCAGCGCGGCGAACGCCTCGGGGTCGTGGGCCGCGATCGCGTGGGCATCCAGGTCGTCCGCCCCCATCCGCCGGGCAATGGTGTACGGGCCGGAGAACGCCCACTCCATCGGCACCTGCTGGTCCAGCAGCATGCCGACCAGCGCGGCGAGGGGACTGCGGCCGAGCAGCTCGTCGGCCTCCGGCTGCTGGGCGAGCCGCATCGTGATGTCCATGGCCCCAGCCTCTCGCGTGGCCGTGTTCCCCGCGCGGTCGGCGCACCGCGCGCCTAGCGTGAGTAACCGGAAAACGCCACGACCACGGACGAGCACGAGCACGAGCACGACACAGGAGTCGATCGATCATGGCTGAGTTCTCGGAAGGCGCGCCCTGCTGGGTGGACGCGATGTTCAAGGACGTGGAGGGCGCGAAGACCTTCTACGGCGAGGTGCTGGGGTGGACCTTCGGCGAGGCCTCCAGTGAGTACGGCAACTACACGCAGGCCTATTCGGACGGCAAGGCGGTCGCGGCCGTCGTCCCGCCGATGCCGGGCGCGGACGCCCCCTCGCAGTGGTGCCTGTACTTCGCCTCGCCCGACGCGGCGGCCACCGCCGAGAAGATCAAGGCCGCCGGCGGCACGGTGATGATGGGCCCGATGCAGGTCGGCAGCTTCGGCACGATGGTGATCGCGCAGGAGCCGAGCGGTGCGGTCTTCGGCATCTGGCAGCCCGGCGACCACAAGGGCTTCGAGAAGATGGGCGAGCCGGGCTCCTACGCGTGGGCGGAGGTCTTCACCCGGGACACGGGCAAGGTCGACTCCTTCCTCCCGCGGGTCTTCCCGTACGGCGCCCAGCAGATGGAAGCCGGCGACAGCCCCGAGGCGGCCGGGATGGACTTCCGGGTCTTCAGCGCGGGCGGCCCCGACAAGCCCGTGCTCGGCCGGATGCTGATGGGCAAGGAGTTCCCGCCCGAGATCCCCTCGTACGTCCAGGTCTACTTCGGGGTCCCGGACTGCGACGAGGCCGTGGCGAAGGCGAAGAAGCTGGGCGGTGCGCTCCACTTCGGCCCGATGGCCAGCCCGTTCGGCCGGTTCGCCGCGCTGACGGACCAGCAGGGCGCGGTGTTCGCGGTCATCGACATGTCGACGACGTCGGGCGAGATGCCGCAGATGACGGACGTCTGACCGGCCGCCGGCCCGAGGAGCGCGATGTCGGCCGGCCGCCTGCGGCGGGTGGCAGGCCGGCCCGCCGCCGTACGGCAGACCCGTACGGCACGCCCGTACGCCGCACCCGTATGCCACCACCCGCACGAGTCGCACGAGTCACGAGTGGGGACACCTTCCATGAGCCTGAGCATCCGCAACCGGCTGGCCGGCACCGTCACCGACGTCGCCGCCGGCGAGGCCATGACCACGGTGAAGGTCCGGCTGGAGGGCGGCCAGGACATCGTCGCTGCCATCACCAGCGACGCCGCCCGGGAGCTCGGCCTCGCGGCCGGCTCGGCCGTCAGGGCCCTGGTGAAGGCCACCGAGGTGGCCTTGGCCAACGAAGCCGTCGACAACATCAGCATCCGCAACCAGCTGGCCGGCACCGTCGCCGGCATCTCCGTCGGCGCCGCCATGGCCACGGTCACGGTCGTCGTCAACGACAGCGTGCTCACCGCCGCCGTCACCAGGGACGCCGTCGAGGCGCTCGGCCTGGCCGTCGGGGCGCCGGTGGTCGCGCTGATCAAGGCGACGGAGGTCGCCCTGGCCGTCGGCTGACCGGCCGGACCGGGACCAGGGGCAGGACCAGGACCAGAACCAGAACCGGGACCAGGGGCAGGACCAGGGTCAGGTTCAGGATCGGGCGGTCGCGGGGTGGTCGCCCAGGGCCGCGACGAGGAGGACGTACGCGTGGTCTGCCTCCGGGGTCAGCTCGGCCTCGATCTCGTCGTCGGTCCGCCCGGCCAGGGTGAGTTCCTGGACGCGCCGGAAGAGCAGCCGGTCCGCGGCGGCGATCAGGGCCGCGGCGGTCCGGGGGGCGATGGCCGGGGCCGTCCGCGGTGTGGCGGCGGCGAGGGCCTCGGCGAGCGCCTCCTGGCGCAGGTCGTGCAGTTCGCGCAGGCGCGCGCAGAGCGTGGGGCTGTCGGCGACCATGCGGGCGAAGGCGGGGCCGGTGAACCCGGCGACCGGGCTGTGTTCGACCAGCGTGGCGCGGAAGGCCCGGCCGAGGGCGACGAGCGGTGCCTCACCCGGGGCGCGCTCGGCGACCGTCCGCGCGAGGAGCTGCGTGAACGCCTCGTGGTGGTCGAGGGCCAGGTCCTCCTTGCGCGGGAAGTAGTTGGTGACCGTCTTCTTCGCGACGCGCGCGGCGGCGGCGATCTCGGCGATGGTCGTCTGCTCGAAGCCCTGCTCGATGAAGAGCCGGGTGGCGCAGTCGGAGATCAGCTGCCTGGTCTCCTGCTTCTTGGACTCACGGAGCCCCAGCTCGGTACCCATGCGCGAAATATTACCCCCGTAGCAAAATTCCTCTTGCCCACCCGGGTTCCCCTGACGTAAATTTACTTCCGACGTAAAAATCGCCTGTGAGGCTCCATCCTGAGGGAGGCACCGTGTACGTGATCACCCCGGCCGCCGGGAACGTCACCGAGACCCCGAACGCCCGTATGACCGGCCTGGCCGCGCCCAGCCGGGGCAGCGCCGAGATCAGCACCTGGACCGTGGTCATGGAGGCCGGCCGCACCGGCCCCGAGCACTCGGTCAGCCGCGAACAGGTCTGGACGGTGACCGCCGGAGCCCTGGAGGTCACCTGCGACGGCCGCAGCGAGACGGTCGCGGCCGGCCAGACCCTCGTCCTCCCGCCGGACCGGATACGCCGGGTCCACGCTCCGCAGGCGGCCGAGGCACACGTCGCCATGCGCGCGGACGGCGTGGTCTGCGTCCCCGGCGCCGAGGGCACCCGCTCTCTGCCCTGGGCCTCCTGAGGCCGGCGAGCCCGACGCATGGGCGAGCCGGGCGGGCCGCGGTCCGACGTGTGGGCGACAGGCGCCCCCTACGAGCGGTACATGGGCCGGTGGAGCAGGCTCGTGGCGGAGGAGTTCGCGCAGCAGCAGTCGGCGGATGTCGCCGACGGGCTGTGCTGGCTCGACGTGGGATGCGGCACCGGGGCACTGTCCGCGGCGGTCGCCGCCCGGCGGCACCCCCGGCTCGTGGTGGGAGCCGACCGGTCCCCGGGCTTCGTGGCCACGGCCCGGGCATCCGCGCCGCCCTCGGGGCCGGAGTACTTCGTCGTGGCCGACGCCATGTGCCTGCCGGCCCGCGACGCGGCGTTCGACGCGGTCGTCAGCGGCCTGGCGCTCAACTTCTTCCCCGACCCCGCCGCGGCGGTCGCGGAGATGGCGCGGGTGGTCCGGCGCGGCGGCCTGGTCGCGGCGTACGTGTGGGACTACGCCGAGGGCATGGGCTTCCTGCGCCGCTTCTGGGACGCCGCCCGGCGGGCGGACCCCTCCGCCGCCGCGCTGGACGAGGGCCGGCGGTTCCCGCTCTGCCGTCCGGAGCCGCTCCGCGCGGCCTGGGCCGGAGCGGGGCTCGCCGACGTGTCCGTGGCCGCGATCGAGGTGCCGACCGTGTTCGCCGGCTTCGCCGACCTGTGGGAGCCCTTCCTCGCCGGACAGGGCCCGGCCCCCGCCTACACGGCCGGCCTGGCCCCGGCCGCCCGGGCCCGGCTGCGCGACGCGCTCGGGGAGGCCGTCCCCCGGAACGCGGACGGCTCCGTCGCGCTCACCGCCCGCGCCTGGACGGTGAGCGGCCGCCGCCCGGGACGGCCCGTCAGGGCGGGCCGGCGGAGGTGATGGCGTCCGCGACGGACTCGGGGTGCCCGTACCCCGTCCGCATCCGGTCGTCCGATGTCGAGGACGGCCCGTCCGGGCGGTGGACCCGCGTCATCGCCGGCGCCCGCGGGCCCGAATCCGGTGACGCGAGGTCGTCGGGATGCCGGTCAGGAGCCGGTGGCCGGCGCCGGGTCCTGACCGGTCCCGGCGTGCTCGGGCTGCGCGGTGCCAAGCATCTGGGTCGCGGCCAGCCTCGCGTACAGCCCGCCCTCCCGCAGGAGTTCGGCGTGGGTGCCGGCGGCCCGCACCCGGCCGTCCTCCAGGACGAGGATGCGCCGGGCACCGGTCACCGTGGACAGGCGGTGGGCGATCACCAGGACGGTGGTGGTGCGCGCGATCTCCGCGACGACCTCGCGCAGCTCGTTCTCGTTGAGGGCGTCGAGCTGCGAGGTGGCCTCGTCGAGCAGCAGCAGCCGGGGCCGCCGCAGCAGCGCGCGGGCGATGGCGATGCGCTGGCGCTGGCCGCCGGACAGGGCCGCGCCGCGGTGGCCGACCTCCGTGTCGAGGCCCTGCGGCAGGCCGTCGACCAGCTCGGCCAGCCGGACCTGTTCCAGTACGCGGTCCAGGTCGGCGGGGCTCGCGCCGGGGGCGGCGAGCATCAGGTTGTCGCGCAGGGTGCCGGCCAGCACGGGGGCGTCCTGCTCGACGTAGCCGATGGTCCGGCGCAGCTCGACCGGATTCCAGTCACGCAGGTCGCGCCCGTCGACGGTGATGCTGCCGCCGTCGATGTCGTAGAAGCGCTCCAGCAGGGCGAACAACGTGCTCTTGCCGGTGCCGGAGGGCCCGACGACGGCGGTCAGGCCGCCGGGGCTGATCTCGAAGCCGGCCCCGTCCAGGACGGGCGGGCCGTCCTCGCGGTAGCGGAAGACGACGTCCCGGAAGACGATCCCGGCGCCCCGGCCGTCCGCGGACCCGGCCGTGCCGTCGGGCTTTTCGGCCGGCTCTTCTCCCTCTTCGGGGGCGAGTTCCAGCACCTCGTGGATGCGCCGGACGGCGGCGGTGCCCACCTGGAGGCCGCTGATCCCGCTCGCCAGCTGCGCGACCGGCCCCACCAGGTAGAACAGGTACAGCAGGAAGCCGATCAGCGAGGCGACGCTCATCGACCCGTTCGCGACCCGTGCCCCGCCCAGGCCGAGCACCGTCAGGAACGCCAGCTGCACCACCAGGCCGCTGGAGGTGCCGGCCACCGCACCCCACCGGGCCGCCCGAATGCCCGCCCGCCAAGCGCCCTGCGCCGAACCGTCCAGGGCGGCGCTCTCCCGCTGCTCGGCGCCGCTCGCCTTGACCGTGCGGATCGCTCCGAACAGCCGCTCCAGCCCCGATCCCAGCTCGCCGAGGGCCTCCTGGGCCTCCTTGCTGGCCCGGGCGATGCGGGGCATGACCAGGGCCATGCACACGCCGATGGCGAGGACGACGCCGAGCACGGCGAGGAAGAGGACCATGTCGAGCCAGGCCATCAGGACGAGCATGCCCAGCAGCGTGACGGAGCCGATGAGCGTGTCGACGAGGTTGTTGGTCGCCGCCTCGCGCAGCAGGGTGGTGTCGGCCGTCACCCGGGAGATGAGATCGCCGGGCGGGCGCCGGTCCAGGTCCGCGACCCGCAGCCGGGGCAGCCGCGATATCAGCCGCCTGCGGGCGCCCAGCACCACGCTCTCGGCGGCCCGTTCGACGGCGTACCCGCCGAACGCACCGGCCAGTGCGCCGCCCACGATCAGCAGGCCCAGGAGCAGCACCTGCCGGAAGACCGGCTCGTCGACGGCCAGCGCCTCGACGAACGACTTGGCCACCAGCGGCTGGGCGAGTCCGGCGACCCCGCCCAGCGCGCTCAGCGCCGCGCCTGCGGCGAGGGCCGCGCGGTGCGGGCGGGCATGTCCGAGCAGGGAGCGGACGGCCGAGTCCTTCATCGTCGTGGTTCCTTCTTCCTTCGTCCGGTCGGTGGGTCAGGACATCCGCAGCGTCGTGAGAATCTCGGGCGCCCTCTCGAACAGACGCCGTCCCATCGTCCGCAGGGTGCTCAGGACGGCCAGCAGGCCGTACGCCGTTCCCAGCGGCAGCAGCAGCCACGAGAACGCGGAGCCGTCCAGCGCTACCGCCGCCGCGATCACCGGGGCGATCACCACCGCGCCGAGCAGGGAGCTGCAGAAGTTCGCCAGGTGGTAGCCGCCGCTCTGGCCGGGCGCGCTCACGCTCCACGGGTCCTCGGGATAGGGGTAGGGGTGGAACACGCTGATGACCATGCCCATCGCGAACGTCACTCCGAGCAGCGCGAAGGCGACCCCGAGCGCCGCGGCGAGCTGGCCGGTGCGGCCGGTGGCGACGGCGACACCGGTGCCGACGGCGGTGAGCCAGGGCACGATGACGACCAGTTGGGGGAGCAGCCGCCCGACGAGTTCGGCGCGGGCCTGCGCGACGGTGCGCAGTGTGGCGACGTTGGTCCAGATCGCGGAGCCGTCGAGGGCGAACAGCACACCGGGGACGGTCAGTCCGAAGACCCAGGCGCCGCCGACGACGACGTACGGGGTCCGCATGCCGACCGGCACCATGACGACCGGGAACAGCAGGGCGTACGCCAGTGCGGCGATCATCGTCATCCGGTGCCGCGGCGCCCGTGCGAAGGCGCTGAACTGGTGGTGGGCGACCAGCAGGACCCGGCTGGAGGCGAGCAGACGGGCCCGCGGGCCCGCCGTCCGGCCGTCCCGGACTGTGACGGCCCGGGCCGTGGAGGAGTCCGTCGTGGTCATCAGCCGGGCCAGGGAGCCGTGCCACCACACCATCAGCAGCCCGATCAGGGCGGCGGTTCCCGCCAGTTCGAGCAGGGCGGTGCCGGTCCTGCCGTCGGCGGCGGCCCGGACGGCGTCGGCGGGCCAGCCCGGCGGGGTCCAGCGCAGGACCCGTACGACGACCGGCGGCAGGGCGAGGCCCGAGCCGGCGGTGGTCAGCAGCAGGTAGGCGGCGTACCCGCCGACCGCGGTCAGCAGGCCGCCGAGGGCGGCGGCGTCCTTCCCGCGCCGGCCGGTCAGCGCCCGCGCGAAGGAGGCCAGGACGGCCCGGGAGGCGACGACGCACAGCAGCAGCGTGAGCGGTACGGCGAGGACGGCGACGACCGCGCCGGGAAGGCTGTCGAACGCGCCCTCGGCGGCGCCGGCGACCGCACCGGTGATGATGACGAGGGTGCACAGCGGTCCCGGGCCGATGAGCGCGGAGGCGGTGGCCCCGGCGATCAGGCGGCGGGGCCGGACGGGCAGCACGGCGAGCCGCGTCGGGTCGGAGCTCTCGTCGCCGCCCGCGCCGAAGGACAGCGGCAGCGCCAGCCAGGCGACGGCCAGCCCGGCGAAGGCCAGCACGGCGAGGTCGGCCGCCCCCGGTTCGCCCCGGCCCGCGGCCAGGCCCGCCGCCGCGTAGCAGGCCGCGGCCACACTGATGCCGGCGCCGGCCACGAAGCCCACGGCGCGGGCGGTGCTGCGGCGCAGACTGCTGCGCAGGAGGGCGAGTTTCAGCCCGACGAAGACCCCAACCATGCGAGGCTCCCTCCCTTCGCCTTCCCGGCCGGGGCGCCGACCAGTTCCATGAAGCGCTCGTTCAGGCTCCGGCCGGCCCGTACCTCGTCGAGCGTGCCGTCGGCGATCACGCGGCCCTTGGCCAGGATGGCGACGTGGGTGCACAGGGCGGCCACGAGCTCCATGACGTGGCTGGAGAAGACCACCGTCGAACCGGTCGCGGTGTACTGGCGCAGCACCTCGCGGATCGTCTCGGCCGACACCGGGTCGACGCTCTCGAAGGGCTCGTCGAGGAAGAGGACCGGCGGGTTGTGCAGCAGTGCGGCCGCCAGGCCGATCTTCTTGCGCATGCCGGTGGAGTAGTCGACGACCAGCTTGTCGCCGGCCTCGGTGAGGCCGAGTACGTCGAGCAGTTCCCCGGCGCGCGCCTCGGTGTCGGCGGACGGCAGCTCCCGCAGCCGTCCCGTGTAGCGCAGCAGCTCGCGCCCCGACAGCCGCTCGAACAGGCGCAGGCCGTCCGGCAGGATGCCGATGCGGTGCTTGGCCTCGTACGGGTCCTGCCAGACGTCGTGGCCGGCGACCCGCACCGTGCCCGCGTCGGGCCGGAGCAGTCCCGTGATCATCGACAGGCTGGTGGTCTTGCCGGCGCCGTTCGGGCCGACCAGGCCGTAGAAGCTGCCCCGGGGGACGGTGAGGTCGACTCCGTCGACGGCGACCTTGTCGTCGAACTCCTTGCGGAGCCCGCGCGCTTCCACGGCCGCGGGGACCGTGCTGTCTTCGGGAAGGTGAGTCATGGAGGCGCCTTCCGCCTGGGTGGGGTGGGGGCATGCCTGCGCTCCCCGCCACTCCGCGAAGGCGGCCACGGCGCGCGACTCATCGCCGCACCTCCGGAAGTCACGGAAGAGGAAGGCAGGAAAGGAAGAAGAGGAAAGGCAGGAAAGAAGGGGCGGTGCCCGGCCCGGGGCGACCCCGCGCCCAGGAGCGCCCGGATCGGCCGTGACCGGCCTACTGCCGGATCAGCAGGGGAGCAGGCGCCGTGGATCGTCGACGGCGCCGCGCATCAGTGCGCAGTCGCAGGTTCCCGCGCTGTGCGCGTCCAGTGCGGCCGACTCCGCGTGCTGGTCGGACACTCGGACGGCGATGGACGGGTGGCGGGGCTCCATGGTGTGCACATCAGTCACTCTCCCCCGATGGACTGTTCCCATGTGATCGTAAGCAGCTGGTAACGAGAGAGCAAAATCCCGTTGATGGGACAGGCGGCATGGTGCGGCGGGGGCCCGCACGCCCCGGATCACCTGCCTGACCTGCTGCTGTGCACGCCGTCGTCCGGCGTCGACCGCACGAGCCCGTCGGAGCCGCCGGACCGGCGATCCGGACGTACGTGCAGACCGGGGAATGGCGAAGACCCCGGCCGCTGGAGCGGTCCGGGGTCTTCGCTTCGCCTGTACAGGCGGCTGCGGAGGATACGAGATTCGAACTCGTGAGGGGTTGCCCCCAACACGCTTTCCAAATGTTCGTGCGCCCGTCCGGCCAGGGCCGTACCCGTCCTGACCTGCGGCGGAGCATCCGGGGTGACCCCGTCCGGACGGGGTCGGACGGCCATGAATGAGACCAGAACTGAGACCAGGCAGTCTGGGTTCAGCGGGATCCCGCCTGCGTGACGGCCGGCCAGCCTAGGCTTGTCCTCAGGTATGGGCCCGCGGACCGCTTCGTGGAGGAGCCGATCATGAGTACTGCCCCGAACCCTCCGCTCCCGTCCCGTCGGCCTGAAGATCCACATCCGCTGCGGACGATCCGGGAGATCCGGGAGTCCTTGCCCGAGCAGCAGCACGGGCACTTCGACGCCGAACTCGCCGACACAGACATCGATGCCCTTCCGGAGATGCTTCACCGCTGGGCCACCCTCGGCAGTGACGGATTCCTTGACCGGCTTACGTCAGCCCCGTTCGAGGGCCTGGAGTTCGGGCAGCGCTCGTACGATGACGCGGCGGACGGCGAGTGATCTATCTTCTCGACACCGACGTGGTCGCCGAGATCACCACTCGGCCGAAGCCTGCTCCAGCTGTTGTCGCCTGGGCCCGTTCGGTTCCGGCCACCAGCCTCTACCTGAGTGTCATCACGATCGCGGAGATCGAGGCGGGCATTGCGCAGACAGCGGACCTGATGCGGCGTGCTGTTTTCGAGCGGGCGCTCGACGGCTTCCGCGATGACTACAGCGACCGGATCGCGGCCATCGGAGAACGCGAGGCCCTTGCCTACCTCTCCCTTCATCGGAAGCTGAAGAGCGCCGGGACCAGCATCGATCCACCGGACGCGCTGATCGCCGCCACCGCCTTGGCGAACGGGTGGACCCTGGTGAGCCGGAACATCAAGCACCTGGCCCGGACCGGCGCGCTCCTGCTCAACCCGTGGGAGTTCGGGGGCTGAGCCGAGGTCGGGTGTGCGTGCCCTCTTGAGGTCTGGCTCGGGGAAGATCTGCGCCGGGACGCGGGGTGCCGCGGAAGACCTGGCTGGTGTGCCAGGAGCGGTGGGCCCTCGCCACGGGGCGGACGCCCCGCTGTGGGCCGATGAGGGGGCGGCCCGCGAGCGCTATGACGTGCTCGTGGGCCACAGGGCTGCGGCCGACGAACTGCTGCGAGACGAGGATGCGGTGGCCGTCACCGACACCGAGGACACCCCTGTCGAAGAGCTTGTGGTGCAGCGAGCACAGGCAAAGGCCGTTGTCGACGTCGTCTGGGCCGCCGAACGCCCACCATCGCACGTGCGCGGCCTCCAGCCCGACCGGCACCGCCCCGATCCGTCCGTCGTAACCGCAGAAGGCGCACTGGTACTCGTAAGCCGTCAGCACCTGCTCCCGCATCCGACGGTCCCTCTGCCGGTGCACGGACGACAGCCGCCCGGACTCCGCCGGCTCCAGCTCCAGGCCGATCGCCTCGCACAGCTCGCCGTGGAGGGAGGGCGGGAAGTGCAGGTCGAGCAGTACATGCGCCATCCGCCCCAGCAGCGACGGCTCCTGCCGCAGGGCTGCCCGCAGCTCCGGCGCAAGCCGCCCCGAGGCCCCGGCCGCCCGCAGCTCCCGCACCGCGCTTCCGGGACTGCCGGGTCCGCGGTTGGTGCGCACTTCCCACACCCCATCGCTGACCAGGTGGTGGAAAGGGTAGGCGGGCGTCGTCTTGTTGGGCGGACCGTACTCGGCCAGAAGCTGCTTTAGGTCCTCCTCCACCGCGCTGTAGATCAGCTCGCCGTCGGCATCCTGCTGAAACCGACTGAGGGCGTACAGGAAGAGCAGCGGCTTGTGCGGAGCCCGCGCCCCGCCCTTGGTCCACTGCCGCAACGTTGCGGTCCGCTCCAGCCAGTCCATGACCGGCGATCGTAGTGACCTCCGACTCGGACGTGCGCGCACATGCGCCCGAAGCCTTGCCGACATGATTGTGGATGATTGGTAGGCAAATGTCCGAAGTAAATGAGACCAAAACTGAGACCGGGCGCACGACGAAGACCCCGACCGCAATGCGGTCGGGGTCTTCGTTTCGCCTGTTCAGGCGGCTGCGGAGGATACGAGATTCGAACTCGTGAGGGGTTGCCCCCAACACGCTTTCCAAGCGTGCGCCCTAGGCCTCTAGGCGAATCCTCCGCGACGAACAATACAAGACGATGAGGGGTGCTAGCGAACTCGATCCCGGGGGCCTCCATCCGCTAGGGTGGGGGCAGCCCCTCACGTGGCGCTATCTCACCCAACTCCCCCAGGGCCGGAAGGCAGCAAGGGTAAGTGGGCTCTGGCGGGTGCGTGAGGGGCGCTTTGCGTTCCGGGGCGGGTCCGGAAGGGCCGGCAGGCCCGCTTTGTCGGCGGGCCCCGATAACCTCGTAGACGTGTCGTCCCTTGCGCTGTACCGCCGCTATCGCCCCGAGTCGTTCGCCGAGGTCATCGGGCAGGAGCATGTCACTGCCCCGCTGATGCAGGCCCTGCGGAACAACCGGGTCAATCACGCGTACCTGTTCAGCGGGCCCCGCGGCTGTGGCAAGACCACCAGCGCGCGCATCCTCGCCCGGTGCCTGAACTGTGAGCAGGGCCCCACGCCCGCCCCCTGCGGCGAGTGCCAGTCCTGCCGGGACCTGGCGCGCAACGGCCCGGGCTCGATCGACGTCATCGAGATCGACGCCGCCTCGCACGGTGGTGTGGACGACGCCCGCGACCTGCGCGAGAAGGCCTTCTTCGGGCCGGCCTCCAGCCGGTACAAGATCTACATCATCGACGAGGCGCACATGGTCACCTCGGCGGGCTTCAACGCCCTGCTGAAGGTGGTCGAGGAGCCTCCGGAGCACCTCAAGTTCATCTTCGCGACCACCGAACCCGAGAAGGTCATCGGCACCATCCGGTCCCGGACGCACCACTACCCCTTCCGGCTCGTGCCGCCCGGGACGCTGCGGGACTACCTGGGCGAGGTCTGCGGGCGAGAGGCGGCCAAGGTCGAGGACGGCGTGCTGCCGCTCGTGGTGCGCGCCGGCGCCGGCTCGGTGCGCGACTCGATGTCCGTCATGGACCAGCTGCTGGCGGGTGCGGGCGACGAGGGTGTGACGTACGCCATGGCCACCTCCCTGCTGGGCTACACGGACGGGTCGCTGCTGGACTCCGTCGTGGACGCCTTCGCCGCCGGGGACGGGGCCGCCGCGTTCGAGGTCGTCGACCGGGTGATCGAGGGCGGCAACGACCCGCGCCGGTTCGTCGCCGACCTGCTGGAACGGCTGCGCGACCTGGTGATCCTGGCCGCCGTGCCCGACGCCGGGGAGAAGGGGCTCATCGACGCCCCCGCCGACGTGGTCGAGCGGATGCAGGCCCAGGCCTCCGTGTTCGGGGCGGCCGAGCTGAGCCGCGCCGCCGACCTGGTCAACACCGGACTCACCGAGATGCGGGGCGCGACCTCGCCGCGGCTGCAGCTGGAGCTGATCTGCGCCCGCGTGCTGCTGCCCGCCGCCTTCGACGACGAGCGCTCGCTCCAGGCCCGCCTGGAGCGGCTGGAGCGCGGGGGCGCCGCCCTCGCCGCCGCTGCCGGTGCGGGCGCGCCTGTTGCCGCTGCGTCCGCGGTCGCCGTTCCCGCCATGGGGTACGTGCCCGGGCCCGAGGCGCACGCCATGGCCCCGGTCGCGCCCGCTGCCCCCGCGGCGCCCGCTGCCTCTGCGCCTGCTGACGGTGTTCCGGCTCCTGTCGCCGCCGCTCCTGTCGCCGCCGCTCCTGTCGCGGCCGCGCCCGCCGCGGCCGCGCAGCCCGGGGCCTGGCCCGGGGCCGCGCAGCCCGGGGCCGGGGCCCGCGGGGCCTGGCCCACCGCGGCCGCGCCCGGCCAGGGGATCCCGGCGCCCGCCGCCGCGGCTCCCGCCCCGGCCGCACAGGCCCCGGCGGCCGCGGCTCCGGCGCCCGCCGCCGCGCCGTCCCCCGGGATGGCTGCCGGCGCCGGGCAGGTGCAGGCGATGTGGCCCGGGGTCCTGGAGGCCGTGAAGAACCGCCGCCGCTTCACCTGGATCCTGCTCAGCCAGAACGCCCAGGTCACCGGCTTCGACGGGACGACCCTGCAGCTCGGCTTCCCGAATGCCGGAGCCCGCGACAACTTCGCGAGCAGCGGCAGCGAGGACGTGCTCAAGGCCGTCCTGGCCGAGCAGTTCCAGGTCAACTGGAAGATCGACGCCGTCGTGGGCCAGGGCGGCCCGTCGGTATCGCAGGCCGCCTCCGCGTACGCCGCGCCCGCGTACGCCGCCCCGGCCGCGCCCGCCTACAGCCCGCCGCCGCCCGCTCCCGCGCCGGCCCCGGTGCAGCAGGCTCCGGCTGCCGCCCCGCAGCCGCCCCGGCCGCCGCAGGCCGCCGCCGCGCCGCAGCCCCCCGTACAGCAGGCGCCCCCGCCGGTGGCGCCGGAGGACGACGTACCGGAGGAGGACGACCCCGACCTCGTCGACAGCGCCCTCACCGGGCACGAGCTGATCGTGCGCGAGCTCGGGGCCACCGTTGTGGAGGAATACACGAACGAGTAGGGGCCCGCGTTTGGGTGGCCGCACGAAGGTCCGGCCGCCCGGCGGGCTAGGCTGCATGGCGTGAAGGTCCTCGTCATCGGCGGCGGCGCCCGCGAACACGCCCTGTGCCGCTCTCTGTCCCTCGACCCCGACGTCAACGCGCTCCACTGCGCCCCCGGCAACGCCGGCATCGCCGAGGTGGCGGAGCTGCGCCCGGTCGACGCCAACGACGGCGCGGCCGTGGCCGGCCTGGCCACGGAGCTCGGCGCCGACCTGGTCGTCATCGGCCCCGAGGCGCCGCTGGTCGCCGGTGTCGCCGACGCCGTCCGCGCCGTCGGCATCCCCGTCTTCGGCCCCTCCGCCGAAGCGGCGCAGCTGGAGGGCTCGAAGGCGTTCGCGAAGGACGTGATGGCCGCGGCCGGCGTCCCGACGGCGCGCAGCTACGTGTGCACCACCCCCGAGGAGGTGGAGGCGGCCCTCGACGCCTTCGGCGCGCCCTACGTCGTCAAGGACGACGGCCTCGCCGCCGGCAAGGGCGTCGTGGTCACCGACGACCTGGACGCCGCCCGCGAGCACGCCCTGGCCTGCGACCGCGTCGTCATCGAGGAGTACCTGGACGGCCCCGAGGTCTCCCTCTTCGCGATCACCGACGGCACCACCGTCCTCCCGCTGCAGCCCGCGCAGGACTTCAAGCGCGCCCTCGACGGCGACGCGGGGCCCAACACCGGCGGGATGGGCGCGTACTCGCCGCTGCCGTGGGCCGACCCGAAGCTCGTCGACGAGGTCCTGGAGACGGTGCTCCAGCCGACCGTGGACGAGCTCCGCCACCGCGGAACCCCCTTCTCCGGCCTGCTGTACGCCGGACTCGCGATCACCTCGCGCGGTGTGCGCGTCATCGAGTTCAACGCCCGCTTCGGCGACCCCGAGACGCAGGTCGTCCTGGCCCGGCTGCGGACCCCACTCGCGGGCCTGCTGCTGAACGCCGCCCAGGGCACCCTGGAGTCCCAGCCGCCGCTGGCCTGGCGTGAGGACGCGGCCGTCACGGTCGTCATCGCCTCCCACAACTACCCGGGCACCCCGCGCACCGGCGACCCGATCGAGGGCCTGGCCGAGGTGGCCGCCGAGGACGGCCCCGACACGTACGTGCTGCACGCCGGGACCCGGCGCGAGGGCGACGCGGTCGTCAGCGCGGGCGGCCGCGTCCTGTCGGTGACGGCCACCGGCTCCGACCTGGCGCAGGCCCGCGAGAAGGCGTACAGGGCCGTCGCACGGATCCGCCTGGACGGCTCCCACCACCGCACGGACATCGCGGCCAAGGCGGCCGGCACGGCCTGAGGACGCCGAGCGGCAGCACCGTCACGACGCGGGCCCGGTACGCACACAGGTGCGGACCGGGCCCGCACGCCTGTGCGTGTGCGGGCGCCGCGCCCGCACGTGTGCGACTGCATCGGGCCGCGTTCGAACGCAGCAGCTTTAGCCAAAGCCATTCCATCGGGTGATCGTCATACCGTCCGGCTGACTGCCGGGCGCTCCCCAACTAGGGTGCGGCGCAAGCATTCCGGCACTTGGCCCACCGGCATTGCGATGTCAGTGGCGGGTGTCACAGTGGGGGAGTGAGCAAAACCGCCGCAGGGCAGAGGGGGTGAGGTCCGGTCGTGTCCGGAACCGGTTCGTATCCAGAAGGGAGCCCGCCGTCGGCGCGCTCCCGTGCCCTGGCCGTGCTGCGCGTGCGCAGCAGGGCGCTGGCCGTCGGCCTGCTGCCCGCCGCCCTCGCGGTGGTGCTGGTCTCCGCCCGGTTGACGGGCCGGCTGGCCGGGGACCCCTGGCCGCTGGTGACCCTCGTCGTGTGCGCGGTCGCCGCGCTGGTGCTGCTGGTGGGCGGGATCTTCACCGCGGTGGTGGTCCGGGCCGGGCCCGCCGTGACGCCGACCGTGCCGCTGGCCGAGGCCGAGGCGCCCGACCTGTACCGGCTGGTGCGGGACCTGGCGGACCGCATGGAGGTGCCGGCGCCCTCCGCGATAGCCCTGACGCCGGACTGCGACAGCTGGCTGGAGGACCGTACGCACGCCGCCCACCGGCGGCGCGGCGCGGCCGCCGCCGGCCCCGGGACGGAGCCGGGCGCGGCACCCGTGCTGGTGATCGGCTCGCCGTTCCTGTGGTGGATGAGGGTCGCCGAGCTGCGGGCCGTGCTCGCGCCGGTCGTCGCCGGTACGGGGCCCTCGGCGCACCCCGACATAGCCGATGCCCGCGGCTTCGTGCGCGGGCTGGACGCCGCCGTGGACGTGGCCGGGCGGCCCGGCCTCGGCTGGATCGGAGGCCCGGCGCGGCTGCTGCTGCGGCTCTGCCGGGAGGACGCCGCCGAGATGGAGCGCGGGGTGGCCGCGGCCGCCTCGGACCGCGCGCAGCGGGTGGACTACGGGCTGCGGATCGTCGCCCAGGAGCAGGTCGGCCTCGCGTACGCGGGATGGGACCGGCTGCTGACCCGGGTGGCACTGCCGGCGTGGCGGATGGGCCGGTGGCCCTCCCACCTCGACGCCGGAGTGGTCTCCGCGCTGACCGAGCTGTCCCGGCGGGACCGGATGGCCGACGGATTCACCTCCCGGCTCGGCGAGCGGCCCGCGTGCGACCTGCTGGAGCGGCCGGGCGCCGTCGACGAGGCGGCCTCCCTGCTCGCAGCGCGGCTCTTCCACGGCGGCCCGGCCGAGCCCGGGCCGGACTGGGCGCCGGTGGACTGGACGGCGTACCCGGAGGAGGTCGTGGACCGCACGTGGCGGGCGGAGGCGGCCCGGCTGCACCAGGCGCTGGACGGCCTGGCCGTGCCGTCGGGGCCGGGCCCCACGCTGGACCGGATCCTCGGCTACCTGGCGGACGCGGGCGGCGAGGGCGGGGCCGGTGAGGCCCTGGCCGGGCGGCTGAGCGGTGACCTGGCCCGGGAGGAACGTTCCGGAGGCCGCCGTTCCGAGGTGGCCCGCGGGGCCGACGCCGTACCCCTGTTCCCGCTGCAGCCGCCCAGGAGCGGCCGGGACCTGCTCGCCGACCACGTGACCGCCCTGGTGTGCTGCGCGGCCGTGGACTGCGTGGGCGCCGCCCCCGGCCTGGACTGGCTGGACGGCCCGGTCCTGCTGGCGGGCGGCGAGCGCCGCTCGGACCTGGCTCCCCGCGTCCTGAGCCTGGTCGAGGACGGCGACCCGGAGCCCCTGCGCGACTGGCTGGCCGAGCTGGGCATCCGCCCCGAGAAGCCGGTCCGCCTGGTCTGACGGACGCCGGCGCCGTCCCCCTCCCCCGGCTTGCCCCCGGCCTGCCGGCCTCTGCCCCTGTCCCGGCCGACGCCCCTGCCTCTCCCCCCTCCCTGCCCCTTCCCGTGCCCGGCCCTGACCCCGGCCGTATCCCTGGCCCCGGTTGTGGCGAACGGTGACGGAACGAGCGCGTCATGTGATGTGCTGGGACCGGCCGCGCCGGACCTCCTGGACCGTGCCGCGCCGCCGTGTGCAGAAGCCGTTCGGGGGAGCGAGGGAGGGGAGCGGAATGGGTGCGGACCGGATCCGGCGATGGGAGTCAGGGGCGCTCGCGCACGCGGTGAACGACCCCTTCGGCCCGGGACCGCTGCCGTGGCTCCGCGGCGGCGAGGCGTACTTCGGCGACACCGGCCGGGTGGTGCCCTGGTACGCGGATCCGGCCGGGCCCCCCGGCCCGTCCCCCGACACGGCACGCGGCGGCGGCCCCCGCACCGCCGACGACGTCCACCGGCAGATCAAGGGGTTCACCTCCACCGGCGCCGCGGCGCCCGGCGAGACGATCGACTTCCACATCACCGTGGACCCGCCCCAGCAGTTCTCCGTCGAGGTCCACCGCATCGGCCACTACGGCGGCGCCGGCGCCGCCCGGATCACGACCAGCCCGCGCCTCTCCGGCTTCGTCCAGCCGCCGCCCCTCACCGCCGACCGCACGGTCTCCTGCCACCACTGGTGGCTGTCCTGGCGGCTGCGGGTCCCCGACCACTGGAACGCCGGGGCGTACGTCGCCGTGCTCACCACTGTCGACGGGTACCGCTCCCACATCCCCTTCACCGTGCGCGACGACCGCCCCGCCGACCTGCTGCTCCTGCTGCCCGACATCACCTGGCAGGCGTACAACCTCTACCCCGAGGACGGCCGCACCGGCGCGAGCCTCTACCACGCCTGGGACGAGGAGGGCCGGCTCCTCGGCACGCAGGACGCGGCCGTCACGGTCTCCTTCGACCGCCCCTACGCGGGCACGGGCCTGCCCCTGCACGTGGGCCACGCCTACGACTTCATCCGCTGGGCCGAGCGCCACGGCTACGACCTCGCCTACGCCGACACCCGCGACCTGCACGCCGGCCGCGTCGACCCCGCCCGCTACCGCGGCCTGGTCTTCCCCGGCCACGACGAGTACTGGTCGGCCGCCATGCGCCGCGCAGCCGAGCGCGCCCGCGACCACGGCACCTCGCTGGTCTTCCTGTCCGCCAACACCATGTACTGGCAGGTCGAGCTGGCCCCCTCCCCGTCCGGGGTCGCCGACCGGCTCCTGACCTGCCGGAAACGCCGCGGTCCCGGCCGCCCCAGCCTGTGGCGCGAGGTCGACCGCCCCGAGCAGCAGCTGCTCGGCATCCAGTACGCCGGGCGGGTCCCCGAGCCGGCGCCGCTGATCGTGCGCAACGCCTCGCACTGGCTGTGGGAGGCCACCGGCGCCGCCGAGAACGACGAGCTGCCCGGCCTGGTCGCGGGCGAGGCCGACCGGTACTTCCCCCGCACCCAGCTGCCCGAGCACCGGGACCGGATCCTGCTCGCGCACTCCCCGTACCGGGACGGCGGCGGGGCCAAGCGCCACCAGGAGACCTCCCTGTACCGGGCCCCCAGCGGCGCCCTCGTCTTCGCGTCCGGCACCTTCGGCTGGACCCCGGCCCTGGACCGCCCCGGCCACGTGGACGAGCGGATCCAGCGGGCCACGGCCAACCTCCTGGACCGGATCTGCAAGAGGGACTGACCCGCGCCGACCCGGACCCGTCGTCGGCCGGCACGCGCCGGTGCGGGAGAATGGGGCTGCGCTCGTACAGAACCACAGGGAGACCCCGTGTCCGGATTCGTCGAAAAGCCCGAGCCGGTTCAGGTTCCGGGCCTCGTCCACCTCCACACCGGCAAGGTCCGCGATCTCTACCGCGACGAGGACGGCAACCTCGTCATGGTCGCCAGCGACCGCATGTCCGCGTTCGACTGGGTGCTGCCGACCGAGATCCCGGACAAGGGCCGCGTCCTGACGCAGCTCTCGCTGTGGTGGTTCGAGCAGCTCGCCGACCTCGTCCCGAACCACGTGCTCGGCACGGACCTCCCCGCGGGCGCCCCCGCGGACTGGGCGGGCCGCACCCTGGTCTGCAAGAACCTGACGATGGTGCCGGTCGAGTGCGTGGCCCGCGGCTACCTCACCGGCTCCGGCCTCGCCGAGTACGACCAGACCCGTACGGTCTGCGGGCTCGCCCTGCCCGAGGGCCTCGTCGACGGCTCCGAGCTGCCCGCGCCGATCTTCACCCCGGCCGCCAAGGCCGAGGTCGGCGAGCACGACGAGAACGTCTCCTACGAGGAGGTGGCGCGCACCACCGGCGCCGAGACCGCCGCGCTGCTGCGCCAGACCACCCTGGCCGTCTACAGCCGGGCCCGGGACATCGCCCGCGAGCGCGGGATCATCCTGGCGGACACCAAGTTCGAGTTCGGTTTCGACGCGGACGGCACCCTGGTCGCCGCCGACGAGGTGCTGACCCCGGACTCGTCCCGCTTCTGGCCGGCCGACCTGTGGGAGCCGGGCCGCGCCCAGCCCTCCTACGACAAGCAGTTCGTCCGCAATTGGCTGTCGTCCCCGGCCTCCGGCTGGGACCCGAAGGGCGAACTGCCGCCGCCGGCCCTCCCGGAGGAGGTCGTCGAGCAGACCCGCGCCAAGTACATCGAGGCGTACGAGCGGCTCACCGGCCAGAACTGGACCTGAGCCCGCCGGCCGGACCGCCCCGAGCGGACCGCCCCGCGCCGGATCACCCCGCGCCGCCCGCCGGCGGGGGCGATCCGGCTCCCGGCCCGCCGCCCCCGCGACGCGGACACGGAGAAGCCCCCGGTCATCGACCGGGGGCTTCTCCGTTCCAGAGCGGACAACGAGACTCGAACTCGCGACATCCACCTTGGCAAGGTGGTGCTCTACCAACTGAGCTATGTCCGCATGCGCCGTGGCGCGGGAACCACTATACCCAACCGCGCTCGCGCGCGAGACGCACTGCGGCATGCCGGTTCTCCGCGCCGAGCTTCGAAGCGGCGGACGACAGGTAGTTGCGCACGGTCCCCTGCGACAGGCCGGCCCGTTCGGCGATCTCCGCCACCGGCGCCCCGTCCCCGGCGAGTTCCAGCACCTCGGCCTCGCGGGCGGTCAGCGGCGAGTCCCCCGCGCTGATCGCGTCGGCCGCCAACTCGGGGTCGACGTAACGGCCTCCGGCGTGCACGGTCCGGATCAGCTCGGCCAGCCGCTGCGCCGACACCGTCTTCGGCGCGAAGGCCCGCACCCCCGCCGCCAGGGCCCGCTTGAGGTGGCCGGGCCGCCCGTGGCTGGTCACGATCATGGTTTTGCAGCCGGGGAGTTCGGCCTTCAGGGATGTGGCCACGCTCACACCGTCCGCCCCGGGCATCTGCAGGTCCAGCACGGCCACGTCCGGCCGGTGGGCCCGCGCCATCGCCAGGGCCTCGGGTCCCGAGGCCGCCTCGGCGACGACCAGCAGGTCGTCCTCCAGGGCCAGCAGGGCGGCGAGCGCCCCGCGGATCAGGTGCTCGTCGTCGGCCAGCAGCACGCGTACGGGGCTCACGCCCGCACCTCCAGTCCTCGCAGTTGGCGGCCCGGGATCCGCGCCCGCAGCCGGAATCGGCCGTCGCCCACCGGGCCGGCCTCCAGGGTGCCGTCGAGCACCGCGAGCCGCTCCCGCAGCCCGGCGAGCCCGGAGCCGGGCAGCCCGGCCGGCACCTCGGGTGCCCCGTCGTTCTCCACGACGAGGGTCAGCTCGCCCTCCTCGGGCGCCGTGAGGCGTATCACGCAGGAGCGTGCGTCGCCGTGCCGCAGGACGTTCGTGGTGGCCTCCCGGACCACCCAGCCGAGCGCCGACTGCACCTCGGGGCGCAGCTTCCGGCCCGGGTCGGCCTCGACCCGGCAGTCCATCCCGGCCGCGGTCAGCACGCCCCGCGCGCCCTCCAGCTCCGCCGCGAGGTCGGCCTCCCGGTAGCCGCGTACGACGTCGCGCACCTCGCGCTGCGACTCGCGGGCGATCCGCTGGACCTCGACCATCTGGGTGACGGCCTCCGGGCGTTCGCGCCGGGCCAGCTGGACCGCGAGCTCGCTCTTGAGGGCGATGACGGCCAGGTTGCGGCCCATCACGTCGTGCAGGTCGCGGCCGAAGCGCAGCCGCTCCTCGGCGACGGCCAGCTGGGCCTGGAGCTCCCGGGCGTGGTCGAGCTCGTAGACCATCCGCAACAGCCAGCCCGAGAAGCCGCAGGCCCCGCTCATGAACAGGCCGGTCAGCAGCATCCCGATCGTGTACCCGACGGCTTCGGCCACCGGCAGGCCCAGGGCCAGCACGGCCGTGCCCGCGCCGAGCGCCCAGGCCGGTGAGACGCGCCACATCTGGCGCACCCGGTTCATGCAGAGCACGAGGGAGCCGCAGGTGAAGCAGGCCAGGCCGCCGACGAGCGACGGCGCCACGGCCTCGGGGAGGTGCCCGGTCTTGCGGAGCACCAGGAAGGCGAGGCAGACGCCGGCGGTGGCGACGGCCGTCGCCACCGCGAGCCGTACCGGGCGCTCCCGGCTGCCCACCTGCCAGTCCAGTGCCCGGGAGGAGAGGAACGCCGTGGCCACGGCGTGGACGAGGACGATCAGCATCGCCCCGAGCGCGAGGGGTCGGGAGATGCCCCCCTCGGCAGCGGCGCCCAGCGGGACCAGCCCGAAGGACAGGATCTCGAGGACCGCGAAGAAGTGGAACGACCCCCGTGTGTAAAGCTCCACCTTTGCCGCGGTGCTGCGGTTCTTCCACCATCCGGTGAGTTTCGACACGGTTCCCCGATTCCCCCGATCACCCTGTGGCGGGTGCTGTTCCCCATGGCTCCAGCCTCGCGGCAGGCCCTTGCCCGCACCAGTGGGCGTGGTCATCGCCCCCGATGACATTTGTCAGTGCGCGGCAGGTGTTCTGCGTGCGCATACGACAAAGGCCCTGATCATTGATCAGGGCCTTTGCACTCTGAGCGGACGACGAGACTCGAACTCGCGACATCCACCTTGGCAAGGTGGTGCTCTACCAACTGAGCTACGTCCGCATGCCCGCTTCGGCGTTTCTGCCGGGCGATGCGTGCATCACTCTACCTGATCCACCGGAGTGGTCGGTAAAGCCTTTGCGAGCGGGTGACAGGGATCGCACACTGCGCCTTCCCCCTGGAAGGGGGATGTTCTGCTACTGAACTACACCCGCACGACCTTCGAGGCTCTGACCTGCGGTCTCGCCCCTCGGCGTGATCCACACACTAGCGGACGGGAGGGGGTGGATGCCAAATCAGCCTCGGCGGGCCCGCTTCAGTGGGCCTGGTGGTAGGCCTCGTAGACGCGCTTGGGGATGCGGCCCCGCGGGGGCACGTCGAAGTCGTGCGAGCGGGCCCAGGCGCGGACGACCGCCGGGTCGGGCGCGAGGGAGGTGTGCTTGAAGGCCTTCCCGGAGCGGGCCTGCCGGCGTCCGGCGGCCATGTACGGGGCGAGGGCGTCCCGCAGTTTCCCGGCGTTGGCCGGATTGAGGTCGATCTCGTAGGACTTGCCGTCCAGGCCGAACGTGACCGTTTCCGCCGCTTCTCCGCCGTCGATGTCGTCGGAGAGTGTGACCACTACGCGCTGCGCCACGGATATCGGTCCCTTCGCGCGACAGTCACCGCCCGCTGACGTGCGGTGATGTCGCCTGTGTGGATGTTTCGGAGCAATGCGTCTTTCGGTACCGGGTGCGGAGCGGCAAATGCCGTGCCGCCGAGGATTCCTTTGTACCTCGATTCCCTTTGCATTGCGAAGCCCAGTTAATTCTCTCCGCGTGTCCCGCCGCAATCCCGAGCGCGTGGTTTTCCGGTGGATTTTGCGAAGCGTTGGTGAAGCCGAAAGGAGCCCTCGCCGGACATGCCCGGAGAGGCCCCCGCGGACCCCCTTCCGAAATCTACCCGCGTAGAAATTTCGGGCGGGTACGCTGAAGGAACCGCCTTCGCACCAACCACCCATCGGGAGTGCCAGTGGCACGCGTCGTAGTCGACGTCATGCTCAAGCCGGAGATCCTCGACCCCCAGGGCCAGGCGGTGCAGCGTGCACTGCCGCGCCTGGGCTTCGAGGGCATCGCCGACGTCCGCCAGGGGAAGCGCTTCGAGCTGGAAGTGGAGGGTCCGGTCGACCAGGCCGCCCTCGACCGCATCCACAAGATGGCCGAAACGTTCCTCGCCAACACCGTCATCGAAGACTTCGTCGTCAAGGTGGAGTCGTGACCGCTCGCATCGGCGTCGTCACGTTCCCCGGAACGCTCGACGACCGTGACTCGCTGCGCGCCGTCCGCCTCGCGGGGGCCGAGCCGGTCTCGCTGTGGCACCGCGACAAGGACCTGCACCAGGTCGACGCGGTCGTCCTCGCGGGCGGCTTCTCCTACGGGGACTACCTGCGCGCCGGCGCCATCTCCCGGTTCTCGCCGGTGATGGAGACCATCATCGAGCAGGCCAAGGCCGGCATGCCGGTCCTGGGCATCTGCAACGGCTTCCAGGTCCTCACCGAGGCCCACCTGCTGCCGGGCGCGATGCTCCGCAACAACCACCTGCACTTCATCTGCCGCGACCAGAAGCTCCGGGTGGAGAACGCCGGGACCTCCTGGACCGGCGACTACGAGCAGGGCCAGGAGATCTCCGTCCCGCTCAAGAACATGGACGGCCGCTACGTCGCCGACCAGCACACCCTGGACGAGCTGGAGGCCGAGGGCCGCGTGGCCTTCCGCTACCTGGACTTCAATCCCAACGGGTCGCTGAACGACATCGCCGGCATCACCAACGCCGCGGGCAACGTCGTCGGCCTCATGCCGCACCCCGAGCACGCGGTGGAGCCGCTGATCGGGACGGGCCGCACCGACGGCCTCGGATTCTTCACCTCGATCCTGAAGAAGCTGGTCTCCGCATGACTCTGGACACCGTCAAGCACGCCGCCGAGACCCCGGACTCGGCGCAGCCCTGGAAGGAACTCGGCCTCAAGGAGGACGAGTACCTGCGGATCCGCGAGATCCTCGGCCGCCGCCCCACCGGTGCCGAGCTCGCCATGTACTCCGTCATGTGGTCCGAGCACTGCTCGTACAAGAGCAGCAAGGTCCACCTGAAGCAGTTCGGCGAGAAGGTCCCCGAGAACGACGCCATGCTCGTCGGCATCGGCGAGAACGCCGGCGTCGTCGACGTCGGCCAGGGCTACGCGGTCACCTTCAAGGTCGAGTCGCACAACCACCCCTCGTACATCGAGCCCTACCAGGGCGCGGCCACGGGCATCGGCGGCATCGTCCGCGACATCCTGGCCATGGGTGCCCGCCCGGTCGCGGTCGTGGACCCGCTGCGCTTCGGCGCCGCCGACCACCCCGACACCAAGCGCGTCCTGCCGGGCGTGGTCGCGGGCATCGGCGGCTACGGCAACTGCCTGGGCCTGGCCAACATCGGCGGCGAGGTCGTCTTCGACTCCTGCTACCAGGGCAACCCGCTGGTCAACGCCGGCTGCATCGGCGTCATGAAGCACGAGGACATCCACCTCGCCAAGGCCTCCGGCCCCGGCAACAAGGTCATCCTCTACGGCGCCCGCACCGGCGGCGACGGCATCGGCGGCGTCTCGGTCCTCGCGTCCGAGACCTTCGACGACACGAAGCCCACCAAGCGCCCCGCCGTCCAGGTCGGCGACCCCTTCCAGGAGAAGCTCCTCATCGAGTGCACCCTGGAGATCTTCAAGGAGAAGCTGGTCGCCGGCATCCAGGACCTCGGCGGCGCCGGGCTCTCCTGCGCCACCTCCGAGCTGGCCTCGGCCGGTTCCGGCGGCATGCGGGTCGAGCTGGACACGGTCCCGCTGCGCGACGCGACGCTCTCGCCCGAGGAGATCCTCATGAGCGAGTCGCAGGAGCGCATGTGCGCGATCGTCGAGCCGCAGCACGTCGACCGCTTCATGGAGATCTGCGAGAAGTGGGACGTCATCGCCACCGTCATCGGTGAGGTGACCGACGGCGAGCGCCTGGAGATCTTCTGGCACGGCGAGCAGATCGTCGACGTGCCCCCGGGCACCGTCGCCCACGAGGGCCCGGTCTACCAGCGCCCGTACGCCCGTCCCTCCTGGCAGGACGCCCTCCAGGCCGACGACGCGGCCAAGCTGCCCCGCCCGCAGACCTCCGAGGAGCTCCGCGCGCAGGTCCTGGCCCTGGTCTCCTCCCCGAACCAGGCCTCCAAGTCCTGGGTCACCGACCAGTACGACCGCTTCGTGCAGGGCAACACCGTCCTCGCGCAGCCCGAGGACGCGGGCATGGTCCGCATCGACGAGGAGTCCAACCTCGGCGTCGCCATGTCCACCGACGGCAACGGCCGCTACGCCAAGCTCGACCCGTACGCGGGCGCCCAGCTCGCGCTGGCCGAGTCGTACCGCAACGTCGCCGCGACCGGCGCGAAGCCCCTGGCGATCTCCAACTGCCTGAACTT
Source organism: Streptomyces sp. NPDC090445 (assembly GCF_044769385.1). Classification (NCBI taxonomy): domain Bacteria; kingdom Bacillati; phylum Actinomycetota; class Actinomycetes; order Kitasatosporales; family Streptomycetaceae; genus Streptomyces; species Streptomyces sp. NPDC090445. The sequence goes on along the minus strand of NZ_JBIVXV010000007.1, from coordinate 43,312 downwards.
CGGCTCCCCCGAGGACCCGGACGTCATGTGGCAGTTTGCCGAGGCCACCCGCGGTCTCGCGGACGGCTGCCTGGAGCTGGGCACCCCGGTGACCGGCGGCAACGTCTCGCTGTACAACCAGACCGGCGACACCGCGATCCACCCGACGCCGGTCGTGGCGGTCCTCGGTGTGATCGACGACGTCAACCGCCGTACGCCGATGGCGTTCGCGGAGGCCGGCCAGCTGCTCTACCTGCTCGGCGACACCGCCGAGGAGTTCGGCGGCTCGGCCTGGTCGCAGGTCGTCCACGACCACCTCGGCGGCCTGCCGCCCAAGGTGGACCTGGGCCGCGAGAAGCTGCTCGCGGAGATCCTGATCGCCGCCTCGCGCGACGGCATGATCGACGCAGCGCACGACCTGTCCGACGGGGGTGTCATCCAGGCGCTCACCGAGTCCTGCCTGCGCGGCGGCAACGGTGCGCGGCTCGTGGTGCCCGAGGGCATGGACGCGTTCACCTTCCTGTTCTCCGAGTCGGCGGGCCGGGCCGTCGTGGCCGTCCCGCGCAGCGAGGAGCTCCGCTTCACCGACATGTGCGGCGCGCGCGGCCTGCCCGCCACCCGCATCGGTGTCGTGGACGGCGAGGAGATCGAGGTCCAGGGCGAGTTCACGATCCCGCTGGCCGAGCTCCGCGAGGCCCACGAGGCGACGATCCCGGCCCTGCTGGCCTGATCCGGCGCCCGTCCGCCCCGTCCGACCCGTCGGACCGAACCCCTGCCCCGCACTGCCGGGCGGGGGTTCGGCGTTCTCCGGAGCGTGCTCGCGCAGCCTCTTGTACGGAATTACGTAATGACGTAATTTTGCATGCATGGATCTTGAAGCACGCGTGGCCGAGCTGGAACGGCGGCTGGCCGCACTCGAAGCACGCGAAGCACAGCAGCCACAAGACGCCCGGCGGCCCGAACCCGCCGACCCGGCCGGGGACTTCTGGGCCCTGGAAGGCTTCAAGGCACAGCTCGCGGAACTCGGGGCCGAGGACGGCGGAGTGCTGTTCACCGGCGCCGTCGGGCTCCCCACCGGCGAGCGGTACGAGTGGCAGCAGGGCTTCCCCACCGCGGAACTCCTCGGCGACGCCGCCGAGGACCGGCAGCGCACCGCCGACGCCCTCGCCGCGCTCGGCAGCCCCGTACGGATCCGGCTGCTGCGGGAGATCCTGGCCGGGCAGCGGACCGCCGCCGAGCTGACCGCGCTCGACGGGGTCGGCACCAGCGGGCAGGTCTACCACCACCTGCGCCAGCTCACCGCGGCCGGCTGGCTGCACACCACCGCGCGCGGGCGGTACGAGGTCCCCGGCGGCCGGGTCGTCCCGCTGCTCGTCGTCTTCGCGGCGGCCACCCCGTGACCCCCGCCGACACCGCTGCCGACACCGCCGCCAACGGGGCCGCCGCCGACGGCGCGGGCACCGCGGCCGCGCTGACCGCCGCCGACGGCTCCGCCGCATTGGGCCCCGCCGAGCCGTCCCGTCCCGTCCGTCCCGTCCGTCCCGCCCCCACCGGGCTGCGCCGGGCGGTGCACCTGACCTGCCGCTGCTGCTGGGTGGCCTTCCTCGCCCTCATCGCCACCGACCTCGGCCTGGGGTTCCCCGCCGACCTCCGCTGGGTCTGGCTCCCCGCCGGACTCGCCCTCCTGCTCACCTTCCTGGCCGGCCGGATGGCCGCCCGGGCACCCCACACCGCCGAGCCGGCCCGGGAGGTCGAGCCCCCGGTCGCCGGGCGCTGGTCCGCGACCAACAGCCCCGCGGACAAGGTCCCGAGCCACGGCACCCACCGGCTGGCGCAGGCCTTCGCCATCGACATCACCGCCGAGCCCGGCCCACAGGACCCGCCGCACCCCGGGTTCGCCTGGCTGTGGCCGCTCGTCCGGCCGGCCCGCGCCTTCCCCGCGTTCGGCGCCCCGTTGTACGCGGTCGCCGACGCGGTGGTGGTCCGGGCCGCCGACCGGCAGCGCGACCACCTCAGCCGCACCTCCTTGCCGGCGGTGCTCTACCTGCTGCTGGCCGAGTCCTCGGTCCGGGGGGATCTCGGCGGGCCCGACCGGGTCACCGGCAACCACATCGTCCTGGATCTGGGCGACGGCACGTACGCCCTGTACGGCCACCTCAAGCGCGGCTCGCTGAAGGTCGGCGTCGGCGACCGGGTCACCGCCGGGCAGCTCATCGCCGAGTGCGGCAACTCCGGCAACTCCTCGGAGCCGCACCTGCACTTCCAGCTGATGGACGGGCCCGACGCCGACACGGCCCGCGGCCTGCCCTTCACCTGGCGCGGTGTCGGCGTCCCCGCGACCGGCGAGGTCTTCGACGCCGGCCCCCGGCCCTGACCGACCCGCCCGGCCGCCGCTCCGGCCGCGGCACCGCCCCCGCCCCTGCGCCCACCCCCGGACCCGGACCCACCCCCGGACCCGGACCCACCCCCGGACCCGGACCCACCCCCGGACCCGGACCCACGCCCGGACCCGGACCCGGCCGTGGCAGCGGCTGCGGGGGCCGCGGCCGATCGGGCAGACTCGCCGCATGGCATCCAGGACCCGTCGCACCCGTACCTACGACGCCGCGAAGATCCGTACGGCCGTCACCGCGCAGTTCGCCCACATCGCCGACGGCGTCCGGGAACTGACACCCGAACAGCTCGGCCGGGACAGCGGGCTCGGCGACTGGACCGTGGCCGACCTGGCCGCGCACATCGCCTGGATCGCCGACTCGCTCGCCGCCGGGCTCGCCCGCCCGCCGGCGGCCGTGCCCGAGCTGACGGCCGTGGAGTGGCCCTCCGCCACCGCCTCCCTCGCCGGGAAGATCGCGGAGGCGGCGAAGGAGATCCTGGAGGGCGCCCCGCCGGCCGAGCTTTTCGAGCACGCGGGCGCCCGGATGGCCGAGGCGCTGGCCGCGAACCCGGGCAGCCGGGTCCTCGCCCTGTGGGTCGGCGACATGACGCTGGCCGACTTCCTCGTCACCCGGACCGTCGAGCTCGTCGTCCACACCGACGACCTCAACCGGGCCGCCGGGCTGGCCATCCCGATCGAGCGGCAGGCGCTCGCCGCCTGCACCCGGCTGCTCGCCGACGCCCTCGCCCTCAAGGCCCCCGGCGGCTCGGTCGAGGTGCGCATCCCGCCGTTCGCGGTGGTCCAGTGCGTCGAAGGCCCCCGGCACACCCGCGGCACCCCGCCGAACGTGGTGGAGACCGACCCGCTGACCTGGGTCAGGCTGGCCACGGGCCGCCAGGACTGGGCCTCGGCGGTGGCGGACGCCCAGGTCACGGCCAGCGGCGAGCGGGCCGACCTGGGGGCGCTGCTGCCGGTGATGAGCTGACCGGAGCCGACCCCGGCCTGCCGGATCCCCCCGGCCGGAGCAGCGCGCGCGGAACCGGACGGGCCCGCCGCCCGTCCCAGGGGCATGCCCACACACCGGCACCTCCCCGCGGCCCTGGCCGCCGTACTCGTCCTCGCCGCCGCCACCGCGGCCTGCGCCGACGGCTCCGGCCCCTCCGGCACCCTCCCGGGCCCCGGTTTCACCGGGTCCTGGTCCGTCCAGCGCGTGACGGCGGACGGCCGGAGCCTGGCCGGGCCGTCCGCCGCGCACCTGGGGATCGAGCCCACCGGCTCCCGTACGGCCGAGGCGAAGGGGAACTACGGCTGCAACGGGTTCACGGCCGCCGTGTCCTACGAGAACGGGTCCGCGCAGTCAGCCGTGACCGTCACCCCCGGATCCTCCACCGCCATGGCCTGCGAGCACATGGAGTTCGAGACGGTTTTCGCCGAGCTGCTGAAGGGCCGGCTGGAGGTGCGGCGCGAGTCCGCCGACCGACTCGTGCTCACGGCCGCCGGCGGCGGCACCGTCGAGCTGACCGCGAAGCCGCCGGGGGCGGACGCCCCGCTCACCGTCACCGAGTGGACGGTGACCGGGCTGATCAGCGGAGATACGGCGGCCTCCGTGCCGGACCGGGCCGCCGGCAAGGCCGTGTTCACCATCGGCCCGGACGCGGGTGTGAGCGGCAGCCTCGGCTGCAACCGGTTCAGTGCCCCGGCCGCGTTCGACGGCCCGCGGGTCACCTTCGGCCCGCTGACCACGACGCGGATGGCCTGCACGGGCCCGGAGGGCGAGCTGGAGCGGACCCTGACCGAACTCTTCGGCAGCGGCCCGCTCACCTGGCGCATCCAGGAGCGGACGCTGACCCTGACGGCGGCCGACGGGAATGGCCTCACGGCCCGGGCCGCTTCCGCCGCCGAGTGACGGCCGGGGCGGCGGCCCCGGGCAGCTTCCTCGGGCAACGTCCTCAGGCTCCGCGGGCCCGGCCGGCGGAAAGGAAAAGAAAAGGAAAAGAAACGGACGGCACCGCACCGCCGGATCAGGGCGCGGCAGGGTCTCCAGAGGCGGAAGAGAGGCGGAAGAGGGGCGCACGGAAGGGCGTGCGAATCCACAGGCCGCCCTTGCCAATCACGGCATTCCGGATATCGGGGCCGTTACCCTCCGCAGGGGTTACCCGACTGTCCGCACTGTGACTTTTCCCGGCCATCCCCAATTCGGACCAGTGGTCGATCTCGCCTACACTCGGAGACGTGCCTCGTGGTGATGGACGACTCAACCACGACCTGCTCCCCGGCGAAAAGGGCCCCCAGGACGCTTGCGGCGTCTTCGGTGTCTGGGCTCCGGGTGAAGAGGTCGCCAAGCTCACCTACTTCGGACTGTATGCACTGCAGCACCGTGGACAGGAGTCCGCGGGCATCGCTGTGAGCAACGGTTCCCAGATCCTCGTCTTCAAGGACATGGGCCTCGTGTCCCAGGTCTTCGACGAAACCTCCCTCGGATCGCTCCAAGGTCATATCGCGGTCGGTCACGCCCGCTACTCGACCACCGGAGCCTCCGTCTGGGAGAACGCTCAGCCCACCTTCCGCGCGACCGCCCACGGCTCCATCGCCCTGGGCCACAACGGCAACCTGGTGAACACCGCCGAGCTTGCCGAGATGGTCGCAGACCTCCCCCGTCAGGACGGCCGTGCCACCCAGGTGGCCGCGACCAACGACACCGACCTGGTCACCGCCCTGCTGGCGGGCCAGACGGACGACGACGGCAAGCCCCTGACCGTCGAGGAGTCGGCCGCCAAGGTCCTCCCGCAGGTCAAGGGTGCCTTCTCCCTCGTCTTCATGGACGAGGGCACCCTGTACACCGCCCGTGACCCGCAGGGCATCCGCCCGCTGGTCCTCGGCCGCCTGGAGCGCGGCTGGGTGGTCGCGAGCGAGACCGCGGCCCTCGACATCGTGGGCGCCAGCTTCGTCCGCGAGGTCGAGCCCGGCGAGCTCGTCGCGATCGACGAGAACGGCCTGCGCACCTCGCGCTTCGCAGAAGCGAAGCCCAAGGGCTGTGTCTTCGAGTACGTCTACCTGGCGCGCCCGGACACGGACATCGCCGGCCGGAACGTCTACCTCTCGCGTGTCGAGATGGGCCGGCGCCTCGCCAAGGAGGCCCCGGTCGACGCCGACCTGGTGATAGCGACGCCGGAGTCCGGCACGCCCGCCGCCGTCGGCTACGCCGAGGCCAGCGGGATCCCCTACGCCTCCGGCCTGGTCAAGAACGCCTACGTCGGCCGGACCTTCATCCAGCCCTCGCAGACGATCCGCCAGCTGGGCATCCGCCTCAAGCTCAACCCCCTCAAGGAAGTCATCCGGGGCAAGCGCCTGGTGGTCGTCGACGACTCGATCGTCCGCGGCAACACCCAGCGCGCCCTCGTCAAGATGCTCCGCGAGGCCGGTGCGGCCGAGGTCCACATCCGGATCTCCTCGCCGCCGGTGAAGTGGCCGTGCTTCTTCGGCATCGACTTCGCCACCCGGGCGGAGCTCATCGCCAACGGCATGAGCGTCGAGGAGATCGGCACCTCGCTCGGTGCGGACTCCCTCGCGTACATCTCGCTCGACTCGATGATCGAGGCGACGACCATCCAGAAGCCGAACCTCTGCCGTGCCTGCTTCGACGGCGAGTACCCCATGGAGCTGCCCGACCCGCAGCTGCTGGGCAAGCAGCTCCTGGAGACCGAGCTGGCCGGCGGCACGGACGCCGCCGACGCACTCCGCCGCCCCTAGCCCCCGGGCCCCGCGCCAGGGGCGGGACGGGCCTCCCGCCCGCTTCCGGGCGGGCGGGGGCGGCCCCGGCTAGACCTGCGCCGGTCCCTGTCTTTCAGGCTTTTCCCAGGGGCCGGCATCTCACGCAGCAACGACACGAAAGCTCTCTCCTGTCATGACAGAGAAGACCACCGGTGCCAGCTACGCCGCCGCGGGCGTCGACATCGAAGCGGGAGACCGCGCCGTCGAGCTGATGAAGGAGTGGGTGAAGAAGACGCAGCGCCCCGAGGTCCTCGGCGGCCTCGGCGGCTTCGCCGGCCTCTTCGACGCCTCCGCCCTCAAGCGCTACGAGCGCCCGCTGCTGGCCTCCGCCACCGACGGGGTCGGCACGAAGGTGGACATCGCGCGTCAGATGGGCGTGTACGACACCATCGGTCACGACCTGGTCGCGATGGTGATGGACGACATCGTCGTCTGCGGTGCCGAGCCGCTCTTCATGACCGACTACATCTGCGTGGGCAAGGTCCACCCCGAGCGGGTCGCGGCCATCGTCAAGGGCATCGCCGAGGGCTGCGTCCTCGCCGGCTGCGCCCTGGTCGGCGGCGAGACCGCCGAGCACCCGGGCCTCCTCGGCCCGGACGACTTCGACGTGGCGGGCGCCGGCACCGGTGTCGTCGAGTACGACCGCCTGCTGGGCGCGGATCGCATCCGTACGGGTGACGCCGTCATCGCGATGGCGTCGTCCGGCCTTCACTCGAACGGGTACTCGCTGGTCCGGCACGTGCTCTTCGACCGGGCCGGGATGTCCCTCGACCAGCACGTCGAGGAGTTCGGCCGGACCCTCGGCGAGGAGCTGCTGGAGCCCACCAAGATCTACTCCCTGGACTGCATGGCCCTCACCCGTACGGCCGAGGTGCACGCCTACTCGCACATCACCGGCGGCGGCCTCGCGGCGAACCTGGCCCGGGTCATCCCGGACCACCTGCACGCGACGGTCGACCGGTCGACGTGGACCCCGGGCGCGGTCTTCGACCTCGTCGGCAAGGCCGGGCAGGTCGAGCAGCTGGAGCTGGAGAAGACCCTGAACATGGGTGTCGGCATGATGGCCGTCGTCCCGCAGGAGTCGGTGGACGTGGCCCTGACGGCGCTGGCCGACCGGGGTGTCGACGCCTGGGTCGCCGGTGAGATCACCGAGCGCGGCGAGCACACCGAGGGTGCGGCGATGACCGGGTCGTACGCGAGCTGAGACAGCACGGAAACCCGGTCCGGGGCGAGGCCCTGGACCGGGTTTCGTGTGTTGCTCTGAAGGCCGAGCGGAATCGTTCAGCCGTCGGTGGTCATGCGATCACGCGGTGCCACCGGTTGTGGTGCGAACGCGAGGCGTCAAGCGCCGCGACGCTGCTGAGCCGACGGGCCGGACTCGTCGTCCTCGTCCTCGTCGTCATCGCTGTTGTACAGATCCGCGTACTTTGCGTACGGGTCGTCGTCGTCCAGCTCGTCATCGACGTCGACCGGCTCGCTGACAGGCGTCAGCGGCGCCGTCGGCGATGCGCCCAGCTCGTTGGCCAGACGCGCAAGGTCAGTGCCGCCGCTGTTGTACTTCAGCTGGCGGGCGACCTTCGTCTGCTTGGCCTTGGCCCGGCCGCGCCCCATGGCTCGACCCCCTCGGTGACGGGGCTCGACGGCCCCAGAGTCTGACACGCGTTCATGGTTCGGAGCGGGCTCTCCTCGAAGAGACCGTCCGTAGGGGTTTAACGGTACCTGTTTCCGCGGCCATACGGTACGCCGCCCGCATGACGCGCCTCGGAACAGGACCATCGAGGCGCCCCGTCCTCGCTGGTCAGCTGCGATTTTAACTCTTTCCTGGCGGGCGACCCGCCGAAGTGCAGTGAGTTCCGTCTCGCCGCACCCCGGCGGGCGCACCGGCAGGGGTGCTACGAGGCCTTCGCCGCCTTCGCCGCCTTCGCCGCGCGGCCGTCGGCCATCCGCTGCTCGGCGATCCGGTCGGCCGCCGCAGCCGGAGGAATGCCGTCCGCCTTTGCGCGAGCGAAGATTTCCAGCGTGGTGTCGAAGATCTTCGTGGCCTTGGCCTTGCACCGGTCGAAGTCGAAGCCGTGCAGCTCGTCCGCGACCTGGATGACACCGCCCGCGTTGACCACGTAGTCCGGCGCGTACAGGATGCCGCGGTCCGCGAGGTCCTTCTCGATGCCCGGGTGCGCGAGCTGGTTGTTCGCCGCACCGCAGACGATCGTGGCGGTGAGGGCCGGCACGGTCTCGTCGTTCAGGGCGCCGCCGAGCGCGCAGGGGGCGTAGATGTCCAGGCCCTCGGTGCGGATCAGCGCGTCCGTGTCGGCCACGGCCGTGACCTGCGGGTGCTTGTCGAGGATGCGACGCACGGACTCCTCGCGGACGTCCGTGATCACGACCTCGGCGCCGTCCTCCAGGAGGTGCTCGACCAGGTAGTGGCCGACCTTGCCGACGCCGGCCACGCCGACCTTGCGGCCGCGCAGGGTCGGGTCGCCCCACTGGTGCTGGGCGCTGGCCCGCATGCCCTGGAAGACGCCGAAGGCGGTGAGGACGGAGGAGTCGCCGGCGCCGCCGTTCTCGGGGGAGCGGCCGGTGGCCCAGCGGGTCTCGCGGGCGACGATGTCCATGTCCGCGACGTACGTGCCGACGTCGCAGGCCGTGACGTAGCGGCCGCCGAGGGACTCCACGAAGCGGCCGTAGGCCAGCAGCAGGTCCTCGGTCTTGATCTGGTCCGGGTCGCCGATGATCACGGCCTTGCCGCCGCCGAGGCCGAGGCCGGCCATGGCGTTCTTGTAGGACATGCCGCGCGAGAGGTTCAGCGCGTCGAGGACGGCTTCCTCGTCCGAGGCGTACGCGTGGAAGCGCGTGCCGCCGAGGGCCGGGCCCAGGGCGGTGGAGTGGATGGCGATGACGGCCTTCAGGCCAGTGGCGCGGTCCTGGCACAGCACGACTTGCTCGTGGCCGCCCTGCTCCGAGTGGAACAGGGTGTGCAGGACGCCGTCGGTCATTTCGGTCACGGTGGTGACTCCCATGGAAGAGATGCGGCGGAAAGACGCCCGCCCTGCGGGTGGGGGAGGGCGTGCTGGGAGCAGAGTAAGACCTGGAACGCGCCCGCAGGGGACCTGTCCGTGGATCGGAACACTCCCGGGGTACGGGGCGCACCGGGCCTCGCCGTGCCGGTGGTCCGCCGGCCCTCCGGCGGAGTAGCGCCGGGTGGTGCGGGGGAGTACGAGAGCGTGAGTGAATCCTCCGAGACCGGGCTGCCGTCGGCCCGTTCGGCGCCGACCGTCCCGTACGCCTCCTACCTGCGAGTCTACGAGCCGCTGGCGGCGTTCGCGGAGCCGGAGCGGACGCGCTGGGCCTCCTACGCCCGGTGCGGCGAGGCGCCGACTGCGCAGGACGAACTGCGCCGCTCGCTGGCCGAGTTGGTGCGGGTACCGCTGGTGGGGGTGCCGGCGCACGAGAGCGGGGACGCCTTCACGGCCGAGGTGGACGGGGTGCTGCTGGTGTGCCCGTGGCGGACCAGGCTGCGCGGCTGGCTCGCCCTGCAGGAGCTCGTCGAGCAGTTCCCGCTGCCGGTGCTGGACGCGGCGCTGCCGCCGGCCGCGCGGCGGCGGGCGGCCGAGGAGTACGAGCGCTGGCGGGAGCGGAACCCCGATGCGCGCCCGTGGATCCGTACCGCAGTGTGGCAGGTACCACTGCGCTGGTTCGTGCTCGTGGCCGACGATGAGCGGGAGTACCTGCCGGGTGAGCGGCTGCGCTACCGGACTCCGATGGTGCAGGCCCGGCGGCGGCTCGCGCGGGGGCTGCGCACCCTGCGGGAGTCGCCGGGCTACGAGGGGCTCGCCGAGGGGCTGGTGGAGGTCGGGACCTGGCTGGAGGAGTTCCATCCGAGGTCGATGGTCGAACTGGACTACGGCGGGCTGGTCCACGCGCTGCCGGTGGACCGGCTGGCGGAGGACCGCTCGGCCCGGGACGTCGCGGCCGGGATCGCGGCGCTGAGGTCGGGCGACGAGGTGGCGGCGGCAGAGGTGTACGTGGAGTTGCGGGACCGGTGGCGCGAGGTCCGGGAGAGACTGTTCGCCAACTAGTTCGCCCGTCGGGGCGAGCGGGCTGAGCGAGGCGACCGGGCCGGGCGAGGCGAGCGGGCCGGGCGAGGCGAGCGGGAAAATCGGGAAAACGGTTTATCGGGTCGAAGGCCCGGGACCTACGTCCCGATACGGGCCATTGGCTCAAGCGTGACGGACTGCACTAAACACACCCTTGCGCCCTTCCCCTACCCTCGTGCCAAAATAGGACAAGGAGTCCGGGGAGGGTTCCTTCCGCCCAACTAAGGGCGGAATGCTCGGCATTGCACTCTATGGGGGGTCTGAGGACTCCTGATCGCTCTGTGACTGATCGTCACAGTGGGGTGACTGTCCGTTATGGGGCGGTCCATCGGCTTCCGACCGCTGATGAACACCTCGGAGGGCAATTCCATCGGTTTGGCCGTCGAGGCTGGACGGATGGTGTAGTTGTAGTGCCGAGGACAAGCCGTTCGTCCTATAACCGACTCGGCCCGCGTATGTCCATTTCGGGCAACGCGGGCCAAGGTGCAGAATTTAGAGGAAAGAACCGAGATTGGTTCGGTTCTCCCGAGGAGGCCGCTCATGACCGCTCGCACCCCTGATGCCGAGCCGCTGCTGACCCCGGCTGAGGTTGCCACGATGTTCCGCGTGGACCCGAAGACGGTGACCCGCTGGGCCAAGGCCGGCAAGCTCACGTCCATCCGCACCCTGGGTGGGCACCGCCGTTACCGCGAGGCCGAGGTCCGTGCCCTGCTCGCGGGAATTCCGCAGCAGCGCAGCGAGGCCTGAGGTCGCGCTAGCACCCCGCTTTAACGGGTAGGAATCGGATCCCCCAATCCGATGAAACCCACATGGCTTCATGCGGCCGGACCTGCCCCAACAGGTTCCCGGCCGTTCGATCGCGCTGGACTCCGCCGGGTCCAGCGCGATTTTTTTGTGTCCGCGGGCACCTCTGCCGGGAGGGTGCCATTGCACATATTAAATTGAGGGCGCGTATGGGCGCGATAAATGTGCATGTCCCGAAAACTCGTGTGGTGACTCCTGTCACAGGCTGTCACTCTTGTGCATTCCGCAATGCACCCGTAAAGGGACGTCCCACGCACAGCGGGCTCATGCGAACGGGGGATTTTTGCGGATGGAACCATTCCGTGGCGCGGCGGCCGGAGTGGGCCGCGGGGCCGACGGGACCCACGGGACCGGTGGGTCCCCAGAGGTCGCCTCGGTGGCATCCGGCGGGCCTGTACGGCGCCGGAACCGCCCGGGAGCGCCCCACCCCGCCGGCGGGCTCCCCGGGAGGCAGGGAGGCCGCGACGGGCGTCGTACGCACGGCGTACGAACGGTGCACCGAACGACGTGGCGAACGGCGGGCACTCTCATGCAACAGGGCCCGTATCCGATCGGATACGGGCCCTGTTCTTGTTGCGATCCTGACGGGACTTGAACCCGCGACCTCCACCTTGACAGGGTGGCGAGCTAACCAACTGCTCCACAGGACCTCGATGTGCGGCCACCTTTCGGGTGGCTGCGCATCAGACTGTACATCAGCGCGGGGGGTGCGGTCGAACCGGCCGCCACGGCGGTCGCGCGGCGGCCGGTTCGACCGCCGTGGCGAGCGGCTGCCGCGGAGCGGCCGTCACGGAGCGGCCGCGTCCACCGCCTTCACGATCCGCTTGTCCGAGATCGGGTACGCCGTCCCCAGCGCGTGCGCGAAGTAGCTGACCCGCAGTTCCTCGATCATCCAGCGGATCTCCGTGACCTCCGGCGGGACCGGCCGCCCCTTGGGCAGCTGCTCCAGCAGCCAGGCGTACTCGTCCTGCATCTCGTGGACCTTCTCCATGCGCGTGGTGTCGCGCTGGACGGCCGTCGGCATCTGCTGGAGCCGCCGGTCCACCGCCACCAGGTAGCGCATCAGGTCCGGCAGCCGGCGCAGGCCCGTCAGGGTGACGAAGCCCGCCGGCACGAGCGCCGCCAGCTGCGTCTTGACGTCCTGGAGGTTGGCGACCAAGGCCAGGCTCTGCGTGGCCTTCAGCCGCCGCTCGCAGGCCTGCCAGGCGGCCAGCACCTGCTGCACCCGGTCGACCGTGCGCACGGTGGTGTCCACCAGGTCGGCGCGGACGGCCTCGTACAGCTTCCGGAAGCCCGCCTCGTCCCAGGCCGGGCCGCCGTGGTCGGCGATCAGCCGGTCGGCCGCCGCCGTCGCACAGTCGTCGAACAGCGCCTGGACCGAGCCGTGCGGGGTGCGCGACAGGGCCAGCTTCTGCTGGTTGCTCATCCGGTCCGAGGCGAACTTGGCCGCGTTCACCGGGATGTTGAGGAGGATCAGCCTGCGCGTGCCCAGCCACATCGCCTGCTGCTGCTCGGCCTCCGTGTCGAAGAGCCGTACGGACACGGTCGTGCCCTCGTCGACCAGCGCCGGGTACGCCTTCACCGGCTGCCCCGCCCGCCGGGTCTCGAACACCTTCGTCAGGGTGCCGATGGTCCAGTCGGTCAGCCCGGTGCGCTCCACCGACTCCCCGCCCGCCCGCTCGGCGGTGGCGGCGGCCGCCTTGGACAGGGCCTGGCGGGCCTTCGGCCGGAGCTTCAGGCGCAGCGCCTCCAGGTCCTTGTCCTCTGCGATCTTCCGGCGGCGCTCGTCGACGATCCGGAAAGTGATCGTCAGGTGGTCGGGGAGCCGACCGGTGTCGAAGTCCTCGGCGGTGACCGGCACTCCGCCCATCCGGTGCAGCTCGCGCGCCAGGGTGGCGGTCAGCGGCTCCTGGACGGGCACGGCCGAGTCGAGGAAGCGGGCCGCGAAGTTCGGCGCGGGCACGTAGTGCCGGCGGATCGGCTTCGGCAGCGACCGGATGAGCTCCGTGACGACTTCCTCCCGCAGGCCCGGGATCTGCCAGTCGAAGCCCTGGTCGGTGACCTGGTTGAGCACCTGGAGCGGGATGTGGACGGTCACGCCGTCCGCGTCCGCCCCGGGCTCGAACTGGTAGGTCACCCGGAACGTGAGCTGCCCCTGCCGCCAGGAGTCCGGGTAGTCGGCCTTGGTGACCCCGGCCGCCTTCTCGGTGAGCAGCATCTCCCGCTCGAAGTCGAGGTGCTCGGGCTGCTCGCGCCGCTTGTGCTTCCACCAGGAGTCGAAGTGCGCCCCGGACACCACGTGCTCGGGGATCCGCTGGTCGTAGAAGTCGAAGAGGGTCTCGTCGTCGACGACGATGTCGCGGCGCCGGGCCCGGTTCTCCAGCTCCTCGACCTCGGTGAGCAGCTTGCGGTTGTCGGAGTAGAACTTGTGGTGGGTCCGCCAGTCGCCCTCGACCAGGGCATGGCGGATGAACAGCTCGCGCGAGACCTCGGGGTCGATCCGCCCGTAGTTGACCTTCCGCTGGGCGACGATCGGGACGCCGTACAGCGTGACCTTCTCGTACGCCATGACGGCCGCCTGGTCCTTCTCCCAGTGCGGCTCGCTGTACGTGCGCTTCAGCAGGTGCCCGGCCAGCGGCTCCACCCACTCGGGCTCCACCTTGGCGTTGACCCGGGCCCACAGCCGCGAGGTCTCCACCAGCTCCGCCGACATCACGAACCGCGGCTGCTTCTTGAACAGCGCCGAGCCCGGGAAGACCGCGAACTTGGCGCCGCGCGCGCCGAGGTACTCGTTCTTGTCGGTGTCCTTCAGGCCGACGTGCGACAGCAGGCCGGCCAGGAGGGAGATGTGGACGTGCTGCTCCGCGGCGTCCGCCTCGTTCACGTGGATGCCCATGCCCCGGGCGACCGTGCGCAGCTGCGAATAGATGTCCTGCCACTCCCGGATCCGCAGGAAGTTCAGGTACTCCTGCTTGCACATCCGGCGGAAGGAGGACGAGCCGCGCTCCTTCTGCTGCTCGCGGACGTAGCGCCACAGGTTCAGGAACGACAGGAAGTCGCTGGTCTCGTCCTTGAAGCGGGCGTGCTGCTGGTCGGCCTGGGTCTGCTTGTCCGAGGGCCGCTCGCGCGGGTCCTGGATGGACAGGGCCGCCGCGATGACCATGACCTCGCGGACGCAGCCGTTCTTGTCCGCCTCCAGGACCATGCGGGCCAGCCGCGGGTCGACGGGCAGCTGGGACAGCTGGCGGCCCATCGGGGTGAGCCGCTTGCGGGCGTCCTTCTCCTTGGGGTCCAGCGCGCCGAGCTCCTGGAGGAGCTGGATGCCGTCGCGGATGTTGCGGTGGTCCGGCGGGTCGATGAAGGGGAACTTCTCGATCTCGCCGAGGCCGGCCGCGGTCATCTGGAGGATGACGGAGGCCAGGTTGGTGCGCAGGATCTCGGCGTCGGTGAACTCGGGACGGGCGTCGAAGTCGTCCTCGGAGTAGAGCCGGATGCAGATGCCGTCGCTGGTACGGCCGCAGCGGCCCTTGCGCTGGTTGGCGCTGGCCTGCGAGATCCGCTCGATGGGGAGGCGCTGGACCTTGGTGCGGTGGCTGTAGCGGGAGATCCTCGCGGTGCCCGGGTCGATCACGTACTTGATGCCGGGGACGGTCAGCGAGGTCTCGGCGACGTTGGTGGCGAGCACGATCCGGCGGCCGGTGTGCTGCTGGAAGACGCGGTGCTGCTCGGCGTGCGAGAGGCGGGCGTACAGCGGCAGGACCTCGGTGAAGCGGAGCTTCTTCTTGATGAGCGCGTCGGCGGTGTCGCGGATCTCGCGCTCACCGGAGAGGAAGACCAGGATGTCGCCGGGGCCCTCGGCCTGGAGCTCGTCCACGGCGTCGCAGATCGCGGTGATCTGGTCGCGGTCGCTCTCCGCCGCGTCTTCGTCGGCCGCCTCAAGGAGGGGGCGGTAGCGGACCTCCACCGGGTACGTGCGGCCGCTGACCTCGACGATCGGGGCGTCGCCGAAGTGGCGGGAGAAACGCTCCGGGTCGATGGTCGCCGAGGTGATCACGACCTTGAGGTCGGGGCGCTTCGGCAGCAGCTGGGACAGGTAGCCCAGCAGGAAGTCGATGTTCAGCGAGCGCTCGTGCGCCTCGTCGATGATGATCGTGTCGTAGGCGCGCAGCTCGCGGTCCGTCTGGATCTCGGCGAGCAGGATGCCGTCCGTCATCAGCTTCACGAACGTCGCGTCCTGGTCCACCTGGTCGGTGAAACGGACCTTCCAGCCGACCGTCTGCCCGATCTCGGTCTTCAGCTCCTCGGCGATGCGCTCCGCGACCGTGCGGGCGGCGATCCGGCGGGGCTGCGTGTGCCCGATCATGCCCCGGACGCCTCGGCCGAGATCCATGCAGATCTTGGGGATCTGCGTGGTCTTGCCGGATCCGGTCTCACCGGCGACGATCACGACCTGGTGGTCGCGTATCGCCTCGGCGATCTCGTCCTTCTTCTGGCTGACGGGCAGGTTTTCGGGATACGTGACCTCGGGCCTCCGCGAGGCGCGCGCGGCCAGCCGCGCGGCGGCCTTCCCGGCCTCCGCGGCGATCTCGTCGAGCACGGCCTGCTTGGCCTCGGGCTTGCGGATGCGGCGGGCGCCTTCGAGGCGGCGGCCGAGGCGGTGCGCGTCACGGAGGGGAATCTCACCGAGAAGCGTCTGCAGGGCGGCGAAGGAAGTAGACATACCTGGTCGAGGATCTCACCCGGGGGTGCCGGGTGGCGAACGCATTTGTCGGGTGGACCCGTACCATTTCGGGACGAGTCCGCCGTCCCTCCCGCCGTGAGAGGCCCCACGTATGCCGAGCAGCGCGCACCGACGCGTGGGCGCCGTGCTGCTCGCGACCTTGCTGGCACTGTTCTGCGCCCTCGCGGGCACGGGGTCCGGCGCGATGTCCGGAACGGGGTTCGGCGCGGGGTCCGGCGCGGGGGATGCGGTGGCGTCGCCGTACGGCCGGACCGCGGTCGCGGCAGGACCCTCCGGTGGCGCGGCCTCCGCGGCCTCGGTGGTCGCCCCGGATGCCTTGCTCCGGGCCGCCGGCCCTGCCGCGGGCGCGCCTGCGGCTTCCGCCGCGGATGCCCGGGAGCGCGGGCCGCGGTGCGGGCCGGGGCCCGCCGCGCCCGACCGGGCCCCGGCCGTACCGGCCCGGGCCGGCACGCACCCGGACCACGCCCTCGCCGCCTGTACGCGCCCCGCCCTCCCCGGCAGCGCGGCCCCCTGCTTCGTACCCGGGCCGCCGTGCGGGGCGCGCGGGCCCGACCGGCCGGCGCCGGGGCCGGTGGAGCTGTCCGTGATGCGGGTGTAGGAGGGCCGGCCGCCCGCCGGTCCGCCGCCCTCTTCCCCCTTCTCCGCACAGCTCTGGAGCAGCCGTATGCCCGCTTCCTCTTCCCCTTCTTCCTCTTCTTCTTCCCGTTCCGGTTCCTCCCGCAAGGCCCTGCTGGTCTGCGGCGCCGTCGCGGTCGCCGCCGGGCTCATGGGGCTGGTGTCCTGGCAGGCCACCACCCTGGACAAGGACCCCGCGCAGACCTCCTCCGCCTCGCAGCCGCGGACCGCCGACGCCGATCCCGCCGCCGGCCTGGCCGGGCTCGCCCGGCGCGACGCGGGCGACAGGCTGGCCCTCGGCCGCGCCGACGCCCCCGTCGTGCTCATCGAGTACTCCGACTTCAAGTGCGGCTACTGCGGGAAGTTCGCCCGTGACACCGAGCCCGAGCTGATCAAGAAGTACGTCGAGAACGGCACCCTGCGCATCGAGTGGCGCAACTTCCCGATCTTCGGCGCCGAGTCCGAGGCCGCGGCCAAGGCGGCCTGGGCCGCGGGTCAGCAGGACCGGTTCCGGCAGTTCCACGAGGCCGCGTACGCCCCGGGGGCCAAGGAGAAGGGCTTCGGCGAGGCGCGGCTGCTGGAGCTGGCCCGGGAGGCCGGGGTGCCGGACCTGGAGCGGTTCCGGCAGGACATGGCCGGGGAGGCCGCCGCGGCAGCCCTGGCGAAGGACCGGGAGGAGGGCTACGGCCTCGGGGTCAGCTCCACTCCGTCCTTCCTGGTGGGCGGTCGGCCGATCGCGGGCGCCCAGCCGTACGGGGCCTTCGCCGCCGCGATCGACCAGGCCGCCGCGAAGGCCCGGTCCGCGGCCGGCGCCGGGGCGGGTGCCGGGGCAGGCGCCGGGGCGGGTGCCGGGGCAGGCGCCGGCGCGGGTGCCGGGGCCGGGGCCGGTGCGGGGGCGGGCCGGTGACGGACATCGGCTACCTGGCGGCCCTGCTCGGCGGGCTGCTGGCGCTGCTCAGCCCGTGCAGCGCGCTGCTGCTGCCGGCGTTCTTCGCGTACTCGATCGCCTCCCCGTCGCGGCTGCTCGCCCGGACCGGGATCTTCTACGCCGGCCTGGCGACCACCCTGGTCCCGCTGGGCGCGGCCTCCTCGACCGCCGGGCGGTTCTTCCACGGCCACCGCGAGGGGCTGGTGCTGGCCGGCGGCTTGCTGATCATCGTGCTGGGGCTGGCGCAGATCCTGGGGCTGGGCTTCGCCTCGCGGCGGCTCTCGGAGCTGTCCGGGCGGATCCGGCCGACGACGGCCGTGTCGGTGTACGCGCTGGGCGCGGTCTACGGGCTGGCCGGGTTCTGCGCCGGCCCGATCCTGGGCAGCGTCCTGACGGTGGCGGCGGTCGGCGGCAGCCCGGTCTACGGGGGCCTGCTGCTGGCCGTGTACGCGCTGGGGATGGCCGTACCGCTGTTCGTGCTGGCGCTGCTGTGGGAGCGGTTCGACCTGGGGCGGCGGCGCTGGCTGCGCGGGCGCACCGTCCGGGCGGGCCGGCTGGAGCTGCACACGACCTCGCTGCTGTCCGGGCTGTTCTTCATCGCCCTGGGCGTGCTGTTCCTGGCGTTCGACGGGGCGAGCACGCTGCCGGGGCTGCTGGACGTGGAGGACTCGTACGCGGTGGAGCAGCAGGTCCGGGCGGTCGCGGACGCGGTGCCGGACTGGGCGCTGCTGGGCCTGGTGGCGGTCGGGGCGGCGGTGGCGGCCCTGGTGCGCGCGCGCCGCGGTGCCCGGTCGGAGGAGCGGGTGCCGGAGTAACGCGGAAGGCCCCGTCCATCGGACGGGGCCTTCCTTTTGTGGCTGGGGCCGGGGTCGAACCGGCGACCTATCGCTTTTCAGGCGATCGCTCGTACCAACTGAGCTACCCAGCCACGAGACCGTTTCCGGCCTCAGCGATCCTGACGGGACTTGAACCCGCGACCTCCACCTTGACAGGGTGGCGAGCTAACCAACTGCTCCACAGGACCTTGCAGTGTGCGAGAACAAGTCTTGCACACGGTAATGCGTACCCCCAACGGGATTCGAACCCGTGCTACCGCCTTGAAAGGGCGGCGTCCTGGGCCACTAGACGATGAGGGCTAAAGGCCCGCCGGGGCGCTTTCCAGCGCGTCGGGGACGTGAGAAGCATATGGGATGCGGGGAGGTATCGCCAAAACGGTTTCTCCCCCGCGCGTGGGAGGCGCCCCGGCCGGGGGGACAATGACCGGGTGCTGGAGATGACACGCGAGGAGTTCGAGGAGCTCGTTTCCGAGGCGCTGGACCGCATCCCGCCGGAGCTGACCCGGTTGATGGACAACGTGGCGGTCTTCGTCGAGGACGAGCCGCCCGCGGACGACCCGGAGCTGCTGGGCCTGTACGAGGGGACCCCGCTGACGGACCGCGGCGAGTGGTACGCGGGGGTGCTGCCCGACCGGATCACCATCTACCGGAACCCCACCCTGCGGATGTGCGAGGACCGCGAGGACGTGATCGCCGAGACGGAGATCACCGTGGTCCACGAGATCGCCCACCACTTCGGGATCGACGATGCCCGGCTGCATGCGCTGGGTTACGGGTGACCCACCCTGTCGAGGGCGCTGAGGGCGCTGAGGGTGTCGAGGCGATCGACCCGGACGTCGACCTGCACGTCCCCGCGCAGCGCGCCGAGCCGCAGGGGCCCGTGCTGGCGGCGGTCGCGGCCGGCGGGGCCCTCGGGTCGGTGGCGCGCTACGGGATGGAGCTGCTGTGGCCGGCCGGGCCGGGGGCGTTCCCGTGGGCCACGTTCTGGACCAACACGGCCGGATGCCTGCTGATCGGTGTCCTGATGGCGCTGATCGGCGAGGGCGGGCGGACCTCCCCGCACCCGCTGCTGCGGCCTTTCGTCGGGGTGGGGGTGCTGGGCGGGTTCACCACCTTCTCCACGTACGCGGCGGGCTTCGCGCGGCTGCTGGACGAGGGCGAGGCGGAACGTGCGCTGGCGTACGCCGGGCTCACGGTGGTCGCGGCGCTGGGGGCGGTCTGGGCCGGGGCGTGGGCGATGCGGCTGGCGGTACGGGCGCACGGACGGACAGGGACGCGGACACGGACGCGGATGCGGGAGCGGGGGCGCGGGTGAACTGGCTGCTGGTGGTGGCGGGCGGGGCCGTCGGGGCGCCGCTGCGGTACCTGACGGACCGTGCGGTGCAGGCGCGGCACGACGCGGTGTTCCCCTGGGGGACGTTCGTGGTGAACGCGGCCGCGTGCCTGCTCCTCGGGGTGCTGGCGGGGGCGGCGCTGGCCGGCGCGGCGTCCTCGCGGTGGACCCTGCTGCTGGGGACCGGGCTGTGCGGGGCGCTGAGCACCTACTCGACGTTCTCGTACGAGACGCTGCGGCTGGCCGAGACGGGCCGGCGGTTCCTGGCGGCGGCGAACGTGGGGGCGTCGGTGCTGGCCGGACTGGGCGCGGTGGTGCTCGGGTCGCAGGTGGCGCGGCAGTTGTTCGCCTGAGGGCGCGGCCCGGCCCGCGGCGCCCGCCTGGGTTCCCACGGGTTCGCCGGGGTTCGCCGGGGTTCGCCCGGACGGGTGGTGGATTGCGGACAGCCGGTGTCCCCAAGGGCGTGTCTCTTACGGGGCAAAGGGAGTTGGGCATATTGACCCGCTGTTCCGCGGACCCTGACTGCCCACCGGAGGTGCCCCGTGCGCCAGTTGTCCGCTTCCCTCCGACTGGCCGTCACCGCGTTCGCGGTCGCGGCCGCCGCGGGCTGCATGAGCGTCGGCGCGGACGCCGCCAAGCCCGGGCCGTCCTCCCCGGTGGACCGCAAGTCCGCGGCCGAGGCCGGCGGGGGCGCCGGTGCCGGGCGGAGCGCCGGGCTCCACAGCGCCTCCGGCCACGGGGCGAAGGCCGGCGCGGCCCCCGAAGGCAAGGCCTCCGAGGACGGCAAGGCCTCCGGCGCGACCGGGGCCTCCCCCAGCCCGGGTGCGCCCGCCGGGCGGCCGGGTGCGCCCTCGCCGTCGGCCGGGCCGGGCGGCGGCGCCGGGGGGCAGGGGCCCCAGCAGCCGCCCTCCGGCGGCAGCGGGAGCAACGGGTCCGGCGGTTCGCCGGCCAGCCCCCCGGCCCAGTCGCCGACTCCGCAGCCGCCGGTGTCCTCCCCCACGCCGCCCACCCCGACGCTGCCGCCGCAGCCGGAGCCCACCGCCTCCGCCACCGTGTAGCGCGGGGCGGCCGGCCGGGGTCCGGCGGGCGGCAGGCGACCGGAATCGCCGCAGGTCAGGACGGATCGGGCAGCAGCGACTTGCCATACCCCCGGAAGGGTGCGTATGGTTATAGATCGTTTGATCCCATTGCCCGGCGCCGATCCGAAGCGCGCCGTGTGGCGCGTACTCTCCCTAGCCGTGGCTGACCGCATCGAGGCGGTCGATTTGCGATTCACGGAGTTTGGGCGCGTGCCGAGACTCCGGAAGGTTTCGCATTTCGCATGTCCATTTCCAGTTCTGACCGTGCCGTCATGCCCGAGAACGACTCGAACGAGATCGTCGACGCCGTTGAGGCCCTTGTCGTGACCGAGGCCATGGAGGCCGCCGAGGCCGACGAGATCATCGAGGCCCTTGAGGCCGACGTGGCCGATGTCGACGTCGAGGACGATTCCGACGACGACGCCGACTCCGAGCCGCAGATCACCTTCGCGGACCTCGGCCTGCCCGAGGGCGTCGTGCGCAAGCTCGCGCAGAACGGTGTCACCAACCCGTTCCCGATCCAGGCCGCGACCATCCCGGACGCCCTGGCCGGCAAGGACATCCTCGGCCGCGGCCGCACCGGCTCCGGCAAGACCCTCTCCTTCGGTCTGCCCACCCTGGCGCTCCTCGCCGGCGGCCACACCGAGAAGAAGAAGCCCCGCGCGGTCATCCTCACCCCGACCCGCGAGCTCGCCATGCAGGTCGCCGACGCCCTCCAGCCGTACGGCGACGTCCTCGGCCTGAAGATGAAGGTCGTCTGCGGCGGCACCTCCATGGGCAACCAGATCTACGCCCTGGAGCGCGGTGTCGACATCCTCGTCGCCACCCCCGGCCGACTGCGCGACATCATCAACCGCGGCGCCTGCTCCCTGGAGGACGTCCAGGTCTCGGTCCTCGACGAGGCCGACCAGATGTCCGACCTGGGCTTCCTGCCCGAGGTCACCGAGCTCCTCGACCAGGTCCCGGCCGGCGGCCAGCGCATGCTCTTCTCCGCCACCATGGAGAACGAGATCGCGACCCTGGTCGACCGCTACCTGTCCGACCCGGTCAGCCACGAGGTCGACAGCGCCCAGGGCAACGTCACGACCATGACCCACCACGTCCTCGTCGTGAAGCCGAAGGACAAGGCGCCGGTCACCGCCGCCATCGCCGCCCGCAAGGGCCGCACCATCATCTTCGTCCGCACCCAGCTGGGCGCCGACCGCATCGCCGAGCAGCTCGTCGAGGCCGGCGTGAAGGCGGACGCGCTGCACGGCGGCATGACGCAGGGCGCCCGTACCCGCGTCCTCGCGGACTTCAAGGACGGCCACGTCAACGCGCTCGTCGCCACCGACGTCGCCGCCCGCGGCATCCACGTCGACGGCATCGACCTGGTCCTCAACGTGGACCCGGCCGGCGACCACAAGGACTACCTGCACCGCTCGGGCCGCACCGCCCGCGCCGGCAAGTCCGGTGTCGTGGTCTCCCTGGCGCTCCCGCACCAGCGCCGCCAGATCTTCCGCCTGATGGAGGACGCGGGCGTCGAGGCCTCGCGCCACATCGTCCAGGGCGCCGGCGCCTTCGACCCGGAGGTCGCCGAGATCACCGGCGCCCGCTCGCTGACCGAGGTCCAGGCCGACTCCGCGAACAACGCCGCCAAGCAGGCCGAGCGCGAGGTCGCCGAGCTGACCCGCCGCCTGGAGCGCATGACGCGCCGTGCCGGCGAGCTCCGCGAGGAGGCCGACCGCCTGGTCGCCCGCTCCGCCCGCGAGCGCGGCGAGGACCCGGACGCCGCCATCACCGAGGCCTCCGAGGCCGCCGCGGCCGAGGTCGCCGCCCACGTCGCCGCTGCCGCGGCCGCCGAGGAGCGCCAGGCCCGCCGCGACGAGCGCCGTGACGACCGCGGTGACCGCCGCGACGACCGCGGTGGCTTCCGTCGGGACGACCGTCGTGACGGCGACCGTGGTGACCGTGGCGGTTTCCGCCGCGAGGAGCGTCCGTCGTTCAACCGTGACGACCGGGGCGACCGTGGCGGCTTCCGTCGGGACGACCGTCGTGACGGCGACCGTGGCGGCGACCGTGGTGGCTTCCGCCGCGAGGAGCGTCCGTCGTTCAACCGTGACGACCGCGGTGACCGCCGTGACGACAACCGCGGTGGCTTCCGCCGTGACGACCGTCGTGACGGCGACCGTGGCGGCGACCGTGGTGGCTTCCGCCGCGAGGAGCGTCCGTCCTTCAACCGCGACGACCGGGGCGACCGTGGCGGCTTCCGTCGGGACGACCGTCGTGACGGCGACCGTGGCGGCGACCGTGGTGGCTTCCGCCGCGAGGAGCGTCCGCGCGAG
>NZ_JBIVXV010000007.1:0-20342 GCF_044769385.1 Streptomyces sp. NPDC090445 | reverse complement strand
CGTCGTTCAACCGTGACGACCGCGGTGACCGCCGTGACGACAACCGCGGTGGCTTCCGCCGTGACGACCGCCGTGACGACAACCGCGGTGGCTTCCGCCGCGACGACCGCCCCTCCGGTGGTTTCCGCTCCGGCGCCGGCGACCGCCCGTACGGCCGTCGTGACGACCACCGTCCGTCCGGCTCCTTCGGTGCCCGCCGCGACGACAAGCCCCGCTGGAAGCGCAACGGCTGACCTGCGCCTCCGGTGACCTGACGGTCCGGAAGGGCCCGCCCGAACCTCGTGTCGGGCGGGCCCTTCCGCGTGTCCGGACGGCCCGGTTCCGGCCGGGTGGGGCGCGGGTCCGGGAGGATGACGGGGCCGGTCGGTCGATACTCGATCGGTTGGCCGGTGCTGTCCGGCTATGCTCTGGGGTGAGCACGTGAGGGCCATTAGCTCAATTGGCAGAGCAGCGGACTTTTAATCCGTTGGTTGTCGGTTCGAGTCCGACATGGCCTACGGCTAGCGGGGACGGGGGAACCATCCTCCTACCTGCGCTTCAGCGCCCCATCCGATGGCTTCGGGTGGGGCGCTTTGCTGTGCCGGGGACGGCCGTTGGCCTGATGTCCCGCACCGGCCTCGCGCAGGGCTGCGCACAGGGCCGCCCGGATGCGCCGACGGGCCGTCGGGCCCGGTGCCTCCCCGGAAGGGCTTCAGCGCTGCGAGCTTGGCGCCTGCGCGGCGATCCGGGCGCGCTCGGAGGGAAGGGGCGTCCGGGCGTGGTCGGCTCGCTCAGGGCGATCTGTGCCCGTCGGCTGGCGTTCCCGGAACTTTTCCTTCTGGAAGGGCCTGTGACCGCACTCTCTTTGGCCACCTTGCACGGCGCTGACCTGCGGATATGCCGTCCGGTCGGGGTTTCGCGCCGTAAATGGGCATGAGCCCTCGCCCGGATGGCGTAGAGTTGTGTTCACCGACGCGGGGTGGAGCAGCTCGGTAGCTCGCTGGGCTCATAACCCAGAGGTCGCAGGTTCAAATCCTGTCCCCGCTACTCAGTACAAAGGCCCGGTTCCTCTGGAACCGGGCCTTTGTCGTCCCCGCAATCATCACGCTGTGTGAGTGAAATGGCGCTCTCCGCGAGTCTTGTGACGGGACATCAAGATAACGATGTGGCTGAAGAGATGCGCAATCGCGTGTTGATTTGCCAGAGTTGACCCACTTAAGCGGGATTAATGTGGGTCAAATGTGGCCAGTGTGGCGCCGGTTGGCCGAAACGATCATCCTCGACGGCTTGGAATCATTCCCGTCGGTCTATTACCGTTCGATAACGCAGCGCGGTCGTCCCAGCCGTCGCAAGAGGCGGTGCCCTGCGCGTGCGTTTCCCTGAGGAGTGTGCCCCGGTGGCCTCCAACTTGCCTGCCCGCGAAGGCGACGAGATCCAGGAGCCGCCGTCCGCCGGCGCCTGGGGCGAGTGGAACCCCACCGAGGACTCGGTACGCCCCATCCGCGGCAAGCACCGGACCTCCAAGGGCGGCGGGGGACTTGCCCGCAGCTCCACCGTCCTCGGGGTCGGCATCATCGCCGCGGTCGGCGCCGGCGGCATCGCCACGGCCCAGAACCGCCCCCAGGTCCCCATATCCATACCCTCGCTGCCGGGCCTCTCCGACGACGACTCCGACAAGGAATCCCGCCGGGCCGAGGCGGACGCCCGGCACGCGAAGGCGAAGGCCGCCTCCGACGCACAGTCGCAGGACCAAGCCGACGCCGGCGAGGTCCTGCGCACCCGGATCCTCCAGCAGGCCGAGTCCCAGCAGGAGGCCGTCGACGTCCAGACCCGGGTCCAGGCCGAGCAGGCGGCGCGCGAAGCGGCCGCCGCGGAGGCCAAGACCAAGCGGGAAGAAGCAGAGAAGGCCGCCGAGGAAGCCCGCCTCGCCGCCGAGCAGCAGGCCAAGGAAGCCGCGGAGAAGGCCGCCAAGGAGGCCGCCGAGGCCAAGGCCGAGCAGGAGCAGGCCGCCAAGGCGGTGACCGGCAGCTACTCCCTGCCGACCTCCTCCTACACGATCACCTCGCACTACGGCGTTGCCGGCTCCATGTGGTCCTCCGGCTACCACACCGGCCTCGACTTCGCCGCCCCCACCGGTACGCCCGTCAAGGCAGTCGGCGCCGGAAAGATCATCTCGGCCGGCTGGTCGGGCGCGTACGGCTACCGGATCGTCCTGCAGCTCGCGGACGGCACGGAGGTCTGGTACTGCCACCTGTCCTCGATGTCCGTCACCTCCGGCCAGGTCGGCGCCGGCGACACCATCGGCCGGGTCGGTGCCACCGGCAACGTCACCGGACCCCATCTCCACCTGGAAGTGCGCAAGGGCGGCTCCACGGTGGACCCGCTGTCGTGGCTCCGGTCCAAGGGCCTGACGCCGTAACCGGATCGCCGGGGGCGCCGCTGCGGGCCGCCGGTACGAACCCGCGCCCGCCGACCGCCGGCCGCCGCGGCAGCAGGTCCTCCAGGACCGCCGCCCGGGCCAGCGCCGGACCCGCCGTCGCCCGGCGCAGCCACAGCTGGTGCAGCAGCTCCCGCTCCCGGCCCGCGAACTCCGGGTCCCCGGCCGGGCCGCTCCGCGCCCCGTGCCGCAGCAGGGCGAGCGCGGCCGCGTCCGCCTCGTACCGGGCCACCGCCCGCCCCGCGGCGCGGCCCCCGCTGCGCCGCGCCAGCGCCCGGGCCAGCGAACGGGCCGGCATCGAGACGAGCGCCGGCACCTCGGCCGGGGCCAGCCAGCCCGCGGCCGCGTACACCGCGAGCTCCCCGGCGACCGCCCGCAGCCGCCGGTGCCTTATCCACACCGCCAGGCCCAGCAGCCCCCCGAACACCGGGACCATCACGCAGCCGTACACCCAGTAGAAGCCGTTCTCGCCGAGCCGCGAGGAGCAGTTCCACAGCGCGTGCACGCCCATGGCCAGTGCCAGGCCGAGCAGGGGCAGCCCGGCCCGCAGCAGCCGCGCCCGCGGGTGGCCGGACGGGACCGCGGCGGCGGCACCGAACCCCAGCCCGGTCAGCACCGTGAACAGCGGGTGCGCGAACGGCGACAGCACGATCCGCACGAAGAAGGTCGCCGCCGTTATCGAGTCGAGCGCCCCGACCCCGCTCCGCAGGTCCTCCGTGAACGCATTGCCGAGGTACAGGACGTTCTCGGTGAACGCGAACCCGGTCGCGGTGAACCCGGCGACCACGAACCCGTCCGCCGGGCCCGTGAACTGCCTCCTCCGGAACGAGAACACCAGCAGCAGCGCCGCAGCCTTGGCGCTCTCCTCCACCACCGGCGCGATCACCACCGAGCCGAGGCGGTCGGCGTCGTCGGGATCCGCGGTCGCCGCGGAGATCCACTCCGTGGCGAAGTCGTTGGCCAGTATGGCGATCAGGGCCGCGGCACAGGCACCCCAGCCGCAGCAGAACAGCAGCTGCACCCAGGGCCGGGGCGCGGCCCGGCCCAGCCACCGGAAGGCCGCCATGAGCAGCGGCACCGGCAGCACGGCCAGGCCGAGGCCGACGAGGAACCCGGGGGTTCCGGTCTGCTCCCGAACGAGTTCGAGGATCGTCAGCCCCGATGCGCCCAGCACGGCGAACACGCACGCACGGACACGGACTCGGATCACATGATGACTCTAACGACCCGCTCCGACACGGGGAGTGACCTTCGGAAAGGTCGGACGGGTCAGCCGTTCTCCACGCGCCGGAAGAGCAGGTCGTGTACGACGTGCCCCTTGTCGAGGCCTTGGCCCTCGAAGCGGGTGAGCGGCCGGAAGTCCGGCCGGGGCGCGTAGCCGCCGTCAGGCCGGGTGTTCTCGAACTCCGGGTGCGCGGTGAGCACTTCGAGCATCTGCTCGGCGTAGTTCTCCCAGTCGGTCGCGCAGTGCAGCACGGCGCCGGGTGCCATCCGCGTCGCGGCCAGGTCGAGGAACTCGGGCTGGATCAGGCGGCGCTTGTGGTGGCGGGCCTTGGGCCACGGGTCCGGGAAGTAGACGCGGATCCCCTGCAGGCAGGCGGGCGGCAGCATCTCGCGGAGCAGGATGATCGCGTCGCCGTTCGCGACGCGGACGTTCGTCAGCCCGTTGCGCTCGGCGAGGGCGAGCAGGTTCCCCTGGCCGGGGGTGTGCACGTCCACGGCGAGGATGCCGGTGTCCGGGTCGGCGGCAGCCATCTGGGCGGTCGCCTCACCCATCCCGAAGCCGATCTCCAGAACGACGGGCAGCCCGCCGAAGAGCCGATCGAGATCGATGGCATGCCGGCCGTCGATGTCCAGGCCCCAGGTGCCCCAGAGCCGCTGCAGGGCAGCGCCCTGCCCGACCGTGACCCGGCTGCGGCGCGGCTGGAAGCTGCGGATCCGCCGCTCGTGGTGCGAGCCCGCCGGGTCGGGCGCGGGCCCGTCCGGGAACCGCGGCTCGGTGCGCCACTTGGGCGGCACGTAGGAGGACGCCTCCGGCGCGGCTTCCGGAAGACTGGGCTGGGGCGTAAGGGACTCAGACACAATCCCCGCATTCTACGACCCCCACCCGCCGACCCCACCCCCACCGAATCCCGGCCCGCACGATGCCACAGCCCCCGGGCGCCGGCGGGACGAATCCAGCCCGCGCGGCGCTTCAGCGCACCGGGCGGCGGAGTGAATCCAGCCCGCGCGGTGTTCGGGCGCTCGGGCGGTGGGGCGAATCCAGCCCGCGCGGCGTTTGAGCGCACCGGGCGCGCAGCGCCCGGACCGGGTCCGGGGCGGAGCCCCGGGACACGGAGAAAGGGCGGGGAGCAGCTCCGCGCAGCGGCACCCCACCCCCGCCCGGCGGCAGAATCCCGCCCCGCCCGGGCGGGATGCCCCCGGGCGGCAGCCCGCACAAGTCAGGCGGCGCCCCCGGCTGCGGCCGAAGCTCAGGCGCCCCGCAGGGCGGCAAGAGCCCTCCGCCCGATCTCCCGCCCGATCGGCAGCGAAGCGGTGGCCGCCGGCGACGGCGCATTCAGCACGTGCACGGTCCGATCCGCCTCCCGGATCAGGAAGTCGTCGACGAGCGTCCCGTCCCGCAGCACGGCCTGCGCCCGCACCCCCGCCTCCGCGGGCCGCAGATCCGCGGCCGTGACGGCCGGCAGCAGCCGCTGCACCGCTTCGGTGAAGGCGGCCTTCGACAGGGAGCGATGGATCTCGCCGGCCCCGTACCGCCAGTGCCGCCGGGCCATCCGCCAGGCTCCGGGCCAGGCCAGCCCGTCGGCGATGTCCCGCGGCCGGACCACGCCCCACCCGTACCCCTCGCGGGCGAGGGCGGGCACGGCGTTCGGTCCGACGTGCACTCCGCCGCCGATGCCGCGCGTCAGGTGCACTCCGAGGAAGGGGAACGCCGGGTCGGGCACCGGGTACACCAGCCCGCGTACCAGCTCCGGACGCCGCAGGTCGTAGTACTCCCCCCGGAACGGAATGATCCGCATCCCCGGGTCGTCCCCGGCGAGCCGCGCGACCCGGTCGCACTGCAGGCCCGCGCAGTTCACCAGCGCCTTCGCCCGCACGACCACGCCCGTGGACGTCCGCACCGCCACCGCGGACGCGCGCCGCGAGACGAGGTCCACGGCCCCGCCGTAGACGATCTCCGCTCCGGAGGATTCGGCCAGCTGCCGGGCCACCTGCCCGTAGTCGGCGATCCCGGTCGTGCCGACGTGGATCGCGGCCAGCCCGCGCACCTCCGGCTCGTATTCGGTGATCTGCGCCGGGCCCAGTTCGCGCACCGGAATCCCGTTCTCCCGGCCCCGCTGCACGAGCGCGTGCAGCCGCGGCAGCTCCTCCCGCCCGGTGGCGACGATGAGCTTGCCGGTGACCTCGTGGTCGATGCCGTGCTCCGCGCAGAACTTCACCATCTCGGCGGCGCCGCGCACCGCGAAGCGCGCCTTCAGCGATCCGGGCCGGTAGTAGATGCCGCTGTGGATCACCCCGCTGTTGCGGCCGGTCTGGTGCCGGGCCGGGCCGGACTCCTTCTCCAGCACCACCACCCGGGTCCCCGGCGCCAGCTGCGACAGGGCGTACGCCGTCGACAGTCCGACGATGCCACCACCGACGACCAGCACATCGCAGTCGAGCCTGCCCAAGCTGCCACCTCCCACCCCTGCATACTGCACCCCGCCACCGACAGCAGTGCTACGCGGGGGCCACCAGCAGCGGCCGGGCCCGTTCGCGCAGCTCCGCGACGCGCGGCTCGTCCCCGTAGGGTTCCAGGCGGTGCAGCAGGTCCCGTACGTATTCGGTCGTCCGCGCCGAGGAGATGCGGCCCGCGACCTCCACCGCGCGGGCGCCGGCCGCGCACGCCGCGTCGAGGTTGCCCGACTCCAGCTCGGCGACCGCGCTGACCACCAGCCGCAGCCCGTGCGAGCGCACGTACTCCTCGGTGGGGCGGGACAGCGCCTGTTCGGTGAACCGCCGTACCTGCCGGGGCAGTTTGAGGTCCCGGTAGCATTCCGCCGCGTCCGCCGCGAAACGGTCGTACGAGTAGAAGCCCAGCCATGTCGGGTCGGGGTCGGCGTCCCGGGCCCGCTCCAGCCAGCCCTCCGACGCCCGCAGCGCGGCTTCCGCGGCCGCCGAGTCGCCCGCCTTCGCGTGCGCCCGGGCCTCGATCAGCCGGAAGAAGCTCATGGTGCGGGCCGTGGCGAGGCCGCGGTTGCGTTCGACGGCCGCCTGCGCGAGGTCGACGCCCTCGTCGGGGAAGTCCCGGTACGTCGCCTGCAGCGACATCGAGGCCAGGACGTACCCGCCGAGCGGTACGTCCGCGGCCGCCCGGGCCAGGCGCAGCGCCTGGATGTAGTAGCGCTGGGCGGCCTCCTGCTGGCCGGTGTCGAAGGCCATCCACCCGGCCAGCCGGGTCAGTTCGGCGGTCGCGCCGAACAGGGCGCGGCCCACCTCGTCGCTGTACGAGCCGAGGAGCAGCGGTGCCGCGTCGACGCGCAGGCACTCGGGCACCATCGAAGAACGCCAGTCCCCGCCGCCGTACTTGGAGTCCCAGCGGCGCGCGTCCTCGGCGGCCTCGCGCAGCTTGCTGACGTCGCTGTGGCCGACGCGCTGCGGCGAGGAGTCCGACAGTCCGAGGACCGTCGGGACCAAGGGCGGGGCGTGCGGCGTTTCACCCGAGGGCGGGGCGGGCACAACCGCCGACGCGGGGGGCGAGGAGGGCCCGGACGGGGCGGCGGAAGCGGAAACGGACGCGGGGGCACCGGCGGAACCGGAACCGGAGGGGGGGTACGGCGAGGCCGAGGAGACGGCAGCCCGAGCCGGACCGGAAGCGGCGACGCCCGGACCGGAGACGGCACGCGGGCCGGAGACGGCGGCACCCGAGGCGGCGACGCCCGGACCGGAGACGGCACGCGGGCCGGAGACGGCACCCGGACCGGAGACGGCAGCCGGTTCGCGCGCCACGGAGCTGTCGGCCGGAGATATCAGCCAGCGCGAGGCGGGCGTCGCGTACGCCGACACGGAGAACGAGCCGGCCAGCGACTGCCAGATGCCGCCGCCGCCCCGCCGCCCGGCGAGGTCGAGCCGGTAGAGGTCGGTCGCGGAGCGCACCGCGTCGCCCACGTCCCGCGGGAAGGAGAGGCCGACCTCGGGCGCGGGGTCCGCGTCCGCCAGCCCGATCTCGTGCAGCGGCACCGGCCGCCCGAGCTTGGCGCCGATGGCGGCGGCGATCAGGTGGGGGGCGGCGCCCTGCGGCACCATCCCCTTGGACACCCACCGCGCCACGGAGGTCTTGTCGTAGCGAAGTGTCAGGCCGCGCTGTGCGCCGAGGTCGTTGACGCGCCGCGCCAGTCCGGCGTTGCTGATGCCCGCCAGTGCGAGGACGGCGCCGAGCTTCTCGTTGGGTTCGCGGAGCTCCCTGGACATGCGCCACCCCTCGTCACACGCGGAACGCACACAACTCATGCGCACGCACGGGCAGTCGCCGGCACTCGTGCGCCGCCGGGGCATAGGCGCCCGGCATTTCGTAAACCCAGCGTAGTTCCCCGCCTCCCAAGCGTTAAGGCCCCGACTTCCGTATGGCGGGATTGTTGTCCGCTCGCACAGTCGGGCCCGGGCCCCCGCCGAGGGCGCGCGCCCCTCGGCGCGCCCCCTGTCGTGCTCCGTCCGTGTGGCCGTGCGCCCGCTCGTGCGCTCTGGCCGGTACCGGGCCCCGGCGATTCGATGTGCGGTGCGTGGGTCGGCCCGCTGCGTGGATCCGGTGGGCCGGGGGATGCCGCTGCCTCAATCCCCGCGGGTGGCGGAACGGTCCGGGGGGTGGATCCCGCCTCCCGGACCGCGCCCGCGCGCCGCGTCCCGTATCGCAGCGCACCGCCGAAGAATGGCCGAAACCGACCTATGGGGCGGGAGGAACGGAACGCCAAATACCGAGTGTCCAGGGCGTGTTCGTTCGTACGTGCGCCCTCCTCGGTCACTCCCGCACGCCTGTCTCGTGGCAGCATGGACCCGAGCCACCCGGGGTCCAGGCCGGCCGCGCGCTTCGTGCTGCCCGGCCCGTGCACGCCCCGGTCAATTGCCCACAGGCTGGGGAGGCGGCGGTGCGCTGGTTGGTGGGGTGGAGCAGTATCGCCGCGAGCTTCGGCACGGCCGGCCGCGTCACCGGCCACGCCGGCCGGAGCGGCCGCGGCCCGTACGGCACCCAGGCCGCCTACGGCCCACCCCCCGGCTTCGACACGGGCGGCCTGATCACCGGCGGCATCGCCGACGCCTCCCACCCGGACGACCCCGCAGGCCACGAAGCCGAACGTACCGTCGTCCCGGTCGGCGCCCAACTCCTGTGGGGCGACCCCGACCCGCTGTGGGCCGTCGGCGACTGGCGCCCCGACGAGATCCGCACCCTCACCGCCGACCCCGTCGACCCCTTCACCCGGATCGCCGTCTTCGGCTGCTGCGGCGCCACCGACGCCGAGCTGCGCCGCGCCCTCGTCGCCGCCCGCGGCGGGGCCCTGCGCCACCTCACCCAGTGGTCCGGCAGCCACACCGTCGTCGTCCAGACCGGCCGCCGCATCACCGTCGTCGGCGACCTCGCCGGCGCCCGCCCCGTCTTCCACACGCCGTGGGCCGGCGGGACCGCGTACGCCACCGCCGCGCTCCCCCTCGCCGACCTCATCGAGGCACAGCTCGACATCGGCCACCTCGCCGCCCTCCTCGCCTGCCCCGACAGCCCCGAGGCACTGGGCGACGGCACACCGTACGTCGGCGTGCGGCGCATCCCGCCCGGGCACGCCCTCATCCTGCGCGAGGGCTCGCGGGAGATCACCGGGTACGAGCCCGTGGCCTCCCTCGCCGTGGCCGCGCCGACCGCCGACCCCGACCGGGCGGTGGAGGGCGTACGCGAAGCATTGGTGGACGCGGTGCGCGCCCGGCTCACGGCACCCAGGCATGCTCCCGACACCCTGCCGCACGACCCCGGGCCGGTGCCCGGAATGGGCCCCGCCGACCGGCGCGCGGCCCGCGGGGCACCCGTACCGGGCGTCGGCGCCGACCTCTCCGGGGGCAGCGCCTCCGCAACCCTCGCGCTGCTCGCCGCCGGCCTGCCCGGCCAGCCGGGCACCATCGCCAGACGCACCGGGGAACGGCTGCTGGCCGTCACCTTCAACGACCTCGCCACCCCCCGGGGCCGCGAGGCCGAACTCGAACGCGCCCACGCCATCGCCGCCAACCCCCGGCTGCACCACGTCGTCGTCGCCGCGGCCGAGGAAGCCCTCCCGTACGCCGACCTCGACGGACCCCTCACCGACGAACCCGGCCCCTCGCTGGTCTTCGCCGCCCGCGAGCGGCGCCGGCTCGCCGCCGGCTCCGCCGACCACTTCGTCGGACACGGCGCCCGCCAGGTCCTCGACGCCCACCCGGCCCGCCTCGCCGACCTCCTCATGGACCGCAGGCGCCGCCACCTGCTGCGCCCCATGGCCGCCCTCGCCCGCTCGGCCCCGGCGGACACGCCCGCCTCCCTCCTCGTCCCCTTCTCCGTCTACTCGGCGGCCCGCCGCCTCGCCCGTACGCCGTACCGCACCGGCATGGAGGCCGCCGCGGCCCGGCTGCGCGACGGCGACGTGTGCGACGGGCCCTCGTCCGGGCCGGTCGACGCCTCGCTCGCCGCCCTCACCTGGTCCCGGCCGGGCCCGGCCGCGGGCTGGCTGACCGGCGAGGCGCTCGCGGAAGTATCGATCCGCCTCGCGGCCGCCGCAGGCCGGCCCCCCGTCTCGCTGCGGCCCGGCGAGGCCCGCGCCCGGTCCGCCCTGGCCCGCCACGCCGCCGACCACCGCGTCTTCGAACAGGCCGCCGAGGTCCGCAGCCAGCGCCTGCACGCCCCCTTCCTCGACAACCAGGTCGTACGGGCCGCCCGCGCCCTCCCCGAGTCCCTGCGCGTCCAGCCGGGGGCGCGCGCCGCGATCCTGCGCAGCGTGCTGTCCTCGGCCGGCGTCCGCGAACTCCCCCCGGGATGGGGCGCCACCGCCCACACCCCGAACGAGACCGCCACCCGCCTGGGCCTGCGTGCCGCCCTGGACTCCCTGCTCGCCCTGTTCGCCACCCCGCTCCTCGCCGACGCCGGCCTGATCGAGGCCCGCGTCGTCCAACAGGCCCTGCTGGACGCGGCCGAGGGCCGCCCCGTCCCGCTGGACGGCCTCGCCGAACTCGTCTCCATGGAGCTCTGGCTCGGCCGCCTGCTCAACCGCCGCGGCACCTGCTGGACGGGCACCACCACCCCGCGCCGCCGAGCCGTCCCCAACGGCGTCCCCACCCCCCGCCCGGCCCTCTCCTGACCCCCGCTGCTCGCTGCCCGCTGCCCGCGGCCCGCCTTCAGCGGCAGCTGATCACCGCGTCGCCCCAGCTCGCCAGCGCCGGCATCCGGCCCTGCCCCACCTGCTCGACCACCAGCCGCACCGTCTTGCGCCCGGTCAGGGGGACGCTCACGGCCGCCGCCGGGTCGTCGTGGCCGAGCGGGCCGGACCGCCACAGCCGCTGCCCGTCCGCGTACACCGAGAACCGGACCTTGCCGTCGGACAGCAGCGACAGGCCGTCCACCCCGGCCCGCGCCGAGAACGAGCCGCACTGCCGGTTGAGGGCGATCTCCACCGAGGAAGGGGCGCGCACGGTGATCCCGTGCGCGTAGCGCCGGTCGGCGATCTCCAGCCCCCAGCGCTGCCACACCCAGCTGCTGTGCCAGGTCTGCAGTTCGGGGCCGCTGTGGTTGCCGAGCACGGAGTGGGCGAGCCCGGCCAGCCGGTACCCCTGCGGCGGCTGCGGCGGGCCCGG
Source organism: Streptomyces sp. NPDC090445 (assembly GCF_044769385.1). Lineage (NCBI taxonomy): Bacteria > Bacillati > Actinomycetota > Actinomycetes > Kitasatosporales > Streptomycetaceae > Streptomyces > Streptomyces sp. NPDC090445. The sequence goes on along the minus strand of NZ_JBIVXV010000007.1, from coordinate 9,085 downwards.
TGTGGGCGAGGGCTTCGGCGGCGCCGGGCTGGGCGTCGCGGGGGCCGGCGCCGACGGCGCCGACGGCGCCGGCTTCGCGGCACCGGCCGAGGGCGTCGGCGCGGCCTGCGGCACCGACGCCGATGCCGACGCCGATGCCGACGTGGACGGAGCGGGAGCGGGCGGCACCGCGGGCTTCGACGCGGGCGGTACGGGTACGGGCTCCTCCGCGGCCGGCGGCCCGGACACGGCCGGGGCCGGGGCAGGGCTCGACGGCCGCGGCGCCGGGACGGCCGGCGCCGTCACACCGGGCGCGGGCCTCGCCTGGGGCACCGGCTCGGGCTCGTCCCCGGCCAGCGCGAACACCACCCCGGCGGCCGCGGCGACCGCGAGCCCGGCGGCGAGCGCGGCCTTGGCCGGCACCCCGAGCCCCTCGGACACCACCGCCCCGCCGACCCCGCCCCCGGACCCCGCACCCCCGGCCCCCGCAGCCCCACCGGCGGAAGCCCCACCGGCAGCGGCCCCACCACCGGCAGACCCGCCCGCGGCCCCCGCAGAGCCGGCACCACCCGCGGCAGCGGCCGCAACTCCCGCACCGCCCGCGGCGACGGCACCGCCGGCCACCACACCGGCCGCCTTGGCCGCGTACCCGGCGGCGAACCACCCGATGACCGCGACCGGCAGCAGCGCGGGAATGCCCGCGTTGACGTCCTTCAGCTCCCCGGCGGCCAGCCGGCACTTGACGCACTCCTCCAAGTGCTTGCGCAGCCCCCGCTCCGCCCGCATCCGCAGCCCGCCACGGGCATAGGCGCCCAGCCGGTCCGCGTACCGCGCGCAGTCCCCGCCCGCACTGAGCGCCGAACTCACATGCGCCTGCAGGTACGCCTGCTTGAGGCCCTCCCGGGCCCGGCCGGCCAGCACCGCGGTCGCGTTGGCGCTCAGCCCGAACAGCGGGGCGATCGCGCTCGGCGGGGAGTCCTCGACCGTGGTGTGCCACAGCACGGCCTGCCACCGTTCGGGCAGGCTCCGGAAGGCCTGCACGGCCAGCGACTGCTCCGCCCGGTGCATCGCCCGGACGTCCGCGCCCGGTTCGAGCGCGTCGTCCCCGGCCAGGCCGGACAGCCCGCTGCCGGACTCGGTGCCCGCGGCAGCCTGCTCCGCGAACAGGGCGAAGTCCTCGACGAGATGCTCCCGCTTGGCCGTCTTCGACCATGCCGCGGCGACCCGCCGCACCGTGGTCAGCAGATAGGCCCGCACCGCCTGGTCCGGCCCGGCCCCGCCGCGCACCGCCTGCAGCGTCCGCGCGAACACCTCGGCGGTCAGGTCGTCGGCCGTGTGCCCGTCCCGGCAGCAGGTGCGCGCGTAGCGCCGTACGGAATCGGCGTGCCGACGGAACAGCTCCGCGTACGCCCTGTCGTCCCCGGCGCGCATCAGGGCGATCAGATCGCCGTCGGACGGCGGCAGCTCGCTCCCTGCAGAGCCCGGGCGGGCGTGCCTGCCGCGTGGCTCGCGCTGGGCCGGGACCTGCCGTACGGGCCGGCTCGCCGCCTCGACCTCGCCGCCGGCACCACCGATCGGTTCTTCCCGACCGTCAACGCTCATCGCGGAAGCTCCCGCACGCCAGACTCAACCGGTACACCGTTCAAGCGTGTCACACGGGGGGCGCGCGCCGAACCGCGCTCCACGCCTTCCACCCGTCCGGGCAGCCTCCGGCCGAGCGCCGCTCGCGCCCCTCACCCGCACGGGTGAGCCCGCCCCCGCCGACCCACCGGGCCGACGAGGCCCGCCCAACCGAACAGGCCGCCCAACCGAACAGGCCTGCCCGGCCAGCGAGGCCCGCCCAACCGAACAGGCCGCCCGGCCGACGAGGTCCGCCCGGCCAACGAGCCGCGCCCGGCCCCCGGGCCATCCGGCCCCGGGACCGGGCGCGCTCCTGCCGGTGCCTGATTGCGGATCAGGCCGTGCGTGAGCGCAGCCCCTCGAGCAGGATGTCCAGGAGGCGGGCCGAAGCCGCCGCCTGGTGCGCCGGGTCGGGCAGGGCCGGCGCGGCCGTGGCGATGACCAGCAGCACATCGGCCACCGTGACGTCGGCCCGCAGCTCACCGGCCTCCCGGGCACGGTCGACCAGTCGGCCGACCACTTCGAGCAGCGCGCCCGCGCCCGCGTCCGCCGACGGCTCGTCCTCCGAGGCAGTCCGCCCGCCCACGACCCGCAGCTCGGGAGCCCCGCCGCCCTCACCGGCCTGACGCTGGTGGGGGACCCGTACCTCCGGAGCCTCCTCGGCGTCGTCGGCGGAGCGGACCCGCAGCACCTGCGGCGGCAGCAGCCGCCCGGCGCCCGAAGCGACGGAGGTGCGCAGGAAGCGCGACAGCGCCTGCCACGGCTCCTCCTCCTGCCCCAGCGCGGTCTTGGCCTGCTCGGTCAGCCGGGCGGTCTCTTCCTCGGCTATTCGGCGGACCAGGACGTCCTTGCTGGGAAAGCGCCGGTACACCGTGCCGACACCGACACGCGCGCGCCGCGCCACATCTTCCATCGGGGCCCCGTAGCCCAGTTCGCCGAAGACCTCGCGGGCAGCACGCAGCACGTGCTCGAGGTTGCGCTGGGCGTCGACGCGCAGCGGCGTGGTGCGGCCCACCCCGGTCGCGGTGGTGCTCGCGCCGCCGGCCATCACCCGACCGCCGCTCTCGGTCGAGAGCGCGGTCGCAGAACCATGGAAATCGGACATGTTCATATGTATCCCCCGGTAATCGCTTGTCTCCCCCCGGAGACATCCCCGCCGTGTGTCGAGGTTGGCCACGGTCAGTGGCCTCGGTCTCACTCCTCGACGAGATACGAACATAGTTGAGCCAGAGTCAATTCAGAAGAGGCAGCCCCCGACGGACCGCCGCCCGATCGGAGCATTCGCCCCCACTTTTCCGATCCGGGCCTCCGGAACCACCCTCTCCGCACCCTCTGACCTGCGGAACTCCACCCCCTCCCGAGCCGTCCGAGTGCCCTGTCCCACCGCCCCCTCCGGTCACACAATGTGTCAGGCCTGTGGACAAACTCCCGGCCACGTTGCGTCATGGGATGGTGAAGGCAGCCAACTCCCGAGGCACGGCCCCCGGTAACACGCCCGCCGGCTCCGCCACGCCCGCCCCTTCCGGCAGCTCCGCCGCGTCGGGCGCCGGCTCCGCCGCGTCCGCCGCCGACTCCGCCGCGCCCGGTTCCACCCCGGACGCCACCCCCCGCCCCGACCCGGACGCCACGCCCCCCGCCGCGTCCGGCCCCCGGCGCATCCTCGTCATCGGCGGCGGCTACGTCGGCATGTACACGGCCCTCCGGCTCCAGAAGCGGCTCAGAGCGGGCGAAGCCGAGGTCACGGTGGTCACCCCCGACCCCTACATGACGTACCAGCCGTTCCTCCCCGAGGCCGCCGCCGGCTCCATCTCCCCCCGCCACGTCGTGGTCCCGCTGCGCCGCCTCCTCGACAGCTGCCGCATCGTCATCGGCGAGGCCCGGCGCATCGACCACGCCCAGCGCACCGCCACCGTCACCACCCTCGCCACCGCCGACGAGGGCACCGGCCCCCAGGAGATCGCGTACGACGAGATCGTCGTCGCCCCCGGCTCGGTCTCCCGCACCCTCCCCGTTCCCGGCCTCGCCGACTACGGCATCGGCTTCAAGACCCTCGAGGAGGCCATCGGGCTGCGCAACCATGTCATCGAGCAGATGGACATCGCGTCCTCCACCCGCGACCCCGCCATCCGCGACGCCGCCCTCACCTTCGTCTTCGTCGGCGGCGGGTTCGCGGGCGTCGAGGCCCTCGGCGAGCTCCAGGACATGGCCCGCTACGCCGCCCGCTACTACCACAACGTCAAGGCCGAGGACATGAAGTGGGTCCTGGTCGAGGCCAGCGACCGCATCCTCCCCGAGGTCGGCCCCGAGATGGGCGTCTACACCGTCCGCGAACTGCGCGGCCGCGGCATCGACGTCCGCCTGGAGACCCGCCTCGAATCCTGCGAGAACCGCGTCGCCGTCCTCAGCGACGGCGCCCGCTTCCCCACCCGCACCGTCGTCTGGACCGCCGGCGTCAAACCGCACCCGGTCCTCGCCGCCTCCGACCTCCCCCGCAACGAACGCGGCCGCCTCGTCTGCACCACCTTCCTCACCGTCAAGGGCGTCGAACACGCCTGGGCCGCCGGCGACGCCGCCGCCGTCCCCGACATCACCGCCGCCGACCCGGGCCGCGAGTGCGCCCCCAACGCGCAGCACGCCGTCCGCCAGGCCAAGGTCCTCGCCGACAACCTCATCGCCTCCCTCCGCGGCGAGGTCCTCACCGAGTACGCGCACCAGTACGTCGGCTCCGTCGCCGCCCTCGGCCTCCACCAGGGCGTCGCCCACGTCTACGGCCGCAAGCTCAAGGGCTATCCCGCCTGGTTGATGCACCGCGCATACCACCTCAGCCGGGTCCCCACGTTCAACCGCAAGATGCGCGTCCTCGCGGAATGGACCCTCGCCGGCCTCTTCAAACGCGAGATCGTCTCCCTCGGCTCCCTCGAACACCCCAGGGCAGAATTCGAACTCGCCGCCGGAGGCGGCCACCGGCACCACGCGCCACCACCCTCGAAGCCCGCCCCCGAACCCCCGCAGGAAAGCCAGGGCTGACGCTGTCAGTGCCGTCGGCCACACTGGACGTGTGACCATAGGTGTGCTCGCACCTGCGCAGAGTGACACCGTCCAGCGATCCATACCGACGACCCACCCAGCGATACAGCGACGACAGCGACCGCGACCACTTGCGACACCACGAGGCTTGAACGCAGTGAACTTCACGCGCTGGAGCGCCCGGTTTCCCGGAACGCAGCGCCGCGCCGCCGCCCGGTCCGAACATGCCGCCGCACAGGCCAAGCGCGGCGAGGGCGCCGTCCCGGCTGCCCGCGGCGCAGCAGGCCGCCCCGCGGCCGCCCCCGACGGCGGCCCGGCCGACCCCACCGCCTCCGGCACGGGCACCGGCCCGGGCCCGGGCGGCAAAGGCACCGGCCCGGGCGCCGCCGCCGACACCGGCCAGGGCGCCGGCAGCGGCCCCGTCCCCGCCGTGCCCTCCCTCGACGAGCTCTCCGTACGCGAGGTCCTCGGCCGGCTCCCGGCCCTCGTCGCCCTCGTCCACGGCCCCGAGCACCGCGTCGCCTACGTCAACGACGCCTACACCGCGGGCTTCGGCCCCCGCCCCGCCGGCGCCCCCGCCCACGAAGCCCTCCCCGAACTCGGCGAGCTGGGCCTGCTCCCGCTCCTCGACCAGGTCCAGCGCAGCGGCAGGCCCCGTACCGCCAAGAACCGCACCGCCCCCGGCGGCGGCAACTGCTACACGGTCACCTGCACCCCGGTCGAGTTCCCCAAGGCCGCCCCCGACACCGAGGCCGACCCGCACCCCCACCACACCGGCGTCCTCATCCACCTCGCCGACGTCACCGACCACGCCGAAGCCGCCGAGCGCCTGCGCGCCAGCGAGCGCCGCCAGCGCGAGGCCGCCGTCACCCTCCAGCGCTCCCTCCTCCCGCAGGAGCTGGAGCAGCCCGACGACCTCCGCATCGCCGCCACCTACCACCCGGGCGGCACCGAGGCCGCCGTCGGCGGCGACTGGTACGACGTCATCACCCTCGGCGCCGGCCGCACCGCCCTCGTCATCGGCGACGTCATGGGCCGCGGGGTCCGCGCCGCCGCCGTCATGGGCCAGCTGCGCACCGCGGTCCGCGCGTACGCCCGCCTCGACCTGCCCCCGCACGAGGTGCTCCAGCTCCTCGACGGCCTCGCCGCCGAGATCGACGCCAGCCAGATCGCCACCTGCGTCTACGCCGTCCACGACCCCAACGAGGGCCTGCTCGCCTACGCCTCCGCGGGCCACCTCCCCATCCTGGTGCGCGACGCGGACGGCGTCGTCCACCGGGCGGCCGACCCCACCGGCCCGCCGCTCGGCACCGGCGGCTGGCTGCACACCTCGGGCACGATCCCGCTGGGCCCGGGCTCCACCGCCGTCCTCTACACCGACGGCCTCGTCGAACGCCGCGGCGAGGACATCGACGAGGGGGTCGCGGCCCTGGAGCGCGCCCTCGCCGGAGCCCAGGGCACCCCGTCCGTCATCTGCGACCGCCTGATGCGCGCGCTCGGCGTGGACGCCGACCACGACGACGACGTCGCCGTCATGGTCCTCCAGCAGCCGCACCGCACCGGAGCCGACGCCGAGCTCTTCCACAACGCCGCCCTCGACCTCCTCGGCGGTGTCGAGGCCGCCCCGCGCGCCCGCGCCTTCGCCCAGGGGGTCCTCACCTCCTGGCGCTTCCCGGTCGAGCTGTGCGACCTGGGGGTCCTCGCAGCGAGCGAGCTCGTGGCGAACTCCCTCCAGCACGGCACCCCGCCCATGCGCCTGCGGCTGCGCCGCACCGACCGCCGCCTGATCGTCGAGGTCACCGACGGCGACGACCACCTGCCGCGCCGCCGCCGCGCCGAACCGGGCGACGAGACCGGCCGCGGCATCTCGATCATCGCCACCATCGCCTCGTCCTGGGGCTGCCGGCGCACCCCGGGCGGCGGCAAGGCCGTCTGGTGCGAGTTCGCCCTGCCGGACAAGTAGCCGGAAACCCGGAAACCCGGAAAACCAGAAGCCCGAGAAACCGGAAAACCGGAAAAGACGAGGGAGGCCCGGTCCCAGGACCGAGCCTCCCTCGCACCTTCATACGTATATATGGACGCTACGCGGCCACAGGCTCCGCGGCGACCACGGCAGCACCCACCGGAGCCACCGCTCCGGCACCGCCGGCAGCCTTCGCGCCTCCGGCCGCAACCGGCTCGGTCTTCGCCGACGACGGCCGGTCCTGCACGGGGCTCAGCTGCGCGCCGAGCCGCAGCGCGAGCCAGGCGATGCCCAGCGACGCCGCGACGAACACCGCGATGTACAGCATCGGCACCCCCGCACCCAGCGGCACGCCCAGCGGCCCCAGCGCCAGCGCGAGCTGCTTGACCAGCGCGAAGGCCGAGTTGTACTGGCCCACCGAGCCCTCCGGCGCCAGGTCGGCCACCAGAGGGGCGAGGGTCGGCGACAGCATCGCCTCGCCGATCCCGAAGAGCCCGTACGTGGTGATGAACGCGGCGGCGGCCATCACAGAGCTGCCGTGCCCCAGGCCCGAGAACCCGGCGATCACCCAGGCGACCGTCCAGATCAGGCCGACCAGCGCGATCACCCGCGACCGCCGGCGCTTCTCGACGAGCCGCAGCACCGCGAACTGCGCGAGGACGATCGCGCCGGTGTTGGCGGCCAGGGCGAAGCCGAGCGTGGACGGGGAGATCCGGGCGGCCTCGGTACCGAAGGCGGCCAGGCCCGACTCGAACTGCCCGTAGCAGGCGAAGAAGATCACGAAGCCCAGCACCAGCAGCTGGACCATCACCTTGTGCTGCATGAGCCGCTTCCAGGCGCCGCCCGTCTGCGCCGGGTCCTTCGGCATGGCGTCCTTGATGCTCGGCGCGTGCGGCATCCGCACGGTGAGGATGACGCCGGCGAGGACCAGGAACATCACGGCCTCGATGCCGAACAGCAGGGTGAAGCTGGCGGGCCGGCTCTCGTCGACGATCTGGCCGCCGATGAGGCCGCCGATGCCCAGCCCCAGGTTCTGCATGAAGAACTGCAGGGCGAAGGCCCGGGTCCGGGTGGCCGGGGTGGAGCACCACACGATCATCGTGGCGAGCGCGGGCTGCATGACGGCCTGCCCGGCGCCGAGCGCCAGCGCGGACAGCAGGATCGGCACGATGCCGGTGGACAGCCCCAGCGCCAGCGCACCGGCGGACGCGGCGACGGCCGCGCCGATGACGACGGGGACGGGACCGCGGCGGTCGATGACGCGACCGGTGAAGGGCAGTGCGATCAGCGCGCTCACGGCGAAGGCCACGAACGCACTCGTGGCCGCCATGGAGCCGAGTCCTCGCACCTGCGCCACGTAGATGTAGAGGAACGGAACCGTGAAGCCGATACCGAACGCGGTCAGCGCGTTGCCGGCCTGGATCCGCCGCATCGCGGCGCCCATCACCTTGGTCACTTCTCACCTGCCTTGATAGCTGAAGCCTGAAGACTTCACACCTAAAGTTCGACGCTTAAGAGTACACATCGAAGGAGTTAGACGCCAACGAGCTCATGCGATACTTCGGACCATGGGTGACACCCCCGACGGCACTGCGGCCGTCCACGAGCCGAGCCTCGACGAGCAGATCGCCGTCTACCAGCGCGAGTTCCAGGACCTCGATCCCCAGGTGGAGAAGGTCGTCTCGGCGCTCAGCCGGCTGAACCGCCGCATGAACGTCGCGTACGGACGCCAGGCCGCGGCCCTCGGCATCAGCAACGCGGAGTGGGAGGTCCTCAAGGCCCTCGTACTCTCCGGAGCCCCGTACCGGATGGGCCCGAGCGAGCTCGCGAAGCAGCTCGGCCTGACTCCGGCGGCGATGACCCACCGGATCGACCGCATGACGGCGGAGAGGCTGGTCACGCGCGAGCGCGACGAGTCCAACCGGGTCCGCGTGATCGTGGAGCTCACGGACGAGGGCCGCAGCAAGTGGCTCGACGCCATGCGCGCGGCCACCCTGTTCGAGGAGGACCTGCTCCAGGACCTCTCCACGGAGGAGCGCGGCCGGCTGGGCGACATGCTCACGCGCCTGCTGGACCGCGTGGAGGACCTCCAGTCGCGCAGCTGACGGACCCGCCGACGCAAGGGTTGACACGGCCCCTCGCGATCCGTAAAGTTCTGCGGGTTGTCCCAGAGCCGAAAGGTTGTGGCGACAGCCATCCAGCCGCCTCGTCGCGGCGCCCAACTCTGCACGAACTCCCACCGGGAACTCATTCGGCATGCCCGAATTAATTCTCGAAGGCCGATTATGAATCGGCCGGGAAATCCACTAGAGTTCTGGGAGTCGGAAGGGCCCAACAGCCCGGAAGGCAAACCCCGCTGACTGGGGGTCAGGCCCGAAAGGATCTGATAGAGTCGGAAACGAAGAACGAAAGCCCGGAGGAAAGCCCGAGAGGGTGAGTACAAAGGAAGCGTCCGTTCCTTGAGAACTCAACAGCGTGCCAAAAATCAACGCCAGA